>CANFHU010000015.1 GCA_947446925.1 Flavobacteriia bacterium
AGGAAAAAAGCAGCATAAAAGCGCTGTTTTAGACGTTAAAAGACTTTTTTACTCCGTGAGAATCTTCCGAAAATGGAAAATTGAATTTTTAAGGAAATCTATAGAAAATAAAAAAGAGGCTACTCAAATTGGTTTTGAGACAGCCTCTTTTTTTGTATTTTATTTTTTCCTCCCTTAAGGGAGGATTAAGGAGGGTGACCTTTTATGTGTTTTTAATTGACTACATTTCATTTATTTTCTACTAGAATTTCATAAAGGGCCAATTTAAAGCTTAGAAATATTTTTGTAGAATCGAAAATATGGCTGTATCTTTAACAAAAAAACATTCATGACAGAAACATTAACTTCACCGGTTACCGAATTATTAGAGCAATTAATTGACGAGAAAGATTTAATCGTTTATAATGATGATGTAAACACTTTTGATCACGTGATTGAGAGTTTAATAAAGGTGTGTGGCCACGAAAACATGCAAGCGGAGCAATGTACTTGGATCATCCATTACAAAGGTCGTTGTGGTGTTAAAAGAGGGGATTATGAATCGCTTGAACCAATGTGTACTGCATTGTTAGAACGAGGAATTTCTGCGGAAATAGAATAATTTACAAAAAATCACTAAAAAGTTTGTAGATTTATAAAATAGTTGTATCTTTGCACTCACAAAATGGCTCCGTAGCTCAACTGTATAGAGCACTACATTACGGCTGTAGAGGTTTAAGGTTAGAATCCTTACGGGGTCACTAAATCGGAGAACTGGTTATTTTTAACCAGTTCTTTTTTTTTACCCCATTCAAACTTCTTGATAATGTGGAAATTAAATCAAAAATCACATTCACTTCTGAGGTTTGAACTCGGTCATTTTTCTTGCAATACCACAATCCTCTTGGAAACAGCAATTTGAGAAACTTTTGATTTTCGTAGAAACTCATAGACCGCCAGTGTTTACTGATGTTTTTACAGAAATCTAACGCTTTGTTTATACAGAATTCAAGGTTTGAATTCGTGTTTCTATTGCTTCCTAAAATTTCATTTAAAGCATCAATTTCTTCTATGTATTGCTTCGAAAATTTAGCGTAAATTTCATTCGAAATTTCTCCAATTGCATATCGTTCTTCAATTTTATCTAACTTGTTTTTTAACTGCGTTAGATTTGTTTTAATCGTTTTGTAATCTGATTCATCTTCTTTAGAAACTTCTGAAAAAACATACGTCATCACATCTTTAATCACTTCAATCAATACTGGTTTTAATTCATATTGTTTCAATACCTTTTCAAAGTCTTCATGAAGCTGATTTGCATTTTTAGTACCAATACAGCCATTTGTTCTACATTTGTAATAATACAAACGCTTTGCCTTCACTTCGAAGCCTGAGAGCGGTTTATTGCATTCATTACACAAAATAAATTGTCTTAAAGGTAAGTGATCGTTTTCATTTTTGTGCTCTTTAGGATGCATGGTAAGTTCAATCTGATTTAACCTCAAAAATTCTTTTTGAGAAATCAACGGCTTATGTTTGCCTTCATGTACTTCACCAGGTAAAAGTTTGGTTGTCAAAATCCCACAATAATATGGGTTCTTAAAAACTTCGCCAAGTCTTCTTTCGTTGATGTTTACCCCTAAACGATTTAGTTTTCGAACAATCTCTGCATTTGAAAATTCATTGTTTAAACGCCATTTAAATGCTTTTTGAAGTTGTTTACCTTCCTCTGTAATTTGAATATCCCAATCGACGGCTTTACTATGAACCTTTTTGTTTTCATATCCTATCGGTGGTGTCCAAAGCCAATACCCTTTTCGAACCAAGTCTTTCATTCCAACTTTTGTTTTATCTCTTCGTTGTTCATTGTCGAATTGGCTAAACATATAAAACATACCTTGTTGAAATTTTCCTGCAGCAGTATCTGTTTCGGTATATTGGGTAACAGCCATAACATTGACTCCAGTTTTTTTCAATGATTCAGTTATATATGCAGCATTTGCTGTAAATTATATACAATGAAGACGACGGATAATTTTTATTTATGTATCAAATTTTGAGCAATGTTTTAACACTAATGCAAACTATATGCAATAAGAGCAAAAAATTATTTTACACATGTATCAAAGTCTGAGCAATGGTTTTACATAAATGTAAATTATATGCAATGAGCGCAAAGAATTATTTTACACATGTATCAAATTTTGAGCAATG
Organism: Flavobacteriia bacterium; assembly: GCA_947446925.1. Taxonomy (GTDB): domain Bacteria; phylum Bacteroidota; class Bacteroidia; order Flavobacteriales_D; family Crocinitomicaceae; genus CANHVK01. The sequence goes on from CANFHU010000015.1 coordinate 2,194, forward strand.
GTTTTACACAAATGTAAATTATATGTAATAAGAGCAAAGAATTATTTTACACATATATCAAAGTTTGAGCAATGTTTTAACATTAATGTAAATTATATGCAATTAGAGCAAAGAATTATTTTACACATGTATCAAAGTTTAGCAATGGTTTTACACAAATGTAAATTATATGCAATGAGCGCAAAGAATTATTTTACACATGTATCAAAGTTTGAGCAATGGTTTTACAAAAATGTAAACTATATGCAATGAGAGCAAAGAATTATATTACACATCATTAAAACTATTTACATAAATGTCAATAAACTCAATGAAAACAATAGATTATTTTACACATTATTAACACTATTTTACACTAATGTCAAATTACACGATGAAAACAAAAGATTATTTTACACTTCATAAACACTAATTTACACTAATGTCAAATTACAAAATGAAATCAATAGATTATTTTACAAATAATATCAAAGTTAGCCCAATATTTTTTACACTAATGTCAATTTATACGATGAAAACAAAAGAGTTCTTTACAGATAATAACAAATTAAGAGTAATATTTTTTACACTAGTGTCAATATTTACTTTACAGAGTTGTCAAAAATACGAAGATGGACCAATGGTAAGTTTCCGTACCAGAACAGAACGGGTATCCAATCAATGGGTGGTCGATAATTATAAAATTAATGGCGCCGATTATACTTCACTTTTAACAAACTATAATGAAACCTTTACCAAAAATGGGGCATATGCTTATTCTTGGAGTTTGTTTGATGGAAAAGGTACATGGAAATTCCAAAACAACGATAAGGAAATTAAATTAACGGGTAGCGATAGTCAAGCATCGCGTACACTTTTTATCCTAAAGTTGGAAGAAAAATCCTTTTGGTACTACTACACCAAAGACGACGATCGACACGAATGCCACATGATTCAAAAATAACAAACCTGCCACTTTCGAAAGCTGTTACCTGAAACTTCGTCAGACTGAGCGGAGTCGAAAGCCAAAACCAACCACAATTTTAACCATGAAAAAACACAGCATATTAATCCTCCTGTATCTATTACTTACATGCACTACCAACGCCCAAACAAAATCATTTGCTGGGGGACAATATGGTCATGTATTAAATATCGGAATTGGTAATAGTTATTATAATTATATCGGTCACACAGTTCCTGTGCTTCATGCTAACTATGAATTTCAAGTGGCACGAAATATCACACTTGCTCCATTTATCACGTTTTACAGGTATTCTAATTCTCAATATTGGGGAAATAGCCAAAATTCCTACAAGAGTTACTATTACCACCAAACAGTTATTCCAGTAGGAGTGAAGGGGTCGTATTATTTCGATGAACTTTTAAATGCTGGGACAAATTGGGACTTTTACTTGGCTGGTTCCTTGGGTTTTGCTTTCCGTTCAACTTCCTGGGAGGATGGATTTGTTACTAAATCACCGAGTACTACCCTTTATTTGCTTATACTATTTTCAATTATTCAATTAATCGATAAAAACGTATTTGTACCTAAAATAATTTCATCCAGTGTACAGATAAATGCATTTATTTCCCTAATCGTCGTTATCATCAGCGCATCCATTTGGGGGATCCACGGAATGTTCCTTTCCATTCCCTTAACTGCTATTCTAAAAGTAATTTTTGACCATAGCACAGCATTACGTCCGTAGGGATTTTTACTGGGAAATTCGTTTAAAAAATTATGAAATCTTTACCGATAATTATGTAACATCTTTACGCGTAAAAAGCAGGAATTTTGAGGTGTAGAAACAAAGATGCTCCTACCTAATTTTTTTACAATGAGTAACAATGCAGAATTACAAGTAGATGTCCAAAATGCGATTAAATGGGAACCAATATTACACGATGTTGCCATCGGGGTTATCGTAAATGAAGGAATCGTAACGCTTACGAAATTTAGGAACCAGTTATGCAAAACTGAATAACTATAAAAAAGCAGAAGAAATATATGCTTTGCTGTGTAATTCCAATTTTGATATTCTTCCAGAAGATTACTTCCAATATGCGATGCTACTTAAAACAAATGGAAAATGGAAGGAATCGGAACAGTGGATGGCAATATTTCAAAATACAGTTCCAAACGATCTTCGGGCATAAAGTTTTGGTGAAACGGCGGTACTTACCATTTTGGGTACAATTACTTTACACATGTGTAAAATAAAAAAACAGTACCTATTGGCAGCAATTCCATTTATTTTCGGGTTACAACAATTTTCAGAAGGGGTACTTTGGTTAACCTTACCCAAACCAGAACTCCATCTACTCCAGAAGTATGCAACCTATTCCTTTTTAATTTTCGCACAAATCATTTGGCCGATATTAGTTCCCATCTCCATATTAGTTTTGGAAAAAAATAAAACACGAATAGTTACGCTAAAAGTGCTAGTAGGAATAGGGTTAACCATCGGACTCTATTTGACTTATTGTCTTATACGTTTTCAGGTATCCGCAAGCATCGAAAGTCACCATATTTTATACATACAACATTACCCAGTTTCCATCCGAAACGGAAGCATAGTTTTGTATGCGCTAGCCACCATCGTTCCTCCATTGTTTTCCAGCATACGAGGAATGTGGTTGTTAGGTCTAACCATTCTTGTTTCCTATATTTTTAGTGCGCTATTTTATGAACATTATGTTTTGTCTGTTTGGTGCTTTTTCTCTTCCATCATCAGTTTAGCGGTATATTTTGTGATAAAAGAAGAAGTAAATTCTAAAACAGGCATTAAATTAACAATGTATTAGTATTAGTTGGAAAAAATCAAAGTTATCTATAGGATATATGTATTTCGATTATTTACAGTTTAAATTCTTTTTAAAATCGTTTTCTATTTTGGTCAATTAAGTTTATTACATTTTCAAAATCAGGTTGCCCTTTATAATATAGGTTTGATGTTGAGTTATATTGCTTTCTAAATGATTCTCTGATTTTTGAGACCGATAATGAGAATGCTGGATGTTCTGATAATGGGATTTCTGCATCAATACCTTTTATTCGCTTAGATTTGTGAAATTGATAATCATCAGAACCTATAAATTTTAAAATAGATTCATTTTGTAACAGACAATACACATCATAATAATGCCGCATGAAATTTATAGCATTAGATTCATTTTCGATTTGTCTATTTCGGAATTTACGTACAATAGTTTGTAATTTTTCAATGAAAGTATAACCAGGATGATAACATAATACTCCAATTGCATTATTGTCTATATAATTAGAAGTTAAATTGTTTTTTTCTAAATGTTTCCAAACCCAAGAGGAGATATTCGTTGATATATTTGGTGTTACCTGATCAAAACCAACTTCCAATAAGATCCCTTCTTTAACTCCCTCAATTTGTTTTGAAAAACCAGTGTAATTTAATCGAATACCTCCACTTCGATATTTATCTAAATCATCAAATGCAAAATCTCTTTGAATGGAAATAATACCATCAACTTTTAATTTCGATACTAATAAATCATAAAATTCCTTTCGTGCATTTCGAACAGATAATTTATCTGCGTTACCCTCTATTTTTAATCCAAAATTAGTTTTGATATGAATATCTATGTCTTCTGAAAAACGATTTATTATTCCGAATCCTTTTGACAATGAAGTTCCTCCTTTTAATTCATATTCAATTCCTTGTTGTTGCAGCGAATATAAAATATGCATTATCCAATAATCCTTTTCAATTAATAAAGGGTTGATTTTTAATTTATTGGAAACAATTGCGATTAAATCTTTGAAATCTTTATCAGTATGGATATAGTCAATCATTTTTGTTTGATTTTCTTAGAAAGGATTTAAGTAGTTGTTTGGTTGCCCCAGTTCCATAACGTTGAATCGCATCTGTTAATTTAACTCTATCGAATTCGAATAACTTTGCATTAAGTTTATTAATAATTGCTAGTTGATCTTCCGCAAGAAAACGCAGATTATTTAACAAATCAACTAATAGAAATTCTTTACTAATCTCTCTTGGAAAAGAGGATTTTATTTTAAAATTAAAGGTTGTTCCATGTAGTTCAATTTGACCTTTTCGTTTATGATTGTATACCCATGTTACATTGTATAATTGTGTCAAACCTAGGTTTAATACATTGTAAAAATTGGGAGATATTATCAAAAAATCATCATCTTTTAGAAAGCATTCTATTAATAATTGCGCATCGGGTGGTACTATGCCAAACTTTGTTTTTTTAGGTGAATAATATAAACCTGGATTAATCTTTAATAGATATCCATTTTGTGTCAAAGTCACAAGATCCCTATCAATGGAAGTAGAATAATATTCCAAATCGGACCTTCTGTAAACTTGACCTTGCTCAATATGATTTAATAATAGTCGCATTGCTTACCAAAGATACAAATTGATTTTAGTATGAATGAAAAAAACGTAAAAATTCATGCGTATTTTTTTTGGAAAGAGTTAATGTAAACTCCCGTTTTTATTCACTCACACCCGTGAAACCAACCCCCGTAGAAACTGAATCTCTTCTTCTTTAGATGCAATAATTTTCTCGTAAACAAGCAAGGTGTTTCTCCTAGTTTCGAGTGTGTTTGAAGTACTTTCTTCAAGTACTTCTGCCAACGTTGGTGCATCATTTTTGTAATCGATAAATACCTCTTCCATACGTATTCCTAAAATGTTACATAAGGTGATTCAATGGTGTACCAAACAGATTTTCGATTTCGCTATAGTTTAATAGGATAAGTGTAGGATTTTTCCTAGGTAACATTCTACCAACGAATAAAAGGTTGAGTAAAACGAAAAATGATCTTTTTACTCAACCTTTTTTAATTCAAAATCAACTTTTAAAAATTCAAAATCAATTTATTCCCCTAAATCCATGTCTAAATATGATTGAACAACTTCAATTGCATTATCAATCACATCACTCAAAGCAGTAATAAACGTTCCTTTTTTAGCCAACGAAAAAGCGTGATTCAATGCTTCAACTTCTTTAGGAATATATTCATACGATTGATTTGGATTTGAATCGTGTATTCCTTCCACCAATAATTTTACAATATCTTCCGCTTTTCTTCCTCTCAAAAATTTATCTTGACGAATGATAATATGATCGAACATTTCAGCCGAAATTCTACCCATATCACGAATGTCATCATCTCTTCGGTCGCCGGTTCCGGTAATAATTCCGATTTTATAAGGAGATTCTACCGTAGATAAAAATTCCTTGATTCCTTTAAAACCATCTGCATTATGCGCAAAATCAATTAAAACTTTGAATTCTTTGAATTCGAAAATATTCATTCTACCAGGAGTTTGAGCTGCTGACGGAATAAACGTTGCTAAATTCAATTTAATATCTTCAATGGTGAATCCATAAACATACGTTGCAAGCGTCGCTGCTAACACATTGTAGATCATAAAGGTAACTCTGCCTCCAAACGTTAAAGGTATATGAGAGGCTTTTTCTACTCTAAATTTCCATTCTCCTTTTTGAATCGTTATAAAGCCATTTTCATAAATCGCGGCAATTCCACCTTTTTTGCAATGTTCTATAATAATAGGATTTTTTTCGTCGATACTAAAATAAGCTATATTGCAATCAAGTGTTTTAGCAACAGAAACGCAATATTTATTATCTGCATTTAAGACTGCATATCCATCTCTTTTAACCGCTCTCGCTACAACACCTTTTACACGTGCCATATCGCTTAGGGTATTAATATCCGAAAGTCCCATATGGTCTTCTTGGATATTTGTTATCACTGCGACATCACATTTATTAAAGCCTAAACCCGAGCGTAAAATTCCTCCACGCGCAGTTTCTAAAACAGCAAAATCAACCGTTGGATCTTTCAAAATAAATTCAGCACTTACCGGTCCTGTTGTATCGCCTTTTGTTAACATGGAATTTTGAACATAAATACCATCCGAAGTAGTAAAGCCAACGCGGTAACCATTGTTTTTAACGATGTGCGAAATTAATCGAGTGGTTGTTGTTTTTCCATTTGTCCCGGTTACAGCAATGATTGGAATAGTAAATGATTTCCCAACAGGATATAACATATCAATCACTGGAGCTGCCACATTTCTGGGTAAACCGTTTGCGGGAGCAAGGTGCATTCTAAATCCGGGAGCAGCATTTACTTCTAAAACAACACCGCCAGTTACTTCTAAAGGTTCATTTAAATTGCTAGCCATTACATCAATTCCACAAATATCAAGTCCGATAACTCTTGATATGCGTTCGAAAATGAAAATATTATTTGGATGAACTATATCCGTAACATCCGTAGAAGTTCCACCAGTACTTAAATTTGCTGTTCCTTTTAAATGACATACTTTCCCTTTTTCTAAAATGGTTTCAAGTGTGTAATTTAGTTTAGCTAACTCGTCATGTGTCTCTCTATCGATACTAATTTCAGTCAAGACATTTTCGTGACCATAACCACGACGTTCATCCTGATTTTCAATTTCAATTAATTGTTCTATAGTAGAAACGCCGTCGCCAATAACGTGCGCTGGTTCTCGTAATGCAGCCGCGATAAATCGGTGATTGATGACTAATATTCGAAAATCAAATCCTGTAATGAATTTTTCAACGATAATTTTTCTAGAATACTTTTTAGCATGTTCAAAAGCGACGAATGCTTCTTCCTTTGTTTTTACGTTGATAGAAGCCCCTTTTCCGTGATTGCCATCTAATGGTTTGAATACCAAAGGAAAGCCAACTCGTTTAATAACGGTTTCGATTTCTGATATATCACTGATACACATTCCATTTGCAACAGGAATAGCCGCATCCGTAAGCATTTTTTTAGTTTCTTCTTTGTTACTCGCCAAATCTACAGCGATTGAACTCGTTTTATCCGTCATGGTTGCTCTGAAACGAACCTGATTTTTTCCGTAACCCAATTGAACCAAGGATTGATTGTTTAAGCGAATAAAAGGAATGTTTCTCGAAACTGCTTCATCTACAATACTTCCAGTACTTGGTCCAAAACGAAATTTTTCGCGCATTTCACGCATCGTTTTAATATCGTTATTCAAATCGTATGCTACACCTTCAATCAACGCTTCCGCAATTTTTACCGCTGCATTCGCTGCATAAACACCAACATTTTCTTCTTTGTAGGAAAAAACAACATTGTAAACGCCTTCTTTTCCAGTTCCTCTCGTTCTTCCAAAACCACATTCCATTCCTGCAAGGGTTTGAATTTCTAATGCGATGTGCTCTATAACATGGCCCATCCAAGTTCCTTCTTTCACGCGCTCAAAGAATCCGCCTTCATTCCCTCTTGAACAACGGTGTTGATACATGGAAGGCAATAATTTTTCAATGCGTTCAGAAAATCCATCAATTGAATCTGTCGGACGTTCTTCTAATTCCTCTAAATCCAATTTCATCGCAATTAATTTGTTTCTGTAATTTGACCAGTAATTTGGTCCGCGAAGTATTTTTATTTCAATAATTTTCATAATTTCTTTTTATAATGTTGAAAAAAAGCCTTTTAATACAATTCAATTGGCTGTGAGATTTCCTAATGTCTTTTGACGTTGATAAACAAATTTAAATTACAATTATATTTTTTAATTCATCGTTTAATATAGATATTTCCTATTAATATACTAATTTGTTTATAAAAAAGTTATATTCGAAAATTAGTTTTGGATTTTAGAAGTTCTATAAATCCTATTTTTATGCAAATTTTTAATGTAAACAGGTTTTAAAATGAACAATCCTAAAGGAAAATTAATTATAATTGGAGGTTCTGTGGATAGAGGAAGTTTTTCTGAAAGCAAAGATGATTTAAAGCGTAATTTAATGTTTTTTGAAAAAGGAATTTTGAAAAGAATTACAACAGAATCATTAAATAAGAATCTTTCTAAAATTGAAATAATTACTACTGCTTCTACTATACCTGAAGAAGTAGGTCAAGAGTACATCAATGCCTTCGCTCAGTTAGATGTAATGAATGTTTCGGTTTTGAATATAAAAACAAGAGAAGAGGCGAATGCTCCTGAGAATATAGAACGCTTAAAAGTTGCGGATGTAGTAGTATTTACAGGAGGGGATCAATTGCGTTTGACTTCTATTTTTGGTGGAACCGCCTTTCATCATTTGTTACTTGAAAAATACCAAAACGAAGAATTTATCATTTCAGGAACATCAGCAGGCGCCGCGGCAAGTTCTAACAATATGATTTATCAGGGGAGTAGTCATGAAGCTTTATTAAAAGGGGAAGTGAAAATTACTGGCGGATTAGGATTTATAAACAACGTAATTATTGACACGCATTTTGTGCAACGTGGAAGAATTGGACGTTTACTTTATGCGTGTGCTAGCAACCCAATCAATTTAGGGATTGGACTAGGGGAGGATACAGGATTATTGATTGTCAATGGTAATAACATGGAAGCTATTGGTTCCGGTTTAGTTATGTTGGTGGATGGAACGCATATGAAAGACACGAATATCTCGGATGTTGAAATCGGAGAACCGGTATCCATTGAAAAGCTAATTGTACATGTAATGTCTCTTGGAGATCACTACGATTTAAAACTAAAAAAACTCACCATACATCACCCAACAGATATGGCAGTTTAATGGATGTTTGATTTTTGATGTTGAATGTTTGATATAAATTCAACATCAAAAATCAATAATTAATCTTTATAAATCTTAATAAAAAGTTCTCCATCTTCTGATTTCTTCGCGCGATACATGCCTTCTGAATTAAAAGGCATTTCGATATTTCCATTTTTATCAATCGCAATTAATCCACCTTCTCCACCAATTTTCACAAGTTTATCCATTACGACAAAATCACACGCTTCTTGTAACGAAAGTCCTTTGTATTCGATCAAACACGAAATATCATGCGCAACAACCGATCGAATAAAAAATTCACCATGACCTGTACAACTGATAGCACACGTTTCATTATTAGCATACGTTCCAGCGCCTATGATTGGACTATCCCCAACTCTTCCAAATTTCTTATTTGTCATTCCACCAGTGCTCGTCCCAGCAGCTAAATTTCCATGAATATCAAGAGCTACTGCTCCAACCGTACCGAATTTCTTTTCCCCATGTTCAAATTTATCAGTCGTATGGTCTAGAAAAACACCATCACTTTGTTTTGCCTGTTGTAATTGGTCAAAGCGCATTTGCTCGAAAAAATAAGCATCTTCTTCAAATTCAGAACCAATTAAATGCGCAAATTCAATAGCACCATTTCCTGCTAAAAAGACGTGTTCCGATTTTTGCATAATCCCTTTTGCTAAAGAAATTGGATTTTTGATATTTGAAATTCCAGCTACAGCACCAGCAGACAAATCCGCTCCATTCATGATACTAGCATCCATCTCATTTTTTCCAGCGTTCGAAAAAACAGCACCTTTACCTGCATTAAATAAAGGATTATCCTCTAAAGAACGAACAGCTTTTTCAACAGCATCTAAAGAAGAACCTCCATTTTTTAGAATTGTTTCACCAGCTTCTATTGCATTTTTCAAACCATCCAAATAGGCTTTTTCTTTCTCTGGAGTCATGGTGTTTTTTAAGATGGTACCGGCACCGCCGTGAATTGCAATGGCATATTTATTCATAATCTATTCCAAATTTTAGGTATTATTTAAAGGTAATAAATAATCGCTTCTCTTTTTTTTGATATATAATTTTAATTGCTTATTCCCGCTTCAAAACCCTTCCTCTCGGCTCATCTCCTGCGTATAAAACTACGTCCGAATGTAAAAATTGTGCAGCATCATGCGAATCCTGTACTTTTACCGCCGAGCGTTCCAACATTTCGTGCTCGTATTCAGTTAAAACACTTGCCCGTAAACCTGTTTCACGCCAATGTGTTCCAGGTCTGCATCCTTTGTAAATTGTTCGCGCCAGGGTTAAAGCATCTAAAAGCGCTTGGTTGGCTCCTTGACCTTTGAACGGACTCATCGGATGTGCTGCATCGCCGAGTAAAGTTATGGAACCTGCTTGTTCAAAATGTGCTGGGGTGAGTAATTCCCGATCATACACTGGATACCCGGAAATATTTGCTTCTGGAGTGGCGTTGAGAATTTCTGGAATCGGACTATGCCAGGGCGTTCTGCGAATCGCTTCTTGTTTGAGTGCATGTTTTCCTTCTAAACTTAGTGTTTTTGCTGCATTTTCCTCCATCGGGAAACTCAATTGCCACATAATGGAATCGGATGTAAACGGCATAATATAAATGCGTTCATGGCCATTTGCAGTTTGGAAAACGGTCGCACCATCTAAAAGTTCGCTTTGAATTGTTGGTAGCAACTCCAACGAACAAATACCTAATATAACCAGACAACCTAAATAGCGTAGGGGAGTAACCGATTCTCCGATTAGGTGTTTACGAACCACACTACGTATACCATCTGCTCCAACCACTAAATCTGCATGTATTTGTTTACTTTCTCCTTGAACTTGAAAATGTAATTCCACGCCTTTTCCAGAGCAAGAATGCATGGAAGTTAGTGTGTGTCCCCATTGAATTTTTTCGGATCCTCCAAGTTGTTCTAACAGGGAGGCGCGTAGTAATTGTCGTGCAATATGAATATTCGTACGTCGAGCATGTTTAGGCGCTTCATTTTGTAGCCATTTACGAACACCCCATTCTCCAATTTGTGTTCCATCTGGTGTGTGCACTACATGTCTGGTAGAAATTACACCATGTTCAAAAGTTGGAATGCCAAATCCTTTCATGGCAACACTTGCTTGTTGCAGGGTAAGTCCATAACCTTGTGCACGTGCTTCAAAATCGGTATCCCGCTCAAAAAGCGTAAATGGAATTCCACGATGTAAACAAGCAACAGCCAAAGCAACACCTCCAATTCCTGCACCAATTATTGCAAGGTGTGGATAATTTTCGTTGTCTACAATCACTTTGTTATTAGTAGGTTGAAGTCCAGAACCGGAACAAGAACTACAAACAATAGGATGACTTACAGGACGCGTAGGTGGTATTCCTTTTGGATCAGATTTTTCATACGCTTCCAGTGCTTGTTGGTAAGCAATACGTACCTTTTTTTTCAGTCGTTGGCTTACTTTACCACGACCATGACATTCCGTACAAATTGCCCAATTCGGACCTCCAAATGCTTCCATGAAATACCTTAATTCAGTAAGATTAAACAAATGTAAAAAGAATAATTCCAAAGCCCTTAAAACTATCCATCATCACCTTCAATTTCTTAGTTTCTCAAAGGTTAAAAACCTCTCAATGTCCCTTAATACATCCTTCCTTTACCCTCAATTTATTAACTTCTAAATGGTAAATTCCCAACACCTCACAATGCCACTAAAAACCTATCAATGTCTCTTAATATATTCTTCCTTCACCCTCAATTTCTTAGTTTCTCAAAGGTTAAAAACCTCTCAATGTACCTTAATACATCCTTCCTTTACCCTCAATTTCTTAACTTCTAAATGGTAAATTCCCAACACCTCACAATGCCACTAAAAACCTATCAATGTCTCTTAATATATTCTTCCTTCACCCTCAATTTCTTAGTTTCTCAAAGGTTAAAAACCTCTCAATGTCCCTTAATACATCCTTCCTTTACCCTCAATTTCTTAACTTCTAAATGGTAAATACTTAACACCTCTCAATGCTCCTAAATACTCTCTATTATTATGTTTAATTTCTTTATTTACAATATTTTATACTTCTTAATGGTAAAAAATTAACAAATCATCAACAACCTTTTCTTCCCACTTCCTTCCCTCGGCGCACGATGCACACACGGCAACACCATACTTTCTGGATGGTCCACTGCCAACCGCCATAAATTCCCAATTCCAGCACGAATAATAGTTGCATCTTCCAAAGCCTGGTAATGTAAATCAAAGAAATTCTCCCTCAAATACGCTTCAAAATCTGCTTCTTTTCCTAAATATGATTTCAAAAGTTGTTCCCGAATTTCAGGAACCTGAATCTTTTGAATCGCATCTTCATTTGAAATGAGTTCGCTCGCATCCCCGAAATACGTACATAAAAAAGTATCCGTTGCAATCGGTGAACGATCTACATGAAAGGAATACAAATCCGTTGGAAAAAAAGGATGTTCGTCTGCTTCGTAATTGGCTATAATATTCAAAACAGGGGAGGCTCCTAGTTCTGAAAGTGACCTAAAATCTGAAAGTATCGTTTCTCTTGCAACTTTCCCTGCTTCACTTAAATCCAGCGCTAATAGGTCCTCTTCATCTATTTCTAGCATAGTTCCTTCAAAGGCAATCGCGTTGACAATTTCCTCAAAATCGCCCTCCAAGTCCCGCGACCAACTGATAGCATTGGTAGTTCCATGAAATGGGGTAGATATCAAATCTTGGAAGTTGTTGACGTGAAGTAAGTTTGACGATTTAGGAAGGGTTTTTGTCATTAGAAATAAATGGTTTATTGTTAAATCATTAAAAGATGTAATTTTTGCAAGTTTTAATGATTTTAAGGTCTTAATTTTTGAAATTCAGTTAGTTGTAATTATAATGTGCTCTATATTATTTTCTGTTACAATGTTTACCCTTGTTGGTTAGGAACATTAAACATCCAACGTATTCCAAATCGGTCGAGACAAACACCCCAGTATCCCCAAAATTGTTCGTGTGGTGCAGCACAATCCGAACCACTTTCCGAAAGTACTTGGTAGATTCTATCTGCTTCATCTCGTGAATCGAGTTCCAAACTAATCGTGGTGTTGTTACCAACCGTTAATGTATGCCCCATACTTTCCAACAAGTCAGTTCCCATAATTTGTGTACCTCCTAAAATTGGTAGAGCAACATGCATGATCATTTTTTGCTCTTTTTCAGAAAGTTGAGGCATCCCTTCTTGCTGTGGCATATCGCCCATACGCATCATCGGAGCCGAAAATTCCGTTTGAAACACTGATTTATACACGTTAAATGCTTCTTCCGCATTTCCTTGAAAATTTAAGTAAATGTTTGTTTTCGCCATGGTGGTTTATTTAAGTGAATAGTTTCCCCTAGAAGTAACTACCAGAGGATTTGTCATTTCCAAAAATACTAAAATGTTAGAAAAGAAAAATTAGAACTCTTGATGCACCCTAATTATAAATTAGAACTTTAAGACTTCCTCCCTTGAGGGAGGATTGAGGAGGGTGAACTTGAACTCCAAAGAAAGTGTTTTCCTTCGGTATATTTATTTTAAATGAAGTAATTGTTTGGGCATGTTGAATTTTTACGAAGATAGATTCATACCAATTTTTATATTCGTCTTTGTTTGAAATTTCTACACTCATTTATTTTACATTTTATAAGTTAACCCTTAAAACAAATATAATTAATTTTGATTTGTGATACTTAGATAAGCCTCTTTCTGAAAGTTAGTTTAACCAGGTGAAAGAATTTAGACTTTTTAGTAAAATGAAAGGTCTTTTTTATGCACTAGAGATTGATTTTTAGGTGCTTTTAATCTAAATCATTAAAACGTGTAATTTTTGCAAGTTTTAATGATTTTTGGGTTAAGTTATTGATTTGTAGTTGTTTGTATTTGTGAGAATATTGCAAATCCAGTTGAGTAGAGGATTTAGTTCATTTTAAAATTAATATGATTTTCGAGTGCATATTTTTTAAGTACTTCAATTAATTGTACTTCTTGTTTTTTATTACTTAACAGAAAGTTTGATTTAAATTGATTTTTATCTTTTAGTATGATTATTAATTCATTATCAATTCCTTCATCATAAGGAAATATTTCTTTAGATAAAACATTCCAATTTCGTTTAACTTCCATATAGTATCCTACAATTTTAAGTTCAATCAATTCAATATCTATGTATAGTATATTATTTACATTATTATTTCTTGTTATTGTTATAAAATCATCGTTAAAAGATATCATTCCTGTTTGTTCAGTGGGAGATCCAATTTTATAGCTGTAAAGTGTAATAATACCCAATAGTAAAGGTGTACCAATTATATAACTTCTGTAATTGGTTTTTGAATCAAGTATAAATGATAATGTACCCCCTAAAATCAAAAATATCCATGCGATTACAGTTATTATTTTACTTGATTTTGAAGATTCAATAATTTTCAATTTCATGTTTCGTTTATTTTAATACATTCAACCTTGTCATTAAACCATCCAAAACCAACTCCAAACGTACATTTTTAGTATACATATTTTTTGTCGACCATACTACATTCCACGACTTACTTGAGTTTGGAAGAACTTGAAATGCTTCATGAGCATAACTAATCGGACGAAAATTATATGTACACATAAGCGTATCGAATCCGTAAACAAGTCGTTGATTGAAATTGAATTTTAAAGTCTCACTTGTATTATTTTTCATAGTTATCGAACCATAAAACCAATCCCGAGATGGCACATATTTTTCAATCTTGGTTTGGATTTCAATATGTTCAGTAATTAGCGACTTAGATAAGTTGATTTGAATATCTCTCCAAGGACTTGTTGAAATGCCAAAATCGATAATTAATCCACAGGATGGTAGAAAAATAAGGCTGAAAAAGAGATGAATCATAGAGTTTAATGATCTCATATTTTCCCAAGATTTGAAGTTAAAAATTCCTTTAAACGTAATGCATCATCTTTGGATAAACTATTAAGTATTCTTTTTGCTTTTTTTTCTTCGAAGTCAAAGTATAATCGCCATCCATTGTTGATATTAAATAAATAGGTTAATGTGTGATTCATTTCAATTGCTTGATCTTTGAATTTTTTAGCTTCAAATTGCTCCCAAACAGTAAAATCATCATTGTTTTTAAAATGAAAACTTTTAATTCGATCAAGAGCTATTTTATGACTTCTTAATCCAATTTTATAGATGAAAAATTGTTCTGCGAGCTCGATAAAAATAAATTTTGAAAATAAACGATTGGCAATTCTGAGTTCAAAATAAAATAAAATAAAAATCAAAGGTGTTGTATATAAAAATAGTATAATATCAAAGTTGTTGTATTGTTCAATTAATAGATTAATAAATCCATATACCAACTGAATCAAACCAAAAATTATGAGGATAATTGGGAGAATAGACTGCTTATTTTTTATTTTTAGTTGATGCATTAGGTTTTAGGTGGTAATATAAAGTTATTTAAAATACTATTTTGCATAATGAAAATATTATGGTAAATGAACTTTATGACTTCCTCCCTTGAGGGAGGATTGAGGAGGGTGAACTTGAACTCCAAAGAAAGTGTTTTCCTTCGGTATATTTAGTTTAAAAAGTAGTAAATATTTATTCGAATTAGGGCATAAGAGCCTAGTGCAAAGGCGCAGTTATAGGGTGGCATTTTTTTTAGAAAAAAGAATTAAATCTCAATTTGAATATTGATTTTACCTCCCAATCCTTTTTCTACAATTTCAAACAAAGTTTTTAAAGTCAAATTACTTCCATTGTTTTCAATTCTAGATATGTACTCGCGTTTTTTGTCTACAAGTTCTCCGAGTTGAGTTTGAGTTAAATGTTTATCTTCTCTTGCTTTTTTTAATAACAATCCAATTTTGAAACCCTCAAAATCTCTTTCAAGTTCGTCACGTCTAGCGGTACCTTTAGTACCATATACAGTGTCTTTAATTTCTTTCCAGCTTTTAGTTTCCATTTTTATTGTTTTTATCTGCGTAATAATTAGCCATTAAATTTAATGCAAGTTCAAGTTCGTTTTTTGGTGTTTTCTGTATCTTTTTCTGAAAACCATTGAGTAGAATAACCAATTTATCATTGTCAAAAAAGCAAAATACGCGCCAAATATTTGAGCCAAGTTTTATTCTTGCTTCATAAAGTCCTTTTGTACCTACCATATGTTTTAGATAGTTGGAAGGAACTCTTTCTAGCGTTTCTATGGCTTCAATTATTTTAAAGATTTTATCTTGAACTTTTTTGGGTTGATCTTTTAGAAAGTCTTCAAAATAATTTTTATATGCAATAACTTCTCTTACATTCATTATTCAAATGTAACTTAAAAGTTACTAAAAACAAAATCTATTTGGATTTATTTTTTCGGGTATGGGATGCTATCCTATAACGTTTTGCAACTACCCGAAGGTGGCGATTTCGAAGCACTTCACTGTTAACCAAGCAGAAACTTTGATAGAAGCACAAAGCTTGATTTAACCAATGAAACGCCACTTTTGGGTAGGTGCTGTTAGCTACTGGTGTTCTGTCTTGTCGGTGTATCGTCATTTGTTAAACTCAATTTTATTCAAGTGTATGTTCGTCAAATTTAAGTTTTTGTCAATAATGATTTTGTGCGTTTCTCCGGGGTGAATTATCGGTAAATTCTTTTCTGTTGTTTTTTTGTTAATTGTCAATAAGAAATAATTATTTCCAATTCCTGGATATGTCATACCGTCTGGCGAATAGTAGTCTGGATTGAAGTAAAGAACTTTGCTATTGCCTCGTCCCAAAAAACCAAAGTCTTTTTTATTCTCAGGCTCTTTGATTGTTATGTAATCAATATTGAAATCGGAATTATTTATCACTTTTAAATAAGCTCTTCCCGATATTTCTTCGTGTGTTCTTAAAATCCAAATTAATGTTGGAACGTTAAGTATGATTAAAACCACTCCAATTATAGGTCTGAATATTGACTTGTTGTCATTTTTGAATATTGAGATAATTGTCAAAACGAAACCAACAAACACAATAGGGACAGAGGCCATAATGTATAAAAATCCAATTCCGTCAACGTCTATGTTGTGAGCAAAAAAAGTCAGTCCGAACCAAAAAACAAACAAGATTAGTGCAAGTCCGATTATTGGAATCAGTCCTAATGAAAGTCCTATTTTATAAAAATTGAATTTTTTCAATTGTCTCTTTAATTTGTAGTCAAATGTCTTTGCGTTTCGGTTTGGTAAACTTGAAGCTAACGTTTTCCAAATAGGTAAAGACGCCTAACAAATATAATTATTTTCGCGCTTTTGCTTATTTGTTGTTATGGTTCGATTTTTTTGTTTCAAACTTGAATTCCAAATCAGCATGTAATTGGTGAGCAAAATCTTCTAAAATAAACTTTTTGTATTCTTCATTTTCTGGGTCAATTTGCTTCCACTCTATTTTGTTTTTATTTACAACCCCGTATGATTGGGTGAAAGAAATATTGAATTCTCCACTTTCTAAATCTTGTCTATTTAATTTAACAAGATATAATCTTTGTAGTTGCATTTGTTGATCAACAAAATTTGGGTTAATTGCCATATTGGTGCCCTTATATTTTGTTTGAACACTTGGATAAAGAAGAATATCCGTAGACACATTATGTGGTGTAAACAATGTGCGATTTGCAAGTGTCGCAGAAAGTCCGTAATTATTGTCCTTTATAAAAGTTTCATGTAGAAACTCTTGTAGTTTTAAGAATCCTTTTTCAACATCTTCGTCCCAATCTTTTTTATATTGTTCTTTTAACTGATTTAACTCATTATCTATTAAAATATTGAATGGATTTTCTGGATGTAGTCCACCTCTTAAGAAATGCTCTAATACAAATTCATTTTCACTTGGAATTAAGTTCCATTTTGAAAGGCAGAAAATCTTTCCTGTAAAATCATTTTCTTTTACTGTTTCCATAAGTGCTACCATTGGATTTTCGGAACAATAGAAAACAGGACGTTTCGGAAAATTACATCTTCCAATTTTTGTTAGATTGATAGGTGGATAACTATATTCAGAAATTAAATCTTTGTTCAAAATAGTATCAAACTCACGAACTCTAAAAATTGACAACTGAAATTCACTTGATTTTTTAAATTTTTTGACGTTGGGAAAAATAGGTAGTTCCTTGAAGTAAAGTTCTTCAAATTTCTTAATAATATCAGATGTTGGGGTTTGATTATCAAACTTTGGCCATTCGACATTCTTTAATTTATCTATCGCTTTTAATACTTGATTATAGTTAGGGAAATCAATTTTATTCATAATTATTTACGTTGAAGCATAACGTTTTGGTCCTTGTCGATCTGGCAGTAAGTGAAATGTACGCTTTAGTCATATTGATAAACACCTGTTAGTCAATTGCTCTGTTTTGTCCACCTTTCTATTTAAAGCGAATTTGTAGGTTTAGTTTAAAATATTGTTGTCCATTTTCTTCGTAAATTTCTCCAAATCCATGTCGTGAACTACTTGCTGTTTCAAGTTTTGTGTTTGATAATAAATAATTTTCAAACTCGTTTTTATTGTAAATGTGATAGCATAAAATTTCACCGTCAGCTTTCACAATTAAATAACCACCAGTTGCGTCATATTCTCCTGTCCAAACCTTTGAAGGCATCATCCCCAATGCTATATCAGTTAAAAAGCGTTTTATTTTGTAACTATAAAATAGATGTTTGTCAGTTGTATCAAACTTTAACGGATTTTCTTCTTCTATTAAATTTACTAATTCTTCGATGTTAGAATGTGGAGATGAGTAAAAATTCAGAATAATATTAGACAATATTTGAGGTAATAAACTGTCGATTAAAATTAGGTTGTTACTGAAAATTGTTCGTTGAGTTTTTACGAATTCAAATTTTCCACCTTTATTTTTAATTTCTAAAATTCTGTCCTTAATTTTGCTTTTTGAAGAAATAGTATTGATTTCTTCAACTTCTTTTTGGCTAATATTTGTGTCAACTATTTTGAAAATGAAGTTAGTTGTTTCTCCTGCATTTAAAAGAGTAGAAGGATTACCTAATTGTGATTTTATACTAAAACCTAAAGATGGTTGAAGTCTTGTTCTTTGGTCGTATACAACAATTGTAATGTCAGTTTTTGCAGAAGAACTTGCTTTCAATGAAAGACAATTTATGCTTTTCATAAATTCTTCAATATCAGGAATGGAAAACGTTCCTGAATTACTTTTAATTTCGATTAGCAAGTATTTTGCTTTTTCTTGAAATTCTGAAATTGGAATACGAAAAACTTCTTCGTTACCTGAAATTACAACAATTTCGTCCTCAATTGAATATTCAAAATTCCCATTAACTTCGGTCCTAAGTATTCTTAAAATAGGATAAACAAGATTTTCAAGTTTCTTTATTTCACTATTTCCTGGATGTAATTCTTTATCACCTAAAAGTTTAAATAACGCATAAATTTCGCTCCATTCACCTTTGTTTCCTGATATCATTTTTTAATTCCAATTAGTTTTAAAATCTCATTTGCAGTTGCTTGTATTGCAGGAACGGCAACGGAGTTGCCGAACTGTTTATAAGCAGAAGCATCAGATACTGGAATTATAAAATCATCTGGAAAACCTTGTAATCTTGCCCATTCTCGTGGTGTCATTTTACGAATACCATCACGATTTACAGTTCCTTTTATGTGAGTTGTTGGTGTGAAATCAGTAATTCTATAGTCTAACACCAAATTTCTTTCTCGACCCATACCACCAACAACAATAGCATTGCTAACTCCGTCATCGGGAATTATTGCGTATCCAAAACCGTTACCTTTTCCTTCGTGTCGTGCTTTGTGATTGATTAAAGTTTGAACATATTGAGTGGATAGAAAATATTTAGTAGGAGGAACTTCTTTCTCTTTTATGTCTGAAAATGAAACTTTTTTATTTATTGGTTTTGGATATTCAAAACTTTCAATTCCTAAATCATTTCTAAAGCCGACAATGTAAATTCTTTCTCTATTTTGTGGTACACCAAAATCTTTTGCATTAATTATTTGAGGTTCTGGAACAAAATAACTCAAATCATTTCTCAAAACATTTAAGATTGTTGCTAAAGTTTTTCCACCGTTATGATTTCTTAAACCTTTTACATTTTCTAAAAAAAATGCTTTTGGTTTTTTACGTTTGATGATTTCTGCAACGTCAAAAAACAATGTCCCACGTGTATCTTCAAAACCTCCACGTTTTCCTGCAATTGAAAATGCTTGACACGGAAAACCTGCACAAAGCAAATCGAAACCGTCTGGAATAAACACTTTTGTTTCTTCTTTTGTGATGTCACCAAAAGGTCGTTCTCCAAAATTTGCTTTGTAAGTTCGTTTAGCTTCTTTGTCCCATTCGCTTGTAAAAACACATTTTCCACCCAAATTTTGCATTGCCAAACGGAAACCGCCAATTCCTGCAAACAAATCTATAAACTTAAATTTTGGGTTTTCTAGGGGTGGAAAAGGAATGTCAAAAGTGTCAAATATTCCATATTGTAAAGCTTCTTCTGCTACAATATTTGTTATCTCTTCTTCAGGATATTTATACTCTAAAATCTCTTTGGTATATTTTATAGCATCTTTTCTGTAGAATTGTGAAACGCCATTTTTGTTGTTATGCAAAAAATGAGTAATTATCGCTTCCTTATTGTTTTCAGGTTCAATAAGTTTGATTTTGTATTCTTTTTCAAATACTTTTTCGAGCGATATTTTCTCTTTTAGTTTCATTTTAATTTTTCAAACAATATTAAGTTGCTAAAGTACAAAATTTTATCAGAAATTGTAATCAGTTTGTCTTTTGGTTTGTGGTTCATTCAATGATTTCAATTAGTTTAGTCAGGGTTTTGCCTAATTTATATATAACCCTGATAAATTCAATTTTTATCAGGCAAATCCCTCAAATTTGGAAAGCTTTGCCTAACATCAATCAGGTTTTCTAATTTTTTAATTATTTCATACCGGTTCCTGAGGTTCTCGAAGGACCGGTTCCTATCGGGATGATTAATGTTTCATCTCTACGCGTCACTTCGTCACTTCCGTCACTCGTTTCTTAGTTTACCCTGAGGCTCTCGAAGGGCCGTCACTTCGTCACTTCCGTCACTAAGTTTACCCTGAGGTTCTCGAAGGGTCACTTAATCAGTCCTTCTCGTCTCAATAACGCTTTCGGATCCGCGTCTCTACCTCTAAATCTTCTGTATAAAATAGATGGATGCTCGCTTCCTCCAGCTGCTAAGACATTGTCGTGGAATGATTTTGCAACCTCTTTATTGAAAATTCCTTTCTCTTTAAATGCTTCAAATGCATCAGCATCAATTACTTCCGCCCATTTGTAAGAATAGTACCCGGAAGAATATCCTCCTTGGAAAATGTGGGAGAACGAACAACTGGTACTTGTTTCTTTTACTGCGTGGTATAAATCGGTTGCAGCTGTTGCGTTTAATTCAAATGCTTTTACGTCCCCAATGTTGGATGGATCCGCACTATGCCAAGCCATATCCAAACGACCCAATCCAATTTGACGAATTGTTGCCAATCCACTTTGGAAGTTCGCGCTTTCGGTGATTTTTTGGATGTATTCTTCTGGAATTGCTGCGCCTGTTTCGTAGTGTTTCGCAAATAAATCCAAACACTCTTTCTCGTAACACCAGTTTTCCAAGACTTGCGATGGTAACTCAACGAAATCCCAGTAAACACTCGTTCCAGTGATACTTCCATACGTTCCGTTGGCACACATACCGTGTAGCGCGTGACCAAATTCGTGAAATAGGGTAGTCACTTCGTTGAAAGTCAATAAAGATGGTTTGGATGCTGTTGGTTTGGTGAAATTACATACGATGGAAATGTGTGGACGTACATCCACGCCATTGATTCTTTTTTGGTTTTTAAAGACAGTCATCCAAGCACCTTGACGTTTCCCAGCACGTGGAAAGAAATCCATGTACAACATCGAAACGTATTCGCCAGCTTCGTTGGTCACTTCGTAAGCAGTTACGTCTTTGTGGTACACTTCAATGTCGTTGCTTTGTTTAAACGATAAACCGTATAATTTTTGCGCGGTGATAAAGACCCCGTCAATGACATTTTCTAACTTGAAATATGGTTTTAACAACTCATCATCAATGGAGAATTTCTCTTTTTTCAATTTCTCAGCGTAAAACGCAACATCCCAACGTTTCAATTCGTCTGGACCTCCAATCGATTTACTATAAGCGGTTAATTCTGCCAATTCCTCTTTCGCAAATGGAAGTGCATTGACCAAGATGTCTTCTAAAAATGCAAATACCGTTGTTGGATTTTTCGCCATTCGCTCTTCCAACACGAAGTCTGCATGCGAAGCATACCCCAATAAATTTGCACGTTGGTGACGCAACAAAGCAATTTTCTTAATGATTGCTGAATTGTCGCGCTCATTTCCCTTGAATGCTTTCGATCCAAAGGCTAAGAACATCTCTTCGCGCAATTTACGTTGATCGGAATACGTCACAAATGGTATGTAACTTGGGTAATCCAACGTAAACACCCACGCATTGTCATGTCCTTTTTCTTTCGCTGTCAATGCTGCAGCTTCTATAACACCCTCTGGCAAACCAGACAACAACGAAGCATCGGTAATCACCAATTTGTATTCATTACTTTCGGCCAACACATTTTGACCAAACAATAGGGTAGTAGTCGCTAATTCTTTGTCTATCTCTCGTAATTTTTCTTTGTCCGTATCGTTCAATTTGGAACCATTACGCACAAATCCTTTATACGTTTTATCTAATAAAGTCGTTTGCTCAACCGTTAGATTTTCGTTTGCTTTGTTCAAATACACTGCTTCAACGCGTTGGAATAAGGCTTCGTTCAACATAATGTCGTTGCCAAATTCCGTCAATTTTGGAGAAATTTCAGTCGCTAAATCTTGTAATTCTTCGCTTGTTTCTGCCTCGTGCAAGTTGAAGAAGATATTGCTTAATAATTCCAAGATTTCTCCAGAATTATCTAACGCGGCAATGGTATTCTCAAAGTTTGCTACTGCAGGATTGGAAGTAATCGCTTCGATATCTTCTTTACCTTGTTGAATTCCAGCTTCCAATGCTGGTAAATAATGTTCGTTTTTTAATTGCTCAAAAGGAAATGTTTCGTGTGGAGCTGTGTTTTTGGTTAAAAAAGGATTATTCATGAAAGGATGATTTTAAAATATAGTTTAATAATTATTGAATTTCAATGGATTTTGTAAAACTTGTCTGACCTTCACCAGTAAATTTTAAGTGATATATACCTGGCGCAATGTCCGAATATTCTTCCGTTATTTCTACGTTTTTAAGTGCTTTTTTTGCAAGGATTCTACCAGTATGATCCACTAATTCAAGCGATGTATAGCCTACAGGAATTCCTTGGATCGTAATTTTACCATTACTTGGATTTGGAAAAATACGGATGTTTGAGATAGCCTGTGTTTCGAGATTTGCAGAATTATCGGTAGTACAACTTTTGGTTGCTGCTGCATAACATTCTGAACCTACTGGAAGAACGGTTAATGCGATTGCAGTTGTTGGATTTATATTGTTTACGGTATAATTTAAATTACTGGTATTTCCACCATTAACTGGTGTATTTGTACCTTCTACATAAGAAATGGCATAACTCGAAGCACCAGCTACTGCAGACCAATTATACGTAATGGTATGATTCGTAGTTGTTCCACAAGTGATTACAGGAACTGTTAATGCGGACACAGTAATGGTGGAAGTTACATTGTTTAAGACAGCTTGACAATTATTGGCATCGGTAACAGTTAAAACTTTGTACGCAAATGTTCCAACAGTAGTAGAACTTGGAGTAATAGTAGCTGGCGAATTTAAAGCTTGCGACTGACCATTGTTTAAACTATACGTAAAACTATAAGGAGACAATCCAGCTGTACCTGTAACTGTTAATGGTGTTATACTTGCATCTTTACATACTGAATATCCACTAGAAATACTTGCGCTTGGTAAACTATTCACCATCGTTGTGATTTGATTAGAATTCGCGACACTTGGACTAGCACATGTTTCTAAGGAAGTTAACGTAACTGAAATAATATCATTATCTGTCAATGCCGAAGTAGTATAGGTTGCAGAAGTTGCATTCGAAATGTTATTTCCGTTCAATTTCCATTGATAATTTACATTCCCAGCATTTACAGGGGTTGCAGTAAATGTTAAAGGGGTTAATGCACAAATGGTATTATCCGCATCCGAAGAAGTAATACTTACACTTGGTGAAAATGAAACAACACTCACTGTCAATGTATTCGAACTAGCATTGGAAGTCGTTTTGCATGTAGCATTGGAAGTAATATCTACACTTATTTGATCGTTGTTCGCTAAAGAGTTGGAAATATAGGTAGCTGCAGTTTGGTTTTGAATCGCAACTCCCTTATTTTTCCATTGATAAGAAGGTTTAGTTCCGCCGTTCAATACATTTGCTGTATATGTCACGGATGTTCCTGCACAAAATGAATTGTCAACGTCGGAAGAGGCAATACTAACAGATGGAGTAACACTTGGATTTACGGTTACTGAAACTGCGTTACAAGTTACAGTTGGTGAACATGCACCTGAAACAACTACATCATAACTTCCTGCTTCTGCTGTCGTTGGGTTAGTAAGTGTTAAAGTAGCGGTAGTTGCTCCACTATATATGGTATTGTTAGAAATATTCACGCCGCCTTTACGCCATTGATAGGTAAGATTATCGCCGCTTGCTGTAACGGATAATGTTTGTGTTCCTGAACCAGAACAAGTTGCTACTGGCGTAGTTGGTTGATTTGTGATGCTTGGTGCTACACAGGATGATTTAATGTAAACGGAATAGTCTTCTACATCGCCAATATAAAACGTGGAAGTACAATTTCTTTCGGTACTAATTAGAGTAGAAGCTTCTCCGTACACACGCATGCGTAACGGTGTATTTACAACGGCATTTTGTGGGATTGTAACCGTTGCTTTTAAAGGGACAATTGCAAAATTGGTAGTATCAATTGGCGTTGATCCAGAATGTACTTTCTCGCCTGTATCGAATACGCCATTGTTGTTATAATCGATATAAGCCTCAAAAACTTCTGCAGTATTTGCTGCGCGAATGGTTACGGTCATATCGTAAGATTTACCAACTTCCAATAAAGTTCCATTTGTACAACTATAATCCGTATAAGCGAAATTATCATACAAAGAAGTGCTATTATTTATGTTGTTAAAGCGCACGTTGGTAATGCAATTCCAATAATTACCTTCATTAAAGGATTTTGGTGTACATGCTGCTTTTGGCGCTGCTCCTACCACAATAAATGCTGGTTTGGTTAATGTTTGTTTCCCAAAACTAGAGGTAACTTCTAATGTAACATCATAACTTCCTTGTGTTGTTAATTGAAATGTTGGATTTTCGGACGTAGAGGTAAGTACAGTTTTTCCACTTGTTAAAGTCCAGTTAAAACTAATGTTGGTCCAAATAGTAGAAGCAATTTGCGTATTTGGAATACAACTTGTGCGTGATTTTAAACTAACAGAACTCCCTGTACATACAAATGTATTGGTGGACAAGAAATCTAAACTAGGCGTTGAAATGGGTACTAAGGATAAATTACCATTTTCTTCTAAAAAGGATTTTCGAGTGTCTAAAAGTGCTGCAAGCATTCTCGTTTTTTGTCCTTCTGTAAACATATTCGCACATTCATTGGATGAATAATCCATATAATTATGAATAAAATTCTCTGTAGAGGAACCGCCATCACAACTATTCGTTCCTACAACACAATCACTATTACTTCGTTTATGTGGGGGAGTATCGCAAATTTTATCTCCATTAGTAGCACAGTTCGAATTGCTTGGACAGATAGAAATTTTTTGCGCATCTTGATCTCCTTCGAATGTGTGATACAGATTTAAAGCATGTCCTAATTCATGCGGAAGTGTATGGTCATTTTTATTTTTGAAAGCATTTACTAAAATAACTGCACCATCCAAAGAAGTTCCGTGGTTGGCTGAAAAATAGGCATATCCCTGTGTTCCATATCCACCATTGTTTCCATCAATTTCTGAAACCAACCAAATGTTATAATATTTAGTTTGATCCCATACATCCAACGTTTTAAGACTTGCGTCCTTAATTCCATCGGTATTAGCCGTGGTTCCAGCGGCCATATATTTAGCATTGGAAGTCATATCCCTACGAGTAATTCCAGTGGTGCAATTTCCTTGTGGGTCACGAACAGCCAATGCAAATTCAATTGTAAGATCTACTCCGTTACCATCGCCATGGGTACCTGCAACTTTGCGATAAGTCTCATTTAAATTTTGAATCGCAGCGTAAATTTGTTCATCCGTAATTTCAGTCATCGAATTTTTGGATTCCATTACATGAATCACTATTGGAATTTTATACGATCCATTGGCTTTTAATTTAAAACTATGGTAATTAGCAATGAGATTTTGTTCAAATGCATCCATGGATTTTACATAATCCGGGTTTTGCAATAATTGATTTTTGTGTAATTGATCAAACCCACATCTTTCCTGTGCTTGCATCCAAAAGGAAAAAAACAGAAAAGACAAAAGACAAATTTTTTGTAACATAAATTGATTTTTTGTTGAATAGACGAACGATTGCCCAAAAGGTAGTTTAAAAATACAAAATTAATTAAGTGCTCACTTGGAATTAGGGTGCCAAATAAAAGGAAGTCGAGGATACACTTTCATTTTTGGCTTCATCTAACAGTATAACTTTCATCACCAATGCTCTTAATTTGTTATTTTTTAACACTATAAATGAATTTTTGTAACTATAATTTTTTCCATATAATGCTTTTGAATCCGCAAAATAATTATTTCCATGAAGATCATTAATTTCTAAAATCACCGAAGATAATGCACTATCATCCGTCGCTGTAAATTGTAAATTAACTTCTGAGGTACTAGAAGGTATGGTGTCATTTGTACTGGGTGAAATAATCGTTATTACCGGTTTTTCATTGTCGTTAAGTTTACTACATCCGAACGTTGTAATAATAAGTAGGAAAAATATAAAATGGAATTTCATTCGCTATTGCTTAAAAGGTGAAACAAAAATAACATATTTGTTTTGTTTCAAAATGGTAACTGACAACGAATGAATTGTTTTCTGTTTTTTTTAATGGTACTTTTTAGTTAAGGTGTTAGGAATTTTTTAAAAATACTGCTTTATACCTTTTAAATTAGGTAATTTTGATTTGTAAATTTTATTTTATGAGAAAAATTCTTGTTTCTGGATTAGTTTTGTGTTTATGCATTATCTCTTATGGTTGGATGAATTCTGCCTGTCAAAATAATGATTTGTTGAAGTATAAATCCGAGAAAAAAGCCTTTCCGGAAGTCGAATTACCGGATAATGTATTACTTACGAAAACTTCTCCGGAAGCACTAGGAATACAAGCGAATGATTTTAATAAAGTAGACCAAATCGCTTTAAACGCAATCAAAGCGGGTGCTTTTCCTGGCTGTCAAATTTTAGTGGCAGTAGATGGTAAAATTATCTACCAAAAGAATTTCGGAACTACCATGTTTGGAAATAATGATTCGATTCGAAATGATTTTGTGTATGATATTGCTTCTGTTACAAAAATAGCAGGTTCTACGCTCGCTTTAATGCGCTTACAAACACTGAATTTATTTTCTTTAGACAAACAATTAAAAGATTACTTACCAGAATTAGTCGGTACGGGAAAATTTTCAAACTTGCTCATTCGTGATATGATGGCGCATCAAGCTGGTTTGGTTGCTTGGATTCCATTCTATCAAAAAACGTTGAAAAATGGAAAACTTGCTCCTGAATTATATAAAACGGCAAAAGCTAATGGGTACGAAAATGAAGTGGCAAAAGATGTTTGGTTAAATTCCGCATATACAGATACGATCTACCAACGCTTATTAGCAAGTAGTTTAACACCAGGAAACCATTATGAATACTCGGATTTAGGGTATTATTTTATGAAGAAAATTATCGAGAAACAAAGCAATAAATCCATGGATGTATTTTTACAAGAGGAGATTTATACTAAATTAGGATTGAACCATATTGGATATAAACCATTAACTTGGTATACGTTAGATAAAATTGTTCCAACGGAAAATGATAAAACATTTAGAGTACAACAAATCCATGGATATGTACACGATCCAGGTGCTGCCATGTTAGGTGGTGTTGGAGGACATGCAGGTCTTTTTGCAAACGCACACGATTTAGCAACGATTATGCAACTGTTTTTAAATAAAGGAAAGGCAGGTAGTCAGCAATTATTGGACGAAAAAGTAGTGGAAGAATTTACTCGCGTTCAATTTAAGGGGAATCGAAGAGGAGCTGGTTTCGATAAACCGACACCGAGCAAAAAAGGTCAAACGTGTGAATTAGTTTCTGCGGAAAGTTTTGGCCATTCTGGATTTACAGGAACTTTTGCTTGGGCAGATCCAGTGTACAAAATCAATTACGTATTCCTTTCCAATCGTGTGTGTCCAAGTGCTGAAAACTGGAAGATTAGAGATATGAATGTACGAACAAACATCCAGCAAGTAATCTATGAAGCTGTAATGAAACGAACAAATAAATAGCGTATGAAAATCGGAATTGTTTTATATCCAACGTTTGGAGGAAGTGGGGTAGTTGCAACGGAATTAGGGAAAGCTTTGGCTGTAAAAGGACATGAAATTCATTTTATTACGTATTCACAACCAGTAAGATTAGGTAGTTTTCGTCAAAATATTTACTACCACGAAGTATCCGTTTCGGATTATCCTTTGTTTGATTTTCAACCATATGAAACAGTATTAACTTCCAAAATTGTAGATGTTGTGAAGTATGAAGGGTTGGATTTATTACATGTACATTATGCAATTCCACACGCTTCTGCTGCATATATGGCAAAAGAGATTTTGAAAACACAAGGCATACATATTCCTTTTATTACCACTTTGCACGGAACAGATATTACCCTGGTGGGAAAAGATCCGTCTTTTGAACCTGTAATTACTTTTTGCTTGAATAAGTCGGATGCTGTAACAACCGTTTCGGAAAGTCTGAAAAATGACACCTACGAACATTTTGCAACCGAACGAGAAATCCATGTAATTCCGAACTTTATTCATGTGCCAAACGAATTTCCAGTACAAGACATGGAAATGCGAAGAAAATATGCTTTAGACGAGGAACGCATCATTTGTCATATATCCAATTTTAGAAAGGTAAAAAGGGTAGAAGATGTGGTAGCAGTTTTTGCGCAACTAAATGAAGAAGTTCCATCTAAATTATTATTTGCAGGAGACGGTCCAGAACGAAGTACAGCCGAAAGATTAGCACGTGAATTGAAAATATGTCACCGCGTTATTTTTGTTGGGAAAGTACGAGATACAACTCCTGTTTTACAAATTAGTGATTTATTTATTCTTCCTTCCGAAACCGAAAGTTTTGGACTTGCAGCATTAGAGGCTATGGCACTCGGTGTACCAGTCATTTCATCGAATACTGGTGGTATTCCTGAAGTGAATAAACATGGATATTCTGGGTATTTATCCGATGTGGGAGATACAAAAGACATGGCACTTAATGCCAAACGTATTGTAGCGGAGGAAGACGTATTACAACGATTTAAACATCAAGCGTGGAAACATGCGCAGGCGTTTAAAATCGAAAATATATTGCCAATTTACGAGGAACTTTATAAAGAAGTAGTGTCTTTATCCTGAATAAAGTGTTGATATACAAGTGCTCCACTAACTAGTGCGTAAGTAGGTGCTAAAAACCAACCAATTACTGGAATTAATAGGATGAACATAAATCCAAGACCTAATGCAAACAACAATGCTTTGTTTTCTTTATATATAACTTTACTTTCGTCGATGGTAAATCCATTCCGTTCCAAAGAATAATCCATCATCAATATACCGTTATAATAGGCAAGTACAATAAATGTAAGTAATGGTGTTAGTATGGAAAGAATAGGTATAAAGGATAGTCCTGTGATAATAAGTATTAACCCAAATTGTTTAAAGGAATTACGGATGGATAATTTAATCCCTCGCCAAATTTCAGCCATCCAGCCAAAATTTTCACGTTTAGGTTTGGTGTTTAATAAATGATGTACTTTCCTACTTATCAACGAAAAATAAGGTGTTCCGAGTACTAAAAAAATACTCGTAAAAAAAGAATCTTTATTAGCATTAATAGAATGTCGTACCAACCAAAAGATACCATTCACACCATATTTTAATTCTGTTTGTGAAAGTTTAATATAATGTGCCCCTTTATCTAGCAACCATTTGGTAATCCAGGTTTCATTTAAGTCTATCCAATGTAATAATCCTTGAATACCAATAGAAAATAAAATCAAAAAGGAAAATCCAGATATAAGTAAATACCGCTTTAATTTATTTTGCCAAATAAATACGTGGGCATCTAAAAACAATTGAAGTCCCGCAACCATCCATTGGTTGGAATCTTGCACTTTTTGTATAAATTTTTTCTTCTCAGGCATATTCAAGGCAAAAAAAAAAGACCACTTAAAAAGTGGTCTTTCAAATATAAATGAATTTCGATTACTTTTTGATAGTAGCGAAACTTCTTTTTTCTTTAATTCTTGCAGCCTTACCTGTCAATTCTCTGAAGTAGAAAATACGAGCTCTACGTACAGCACCTTTCTTAGTAACTACGATTTGATCAACAAATGGTGAAGCAATAGGGAAGATACGCTCAACGCCAATGTTACCAGACATTTTACGAACTGTAAACGTTTCAGTAACACCAGAACCACGACGTTGTAATACAACACCTTGGAACTGTTGGATACGCTCCTTGTTTCCTTCTTTAATCTTATAAGATACTATAACTGTATCACCACTTTTGAAATTCGGGAAGTTCTTAACTTCTACTAATTCGTTCTCAAGTTGTTTAATGATATCCATGATTCTTAATTTCTTTTATCAATTTTCCGTTAAATTCGGAGTGCAATATTACGAATAAAATTTAATTAAACTTCAGCAAAAGCAAAAAAAAATGAAATATTCCGCAATTTATATTTTTTCAGCGTTAAACATACCAACCAAAATTTACTTTGGGTATGAAATTAACAGCGATTTTGTTTAAATGTTATCAAAGATAGTGATGCTAGCCCAATTATAAGACTTAATTTAGTTTAAAATTTAAAACATGACCAAAGTTATAGCATTTATTAGTCGAAAAGGTGGTACTGGGAAAACAACAAACGCAATCAATCTAGCTACAATGCTTCACAGTTTGGGGTATGTGGTTCGTTTAATTGAAACCGATACAAACTATACACTGACTACTTTACGTAAAATGGAATTGTTTAAAACAGGTGCGAAAGAAGAACAACTTTTTACCATTACACCATCGGAAGACCATTTGATAGCAGAGGAATTGGATAGTTATAAAAATCAAAAAATTGATTATATCATCCTAGATACTGCTGGTAAAACGACGGATGTAAGTATTAAAAAGATTTGTGTTGCAAGTGATTTAGTATTAATACCTACTAGTTTGTCGCAAAATGACTTGTTAGTCACCTATCAAACAGTAGAAGATCTTAAGCCTGCGATGGATCTAAATAAAAAATTAAAAATTGCGATTCTTCCAAATAGAATCCATGGATCCACGCGTTCAAAGACCATTTCATCCATGTTAGACCAATTAGATGCACAAATCCTAGAAAATTTCGTACCTTCGAGAAATATGTTTACCCAAAGTAGTACAATTCTCGCAGAAAAAGAGTATCTTGGAATAACGAAAGAAATATTAACCCTATTTTAACAGATGGCGAAGAAAAATACGACATTGAATGATTTGACACGTTTTTTACAAACGGAGTCTGTATTACAAACATCTTCCTTATCCGAAAATGAAGATTTTTTTGAAAAAGATCCTCTTTCTTTAGTGGTAGTAGATGCAGATGGTATTATTTCTACTTCTAAAGCAGAACCAAATATTACAGAGAAATTTATTGACTCTAAGGCGTTACAAAAAACATCTTTTGAGGAGGTACATGAACAAATCAAGACGTTGGCTTTAGAAAATAAAATGTCTGTTCAACAAGTGATTACGACGTTATACATGCGTTCAGTAACTCCTGTAACAGTTACCAATTTATTCGATTGGTCGACAAATATGCAGAAGAATTACATGCAATTTTGGATGGATTTCCAGAAAAGTTGGAAAATATAAGTCCATCGTATTCATTGTTACGCTATTATTTCAAAATATTTTAGATGAAAATAAACGCACACTTTTTCTTATTAAATGACGATTTTTCCCCAGAATATGCAGAAGCAAACCATGGAGGGAAAGAATCAGATAACAATCCATTGTACGAGTGGGAAGATGAATTTTCTGTTTCGGAAGACTTAGAAGATGTATTTGTGGAAGAAAAAAGCGTGTACCTATTACAAGGAGAAACAAATGAAGGTTCTTTTTCATATGAAATACCTAATATGTTAGTTGCGCGATTAAAAATGAAAAATGGGGTGGTAGGTGCTTTTGCAATTTCAGAAAGTATCGTGGATGCATATACGTTTGAAAAAGAAGGAGAAGTTGCTCATTTTAAGGTGTATATTAAAGATTACGAACCTTTGGCAGATCCAATTCCTGGTGTGTATATCGCTTCTAAAGAGTTTCCAACGGACCTAGCGCGCGATTAATGTTTTCCATTCAAGGTATTTATTTTGAACGTGGACAACGTTCTATTTTATCCAATATCCAACTTAGTGTTAAAAAAGGAGAGATGTTAGGGTTGGTAGGTCCTAGTGGTGCAGGTAAATCCACATTATTACATATCATAGCAGGATTATTAGATGCTTCTCAAGGGATCGTGAAATTAGATGGAGAACGTATCTTAGGTCCTAAAGATCGCTTGTTACCCGGACATCCAGAGGTACAATTAGTTAACCAAGAGTTTGGATTAGATTTATACCATACAGTTCGTGAAAATTTGATTGTTAAAGCAAACCATTTAACGAAAGAAATTCGCGATCAATTTGCAGATGAACTTTTAGAGTTGTTAGGACTAACAAGTATCAAGAATAGTCAAGCCGTTTATATTTCTGGTGGTGAGAAACAAAGACTTGCATTAGGTAGAGCGCTTATTATGGAACCAAAGGTGATTTTGCTAGATGAGCCTTTTGCCCACATGGATGCACATATCAAACGTAAAGTGGTACATTATTTACAAGCACTTAAAAAAACACGTAAAACGATTTTTGTCTTTGTAACACACGATGGACAAGATGTATTAGGTTTAGCAGATAAAATCGCGTATTTCGCCGACGGTGAAATTCAACGTTTAGATACTCCTCGTGCATTTTATGAGCAACCATCTTCGTACCAAGAAGCTTTGTTTTTTGGAGAAGTTAATCGCTTGAAAATAGATAAAAAGGAGGTTTTCTTTAGGCCACACCAATTTACATTAATGGAAAAGAATGGTGGATATAAAATCCCACTTACTTTTCAATTCGCTACTTATTATGGAGGTTTTATTCAATCTACTTTCAAGGTCAATAAAAAGGAAGTAATTGTCCTAAATCATTCGGAATCTTTAGAAAATGTCGAAGAAATCTATATCTGAACATATTCGTCACCTAACTTGGAAGGAAGTTGGAAGACTGTTTAAACAAACCATCGTCGAATTTGGGAGTGAAAAAAGTTTCTTTCATGGTGCTGCATTATCCTATTATACCATATTTGCACTTGTACCAATTCTGTATTTAAGTATTGTTTCGTTTGGAGCATTTATTGGACAAGCAAAAATGGAGTCCATCATTTCCGCTATGTTGACCGAACATATCGGGATTAAAGATGTGAAAGGAATTCTTACATTCTTACATGAAATCAATTTCCATAAAAGCAATTTTGCGCTGCAAGTAATCGGTGTTGTGGTATTATTGATCTCCTCAACTGCAATACTATCTTCTTTACAACACAGTATCAATGAGTTTTACGATATAGAATTAATTCATCAATCCAAAAAGAAGATGATCGTTTCAACGTTACGCGATCGTTTGGTGCATATTTTACTTTTGATGTTATTTGGATTAGTGGTAATTGTCACCTATTTCGCACAAATTTTACTCTTGTCATTTGGAGATAAATTATTTAATAGTTTACATGCATTGCATGATATTTTTGCATTTTTAACCCAACATTTGATTCCATTTACCACAAATGTCATCATCTTCTATTTCATACTTAAATTCGTTTCTGATGGAATTGTTCTCAAACGGCTGGCATTAGCTGGAAGTGTTGTTACTTCTACGTTGCTTTATTTGGGTCAGTTAGGAATTAAGTTTTACCTAACACACTATTTTTTTGCAAAAGACGCAGGTATCGCTGGTACAATATTGATCTTGCTTGCTTGGGTATATTATACTTCCCAAATCATTTTCTTTGGTGCAAAATTCACCGCTGTCTATGCGAAGATTTTAGGAAGACCGATAGAGGTGAAGTGAATAGTATTATAAGATTATGGAAGACTTTTTCTTGAAAATCAATGTAATTTGATTTCTTAATTTTCTCTAAGCATCACACTGCTAATCGTCCTTAATTTCTTAATGGTAAGTGATACCTACCATCAAAAACAACCTCTTCCTCTAAAATCAATTGCTGCAATACATGCTTGATTTGTTCCTCTTGAATTGTTGGATTCTGTACGATAATTTCATCCAAAGACATCGCTTGAACTTCCAACTGTGATAAAATACGCGCTATAATTTGTGCATGCGCAAGTTTTTCTTTACGTATAGTGCGACAATAATCACATTTTCCGCAAGGAGCAACCTCCTGACCAAAATAATGTAAAATAAATTGTTCGCGACAATGATTGGTTAATAAATATTGTTGCATATTATCCCAACGTCTGAAAGCCCGAATCTTACGATTGTGATACACTTCGTCCGACACACGCATGTAATCATCTGGTAAACGTTCGTGTAGAAAGGTAACTTTCGGTAAATCGGTTTTCCATGTAATATCGATGATTCCATTTTGTTCTAAAAAATGAAGTTGATTTTCTAATTCTTTTGCAGTAATTCCAAGTTTTGCACAACACACTGACTCGTTCAAATCAAAAAAATGATCAAATATACCTGGATAACTTCGACTTAGAAAACTAATAATTTTTGCAACTTTTTCGTACTTTATTTGAAAACTATATACTACCGTATTACCAACTGAAAACTTGATACGAGTAGGGTTAAAAACACTCTCATTGAATAAGATATCCCCATTCATTTCAAGTATTTTTAAAGATTGATAGGTTTCTATAACTTCCAATTTAAAACTGTTACAGAGTTCCCTTAAGTTAATTGGAAATGATTCGCCTTCTCCAGAACCGATTGCAAGTTTTAAATGATTACAAAGGGCTCTATAAGTAGATTTTACAGTCTGGATAGGAGGGAATTGTTTTTCAACCGTTTCATGAGTAGTTGTTATGTCGCGTGTATTAAGTAGTACCAATGTGCGTGACTCTTTCCCGTCTCTTCCTGCTCTACCTGCTTCTTGAAAATATGCTTCTAGATTATTTGGAAATTCATAATGAATCACATAGCGAACATTAGGTTTGTCAATTCCCATTCCAAATGCGTTAGTGGCAATCATTAAATGAACTTCATTGTTCATCCATAATTGCATCATTTGATTGCGTTGAGCCGCATCCAACCCTCCATGGTAAATTCCTGTTTTTATGCCGTGATTTAGTAAGAAGTTTGCAATTTCTTTCACAGATTTACGGGTTTGACAATATACAATTCCACACATGTGCGGGAATTTTTGCACCCATTTTAGTAATGCAATATCTTTATTTTCAATTTTATGAACTTCGTAACTTAAATTAACACGTTGAAATGAACTTTCAAAAACTGCAGGATTTTTTAAATCTAATTGAAGTATAATATCTTCTTTTACTTCCTTGGTTGCAGTCGCGGTTAATGCTATAATCGGAACATCTGGATGGTATTTTCGTAAATCTGCAATTTTACGGTAGGGTGGTCGGAAATCATGGCCCCATTCAGAAATGCAGTGTGCTTCATCCACTACGATCAAAGAGACTTGCATTTGTTTAAATCGTTCGATGAATAAACGTGATTGTAATCGCTCTGGCGAAGTGTATAAAAAATCAAGCCCTTCAAATTTAGCATTGTCTAAAGTGATGTCGATTTCGCGATAACTCATCATACTCGTAATTGCTTTTGCGCGTATTCCTTTGGCTTCCAATTGGTCTACTTGATCTTGCATGAGTGAAATTAATGGTGAAATAACCAAGCAAATTCCTTCACGCGCTAATCCTGGGATTTGAAAACAGATGGATTTACCACCACCTGTTGGCATTAAAGCAACGGTATCTTTCCCGTAAATAGCAGCGTCAATAATATCTTCCTGTAGCGTTCGAAATGAATCGTAACCCCAGTATTTTTTTAATATTTCTTGACTTTTATTCATTTGTAAACTTCTATAACTTTCGAATAATTTGTTTTTAGTGTATCTTGTTGGATGTATTTTGTATGTTTTTTTAAAAATACCCAGCACTTGTCACTCCGGTCCCTGAGGCTCTCGAAGGGCCGTTACTACTCACTCCTCTTACTACAATACAACTGAATCATATATTGCACCGTTTTATCTCCCAATTCTTCAGCTTTTGTAAAATCGCCACAACCGCCTTGTTCTCCACTTTTCATTTTTGCTACGCCACGTGCTATGTATGCTCTAGCAAAATCCGTTTTTAAACTTATGGACTGATCATAATTCGCAATTGCTTCTGTGTACGTACCAAGCATGGTATAGACATTTCCAAGTTCATAATACACATCTGGAAATGATTTATTGATTGAAATTGATTTTAAATAATCTTTAATGGCACGTTTATAATGACCAATTGCTTGGTTTGAATTTCCACGATTGTAATAGGCCTTCGCATGTTTTTTATTTAAATGTATGGTCTGATTGAAATCGTGAATTGCTTCTGGATATTCCCCTAAAATGTTATGTATTTCACCACGTAAATTATAGGTTTCAGAAGCATTTGGATTAATTCCCAGTGCATGATTATAGTCGGCGATAGCTCCACGGTAATCTCCGAGTAAAGTTTTTGAAATTCCTCTGTTTACATATGCTTCTGTGTAATGTGCGTTGATTTTTAAGGCTTTATTGTATTCTAATATTGCTGCTTTATAATTACCTTCTGCTTCTTTAGCGATACCGCTTCCCAAAAAATCTTCTGCTTTCTGACAGAAAATCCCTGTAGAAAGAATACAAGTAAGGAAAAGGAACACAATATTTTTCATAACGTTAAATACCATAACAATAAGTAAAGTTAAGGAAAAATAGTGGTATTCTTTTCGGTTTATAATTCAAATAGGAAGTCAAAATATAAACTTTAATAGTTTTGAAATCCTCTATTTTTCCTAAGACTGAATGAAGTGCTGTAATTTGTAAACTGAATTTTTGTAATTTTAAACAATGAAAATTTCTGCATCTATTTATAGTGATAAAAAACGTCCACTTAAAGACGTTGTTTTAGATTTAGTAGCGCATCAGGTGGATTTATTGCATGTGGATTGTAATGACGATGTTTCTGTTTTTGAGGATATAAAAAAAATTAGAACTTGGTGCGATCTGCCAATTGATTTACATATTATTACTCCTTATCCGAGTAAATACAAGGATTTAATTAGAGATAATCCTGTGGAATATGTAACTTTTCAATACGAGGATTTAAAAGAAAAAATAGAGTTACCATCCAATTTTTCTGGAAAAAAAGGCTTAGCGGTAATTACACCTACGGATGTTTCTGTTTTTCAAGAATATGAAGATTTTGATTTCATTTTGGTAATGGCAACGATTCCAGGGCAAAGTGGGGGAGTATTTGATACGTTTAACTTTTCGAAAATCCGAAAATTCAAAAAAATATATCCAGCTAAATCGGTTCATGTAGATGGTGGAGTAAATGGAGAGGTTTCTTTTATTTTAAGAAATATGGGTGTAAGTAGTTCTGTATCTGGTTCTT
Source organism: Flavobacteriia bacterium (assembly GCA_947446925.1). Classification (GTDB taxonomy): domain Bacteria; phylum Bacteroidota; class Bacteroidia; order Flavobacteriales_D; family Crocinitomicaceae; genus CANHVK01. Next base: position 39,916 of record CANFHU010000015.1, read on the forward strand.
ATTTGTTTAACGGGCCAAGTATCGGACATGCTTTAATGAATCTTACCAAAAGAAATGTAGAATCCCAGTTTGTACTCCGTGATTTTATGATTCCATTAGCGGAAACTCCTGTTATGCATGAAAGTAAATTGACTTTTAAACACGTACTTGAGACCATTGAAAAAGGGAAACTTGGTTTTGCTTTGGTAGTACGTGAAAATAATGAATATGTAGGATTAGTTTCCAATGCGGATGTGCGTAAAGCGTTACTACATTCAATACACGACTTATCTAGTTTGAATGTATCCACCATGATAAATACTGCATCGGTAGGAATTCAAGAGACAGCTACTGTCAATGAAATGCTTCAACTAATTAAAAAATATGCATTTCCAATTACGTATTTACCGGTGCTGGATGAAGCCAAAAATGCGGTAGGAATTGTTACTTTTGTAAACCTAATTCGAGGAGAAATATGATAATTCAATTACAAAATAATGTTTCAGAACAGGCTGCAACAAAATTGGCAGCAGAAATACAAGCATTTCACATTTCCTATGAAGGTGAAAATTACTTAATAACTGGTTCTGGTGTAAAGGAAGTTCCTAGTCAATTACTGGATAAAACAGTAAATAATTGGGTGTTTGCAAATGATTTACAGTTAGCATCCAGTAAGTTTTTATCCAAAAAACGTACTGTTCAGTTTGGGAACGTGTTGATTGGAGGCGATACTAAAAATACGGTTATTATTGGTGGACCTTGTTCGGTAGAAAGCGAAGAACAAATTCGTACTTCTGCAAGTTTTATAAGTGGCTTAGGATTAAATGTGTTACGTGGTGGTTGTTATAAACCAAGAACTAGTCCTTATAGTTTTCAAGGATTAGGGTTAGAAGGATTGCAACTATTGGCAAAAATGCGCCAAGAATTTGGATTAACGGTGATTACGGAGGTTCGAGATGCTACACATATTGAGGAAGTTATTGCGTATTCCGATGTTATTCAAGTTGGAGCGAAAGCAATGTATGACCAAGGAATTCTGCGTGCTTGTGCTAAAACGCAAAAACCTGTATTAATCAAACGCGGATTTGGAACAACACTTCAAGAATTTGTTCAAGCAGCTGAATTTGTACTTTCAGGAGGAAATCCAAACGTTATTTTATGTGAACGTGGTATTAGAACGTTTGAAACTGGTACTCGTTTTACCTTAGATTTATGTGGTGTGGCTTGGTTAAAACAGCATACTAATTTACCAATCATTTTAGATCCAAGTCATGCAATGGGCTATGCTTATGGTGTTGCGGATTTAGCACGTGCTTGCGTAGCAATGGGAATCGATGGTTTGTTGATTGAAACACACCCAGATCCATCGGTTGCAAAATCGGATGCTTCACAGCAATTGAATCATCCTGAGTTTGAAAGTTTAATTTCTTCTTTACGTCCTGTAGCAACAAGCGTAGGATATAACATAGTTTAAATGGTTTTTTTAGAACAAAATATTCGTGGACTTTGCACTAAATTTGGTTTAGATTTCGAGTCTTTTTTAGCTGATTTTCAAGTGGAAAGCGTGACCGAAATTCCATTGGTAGAGTTAGAAGCAATTACAGAAGAGTATGAATTAGATTTACATGCGCTTTTATTCAAACCACTCTTTAAAAATGAGTATTTGTCAGAAAAATTGGCTAAAATCAAATTGCTAATCTTGGATGTGGATGGAGTGATGACCGATGGCGGAATGATTTTTTCTGAAAGTTTGGATCAACAGAAGAAATTCAATACCAAAGATGGTATGGGAATTATGGAAGTTGTGAAACAAAAAGAAGTGGAAATAGGAATTATTTCTTCCGGATTTACAGGTGAATTAGTCCATAAACGCGCTGAAATGCTTGGAATTAAACGGTGTTATGTTGGTCGTGATTCCAAAATTTCTGTATTAGAATCCTGGATGGAGGAAATGCAAATTTCCTTTGAGGAGGTTGCTATCCTTGGAGATGATATTAATGATTTAGGAATTATGCGTGTAGTAGGATTTACTGCATGTCCTGCTGATGCAGTGGAAGTAGTTAAAAAACAAGTAGATGTAATTTTGTCTTTGAAAGGTGGTCAAGGTTGCGTTAGAGAATTTATTGATAATTATTTATTACCAGCACCGTTGGGAACTATATAAAATATGGAAAAGTTTAAAATTGGAATTATAAGAGAAGGAAAGGTACCTGCTGATTTTCGTGTGCCACTTACGCCAGAGCAATGTCAAAAAATACAAGCGGAATATCCGCAGGTAGAAATTATTGTCCAACCAAGTCCGATCAGAAGTTTTTCCGATAACCAATACACGGACAAAGGAATCTTGGTTCAAGAAGATTTGTCTGCTTGTGATTTAATAATGGGGGTAAAAGAAGTGCCGGTTTCAGCATTGATTCCGAATAAACGCTTTATGTTCTTCTCACATACAATCAAAAAACAATCCTACAATAAAAAATTATTGCAAGAAATTCTTGCTAAAAAGATTCAATTAATTGATTATGAAGTTCTTAAAAACAAGGTAGGTAAACGCTTAATTGGTTTTGGTCGTTATGCGGGTATTGTAGGCTGTTACAACGGTTTTAGGGCTTTTGGACTAAAAAATAATTTATTTACTCTCAAAAAAGCCACGGAGTGTCATGACCGTAAGGAATTAGAAGAGGAATTGAAAAAAGTGGTTCTTCCTGCAAATACAAAGGTAGTAGCAACTGGTTTTGGCAGAGTTGGGTTTGGTGCACGTGAGATTTTACATCTGTTACCAATCATGGAAGTTGCTCCAAACGAGTTTTTGGCGAAAGAATTTAACCAAGCGGTTTTCACCCATTTAGAAGTGGGAGATTATTACGCACGAAAAGATGGTAAAGAGTTTGATAAAAAAGAATTCTATACAAATCCTTCCGATTATACATCCATTCTACCAACCTTTATTGATCAGTCAGATATGTACATAGCATGTCATTTCTGGTCAAATAAATCGCCAAATTTATTGACGAAAGAAGATTTAGAAAAAGAGAATTTACGTTTGAAAGTAGTGGCGGATATTTCGTGTGATATCGCAGGTCCAATCGCTTCTACATTAAGACCAAGTACGATTGCTGATCCGATATATGGGTACAATCCAAAAACGGGTGTAGAAACGGATTTTCAGCAAGATGGTGTAATTACGGTAATGGCAGTGGATAATCTACCTTGCGAATTACCAAAAGATGCTTCCGAAGATTTTGGAAACGATTTTATACAATTTATATTACCAACTTTCTTTAATGGTGATCCGGATAATATCATCGGCAGAGGTAGTGAAACAACATTAGACGGTGAATTAACTGAAGGTTTCGCCTACTTACAAGAATATGTAAATGATTAAAAAGAACTAAGACAGAAAGACCAAAGAGCAAAGACCTAATTATTTGTAGATTTATTTATAGGTTCTAATTTTTTGTCTAAAAGTCTTTCATCTTTTGTCTATATATCTTTCATCTAAAATAATGGAAAAAGGAAATAAAAAAATAATCAGAGGTTGGGTGTTTTACGACTGGGCGAACTCAGTGTATAATCTCGTTATTTCTTCTGCTATTTTTCCAATATTTTATGATACCGTAACAACGAATAACTATAAAGCAAAGTTTTTTAAAACGACGGTTGAAAAAGCAAAAGAATTAGATTTACCGGAAGGAGTGGCTGTTAAAGTCGATTTTTTAGGTGCAAACGTTACGAATTCTGTTTTACTTTCTTTTGTACTTTCAGCCTCCTTCTTAGTGGTTTCTTTTTTATCTCCAATGTTATCAGGAATCGCTGATTATACAGGTAGTAAAAAGAAATTTATGCGTTTCTTTTGTTATTTAGGTTCACTTTCTTGTATTTCACTTTACTTTTTTAAACCTGAACACATTGAATTAGGAATGTTATCTGTTTTCTTTGGTAGTATTGGTTTTTGGAATAGTTTGGTGTTTTACAATGCTTTTTTACCAGAAATTGCTGATCCTCAAGACCAAGATAAAATTTCTGCGCGCGGTTTTAGTATGGGGTATTTTGGTTCTATGTTACTGCTTATACTTTGTCTAGTTTGGATTCAAGTATTGGATTATCCAACCAAATGGTGCTTTGTCTTTGTAGGAATCTGGTGGATCGGATTTAGTCAAATTACATACCGTGTATTACCAAATAACGTCTACGGTAGAAAACCTAAAAGAGGGTTGTGGCGAGGTTTCAGAGAGTTGTATATAGTCTATCGAAAATTCAAAAAAACAAAACGTTTAAAGAAATATTTGTATTCATTTTTCTTCTTTAATACTGGAGTACAAACTGTGATGTTGATGGCTACCATTTTTGCATCGAAAGAAATCAATTGGCCTAAAGGAGGGGAAAAGTCTGGATTAATCATAGCTATTTTATTAATTCAAATTTTAGGTGCATTCGGGGCTTTTTGTATGTCAAGATTATCTAGTAAAATCGGAAATATCAAAACATTAATGCTTGCAATAACAATTTGGTTAGGAATCTGTGTCGGTGCCTATTTTATCACAACACCTGTTCAATTTTATATATTAGCCGCTACGGTTGGTTTAGTGATGGGAGGGGTGCAAGCAATTGCCCGTTCAACCTATTCCAAATTCTTACCGGTAACGAAGGACCATGCAAGCTACTTCTCGTTTTATGATGTAACCGAAAAATTAGGAATTGTTTTGGGTACTTTTTTCTTTGGAATGATTGAGGCGGTAACCGGAGATTTGCGTTTCTCGGTTATTTCCATTGGTGTTTTCTTTTTAATCGGATTTATTTTACTTTGGTTCGTTCCGAAAGAGGAAAAAGAAATTGGTCGAAGAATTGGTTTAAGTTGATTATGTTCAAAGCATTACTCATAATTTTTTGTTCCTTCTGGATTACGTTTTGTTTTGGACAACGAAATAAAGTGTATACAGACATGCATGACGCGCTTAAAAACGCAATGAATGTGTATAAACTAGACTTAAGTTATACTAAATTAAAAAAGGTACCAGAGGAAATTTCTTTATTTACGAACCTAGAAGAACTAAATTTAGCCCAAAATAAATTAACAATACTACCGGAATCGATTGGTAAATTGATTAATCTTAATTATTTGCATGTTTCTTTTAATAATATCACAAAATTACCAGAATCCATCGGGAAACTTACGCGCTTAAAAACGTTGAATTTGTGTCATAACCAATTAACTGGACTTCCAAATGCAATTTGTGATCTTAAAAGTTTAAAAGAACTAGATATATCCATTAATAAAATTTCTGTTCTCCCAGAAAAAATTGGAAATATTTCGAATCTATTTTGGCTGGAAGCAAGCAACAATAAAATCTCCTTTTTACCTGAATCATTTGTAAATCTTACCAAATTAGAAGGAGTAGATTTTTCTATAAATCGATTTGTGCTTTACCCGAATAATCTAACTTCTATTATTAGTCTAAAAACACTTAATCTAGCAAGAAATAAAATAAGTGTGATTCCTGCATCGATTGGTGAATTAATAAACCTCACTCGATTAGATTTACAAGAAAATGGAATAAAAGAATTATCAAAAGATATTTCAAAACTGCACGCTTTGGTGTATCTAAATTTAAGTTTTAATCCACTTGTGAAACTGGATGAAAGTTTTTCCCAATTATCAAACCTAAAGGAATTGGAAATGACATTTTTAGAAATGCCAGTTTTTCCAGATGTAATCACTCGACTTTTTAACTTAGAAATTTTAAATCTTGGATATAACAAAATAAGTAGTGTACCAGAAACTATTTCCAATTTGGTTAATCTGAAAGAATTGTACTTAAATGATAATCTTTTAAGTACTTTACCGCAACATTTAATGGAACTTGTAAGTTTAACTCGTTTAGATGTTCAAGCAAATAAATTAAAAGAAGTCTCTGATGATATCTGGACGATGCCAAGTGTTAAATATTTTAATGTTAACGGAAATAAAGGTTTGAAAATTTCCTCAGAACAAAAAAAAATATTGAAAAGGAAAAGCGAAGAGGTGTTTTAGGTTAAAGTTTAATTTATAAATGTAAAAATCGAATTACTAGTTAATCGCAATTCGTTGATATGCAGATGTGATTTTCGCAATTAATTCAGAATCAATTTCATCTTTGCGTTGGACTAATGCGCTTTTAATTTTATCAAATGTTTCTGTAGGTATAAATAACCAATTTGTATGAAGTTTTTCCAATAACACAGATAACTCTTTTAAATGTGTATCGCTTAATAAATCATCCACCTGTTTTTCAATAAACAATATTCGTGCATTAACTTCTGATAACACTTGTTTTCCAAGTTCGTTGGGTTTACTTTGGTTGAACAAGGCAGAAGTCTCAAAATATGGTTTTACAACTTCGGTATGAAATTTTTCAAACTCAGGACCAAATTTTTGTTGGAGTTTCATTCTTATTTCATGTAAGCGTAAACTGTCATTGGATGAAAAAATAGTTAATAATTCGCGTTCGATTGGTGTTAAATTTACCTCTTGTGCATAATTGGAACCTAAACGAACAAAAGGCCTTGGTTTTTGTTTGTCATCTGTTTTATTTACCTGCACCAGTTTCGTAGTTATTTCGATATACTTATGGATAAACAGGTATTGTAAGGTGATTGCTATGAGTTTGCCGGAAGATTTAAGGTCTGAATTTACTAAATAAGCATACTCGAAAGGTTTGATTGCATGTGTAAGTGGTTCTTTCACTATATGTTTGAAAGTTTCTGCGTCTTGTTCTGTCCATCTTTTTAATCCTTTACTGAACTTAAAACGTTTTAAATCAATAAATAAATACTGATTTTTTTTCAAAAAGAAAAAAACAAAAATCGTAGATGGAATTGCTGCAAGTAAACTAAAAATAATCTTTTCTAAAACGAAATTCATAAAGTTAAAAAGGTATGCATCCGCTGGATTTTCAGGGTCATAAATCACTTTCGCTGTACCTTTAACATTAGAATTCACTTCGAATCGATACTCAATAGTGTTTTCTGCAATAAAATTCACACGTGAATTGTGTTCTCCCGCAGTGAATGCACTCAATTTAAAAACAGTACCATTCGTTTGTTTACCAATTAGCAACATGCGGATGTTTGGTGCGAAAAAGAAAAGAAATAATATAATTACACTGATAATAAATAGTTTAAGTCTGCCAATCTGAAGTGTCATAAAGTTTATTTTTGTCTAATAACTATAAAATTAAGCATTATTAATTGTTTTTTTTGATGTTTTAGCAAGCATCTCTTTTTCAAATTTTATATTCGTATTTTTACAACATTCATTTTAAATACTATACTTATGAAGTTTTTGACGTCCATGTTTACGTATGTTTCCTGTTTTTTACTTTTCGGGGCATTATTTTTTATTGAATCAAAACTTCCGATATCTAATCCTTATATCTATAAATCAATACGTTATTTAGTGTTGGCTTTAGTAACTTTTGTGACTTTTAAAAAGCGAAAATTATCCTTGTGGATTTTCACTTCCATGATATTAGGAATTGAAGTTGGAATCGATTTTCCGGAATTCGCAAAAGATTTAGGGAAGTTAGGAACGATTTTTTTACGTCTAATAAAAACGTTAGTAGCACCTTTAATTTTCTCAACTTTAGTGATTGGTATTGCGGGACATAGCAATTTAAAACAATTAGGTAGAATGGGTTTAAAGAGCATTTTATACTTTGAGATTGTTACAACGTTTGCGCTATTAATCGGATTGTTAGCAATTAACATTAGTCAGGCTGGTAAAGGGGTAAAGGTGGAGACAACTACTGCTGCTCTGGAAAAATCGCAAGATTTATTAAAGCAACCTGCAAAAGATCATCTAGTAGAAATGTTCCCTGAAAATATTGCTAAGTCTGTAGCGGAAGGTGAGGTGCTTCAAATTGTTATTTTTTCCATCATTTTTGCAGTTGCAATAAGCATGCTAACCAATGTGTCTCATAAAAACAGGATGTTGGAAGGTTGTGAAAGTTTAAGTGAAGTGATGTTCAAATTCACCGATATCGTAATGTATGTAGCGCCATTTGCTGTCTTTGGTGCTTTAGCAAGTACCGTTGCAAAATCTGGAATTGATATTTTAATGAACTTATTTAAATTGGTTGGTACTTTATATGTATCGCTAATTGTATTTATTACCTGTGTATTATTACCTATTGCTTTGATGGCTAAAATTCCAATCAAACGTTTCATAAAAGCGGTTACGGAACCTGTCTCCTTAGCGTTTGCTACAGCAAGTAGTGAGGCGGCCCTTCCGAAAGCAATGGAAAATATGGAGAAATTGGGTGCTTCCAAAAAGGTTGTTTCTTTTGTAATTCCAACAGGGTATAGTTTTAATTTAGATGGAACTACCTTGTATCTATCCTTAGCTACCATTTTTGTTGCGCAAATGTGTGGGAAAGATCTGTCCATAGGGGAACAAATTGGGATTGGTTTGCTATTAATGTTGACTTCCAAAGGAGTTGCAGGTGTTCGAGGAGCATCTTTCGTAATTCTTGCGGGTGCTGTTGCTTACTTGAAATTACCGGTGGAAAAAGCGAGTGTTATCTTAGCAGTGGATGCATTAATGGATATGGCTCGAACGAGTGTAAATGTTTTAGGGAATTGTTTGGCATCTGTTGTGATTGCAAAAAGTGAAAAGGAATTCATCCTTTCGGATGAAGTTGCCTACGATTAATTATTCTCCAAACTTTCGCTAATTCAGCGGCTGTTTTTTTGAAAGCAGGTTAAATTTTTTATTTTATTTTCATATATTCGCAGTATAACACGCACAGATTATGTTAGAACAAACGATAAATTTTAAAATTACTACAACTACGGAATCAAAAATTTCTAAAGTAGATTGGGAAAACCTTCCATTCGGAAAAATGTTTTCAGATCATATGCTTGTTATGGAGTATCATGATGGCGAATGGCAAGAACCTGAAATTGTTCCTTTTGGACCTATTTCATTTCATCCTGCAACTTCAGCAATTCATTATGGTCAGTCTGTTTTTGAAGGAATGAAAGCTAATAAATCCGCGGAAGGCGAATTGTTGATTTTTAGACCGGATATGAATGCTAAAAGATTTATAGAATCTTGTGAACGTCTTTGTATGCCGATTATTCCAGAGGGTTTATTTGTAGAATGTGTTCGTAAATTCGTAGAATTGGAAAGAGAGTGGATTCCTAATAAACCAGGTTATTCATTGTATATCCGTCCGTTTATGTTCTCTACTGATGAGTTTGTTGGAATTCGTCCGTCAGATACCTATAAATTTATCATTTTTGCTTGTCCTGTTGGTGCTTATTATAACGAACCAGTAAATGTTTTAATTGAAGAACATTACACACGTGCTGCAGAAGGTGGTGTAGGTAGAGCAAAAGTTGCTGGGAACTATGGCGCATCATTATATCCTGCAAAACAAGGTCAGTTAAAAGGATATCATCAATTGTTATGGACGGATGCTAAAACACATACGTTCGTAGAGGAATCGGGTACGATGAATATCGTTTTTGTGATTAATGGTAAAGTACTATCTCCTACTGAAGAAAGCGATACAATCTTACGTGGTATCACTAAAAGAAGTGTTTTGGAAGTAGCAAAACATTGGGGGTATGAAATCGAAGAACGTAAAATTACCGTTGAGGAAGTTATTTCTTCTATAAAAGATGGATCTTGTACAGAAGCATTCGGTGCTGGTACTGCCGCTACAATCGCACACATCCATAAAATTGGATTTAGAGGTGAGGACTTTGTACTTCCTGCGATAGAAACTAGAGAATTCTCATTGAAAGTGGAAAAATACATGAACGAACTTAAATCCGGTGTTAGTCCAGATGAATTCGGTTGGTTATTAAAAGCTTAATTTTATTTCATAGCTATTTCTAATAGTCCCTAAAGTTTTCTTTAGGGACTTTTTATTTTGGTAATAATATATTAGTCAAGGGTGTATTTATTTTTTTAACCATTACGCACTTTTTTTTGTTCATAATCAATTTTATTAATTCAAAAAGTCTTCCTTATTTTAGATGCTTTCTTAGTATATTCGTGCCATCAAAATTTGAATCTATGAACAAAAAAGAAGTATATATCGTTTCTGCAGCTAGAACACCAATTGGTAGTTTTTTAGGTGCGTTTTCAAGTGTATCCGCTACTGATTTGGGAGCAACAGCGATCAAAGGAGCAATTGAAAAAGCTGGAATCAATCCTGCAGATGTTCAAGAAGTATTTATGGGTAACGTATTGCAAGCTGGCGTTGGTCAAGCTCCTGCGCGTCAGGCAGCATTGAAAGCTGGTTTATCGAATACTGTTCCGAGTACAACCATCAATAAAGTATGTGCTTCTGGAATGAAGTCTGTAATGTTAGGTGCACAATCGATCATTGCAGGTGATAATGACCTTGTTGTCGCTGGTGGTATGGAAAATATGTCCCAAACACCTCACTATATCGATGGAAGAAATGGTACGAAATTTGGCAATATTTTGATGTTAGATGGTATTACCAAAGATGGTTTGTTAGATGTTTACAGCAAAGTTCCTATGGGAAATTGTGCTGAATTATGCGCAAAAGAATATAATGTAACACGCGAAGATCAAGATGCTTTTGCAGTGGATTCCTATAAAAAATCTGCGAATGCATGGAAAAATGGTCATTTCGAAAACGAAGTGGTACCAGTTTCTGTTCCACAACGCAAAGGAGAAGCAGTATTAGTTGGGGAAGACGAGGAATATAAAAATGTTTTCTTGGATAAAATTCCATCGCTACGTCCTGCTTTTGATAAAGAAGGAACTATCACTGCTGCAAATGCGTCTAAATTAAATGATGGTGCTTCCGCATTGGTATTAGCTTCAGCGGAAGCAGTGGAAAAATATAACTTAAAACCAGTTGCTAAAATTGTTTCGTATGCAGATGCAGCACATGCGCCTGAATGGTTTACAACTGCACCTGCAAAAGCGGTGGATAAAGCATTAGCAAAAGCAAATCTACAAAAAGAAGATATTAATTTCTGGGAATTCAACGAAGCCTTCGCTGTGGTAGGTTTAGCAAACGTAAAAATCTTAGGATTAGATCCTGAAAAAGTAAATATCTATGGTGGTGCAGTAGCATTAGGTCACCCACTAGGTAACTCTGGATCACGTATCTTAGTTACATTAGTAAATGTATTAAAACAAAACAACGCAAAATACGGAGGCGCTGCGATCTGTAATGGTGGTGGTGGTGCTTCTGCTGTTATCATTGAAAATATCTAATTCTTTAAAAAAATAGAACGGACAAAAGACTTTAATTATTTAAAGTCTTTTGTTTTTTACAAGAATACTTCTTACGTCACTCTCAACTCATCACTCATATGTTAATTCGCCCACGTAGAAATCGTAAAAATGCTGCCATTCGAGCAATGGTGGAAGAAACCAAATTAGGTGCTGAAAATTTAATTTACCCTATCTTTTTACAAGATGGTAAAGGGATAAAAACGGAGATTAAATCTTTGCCTAATAATTTTAGATGGAGTATCGATAGGTTACTTCCTGAAGTGGAGAAATGTTTAGAATTAGGAATCAGTACCTATGTACTTTTCCCTGCGATTGAAGAGCGATTAAAGGATGCAATCGCTTCACACAGTTATGCTTCGGATAATTTTTACTTGGATGTAATTCGTACTTTGAAAGATCGTTTTCCTGAAATCGTATTAATGAGCGATGTGGCTATGGATCCATATTCTTCCGATGGACACGATGGATTGGTTCGAGATGGTAAAATTATCAACGATGAAACACTTCCAATTCTAGCAAAAATGTCTATTGCACAAGCACAAGCAGGTATAGATATACTTGGACCTTCGGATATGATGGATGGGCGAGTAGGGTACATCCGTAAGGCTTTAGATCAAGCGAATTTTACGGATGTGAGTATTATGTCTTATTCTGTGAAATACGCAAGTGCTTTCTACGGACCATTCAGGGATGCGTTAGATTCTGCACCTAAAGCAGGAGATAAAAAAACGTACCAAATGAACCCTGCAAACCGCCGTGAAGCATTAATTGAAGCGGAGTTGGATATCCAAGAAGGAGCTGATATGTTGATGGTAAAACCTGCACTTTGTTATTTAGACGTAATTGCTTCATTGAAGGAAAATTTCTCCGTTCCAATTACTGCGTATAATGTTAGTGGAGAATGTGCTATGGTATACGCTGCAGCGCAAAATGGTTGGTTGAATTACGAAGCTACAATGTCTGAGATGTTATTGAGTATTCGTCGTGCTGGTGCAGATGGAATCTTGACCTATTTTGCGAAAGATTTCGCTACTTTATTAAAAAAATAATGAAATATTTACCGATTCTCGAAGATGCTAAAGCGAATTTACCTGCGCTTAAAAAAAAGTTGGTGAGTCTAAAAAAAACGAATAATCGTTTGTTAGATACTCAATTTCACGCAGCACACGTAAAAACGTTTAAAGGGATTGATTGTTTAGCCTGTGCAAATTGTTGTAAAACAACGAGTCCCATTTTTCGAAAGGTGGATATTGACCGCATTTCTAAAAGTATGGGGATGAAATCTGGTAAATTTGAGGATGAATTTTTACGAGTAGATGAAGATGGGGATTTTGTACTCAAATCTTCCCCTTGTTATTTTTTAGGAAGTGATAACAAATGTTCTATTTATGATGTACGACCTTTAGCTTGTAGAGAATATCCGCATACCGATCGTAAGAATATGTTTCAAATATTAGATTTAACAACTAAAAATTTGGAAATATGTCCTGCTGTTGCGAAAATTGTTACAGAAATGGAAGGAAACGTAAAAAAGTAAAAACATACTGATATTCAATAAAAAAGCCCAATCGAAATCGGGCTTTTTTGCTGTGCGGAGAGAGCGGGATTCGAACCCGCGATAAGCTTTAGGCCTATACACGCTTTCCAGGCGTGCTCCTTAAACCACTCGGACATCTCTCCAATAATTTAAAATCTATTTTAAAGATTGGTTTGCGAAAGTACAAAAAAATATACTTAAATCGTTAATTCGCCAGAAATATTTTCTGCAAGTGTTTTTTTAACTTCTTCCAAACTTGAACTATTTCCCAATGCATACATGAATTTACAAACTGCTGCCTCCGTTGTCATATCTCCGCCTCCAATTACTCCTACTTTTTGGAAGAAAGAACTCGTTTGGTATAATCCTTGTTCTACAGAACCACTATTGCATTGGGTAATGTTTAATACAATTCCACCATCCGATATGTATTTTTCTATCAAATCATCAAATGCTTTATCGGTAGGTGCATTTCCAGCACCAAAAGTTTCTAATATAATTCCTTTGATTTTAGATATGTCAAACAGACTTTGGTATACAGATGCATTGAATCCCGGGAAAATTTTCAGTAATGCTACACGATTATCTAATTCTGTGAATAATTGAAATGTACCTGCATTAGTCTTTAATCCTTGGTGGTAATTAATATGAATTCCTGCTGTTGCTAAAGCAGGAAAGTTTGGTGAACTAAATGCTTCAAAGGCGTTGGCAGAAATTTTTGTAGTTCTATTTCCTCTGAATAAATTATTCTCAAAATAAATTGCTACTTCTTGAATTTTACTTGAACCATCACTATTTTTAGCTGCCGCTATTTCAATGGAAGTCAATACATTTTCACGTCCATCTGTACGAATTTCATCAATTGGTAATTGTGAACCAGTAAGGATAACTGGTTTCGTTAATCCTTGTAACATAAAACTTAATGCAGATGCTGTATAAGCCATGGTATCCGAACCGTGCAAAATAACAAAACCATCGTTTTCAGAGTAATTTTCAGAAACAATTTCTGCAATTTGTTTCCAGTAATTTGGATTCATTTCAGAGGAATCTACTGGTTTTTCGAAAGAGATTGTTTCTAATTGTACGTTTAAACGTTTAATCTCAGGAATTTGTTGGTACAAATGGTCAAAGTTAAAAGCGGTTAAAGTTCCGGAATTAGGATCGTTTACCATACCTATGGTCCCACCTGTATATATAATTAATACCTTCGGTTGTTGCATGTTATATAGAAAAAAGTTGTCGTGCATTTTCACTTGTAATTCTACCAATTTCTTGTTCAGAAATAGCGAAAATATCCGATATTTTAGATGCAATCGCTGTTAAATAAGCGCTTTCATTTCGTTTACCACGGAAAGGAGTAGGTGCTAAATACGGTGAATCTGTTTCTAGTAGTAATTTAGGTAAAGGGATAAATTTAACCACCTCTGGCAATGTAGATTTTTTATAGGTAACTACACCACCAATACCAAAAGAAAAACCACCGTAAGAAAGTATTTTCTGAACATCTCTTTCTTCACCAGAAAAACAATGAAAAACGCCTTTAAGTCTTTCGTCATTGTGTTGATCTAGTATTGCATAAATCTCTGGAAAAGAATCTCTCGCATGAATGACAATTGGGATTTGAAGTTCTTTAGCCCAATTAATCTGCGTAATAAATGCTTCTTCTTGCTGCTTTTGAAATGTTTTATCCCAATATAAGTCCATTCCAATTTCCCCGATAGCAATAAATGGTCGTTTATCTATCCAGGCTTTTAGAATTTCTAATTCATTTTCCCAGTTTTCAGTAACCGAGCATGGATGTAATCCCATCATAGGATAACAAACACCAGGATATTTTTGCTCTAATGCAAACATACCTTCAATAGAACCGTGATCTACATTTGGAAGCAACAGTTTTTCTACACCAGTATTTAACGCACGTTGGATAACTTCGTCGCGATCTGCATCAAATTGGGAAGAGTAAAGGTGTGTATGCGTGTCAATGAGCATGTTGGGATAAAAAGAATTTAGTGTATATTTTGAGATTGGTGTAAAACAAAAAGTAGTCGAAATGAAAAATACATTCCGACTACTTTTTATTTTAATTAAAACTTAACAGAATTCTTTGTACGCTTCTGTTAAGTTTTCAGCGATCATTTGTGCTGTTCCTCCTTCGATATGGTGTCTTTCTAGGAAATGAACCAATTCTCCATCTTTGAATAAAGCTATGGATGGAGAGGATGGAGGGTAAGGTAAGAAATGTTTTCTAGCCTGCGCAACCGCTTCACCATCTACACCTGCAAAAACTGTAGTTAATTTAGTTGGTTTTTTATCCCCATTTAAAGATAATTTAACTCCTGGACGCATATTTCCAGCCGCACAACCACATACAGAGTTTACAACTACTAATAAAGTTCCTGCCGTATTTGCAATAACTTCATCTACTTGTACTGGAGTTACTAATTCTTCAAAGCCTACATTAACTAGGTCTTGTTTCATTGGAGCTACTAATTCTGCTGGATACATATTTTAATTTTTAGATTTATGAATGTTATTTTATTTTACGTAAAGTTAAAGAAGAAAAGTAAAAATTGGACTACATTTGAACATCTTTCTTTTGGACTATGCGCACAATTTTACTTTTTTTAACGTTAACACTTTCTGCCCATTTTGGTTATGGACAAGAAAAAAATCTAGATACATTAATGAACCAATGGCATAGGGATGCTGGAACTGCGAATTATACCAATTATTTTGATTTTATGTCTGAAAATTTTGTCTTTTTGGGTACTGCTCCAGGTGAGCGTTGGGACAAAGAAAAGTTTTCTACTTTCGCTAAACCATATTTTGAAAAGGGGAAAGCATGGGATTTTAAGCCACACGACCGTGTTTGGATGTCTTCAAAGGATACTACAATTGCTTGGTTTGATGAGGATTTAGATACGTGGATGCGTGGTTGTAGGGGGAGCGGGATTTTACTAAATACGAATGGTACATGGAAAATTGTTTACTATAATTTAACAGTTCTTATAGAGAATGAAAAAATAAATAGTTTTATTCAATTACGGGATAAGAAATAAATTTACGAAATGTAGACGACGATTTGTTCGCTCAATATATTGGTTTTAAACTCTTTTAAGTTTCGACTTGCTGGAGGAGTAAGAACTTTACCATGTAGGTCATAATTGCTTCCGTGCATATTACAGAAAAATCCAGTGTTTGATACACCTAATCCATTATCTTGGTGGGTACATTTTAATTCAAAAGCTCTGTATGTAGATGTTGATTTTACAACTGCAATTGGATATGCAAGCGTTTTATTGTTGATAATTACCACATTTGAATTTTCTATAAAAGAATTCGTTGGAACATGAAAAGAATTATTTACAGGTTCTAATGCTAATGTGTGTATAGAAACGCAACTTTGTAAACTTGGTAGTAATGCGCTTAAACCCAAAACTCCCGCACATAATGTACAGGAGTTTTTTATAAATTCTCTTCTTTCTTTATTCATTTTAAAAACTATATCCTACTCCAAGATTGATACTGTTTTGTTGGTTGTAAACTGGCTTGGATGGAGTAGAAGTAGTTGCGCCAGTCAGAAGACAATAATAGTCAAATTTTATGGAAACTCCTTTGTGTGGTTGAAAAGTTATTCCACTAACTAAATATTGACGATTAATTGTTTCATCGCGAACTACATTTACTGGCAATTTCATCGTAAGATTTAAATTTTCGTAACGAGCAAAAAGCGTTAGATTTTTTTCTGTTTTATGTAATAGATTATATCCAATTTCTCCATACGTGCCAAGAATACTTTCTGGTGTGTCATTTTTATAGGCAGCATTAATTCCAAAGGCATTATTTATATGTATAAAAGCAGCTAATACTTTAACGGTGAAACCATGAAGTCGGTATTGTAAATTGGACTCAATCAATGAAACTGGATTGCTAAATGCTTTATTTTTAAGTCCTGTTGTATCGGATGCAATTTTGGATATTCCAGTACTCCCTCCATAATAACCGGATAATTGAAATCGGAGACCGCTTCTATAATATAAGAGTGCTCCGTTAATTGCAAGAGCATTTGCATTTGCTTCTCTTCCTTCATAACGACCACCACGAATACCGGTTCCTTTTTCAAAGGAGGAAGCATTTAATCCGTTCATTAAAGATGCTGAATAATTTAATCCAGGTATACGAGTACTTGAACCATAATATGCTAATCCAATTTCCCTCCAAGTTGCAGGTATAATGTAATTTTCGACAAATGGTCGCTCATTTCCATTGAATGTAGTTGGTAAATGGTTTTCATTTATAATACCAATCCTTGGGATGAATAAACCTGCTGTAATATAATTATTACTATTGATGTCAAATTTTAGAAATGCTTGTTCTAATGCAAATTCACCACCACTTTCTCCACCTGCAATTTTTGTGTCTTCTAATTCTAATTCCGAAAATAAAGCGATGCGATTTGTAAATCGATGTCCCACAAATAATACCAATCTATCCACATTCACCATCGACGATTTATCCGTAAAATTTCGGTTGTATCGTACGTTTCCATATCCAGAAAGAACGGTTGGATTACTTGAACGAACTAAACCAGCACTTAAAGAATCCTCTCGTGTTAATATTTGTGCATTAAGTAGTTGTGTAAATAATGATAATCCTAAAATGAGTAAGTTTATGTTGTTTTTCATAAAGTTTATTTGTAAACACAAATTTAGATTCATTCTAAATTGTTATCAATACCATAAAAAAGGTATTTATGCGATAAATTAAAAAAAACATTTTTTCAATTTAATAAAAAAAGCCACATTTTATTGTGGCTTTAGATGTTTTATAGAAGTTCGTTAAGAGAACTTTTACTCGTGTAATAACTTACTATTTCCTTTCGTTCACCATCAAAATAATGTTGCAGTAAATAGTCTGCCATATATTCTCGATATTGCTCTCGTGTAATTTTAGGAATATAAATATGACCTCGTCCAACAGCTTTATGTCGAATGAATTTTTTCTTTTCTAAAATTCGAACAATAGTGGAAGTGGTATTATAGGCAGGACGAGGTTCGTCATATAACGCTACTATTTCCTTTACTGTTGATTTTTCAAGTTTCCAAAGTCGAAGCATAACTTGCTCTTCCGCTGGTGTTAATCTTTCCATAGGTGAATTTCTAATCGATTAGATGCCTAATTTTTTACGGATATCTTTAGGAACACCATCTTTGTGTAAATAGTAGTTCATAGTTTTGTAACGGAAGAAATTTTCAGATGCATAGAAATATCCTTTTGGAAAGTTTCTGTCTGTACCCCAAGAATTTTTAACTAAAAAGAATTTTTTTCCTGTTTGGTCTTTGTATAAACCAACAATATGCATTCCGTGATCATCTGTAGTTAATTTTTTGTCATAAGCTTCTTGACGAAGTTCCGGAGTAATAGTTACTTCTTTAACAGGATTTAAGAAACCATTTGCATGTTTTTCTGCGCCTGCATCGGAAAACATTTTGGCATCCTTACCTTTTACATCAATAGAACTTTCGTCTTCAGGACAAATAGCAATACCATTACGGAAACTAAAACCTTTTTCAGAAACGTCCGATCCCCAAGCAATTGTAAATCCATTTTTTAATGCATATTCAGCAATGCTATACAATTCATCTAAATTTACATTGTAAGAACCTTCCCATAACCAATTGTCAGGAATTGCTAAATGTGCAGGTTTATACAAATCGTGTCCAATAAATGAAGTAATGGAAACATAATCATCCATATTTAACTTTAAAGATTCAGCATATGATTTAGGAGAATATTTTTTACCATCTACACTGAATTCTAAAGGTTCTTTTCCTAAATATGCATCTAAAATTCCTCCAATTGCATTTTTCCATGCTTTCAAAGTGATTCCTTGAGAATTATCTCTTTCCATTTCTTCTTTGGAATATTTTAACATTCCTTGAACAGCACCATCTAGTACACTAAACAATTCACCATGTGCATGGTTTTCAGAACCATAATTTAATCCTTTATAGATTTCTTCTGGAACTACCCCATATTTTTTAATAATATATGGAATATCTACAAAACCACCTCCTTGGCTAAAATTAATTTTACCATCAATACGTATATATTTATCTGCTTTTTCTTCATAAGCTTTACGAACAATATACATTTCCGAAAGTACTTTTGGATTTTTTACGCCCAAACGCATTAATTCAGATTCAAAAAAGGATAATCCAGAAAAACTCCAGCATGTTCCAGCAAATCCTTGACTTTGCACAGGAGTTGCATCTAAATGGTAAATTTTTGTGAATTTGTAGTTACTGTTTTCTGCATTTGTAACGGTGTCTTGACCGAAAGCTAAAACAGAAAAACAATACATACCAACAGAAAGTATTAATCTTTTCATACGTATTTATGTGTTTATTTAGATTTAAGTATTAAAATTTTAGTTGTAAATATATAAAATTTTAATCATGTAAAATCCAACCTGAAATTTGTAAAGGAGAAAGTTTTTCTTTGGCGCTGTTTAAAACAGAATCAGATGTGCTTCTGCATGCACTTACGCGATGTAAACCATTTTTTACATCCACAATATAGGCGTTAAACCCTTTTTGTTTTAAAGCAGAAATTAGTTTTTTGGCATTTTGTTCTGTGGAAAAACAACCAACAATTAAATGGCTTGATTTTGAGGTAGATGAAATGTTCGTTGTAGTTCCAATCGAATTTATTTTAACTGGAGCAGGTAAAGGTTTATTAACTGTAACTGTGGAGTTAATTGAAACTTTCGGAACGCTGTGTTCTTTTATTTTCACAGGTACGTATAAATCACAATCCACAGGATAAGAAAAAACTTCAACGTCTTTTGGTAGAGATTTTAAAATTTGATCTAGTTCTGATTCCCCAATTTTTTGAGTTATTCGTAAATCTAAAGTTTCTTTTTTGTATAAACCATCGGATGATGAGTGAAATGGATTAAAATCTTGAATAGAAATTATTCCTGATTCCAATACCTTGGTTTTCATAGGTATCCAATAGGTATAAAAACAAACTGGTAATAATGCAGCAGCAACAGCATATTTCCATACTTTTTTAGAATTTAGTGTTCGAATCGGTTGTTTTTCGTCTAATTTAGTTTCTTGTTCCGCTTCCTCTTCCTGGTTAGTTGAAGTTGGTAAAGCAAAAATAGGAGCAACTTGCACTGGTTCTATAATTGGCTCTCCACTTAGTGTAAATATTTCTTGTTGTGCAATTAACTGTATGTCTTCTTGACTAACAAAGTGAACTTTACCTAGTCCATAAGATGCTAACAATAAATTATGAAAACGATCTTGTTCAAATGCTAAATTTCGCTCTGAATCTAAAAAGATGAAACCAACACGCTCAATGGAAATTCGTTCTCCAGCATCTAATTTATGGTGCCAATGTTGGATTTGTTTTTGTATGTATTCGTTGGATTCTTCGTAAGATTTTTTAGTTGCATGAGCATACGCAGCAATTAATAATCCATCGTTATTAATGAGTTGTTTATTGAATAATAAGGACTTACGAGGAGGGTTTATGGTACCTTTTTGTGCGTCAAATATCGCAGGTGTTTGTCCAGCTACAAATCCACCGAACGTAGGAATTACCACACAATTGTGACGTAATAATAAATCTCCTATTAATTCTTCGATATACATGCTGTGCAAATTTACAACTTTAGTTGCTATTTAACAATTCTTTGGTATACGAAGGAATGATAAAAAGGTTATAGTAAAGAAATTACCTTTTCAACGTCTTCTGGAACATCTATATTTGGTGTTTCTATATTCGTTTCTACCACCTTGATTTTATATCCATAGTACAACCATCGCAATTGTTCTAAGGATTCAACTTGTTCTAATAAAGTAGGAGTGAGGCTTACTAATTCTTGTAATGTGTTTGTTCTATAGCCATATAATCCAATGTGACGATAAAAGGGATAAAATGCAAGCGGATTATCTTTGAAATTAGCAAAGTTTGGTATAGGACTTCGAGAAAAATACAATGCATTTTGATTTTGGTCGACCACAATTTTAATTCGATTTGGATTCACAATATCTTCCATCGTAACTTGTTTAATTCCAAGAGTAGCAATGTTAGTTTCTGGATTTTGAAATGCTGCAGTTAATTGATCAATTTGTCTGAAATCAACCAAAGGTTCGTCACCTTGAATATTTATCACGACATCAAAATCTTGGTAAAGTCTTGCAACCTCTCCACAACGATCGGTTCCAGAAGGATGATTAAAGTTAGTCATAACCACCTTACCTCCAAAACGTTTTACTTCTTCTTCAATTCGTTTGTCATCTGTAGCAACAATCACTTCGGTAAGAATTGTTGATTTTTTTACACCTTCATAAACGCGTTGAATCATCGATTTTCCTTTTAAATCGAGTAATGGTTTGCCAGGAAAACGAGAAGAAGCATAACGAGCAGGAATAACACCTAAAATTCGAAGAGAGTTAGTAGACATAGTATTATTTTTTACGATAGGTTTGATTACGGATTTCTTGAATCAAAGCGATTTTAGCATCCGCTAATTTTTGAATAGAAGTGTAGGTTCCACCTCCTAATTCAGCAATTTTCTTCATGTTTTTTGCGTCATTTTCAGAATTTTGTATACCAATAACACAAATAATTATTCCCATTTTCTTGTATTTTTCAATGGATTCCATGTAGTTTTTAGAATCTTTATTAAAAGCACCATCGGTAATAATGTAAAGGATGTTTTTACCTTCAATTAAATCCTTACTTATCGTTTTACAACCTAATTTTATACCTTCTCCACCCGCAGTCATACCACCAGCCTTTAGATTTTGGATGACCGTTCTGATTTCAGTTCTACTTGTCCCGGAGGTAGGAGGAAGAAGCACTTGCGCGTTTGTTGCGTAAGAAACAAATCCAATTTTATCTACTTTTCTTAATAGATTAGACAATTCTAATAAACTATATTTCATCAGTTCCATTCTGTTTCCGATACCCATGGAGGAGGAAATGTCTACGATAAATAATACATTAATCGCTTGAAAATCTGTGGGTTTAAATTGATCCAAGGGAATGTTTTCTAATGCAGGATGGGTATAGGACTCTTGTATTGTAATAGGTTCTTCTTTTAATACTTCTTTCAACTCTTTTTGTGGCTTTTCTTCAGTTAATGCTACCTCTTCTTTAGCCATTTTTAGTATGGAATCCTTTACTAATTCAAGCGTAACAGTATTGTCTACGATGCTAACATACTGACATTTCTCAGAAGGTTTATATCCTTGTAATGTTGCATAAAAATAGATGAATCCTAAAGGTGTACTTACTTGAATTCTACCATCTATACCTTGGATGAATTGACCAATTTGTTGACCATTTTGAAGTAAATAAACTACGGTGTTTTCAAGGTTTTGCTTTGTGTTTTTGTCAATTGTTTTAATGGTTAATCTAAAATCAGTAGCATGTTTGGATGGAGTTGATCGAAAATCAGGACATGCTTGCATGGAGGCAAGTGGATCATACATCTCCTCGGTGAGTTTTCCATATACTTTGAGAATGGTAGGTTCTAATTTGTCACTAGTATATATTGGAATTTCATAATTAAACTTTCCAATTTTTTTTGGATTTGGTTGTACTCTAAAAATTAAGACTGAATCTTTTTCTGCTGCTTGTGAATCAAATAAACAGGAAATTTCTCTTGGTGCTTTATAGTTTAAAATGTAGGCTTTTTTCAAGCCTTTATTGGTGATTTTAATATCTATAAATTTTGGAGAATCGTTATTTAATGCTCCAAAATCAACATTGGTAGTTTCAAAAACTAATTGTCCTTCACAAGTAAATTTGTGTAAAAAAATAATGGTAATTAAGAAATACTTAATTCGTTTCATTTTTTCATTTTTTCCAAGGTACGAACTGCTGCCTGCATCTCTTTATCTAATTCATTAATAACACTGTAATACCCATTCTCTGTCCAAATTTGACGAGCAATTTCAGCTTTTAAGGTAATCTGAATAAACTTTTTACTTTTGGTTAATCCAACAAAATCCATTGGAATATGGTTGTATTTGGATGCATATTTTAAAAACTCTTGGGTTAACTTTTCATCTACCGTAAAAGATTTTTGATATTGTGCTGGATTTTTCCATTTTGTACGTTTATTGGAAACAAAATCAAATGCAAAACTTTGAAAAGCATTACTATACCTTAATTCTGTGAAATACCAACTACCACCCATTGTGTCTAGAGGTAGAAAAACATCTGGAAAAATTCCACCGCCCCCATATACTATTTTTCCCTTTGGTGTTTTGAATTTTAAGGAATCCACGAGTAATGAACTATCTAATTTGAATTGTTCACCATGTTCAAATCTTGTAGCTTCTTCATTCATATATTTTTCATAATCATCCGTATACGGTTTTTGTATACATCTCCCTGTTGGTGTATA
>CANFHU010000016.1 GCA_947446925.1 Flavobacteriia bacterium
AATCGCTGCTGTTGGTGCAGTGTTATCTTTGGTGATGGTGATGCTTTGAGTTGCTGTACATCCATTAGAACCAGTTACTGTTACTGTATACGTACCATTTGTTCGAACAATAGTAGTATCGTTCGTAGAACCTGTGGACCATGCATAAGAACTACCTCCTGTTGCCGTAAGCGTGATAGAAGGTGTTGTACACGTAATAGCGGTGGTTACTGGTGTTGTAATCGCTGCTGTTGGTTGCGTGTTAACTTTGGTGATGGCGATGCTTCGAGTTGCTGTACATCCATTAGAACCAGTTACTGTTACTGTATACGTACCATTTGTATTAACGATGGTTGTATCGCTCGTAGAGCCTGTGGACCATGCATAAGAACTACCTCCTGTTGCAGTAAGCGTGATAGAAGGTGTTATACATGTAATAGCTGTGGTTACTGGTGTTGTAATCACTGCTGTTGGTGCAGTGTTATCTTTGGTGATGGCAATAGAGGTTGTATCCGTACAGCCATTAGATCCCGTTACCACAACACTATAAGTACCATTTGTTCGAACAATAGTAGTATCGTTTGTAGAACCTGTGGACCATGTATAAGAACTACCTCCAGTTGCTGTAAGCGTGATAGAAGAAGTTGTACACGTAATGGCTGATGATAACGAATTTATAGCAACAATAGGTAATTGATTGATTGTAACTACAACCGGAGATATTGTATACCCTCCAAGCGAATTGGTTGCCTTAATGTAGTATGTACCGTTACTAGCAGTTGAAGGTGTAGTAAACGGAATAGTTGCAAAAACATCCGTCCAATAGGTATAGGTTAATCCAGATGCTGAACCTGATGTAATTGCAGGAAGTGTGATATCCTTTGTTGCAGGGAAACAAGAAGCTGTAGGATTAGTAATAACCAAATTAGGTTTTGGAATGATAGAAACACTCGAACTATTATTACTAGCATTTAAATCATCTGTTGTTGAACTTACAATTGCAGTGTTTAAATAATCACCACTACTATTTACACTAGCAGTTATTACTAGAGAAGCACTAGCTCCATTCGATAGGGATCCTATTGACCAAATACCAGTAGCATTTGAAAAACTTCCCTGTGTAGGCGCTGTATTACTTACATAAGAATAACCGGAAGGTAAAACATCGCTTACTTGAACATTGCTTGCAGAACTACTTCCATTATTAGAAACACTTAATGTAAATTGGACGTTAGTTCCTACCGTTGGCGAAGATGAGTTTACTGTTTTAACAATACTTAGATCTGCTTGCGGAATAACCGAAATCGTGACACTGGAAGTATTATTAGACAAATCAGAATCTGGTTGATCAGTGGTAGCAATACTAGCGGTATTCGTATAAACACCTGAATTGTTAATACTAGCATAAATTTTTAATGAAGTAGTCGCAGAACTCGCCAATGTACCAATACTCCAAATTCCTGAATTAGCAATATAAGCCCCTGCACCATTATCAGAAATATAAGTATAACCTGATGGTAACAAATCATTTACTTTAACATTTGTAGCCGAATTTGATCCTAGATTAGACGCCGTCAAAGTAAATTCAATAACGCTTCCGCTGTATGTAGAACTTGTATTTGCAGTTTTTATAATTTTCAAATCTGCATTAGCTCCTGGTACGATTGTACTTGAACTTGTGTTGTTCGGGATATTTGAATCAGTAACGGAAGAAGTTACACTGGCAGTATTTACATAATTACCGGATGCTAATACGGTACTAGTAATTGTTAGGCTAACAGAATCTTTATTTGCAATAGTTCCTATTGTCCATTCTCCTGTTACATTATTAAAACTACCTGCTGAAGGTGCAGTATTAGAAACAAAACTAAATCCTGTAGGAAGCGCATCGGTTACTACAACATTAGATGCATCACTCGGTCCATCGTTATAAACTTTTAGTGTAAAAATAACATTGCTACCTACAATTTGTGACGGGTTGTTCACTGATTTTACAATTCGAAGATCAGAAACTGGAACAGGAGTAGTAGTTACAGAAGCGGTATTATTTGATAAATCTGGATCTGGCTGTAAATTAGTACTTGTAACTGTTGCGGAATTAGTATAATTTCCTGTAGAATTTACCTTAGCAGTTATTTGTAAGGAAGCAGTTGTTCCTGTCAACATATTACCTATAGTCCAAACATGTGTAGTCGTATCATATTTTCCAGAACTATTATCTGAAACATACGAATAACCAGCAGGTAAATTATCTGTAACAGAAGCTCCTAAAGCTAAATTTGTACCCAAATTCGTTGCCGTTAAAGTAAATACAACATTTTCACCAACATTTGGAGTAGGAGTATTAACTGTTTTAGTCAATTGCATATCAGCTTTTCCATCTACGGATATAGATACTAATGCATCTTCACAAACACTATTATTTGGAGAAGGAAGACAAACTCTATAGGTAAAACTGTCATCTCCAAAATAACCGGTATTCGGAG
The DNA here is from genome assembly GCA_947446925.1 of Flavobacteriia bacterium. Taxonomy (GTDB): domain Bacteria; phylum Bacteroidota; class Bacteroidia; order Flavobacteriales_D; family Crocinitomicaceae; genus CANHVK01. The sequence continues at coordinate 2,466 of CANFHU010000016.1, forward strand.
TATAGGTAAAAGTTCCATCTGAATTAAAAACTAAAGTACCATGACTTGGATTTGAAATAGAACTATAGGTTGAACCTACTTCATAATAATCATTTGTTTTGACTGTATCTGAAATTGCAGTATTAATAGGTGTACCATATGCGTCATCTATTGCACTCGGTCCCACGGTAATTGTATATTTTCCATTTGCACTTAAACCGGTTGCATCTATTACGCGATAATCTAAAGTAAAAGTACCTGCATAACCAGTTTTAGGTACAAATGTAAATGTTCCGTCACCAGATCCCCATGTTAAAGAACCTTGTGAAGGTGTTGGTGCAGAAAAATTGAAAAACTCTAAATCAGTTAACAATCCATCCGCATCACTATCATTTCCAGCAACAGATGCTGTTAATGGTGTATTGTAATTTGTCTTTAATGTATCATTTAAAGCGATAGGTGGCACACAACTAATTGATGCTACGGAAGCACTTCCGTTAGTAGTACATCCATTTGCATCCGTTACACCTACGGAATAGGATCCTGCACTTAAATAGGATAATGCTTGTGTTGTTATACCATTACTCCAATTATACGTATATGGTGCAACACCACCTGTAACAACAGCAAATGCAGAACCACTTGGATAAGTACAACCTGTAGCATACGTAGTAACAGCAACGTTTAATGATGGTGCTGTTCCAACTATTACTGGTAAGGTTTCTGAACATCCTTTACTGTCTGTTATAGTTACGGTATATGTTTTTGGGGTAAGATTTAATGGATCTTCTACAATTTGTGAAGTGTTTGTCCAAGAATAATTAAATGGTGCTGTTCCATTTTGAATTGCTAAATCTATCGATCCTGTCGGACCACCACAAGAAGAAGCGGGAGTGACAGTAGCAAACAATTCGATTTTAGTAGTAGGCTCATTAACAATTGAACTCAAGGTATCTGTACACCCTTTATTATCTGTAACTATTAAATTGTATGTACCTGCAAATAAACTAGAAATGGTTGATGTAGTAGCTCCTGTTGACCAATTATAAGTTAATGGCGCTGTTCCTCCTGACGCAGTTGCAACAATTTCACCAGTAGAACTACCTAAACACACTACATCCGAAATAGTAGATCCTACCGTTAAGGAGGAGGCTGGCTGCGTTAATGCACTAGATGCTAACGACTTAGAACAACCGTTAGCGTCTGTAACTGTTGCTGTATAAATACCTACTGGTATACCATTTAAATCTTGGTTGGTAGATGCATAACTATTTGGTCCAGACCATGAAAAAGCATAGGGTGCCGCACCACCAGTTACAGATAAAGTGATTGTTCCATCTGAACCATTGGTACATGAAATGTTTTTATTCAACATATTCAATGCGATCACTGGTGATTCTGAAATATCAAAATTAGATACGGTAGATGTACAATTATTAGCATCTTTCACAACTACGGAATAACTTGCTGCACCCAAAGAAGTTCTATCTTCTGAATTAGTTGTTCCTACAATATCAGACCAATCATAAGTATATGGACTTGTTCCTCCTGTTACAGATATATTAATTGCTCCTGAATTTTGACCATTACATAAAACGGAAGTAACATTCCCTGAAATACTTAATGCAGATATTTCTGTAATTGCAGTTTGTAATACCGTAGTACACAACTTTGCATCGGTTACTGTAACAGAATAAGTACCTTTACCTAAGCCTGTTGCGGTTGCACTTGTTTGACTTGCTGCTGCTACATCCCAAGCATAACTATATGGTGAAGTTCCTCCAGTAACGGAAACTGTAGCAGCCCCAGACGCACTTCCAAAACATAATACATTTGTTTGGGAAGAAATAGTCGAAGTCAAATCTGCTAATGGCTCTGTAATTGTATAGGTAGCTGTAGCTGAACAACCGTTATCATCCTGCACAATAACGGAATAACTTCCTGAACTAACTCCGGATATATCTTGAGTAGTTGATCCATTATTCCATAAGTAGGTATTGCTACCTGTTCCACCTGTAACACTTAAATCAATAGCTCCATTCACTCCACTATGACAACTAACATGTGTAAGATTTGAAGTTAAACTTAATAAAGCTGGCTCTGAAAGGGTTGCCGATGTGCTAAACGTACAGCCTAATGCATCTGTAACTGTTAAGTCATATATGCCTGAAGATAAACCGGATAAATCTTTCGTACTCGCTGTAAATAAACTACTTACTTTTGTCCATGCGAAACTATATGGAGCAGTTCCTCCACTAACCGTTGTTCGGATAATTCCAGTTGAACCTCCATAACATGAAATATTAGTTATCGCTGCAGATGCCGTTAAACTAGTTGTTGGTTGTGTTAATACAAAAGAGGATGTCAACGAACACGCATTCTGATCAGATACCGTTAATTGATACGTATTTGCGGATAATGAACTTCTATCCTCAACGTTTGATGCACCTGCAATATCATTCCAATCATAAGTGTAAGCACCTGTTCCACCCGTAACTGTGATATTAATAGAACCTGTTGAATTACCATTACATGAAATATTAGTATTGGTATTATTTATCTGTAAAGCATTTGGTTCTGTCAAAGTAACTGTAGCGGAAGATAAACATCCATTATCTGTATCTGTTATCTCTGCATTATAAATTCCTGAAGACAATCCTGAAATATCTTCAGACGTTGAACTATAACCACCTGTGGTTTTTGACCATTGATAACTAAATGGTCCTACTCCACCATTAACAGTAATTTGAATTTCACCATCCAGAAGATTATAACAACTTATATTTTTGGTGAGATCTATAGTTACACTTGCACCATCACTATTCCCAACAGCATAATTTTTCACAATAGAACATCCTGTATTGTTAGTTACTTTAACAGTATAATTACCTGAAGAAATAGCACTTAAATCTTGTGTTGTAGCACTTGTATTCCACAAATAAGTAAAGGAAGATCCTCCAGACGGAGTAATATCAATTGCACCTGTCGTTGAGCCACAGGTAGAACCTGTTGTAGATTCAGTAACTGTCGGTGAAGTTGAAAGACTAACTACGACATCTGCAGAGGCTGAACATCCCTTTTGATCAGTAACTAAAACAGAATAGGTTCCTTCATCCAATGGAGAAGTTGCATTATATACGATCGGACTTGCTTCAGATGAAGAAAAACTATTTGGACCTGACCAAACATAGGAAATTCCTCCATTCGCGGATAATTGTAGGTTAGAACCAATACATGCAGCTCCTAAAACACTAGCTGTTGCACTTGGTGCATGAACATAAACAGTCAAAATGGTTTCCGAACTTTCTCCACATGTATTATTCGATTTTACTTTAATTGGATAGGAACCGATGGATACTGCATTCCAATTAACTTTTATTTCTGAAGTTCCTTGTCCACTTACAATAACTGCTCCTGTTGGAACTGTCCATGTATAACTTGTAATATCCACATCTGGTGTAACAGAAAATACTTTTGCAGCATCCGATTTACAAACATCCACTCCAATACAACCAACTGCATCTGCAATTACAATGGAACTAGAGGTAGTTATACAATTATTAGCATCTTTAACAGTTATTGTATAAGAACCTGCTAATAAACCAACACGATCCTCTGCATTACTTGTCCCTGAAAGATCAGCCCAATCATAGGTATATGGTGCAGTACCATTGGATGCTGTGATATCAATTGTACCGTTTGAAGTACAAGATACATCTGTAGATGAAACCGATAAATTTATCGAAGAAGGTAGTGTTATAGATTGTGAACCAAGTATGACTTCACAACCAATATCATCGGCATCTCGAATTTGTACACTATAAGTTCCAGCAGGTAGTGATGAAAAATTACCACTAGATTGCCATGAACTTGAATTCAATCGGTATTCATAATTTGTAGTACCAGAAGGGTTGGAAATAGAAATAGTACCTGTTCCATCACCACATGCGGTATTTGTTTTAGCTACTGTTGCTGTTAATGAACATGTACGTAATGCACCATGGCCAAACTGTCCAAAAGCGGATAATCCTTTTCGTGAAACGATTGGAGTAATATAGCCTGTGATATCGTGTGTACCATTTAATGCCCAATCTGCTATATCACTCGTTCTTTGTATTACTCGAACTGTATTGTCTTCTGTATAGGTAGCAAATCCATTTCCGGATAATTTCAAATCATAATTGGTGCTGGCCAAACTATTTGCTTCAGTTAACGTCCAGTAACCCTCAGGGAAAACATTTGTTACTGTTTTTGAATTTTCAGTTAAAGAAGCTGTATTATTCCAACCTGGAGAAGATGCAATAAAACAAGCAGTTAATGAACCATTGGTTAAATTAACGAAATTTAATTCGGCTAAATTTGAATTTGTTGTTGTACCAACAGGAAATTGAATAGCTGTTCCAGTTGTATTTATCCAACGTTTAAAACAACCAATTATATTACCTGCTGTATAACTCAAAGTTCCAGCAGCAGAAGTAGATGTTCCAAGTTCAAAAGTTGAACCACTTGCAGAAACATCAATATTTCCGGATGTCATTGTTAATGTATTTGTAACCGTAACTGGTTTTAACAACACTAAACTTTTGGATGATTTTGCAAGCGTTAATTTATAAAATGACAAAGTAGCAGAACTTCCTCCAACCGATTGATCACTCGTAGTATTATTAAAAATAACTGTCCCACTATTCGGTGTAAACGTTCCTCCATTATTTAACCAATCTCCATTGACTGTTAATGTATTCGTACCTGAAATTGTTAATGTTGCACCACTACTTATTGTAATTGAATTACAAACACCTCCTTCAGCACCAATCGTTGGTTGATTTCCACCAGAAGGTATAATTACATTCGTTGCAGAGGTAGGTATAACAGATCCACACCAGTTAGTAGCAGTATTCCAATCTGTACTGGTAACTCCACTCCATGTTCCGGAAATACAAGAAGCCGTTACATTAATAATTCCTGTCGCAGGTGCAAAATAGGTAGCATTCTTATTTGTTGCTGAGGAATTTGTATGACCCCAAGATCCATTAACTTGTTTGGTATTTACAAACGTTAGTGTATTAGCGGAAGATGTTAACCCTGTTCCTAAATTTAATAAAACACCACTCGCAATCGACAAATCTCCATTTACGGTTGTAGCCGAACTTATGGTTTTAGTACCTGAACCTGAAAACACTAAATTATTAAAAGTGGTAGATGAAGCAGACAAAATTTGACCTGCATTATTAAAGTTTACCGTACTTGTTCCTGGAACAAAAACAGAGCCTATACCATCCCAAACTGTTGCTCCATTTGCATTCACATTTAAAGTACTTGAACCTCCATTCAAAGTACCAGTTGTTAAAGTGACATTTCCGGTAAACGTATGCGTCAGTAAATTACCTAAATTTAAAGTACCACCGGAGCCATTAATTGTCAATGCTCTTCCATTCACATTTCCATTAAATGTTGCTGTTCCTGAAGTTTTTGATAAAGTTATTGTTCCTGTTGTTGTAAATCCAGCAATGGACTGACTAGCAGATGTCCCTAAAATTGTAACACCGCCTGTACCACTTGTTAAAGTACCTGAATTAATAAAATTTCCTCCTAATTTTAATAAAAAGGAAGAAGGTGTTAATGTTGCACCTGATTTTATTGTTAATGGTATTCCAGCACTAAACTCTTTAATCTCATTTAAAGTAACTGAACCTGCAGTGTTCGCAATAACAACCCCGCCACTTGCTGCAAAAGGTGTTATCCATTCTTCAGAGGATGCTGTTCGAGCATCTGTTGACTTATATTGCAATGTTGCGGAAGGGCCATATGTAACTACACCTGCACCAGTAACCGCAGGACTAGCTGACCCTTCTAAAGAAAAAGTACCATTTACTGTTGGTGTAGTAGCAAATGTTTTTACACTTGTACCTGATAAAGTTAAGTTTGTATATGTGGTAGGATAACAGGTTTGTGTACCAGATCTAGAATAATTTACAAGTGTATTAGTACCAGCAAAATTAATAGTATTTGTTCCATTTAAAGTAAAAATAGTTCCACCAGAACTTAAATTCAATACACCTGTTTGTGCACCTGTTGCTAATGAAAAAGTAGTGGAATTTCCAGTTCCATTAACGGTTGTAACAGTACCATTTAAAGTTACGACACCACTTCCTATATAGAACACTGCGTTCGCAAGTTTAGATGCTGTACTAGAACTTTTACTTGTCAAGGTGGTAGTACCAGAGACTGTTAAATTTGAAATGGTGGATGTTAAAGTATGAGTAAAAGTTCCTGTTCCAGTGGTAGTATTACTTCCGACGTCTAAAGTATTACAGGTTAATGTACCATTACCAGAAATTGTAACTGCTCTATTTGTTGTTGAATTATTTAATTTAACACCATTAGATATTGCCAAAGTACCAGCAATAGAAAGTGTGGAAGAAGTTGTATTACTGAATGTTAGTGCATTTGCAGAAGAAGAACCAGAAAAATAAGCTGTTCCACTAGCCTTACTAAAAGTAAGCGTTCCTGTATTTGAAAATGCCCCTATATTTTGAGTAGCAGTTCCTGTAACCGTAATTCCACCTGAACCAGAAGTTGTTCCCCCATTATTTACAAAATCACCATTTAGTGTAATTGCATTACTAGAAGCAGCAAATGTAACACCACTATTTAATGTTAAAGTTCCATTCATGGTTAAGGATGATGCTAGAGTTTTAGTTCCTGAACCAGAAAGTGTTAAATTATAAAATGTAGAATTTGTAATTGTTTGGGCTGTTCCATTAAATACAACCGTACTTGAATTACTAGTGAATGTGCCACTATTAGAAAAGTTTCCACTAACTGTCAATACATTAGTTCCTGTAATTGTTAATGTAGCACCTGTTTGAATAGTTAAGTTATTACAAACTGCACCTGCAGCACTAATATTAGGTTGATTACCCCCTGATGCTATTACTACATTGGTGGAAGAAGTTGGTAAGGTAGAATTACACCAGTTAGATGCTGTATTCCAATCAGTACTTGTAGCACCAGTCCATGTACCCAAAATACAGGTATTAACATTTATAATTCCCGTACTAGCTGCAAAATAAGTCGCATTTATAGTACCTGCGGAAGAACCTGTACCTCCATAACCTGCATTATCTGGCTGGGTTACACCATTAAATTTCAAGGATAATGATTTATGTGTTAACCCTGTTCCTAAGTTTACTTTAGCACCACTAAGAATACTCAAACTTTGAGTAATTGTTTTTGCTGCATTAAAAGTTACGTTGGATCCACTGGTATTTGCAATGATAACACCACCTGAACCACTAAAAGTAGTTGGAAATTCAATTCCTGTAGTCTGTGCACCTGTACCTTTATATTGTATTGTAGATGCAGAACCATAGGTTGGTGCTGTACCTGTAATTGTTGCAGTACCTTCAATAGATAAAACCCCATTGATAGTAGAGCCGGTTAAAGTCTTAGCATTTGAACCAGATAAAGTAAGATTATTGTAGGTATAAGACCCTACTGACTGTGCTCCAGCACCATTAAATTCAACAGTTCCAAAACTACCACTTGAGTTTGACAAAGTTCCTGTTGCTAAAAATGCACCACCAACTTTTAAAATACCATTGTCTGTAAAAACTACTGTTGCACTTGTATTAGAACCCGTTATATCACCTGTTACATTAACCGTTCCAGTAGTAATTGTAATTTGATGTCTATTCGTACCCCCTCCACTAGTAAATGCAACACTTCCTGCATTTAAACTTCCTGCTCCTACTATTATTTGATTAAAACTAGATGCAGATCTTGGTAATGTTATTGCACCACTAACATCTAGAGTATACGTACCCAATGTTAATGAAGTTGCTGTACTAGTAGTAAATGTAACACTCGCACAAGCCGCATTTGCAGTTAATGTGACATTAAATCCACCTTCAATTGTAACAACATCCCCAGCAACAGGATACACTCCCGTTCCAACGGCTGAACCACCACTTGTAGTAGACCAAGTTGTATTAGAAGTCCAGTTACCTGATTGACGAGAGAAATAGGTAGCAGCAAAAGAGCTCGTAGATATCCCCACTAACAAAACCAAGAATAAAATTGTTCTAAAATTTATTTTGGATAAAGTTGGAATAGCGTTATGGAATTTTTTTCTCATAATATAATTTCTAAATTCATGATCTAACCTTCTTCTAATAACCAATGGTAGCTGGTGCACTAGGCGAAGGATTAATAGTATTTATTGTAAATGTTTTAGTCTCTGTACAACCTACTGAATCCGTAACCACTACAGTATAAATACCAGTTTTTAATCCAGTAATAGAAGCGGTAGTAGCACTGAATGCATTTGGACCAGACCAAGAGTAGGAATACCCTGAAGTTCCTCCAGAGACAGTTAATACGATGGAACCATCTAATGCATTAGAACAAGATTCATGTACTATAGTAGAACTAAGATTTAAAGCAGTTGCTTGAGATAAAGCGGTAGTATAAGTTGAAGTACAATTTTTACTATCTGTTACGATCACACTATAATTGCCCGCTGGTAAACTTGTTCTATCTTGCGTTGTAATACTAGTACCCCAATTATAAACATACGGACTCGTACCACCGGAAACGATCAAATCAATGGATCCGGAGGAAACACTATAACATGCTATGTTTGTATTTACAGATGAAACTGTTAAAGTACTTACTGGTTCACTAATTGTAATCAAGGATGACGTTTTAACGCAATTGGATGCATCTGTAACTTGTAATGTATAAATTCCTGCTTTTAGATCCGTTCTGCCTACAGTGGAAACTCCATCATTCCATAAATATTTTAATGGAGAAATTCCGTTTGTTGTAGCAATAGAAATTACACCTGTAGCATCCCCATAACAATTAACATTGGTAAATGTTGGTGTTATTGAAATTTCTGCTGGTTGAGTAATTGTACTACTTGCAGAAACTTTACAACCATTTGCATCCGTTACTGTCAAGGAATACGTACCACTAGCTAAACTATTTCTATTTTGCGTAGTTACTGCATCCGACCACAAATAGGTATAGGGTGCTGATCCTCCTGAAACAGCGGATACTAATATGGAACCAGTATTAATACCAAAACAGTTAATATTTGTAGGTGTTAATGTTAAAGGAGAAATTGCTGTATTCTGACCAATAACAACGGTGAACGATTTAACACATCCTGAACCATTACCAGTCGTAACAGTTACCGTATAATTACCTGGAGATAAATTTGAAATAGTTGTACCTGTTCCAGATCCAGTTCCACCTCCTGTTTTTACCCAAGACCACAAATATGGTCCGGATGCACCAGTAATGGTCATGACAATTTTACCATCTGAAGCACCAAAACAAGCATTCGAAAGTGAAGTAACAATAGATACATCGCAGGATACAACTGAAGTTTTTGAAGTGTTAAATACGCGACCACAAGCATCACCAATACTCACTGAAATTGGACAATCAATCGTAGAAGAAGCTACTGGTGGAGTAAAAATTGCTTTGGTTTTATCGCCTGGGTAAGCAGGGTCTGCACTAAAACTACCTCCACAAGCAGAGGAAAAACTTACGGTATAATCATTTGAGTTAATTCCTACTGGAAATGTAAAAGACACTGGTATTGGTGATCCTGATGTTACAGCACTAGGAAATCCACTAACATCTGGTGTGATGGTTGCATTCTTTCCAGTCATAAAAGAGAAATTAAAAAATATTCTTTGTGCTGCAATATTTGGTGGTAGTGTAGCCTTATTAAAGGAATGCGCTGCTTCAATCATAACATATCCTCGACTTTCATCACCAAATGCTCTTCCATAAGCAACTACTGCTGCTCTATGATTTAATGCCTTATCCACAGGTTTAACGTGATCCGGATCCCAAACTGCTATTGTAGTAGTAGGTCTCCAACCTGGCGCTAGTGGTATGTAAATTTGCTCAGATCCATTCTGTGTTGCTGCATCGATAGGTCCAATAAATTGCATATATGGATCACTATGATTATCGTAAAGATAAGGTGGTGTTCCACTTGTATGACTACTATATAAGAATAAGGCATTTTCCGAATAGGGACCAACTCCAGTAGCCGTTCCTGTTTTCTCCGCTAAAAAATTAGTCTGCTGTGAAGGATTTGCAGGATTAAACATATCTTCTAATGTACTACCAGCGTGACAATTAGTCCATATAGATCCATGATATGTTTGATTCCAAAAATACAAATTTTGATGTGTCGACCACTGAGGATCTGCATGTGGCATTACAAATATATCATCACAATAACCTAACTGAGAAGGTAATTTTGTAATACTATATGCTGTAGTAGGAATGCCTGCATTTGCAAAATAAGGAACTGCAACAGGGCCATTTTGTAAATCTAAAGTCCAACGAGGTACAGATGTAACTAATAAAGTCTTGGCAACAGGAACACTTATAGGAGATGTAATTGTCGTACCAATTACCCCTTGAGTTTCCCAATATGTAATTCGTGCATTGACAGCTGTAGAGCGATACTCATTTAATATGATAAATGGTCCTCCTTTATAATCTACACCATTATAGGTAAAATCAACTCCGTCTTTCACTTTACCTGGAGCAATCACCCATTTAATCGGTACTTTATAATTCGCAATCAAATCATAAATCATACCATAGGGTTTAAGTCCATTACCAATCGTTTGAGGAACAACCCCCATATTGATAATATAGGAACCCGATGATATTGTCTCAGTTGTCGTTTGACCAAAAACAAAAGGACTAAAAAACAAAAGAAATAAAATACTATGTATTCTTAATTTTAAATTTTTAGAAAAAAATTTTTCTAGGCTAGAATTGAACTTAAAATAATTGATCATACGCTATATCTTCAATATTATATTTTCCAAAAAACTTAATTTTTGTTAAAAAAAATACAAAACTAAAGATAATTATGACTGGAATTTTGATTCAACATTAAAGTAATAACATTAAAATGTTGAAGCAGAAAAAAAGGCTACCCAAAATGGATAGCCTTTCTATTATAATAAACTTAATATTAATTATTTAGAGCTTCAGCACCACCAACAATCTCTAAAATTTCATTGGTAATCGCTGCTTGACGTGCTTTGTTATAACTTAATGTTAAAGAACGTTTTAATTCTTTCGCATTATCCGTCGCTTTATGCATCGCAGTCATACGTGCTCCATGTTCGGAAGCATGAGAATCTAACAATGCTTTAAAGAACTGTGTTTTCAATGATTTTGGAATCAATTCTTCCACAATCTCTGATTTAGATGGCTCAAAAATATAATCATTAGATACTGTTGTATCTTCTGAAACAGTCGCAACAATTGGCAATAATTGTTCTGCTTTAACATCTTGTACACTTGCATTAACAAAAGAGTTGTATACCACTACTACTTTGTCAAATTTACGATCCAAGAATAATTTAATCACATTTTCGGTGATTTCAGCAGCATTCGTAAATGTAAGATTCGAAAAAATATCATTTACACCAACAGTATCGTTCTCAATACGCAATGGACTTCTTCTAAAAGAATCCGTAATCTTTTTCCCGAAACATAAAATGTTCACATTAGAACCTTTATATTCTTTAGAAATCAATTGATTTACTTGTTTAAGTACATTGTTATTGAATCCACCACACAAACCACGATTCGAAGAAATTGCCAAAATCAAAACATTTGATTCTTCTCTAACTTCTGCAAACGCATTTTCAGACAAATCTAAAGTAGCACTTAAATTACCCAAAATTTCTTGCAACTTATTGGAATAAGGCTTCATTTGCGTAATCGCATCTTGTGCTCTTTTCAATTTTGCAGCAGAAACCATCTTCATCGCAGAGGTAATCTGCATCGTAGAAGAAATGGAAGTAATTCTGTTTTTTATTTCTTTTAAGTTAGCCATACTGTAACAAAAAAAGTGTAGCCTAATTTACTTAAACTACACTAAAAATTATTAATATTTTGAAGCGATTTCTTTTGCAACTTTCGTTAATACGTCTGTTGCTTCATCTGTATATTTACCTGCTTTCAAAGAAAGTAAAATATCTGCATGTTTTGCTTCTAAATAATCTAAATACTCTTTCTCAAACGCTTTTACTTTATTCACTGGAACATTTTGGATTAACCCTTTTGTACCAACATAAATAATAGCAATTTGTTTTTCTACTGGGTAAGGATCACCATCTTGTTGTTTCAAGATTTCCACGTTACGTGCACCTTTATCCAATACATATTTTGTTGCAGCATCTAAGTCAGATCCAAATTTAGCGAACGCTTCTAATTCACGGTATTGTGCTTGGTCTAATTTCAACGTACCTGCTACTTTTTTCATGGATTTAATTTGCGCGTTACCCCCTACACGTGATACAGAGATACCCACGTTGATCGCTGGACGAATACCTGCGTTAAACAAGTCACCTTCCAAGAAAATCTGACCATCCGTAATAGAAATTACGTTAGTTGGGATATACGCAGAAACGTCACCACCTTGCGTTTCGATAATTGGTAAAGCAGTCAAAGAACCACCACCTTTTACGATACCTTTCATACATTCTGGTAAATCATTCATCGTTGCAGCAATAGCGTCATCATTAATGATTTTCGCAGCTCTTTCTAATAAACGAGAGTGTAAGTAGAAAACGTCACCTGGGTATGCCTCACGCCCTGGAGGACGACGTAATAACAAAGAAACCTCACGGTAAGCAACCGCTTGTTTCGATAAATCATCAAATACAATTAATGCTGGTCTTCCTGAATCACGGAAAAACTCACCAACAGCAGCACCTGTCATTGGAGCATAGAATTGCATTGGAGCAGATTCAGAAGCATTAGCAGCAACAATTACTGTATATGCCATAGCACCTGCATCTTCTAATTTCTTAACGATTCCAGCAACAGTAGATCCTTTTTGTCCAACTGCAACATAAATACAGAAAACAGGCTCTCCTCTATCGTAGAATTCTTTTTGATTAATAATGGTATCAATCGCAACAGTTGTTTTACCAGTTTGACGGTCACCAATGATTAACTCACGTTGTCCACGTCCTACAGGAATCATCGCATCGATTGATTTGATACCTGTTTGTAATGGCTCAGTTACTGGTTGACGGAAAATAACCCCTGGAGCTTTACGCTCGATTGGCATTTCATATAATTGACCAGAAATTTCACCTTTACCATCGATTGGGTTACCCAAAGTATCGATAACACGACCAACAAGTCCTTCACCAACTTTTACAGAAGCGATACGACCCAATCTTTTAACTGTGTCACCTTCTTTTACAAGCGTAGACTTACCTAAAAGTACTGCTCCTACGTTGTCTTCTTCTAAGTTTAATGCGATTCCTTGTAAACCTCCATCAAATTCAATTAACTCACCGTATTGAACTCCATCTAGTCCATAAATACGAGCGATACCATCTCCAACTTGAAGTACAGTACCAACCTCTTGAAGCTCAGCTTCTGTACGGAAGCCTGAAAGCTGTTCTCTTAAAATTGCAGAAACTTCTGCTGGTTTTACATCTGCCATATTGTTTTATTTTACGCCTACTTAAAGGCAAATCAAACTATCGTGTTAAACGTTGTTTTAAATTTTTAAATTGATTCGCTACAGAAGAATCAAATTGAGTATTCCCAATTTTTACTACAAATCCACCTAGCAATGATTCATCAATTGTTTCAGTTAATTCGATAGTTCCTTTCACTGTTGGCTTCACCTTCGCTAAAATCGACTGAATAGTAGCTTCGTCTAATTTTTTAGAAGCAACTAATGTTACAGGAACAATTCCTTGATGTTCTTTTAATAATACATCAAAAGATGCAGCGATTTCAGTCAAAATTCCTTCTCTTCTATTTTTGGTAATTAATGCCATAAAAGAAGTAGAAAGAACATCAAAGTTTTCAAACAATTGATTTAAAATAGAAATCTTTTTATCCGCTTGGATTAAAGGACTATTTAAAAACAATTGAAATTCGTTTGTTTCGTTTTTTGCAGCAACAATAGCACGCATATCAGAAGCTACCTTGTCAATCTTATTTTGTTCGATCGCAAGTTCTAATAATGCTTTTGCATATCTTGATGCTGATTTTGTACTATTGATAGCCATACAAACAATTAATTCAAGTTAATATCTTCCGCTAATTTATTAGCCAATGCCTTTTGTTTATCGTCTGAAGAAAGTTCCGTACGAACAATTTTCTCAGCAATCTCGATAGACAAAGAAGCAACGTGTAATCTCAATTCAGAAATTGCAGCTGCTTTTTCTAATTCAATCGTATGACGTGCACTTGCTAATACTTTCTCCGCTTCAATTTTTGCATTGTTTTTAGAATCTTCCACCATTTTAGTTGCAGTTTCTTTTGCATCCTTAACGATGTTGTCTCTTTCTACACGAGCTTCTTTTAATAAGTTCTCATTAGCAGACTTCAACTCAGCAATTTCTTTTCTTGCTTGTTCAGCCAAATTTATTGCACTCTCAATTCCTTCTTCACGCTCTTGCAATGAATTCAAAATTGGTTTCCAAGCAAATTTTCTCATTAATAAAATCAATATTAATAAGATCACTGTTTGCATTACAAATAGCCCTGGCGAAAAGTCATTTAATAAAGTTTCCATGGTTGTTTATTTAAAAGTTGTTTTAATAAATCAAGGTTAAAAAAGGTTTTCCATAACCAACCGTTATGGAAAACACTTCGTTTCTTTTTGGATTATTTTCCTAAGATCAAAGCACCAAATGCAAGACCTTCCAAAAGAGCTCCGATGATGATCATCGCTGTTTGGATTTTACCTGCTGCTTCTGGTTGACGAGCGATACCTTCCATCGCTTTTCCACCAATTTGACCTAAACCGATACCACCTCCGATAACGACTAATCCAGCTCCAATTAAATTGTACATAACTGTTGATTTATAGATTAAACAAAAAAACTCTTTTTTCTAAATAAATTAATGATGATCGTGTTCTACAACAGCCATACCAATAAATAAAGAAGATAACATTGTAAAAATAAACGCTTGTAAGAACGCTACTAATAATTCAATAACAAAAATAAACGTTGAAAGTAACAAAGACATCCCTGTTGAAGCAACTGGTCCGAAAGCAACTTTCATGGTAATCATCAAAGCAATCAAACTCATTAATACGAAGTGACCTGCTGTAATGTTAGCAAACAAACGAATCGTTAATGAGAATGGTTTTGTAAACATACCCAACACCTCAATTGGTGCTAAAATAATTTTCATGATAACTGGTACACCTGGCATCCAGAAAATGTGCCCCCAATATTCTTTGTTTGCACTAAACTGAACAATGATAAACGTAAACAATGCTAAACATAATGTCACTGCAATATTACCTGTAACGTTGAATCCAAGTGGAGTCAATCCTAATAAGTTCAAAATCCAAATAAAGAAAAATACAGTCAATAAATAAGGCATGAATTTTTTGTATTTTTTCTCACCAATGTTTGGACGAGCAATCTCATCTCTAACATATAATACTAATGGCTCTAACACTCTACCTAAACCTGTTGGGATTGGACCTTTTTTATATCCTCTCGCTAAAGCACTAAAGAAAATCACCATTAACAAACCTGTTAATAACATTCCTAATACACTTTTAGTAATCGATAAGTCTAAAGGTCTATAATTAGCTGGATGCTCTCCGTGCATGCGTAAGTGACCCTCTTTATTTGTTTTATAAATCTTTCCATGGTGTAATGTATAGAAAGAACCATTACTTGCAACAACTTTTTCTCCATGGTGAAATTCAGCAGCAGAAAAAACATGTAATCCACCATCTAATAAAATAACTGGTAAGTCAAACCCAACATGTTTTCCTGTTTTACCATCCGTATACAAAACAAAAGAATGCGCGTCTTGTAAGTGGTGTTTGATATATGCGTTTATTTTCTCAGGAGTATCAATCGGACCTTCTTCATGACTTTTAGCATGTTTTTCACCTGAATGCGCAGCAGTATTTGCAAACGAGAAAGAGGTGATTATCATAAAGATAAAACCTAAAAATAAACCGAAATATTGTTTTGTGTTTTTCATGTTTCTAGAATGAGATAGTCAAACTTCACTTAAATTCGAGTGCAAAAATACACATTTATTTAAAATAAAAAATCTTTTTTTGTAGAATGAAAAAAGGGATTTCAAGATTTTGTTGATAAGTTGGAAGGAAAAGGAGGATTCTATTTTCGTAATCTAGTAATGATTGCAGCCGACTCAATCCCTAAAAAGGTGAAAAGAGGCAATAAAATACCTATTTTCTCCGTGAAATTTAAAGGATGTTCAGCTAAACCTTTCGCAAAGAAAATCAACATAAACAACCCCATTTTTAAGAAAATACCAACTAAAAAAGCATAAGCTGCACTCGTAGGATTCACATCAAAAAGAAACTCAATACCAGTGATTAAGAGTAAAGAACAAATACCAAAAAACAAATAAATAGAAAAGAGACTAAAAGGTGCTTTCCAAGCTGTTTCATCTAAAACTAAATTGTGTGTAAAGTATAAAAGACAAAAAGAAATTAAAACAAGACTATTGTAAATTAATATTCGCTTTAGGGTGTTATTTTGCTTCATCGTCATTCGACATTTTAATTACTTGACGGATTACAGAAAATGTAGATCCAAATACTGCAAACAAAGTTAATACTTTATTGTATGTGAATAGTTCTATCGGATAATTTTTGTCTAACCAAGTCCCTAATAAACTTGCTAAATAAATCGACAAACCCATTTGCAAACCTAAAGAGGAAAATTTCAACCAAACTGCTGGTTTGTTATCTTTTTTAGGGGTTTCCATAATCTATTGTTTGACTTATCTAATAAAAATACAATTATGAAATGATATTTCCTAAATTTTGAAAAAGTATCTATTATATTTGTAAGTACAATGATGACTGTCGAAGAAATTTTAGCACCGATTGAACAGGAAATGAAAGAATTTGAAATTCATTTTCGCAACAATTTACAGTCAAAAGTCCCGTTACTAGATAAAATCACGCATTACATCATAAAACGAAAGGGTAAACAAATGCGCCCGATGTTTTTATTCTTAACCGCGAAAATGCTAGGAGAAATTAATGCAAAAACCTACCAAGCAGCTTCTTTAGTAGAATTATTGCATACTGCAACATTAGTTCATGATGATGTTGTGGATGATTCCAATGAACGACGAGGTTTTTTCTCCATCAACGCATTATGGAAAAATAAAATTGCCGTATTAGTTGGAGATTACATGTTATCTCGCATTCTACTACTTTCCATAGAAAACAAAAATATTCGAGTATTAGAGATTGTTGCGCGTGCAGTTCGTGAAATGAGCGAAGGAGAATTACTACAAATAGAAAAAGCACGTAAATTAGATATTACCGAAGAAGTTTACTTTGAAGTGATTCGCCAAAAAACTGCTTCCCTGATTGCAACCGTTTGTGAATCTGCGAGTGCTTCTGTGGATCGTGAAGACCAAGCAGAAAACATGCGAAAATTTGGAGAATTAGTAGGACTTGCATTCCAAATTAAGGATGATATTTTTGACTATGGGGATTCGAAAGAATTAGGTAAACCTACAGGGTTAGATATTCGGGAACAAAAAATGACGCTGCCATTAATCTATGCGATTGCAAATTCAGATAAATCAATCAAAAAAGAATTGATTTATATCGTAAAAAATAAATATGACAATCCAAAAGCCATAAAACGAGCTATTGAACTTATACGTGATGCTGGAGGAATTGAATATGCTACAAGAAAAATGATTGCATTAAAAAATGAAGCACTTACTTTACTAAATGAAATTCCAGAATCTCCAGCTAAAAAAGCGTTGATTGGATTAGTAGAATACTCTATCGAACGAAAAAAATAAGTTATTTATGAAACAAATTTCCATATTCTTACTTTGTAGTCTATGCATTCTTGTCGCTTGTTCACGCAATGAAAACAAACAAGTGAAAAAGAAAACACCAAAAAAAGAATCACTTGTTGAAATACATAACGGTATTTTCACAGAGTACTATCCTGGAAAAAAACAGAAAAAATTTCAAGGAGAACAAGACGAAAACGGCCAAAGACAAGGAAAATGGACCTTTTACGGACCAGAAGGTTTAGAACTTAGTACCACCCATTACGAACATGGTATTCGCCATGGACATTCCATTGTGAAATACCCAAATGGTGCAATCCATTATTACGGTGAGTATAATATGGATCAACAAATTGGTGTTTGGAAATCCTTCGATATGCAAGGAAATCTAGCAGAAGAAAAAGATTACGGACAAAAATAATGGCAAGAATACCTCCGCACATCATTGACGAAATCATGCAAACCTCTCGTATTGAAGAGGTTATTGGTGAATTCGTAAATTTAAAACGTGCAGGTTCAAGTCTAAAAGGGTTAAGTCCATTCACAGACGAAAAAACACCTTCCTTCGTCGTTTCCCCGGCAAAACAAATCTTTAAATGTTTCTCGACCGGAAAAGGAGGTTCTGTAGTCACTTTCCTGATGGAAAAAGAGCACTACTCCTACCCTGAAGCATTAAAATGGCTTGCCAATAAATACAATATCACCCTACCAGAAGAAGAGGAACAAACAGCAGAGCAATTAGCTGCCGTAACGGAAAGAGAAAGTTTACAAATCATTAATGAATTTGCTAAAACCCATTTCCATGATCGGATGCATGCCACAGAGGAAGGGAAAGCAATTGGTTTAAGTTATTTTGTTGAGCGAGGTTTCAGACAAGATATTATTGAAAAATTTCAATTGGGATATTGCCTGGAAAAAGGTAATGATTTTACAGAAGCTGCACTAAACAAAGGGTATAAATTAGAATACTTAGAAAAAATTGGGCTAGTCAAATCGAAAGAGGGACGTAATTTCGATTTTTTCCGGGGACGTGTCATGTTTCCAATCCATTCTGTAACTGGTCGCGTTCTAGGTTTTGGTGGGAGAACATTACTTTCGGATAAAAAAATTGCAAAATACTTCAATTCTCCTGAAAGTATCATTTACAACAAAAGTGATATTTTATATGGATTATACTTTGCAAAAGGCGATATAATCAAATACGATAATTGCTTTTTAGTAGAGGGTTACACCGATGTGATTAGTATGCATCAGGCAGGAATTACCAATGTTGTTTCTTCCTCTGGTACCTCTTTGACGCATGGTCAAATTAAATTAATTCGTAGATATACTCCAAACGTTACGATACTTTACGATGGAGATGCTGCTGGTATCAAAGCATCCTTTAGAGGGATTGATTTACTTTTAGAGGAAGGTTTAAATGTACGCGTGGTATTATTTCCAGATGGAGACGATCCAGATTCCTATTCTAAAAAAGTTAGTTCTTCAGAATTGGACGACTACATTAAATCAAATACCAAAGATTTTGTAACCTTCAAAGCAGAAATCTTATTGCAAGGAACAACGGATCCTATTCAGCGCTCCAAGTTAATACACGATATTGTTCATTCTATCTCGCTTATCCCGGATCAAATATCCAGAACTGTATATACGAAAGAAATAGCGAAACGCTTTGATATTGACCCGACAATCGTAGAACAAGAATTAGTAAAACTAAGAAAAACAGCCCTTGGAAAACAAAATTCCGAACCTGAACAAAATGCTACTGAAGTTGACTTTACGGTTGTAAGAAAACCCAAAATTGAACAGCCAAATTCCAATGATCACGAGTTGGAAGGCCAACTCAATGCAACGGAATATGATTTGATACGTATACTTGTAAAATATGGTACATTAATAATTCCTGACGAAAAAAGAGAATTATCTACAGAAGATGTCACAGTTGCGCAACTAATTTGCAATGAATTATTTCGGGACGAATTAACGTTTAATCACCCAACATTTCAAAAAATCTATGAATATGCGAATGAAGGGATTAACCAACAAAAAACTACCTTTCAAGCAAAACATTACCTTCGTTCGGAAGATCAAGATATTGTAAAAATTGTATCTGAAATTGAAACAGATAAACATGAACTAAGTCACAATTGGTTGAAAGAAAAGAACATAGAAACAAATTACGAAATAGATAAATTAAAAGCAGCTGTTTCAAGTTCAATCCTAGCTTTTAAAACAGATAAATTACAACAACGCATTAACGAAATACGCAAAAAAATAAGTCTATTAGGGGAAGATGAAATTGATAAAATGGAAGAATTGTTAATTGACCAAATAAACTATGAACGTGCAAAAATGCGTTTTGCAGAACAATTAGGAAGAATAATTTTACGCTAATGATGAGTCAAACACTTTTTGAATTAGGACCATATAACGTCTGTTTATGGAATATTTTTGCACTTGCTATCATTTATTTAATAGCATTCATTCTTCGACGCGTCGTACATCAATCCTTAAAACAATATTTAATTGGTGTAAATATTCGCGTAGAAGGAAGAAGAACAACCTGGTTACGTTTAGTAAGTCAAAGTATCTATCTGATTGCCGCATATGTAGCAATACTAAGCTTTAAAATCAATAATAATAATGTCTCATTTAAAGAATTTCTAAATTTTAAACTCGTTGAATCCAAAACAGTTAACATCTCCTTTTTCCAAATTATTATCGTTATTGTACTGTTTTTTGCTGCTCGAATGTCGGTGAATTTTGTGAAATTATATTTTAACAGAAAATTCAGACAACAAAAAAATTACAATCCAAGTACAGAATACATCTATGTACAATTAAGTAAATACTCGATTTATATATTTTCGATATTATTTAGTTTAAATTTATTCAACATCAATCTTGGCCTATTATTAACTGGTTCAGCAGCATTATTAGCCGTTATTGGTTTTATCTTTCAAGAGGTCTTTAAAGATATGTTTTCAGGTCTTGTATTACTATTTGAAGGAACTCTGAAAATTGGTGATATTATTGAAATACGTGATTCTAAATTTAAAGAACCAGTATTTGCACGAATACTTAAAATTAATGTTCGTACCACACAAATTGAAACGCGTGACGGTAACGTATTCATTATACCAAATGCCAAATTGACGCAGGAATATGTAGAAAATTGGAGTCAGGGAAATGAGGCAACAAGAACAACAATTTTTGTAAATGTACAATATGGCACAGACACAGCATTAGTAAGCAATTTACTTAAACAAGCTGCTTTGAGTCATCCGAAAGTGAAAAAATCCCACCCAATACAGGTAAGATTAAAAAACTTCGGCGAAAACGGACTAGAGATGGAACTATTATTTTGGGCAGAAAATACCTGGGATATTAATAATTATAAATCGGAAGTGCGTTTAGAGATTGATCGCTTATTCCGTGACTATAAAGTAACTATTCCTTACCCACACAGAACTATTCACACACAATCAGATAAACATGCAGAAAATAATTTATAGTTTCATTCTATTTATAACTTTCAGCAATTCAATAATTGCACAAAATGTAGATTTTAAAATCTTAAAGGATATCAATAGTTCATATACAACTACTGGTGGCAAAATACAATCTACTTTTTCTAATAGTGTTACACCATTAATGATTACAGTTCCTGCAAGTGTATTGGCTTATTCTTTATTTAGAAAAGATTCCGTTACACGTCAAAAATTTTACACCATTGTATCTTCTGAATTATTTGCTGGTATAATTACTACCTCAATAAAATTTGCAGTGCACAGAGAACGACCTTTTAAAACCTATCCAAATGATATTATTAAATATTCTACCGCTGGCTCTCTCTCTTTTCCATCTGGTCATACAAGTGCAGCATTTTCAGTTGCGACTTCTTTAAGTTTGGCATTTCCTAAATGGTACGTGATTGCGCCATCCATGCTTTGGGCTAGTACAGTTGGATATTCAAGAATGTATTTAGGAGTTCACTACCCATCTGATGTGCTTGTTGGAGCAATAATAGGGGCTGGCACTAGTTATTTGTGCTACAAAGCAAATAAATGGCTACATCATTAAACAAGTAAAGCCGCAATGTATTGCGGCTCTTGTTGTAAAATCGTGAATCTACTTATGTAATCTAAAAATTTACAATCAATTTCAATTCTTTGGTTCACGAATGAACATACGAGAAAAATCAATTATTTCCGTTGGATTAGTAACAAAGTTTTTAATTCTAAAATTTACCATTGTCATAAAATCCTGATGGAAAAGTGGCATGATAGCCGCATCATCTATGATTTGTTGATCACATTTCACAAATAAATTTCTTCTAATATTAGCATCCCGTTCACGCATTGCTAACTTAAAGTTAGCATCAAACACTTTATTTGAATATTTAAATGGATTTGAAATAACAGAAGAATTTGAAATGTTTTCACTAAAAAATAAATTTAAAAAATTCTCAGGATCTGGATAATCTGCAATCCAACCTCCTCTCCACATTTTAGCTTCACCTGACTGAATTGCTCGGTCGCGATCCTCTATGGAACATAAATTCAAAATGACATTAACATTTAAATTCTTTTTTAACTGTTTACAAACGCCAACCGCTGCTTTATAAGGAGCTGTACCAATTTTTGCATTTACGAATAATTTAACGGTAGGGAAACCAGAACCATTTGGGAATCCAGCTTTTGCTAATAATTGTTTCGCTAATACCACATTAAACGGAAAACCTTTAACCAAAGTATCATTATAATCTAGTATTTGTGGAACAAAACCATAGATAGATGGATTACCTTCTCCTTGTAACGTATTCTCAATTAAATCAATGCGATCAATTGCTAAATTAAAAGCTTTTCGTACATCTACATTATTGAATGGTTCAGAAGTGTTTGCAAAACCATAATAAGCAGAACCCAAAGCTTCCTTGATGTCAATCTTATGTTTAACTGTTTTACCAGCGATTGCAGTATTTAAATCCCCTAACATGTTTTCAATCTGATCAACTGGTATATCCATAACCAAATCAATCGATTTATTTCGAAATGCTAATAATTCAGATTTTTTATCTTTGGAATAACTAACCTCGATATTCGCTAAAAAAGGTAACTGATTTCCTAAATTATCCTTCATCCAATAGTTAGAATTTCGAGCAAGTACAATTTTATCTTCTGTCCATTCCTCTAAGCGAAAAGCACCAGAGCCAACAGGATGTTTACCTACTTCAACTCCATATTTATCAAAAGCCTCTCTAGGAAAGATTCCTAAACTGTAATGAACCAACAATTTATCAAATCCTACGAAAGAATATTCTAAATCTATGCTCAAAGTTGTATTATCAATAACCTTAATGGAACTTAAACTTTTTGGTGCAACTCCTTTTTGAGAATTGGCATAATACGATTTTGCACCTTTAATTTTAGAAATTAATAACCAATAAATTTCATTATCAACCGCCTTACTACAAGCAAACTCTAATGTATTCTTAACGTCATGCGCTGTTAATTCTCTTCCTTTACCTCCTTCAAAACAAGCATCATCGTGAAAGAAAATACCTTTACGAATTTTAAAAGTAAACTTGGTAGCATCTTGATTCACTGTAAAACTTTCTGCTACACTTGGAACAATCTCATTCGAAATAGGATCTACTTTCAATAACGTTTCAAATATTTGACTTCCAACACGTTGGTTGTAAATACTAGAAGAAGATATAGGTAACAAAGTAGTTATTTTTTCAGCGGACATAAATCGGAAAACACCACCATATTTAGCATTTCCTTTTGCTTTTAAATTTGAAATATCGCTGCTATCCGAACATGCTGTATGAAACAAAAGTGATAACAAGGTTCCAAAAAATATTATTTTGCGCATAAACTTATTTAGTTAGTGTAACAAATATATTAATAATAGCAAGATAATTATACCAATCTTTCTTGTTAGTTTATTTTTTTGCTAATTTAGAGATAGAAAAAATCAAACTATGTTACAAAAAATTGCATTACACAAAATCCTGTTTTTAGACATCGAGACAGTTCCACAATTCCCAAACTTTTCAGAATTAGATGAAAAAACAAAACAACTTTACAGTCAAAAAACAAAATTTTTACAAAAAGACAATACGATCACTCCAGATGAATTATATGAAAGAGCTGGGATTTATGCCGAATTTGGAAAGATAATCTGTATCTCTGTTGGATATATACATGAAGGTAATTTAGGAGAACAAATTCGTCTAAAATCCTTTTCGAACGAGGATGAGGAAATATTATTGAGAGAATTTGTAAAACTATTAGAAGAAAATCATCAGTTTTCCATTTTATGTGGGCACAATGCGAAAGAATTCGACTTCCCTTACATCTGTCGTCGTTTATTAATTCATGGAATAACATTACCAACTGTACTAGATATTGCTGGTAAAAAACCTTGGGAAATAAGCCATTTAGACACGATGGAATTATGGAAATTTGGGGATTATAAAGCATATACCTCCCTCGCTCTTTTATGCCATGTTTTTCAGATACCCACACCAAAAGATGATATTTCAGGAGAAGATGTAGCCCGTGTTTACTACGAAGAAAAAAACCTCGAAAGAATAAAGGTTTATTGTGAAAAAGATGTTGTTGCCTTAATTCAATTATTACGAAAAATGATGGGTAAATCCTTGATTAAGGAAGATAAAATTATATTCAGTTAAGAATAAAGCAAGTAAATGCTACGTATTTTTTTTACGAATAATTACCTTAGCAGATTTATTAACTCCAGCCTCTAATTGCACATATGAGAAACCTTCATATTCTACACCTCCAATAACAATTTCTCCTTTAATGTCTAAAACTGCTACACCTGCTTGCCCATCTTTGTAAATGTCTGAAAAATCAAATGCAATTACCCCGCTACCATTTGTATAACCACTATCTGCTAAATTAATATTAGCAGGTGTAGTTGTTTTAGATTGTGCACGTATTATTATTTTAACGTTCTCTAAAGGAACTTTTGATTCATTTACAGCAGTTATTACAGTTTGTGTAGGTTCTACTTTGTAGCATCTAGTAAATAAAAAAGTGATAGCAACTAAAAGTAAAGAATAAATTAATTTCTTCATTTGGTAATATTTAATTTGGTTTTAAAATAACGATTTGTACTTGAGTAGTTTGATAAGTAGCCCTTACAGAAGTAGTATCACCTGAAAATTGATCTTCTTGAGTAAACACATCAAAATAACCGTCTCTAGATGTAGCAATTTGACTTTTAAAAAATGCATCTAGATTGAACGTGCAAAATCCAGCATTATTGGACATTAATCTATCATTATATTTTACTGTGGGTGATGAAGAAGATGTACTTGATATAATTTTAACTTCAACTTTACCAGTTTTTATAAGATTTCCGCTAGAATCTCTTAAGAAAATTCTAAGTTGAGAAACTGGTTTTTCACAACTCGTGGTATTCAGTAACAATACTGCTACAAACAACATCAAAAAAGGTCTTAAAAATTGCTTCATCCGAATATTAAATTAAATCTAATAATTCAAAGTTACATATAAATTTAACGTTGCGTAAAAATTCAATCGTAAAATATTCAAATTGTTCGTCTACAAATATAGATTTATGTAACTTTGAAATACAAAAAAAGGAAATAACACTTTCTTAATTCAAAACATATGAAAAATAAAATATCTGATGTTTCAATACTAATCAACTCTTTTGAAATTAACAATATCTTACAACTTGAAGCATTTCGAATTCAATTTTTAGGCTCTAAAAGTGAAATAAAAAATTTATTTGGAGAATTAAAAACAGTTCCCAATGAAGAGAAAAAATCAATTGGTAAAGATTTAAATGATTTACGAATTCAAGCAGAAGAAAAATATGCAGAACTCAAAGAGAAATTAGAAAACAATACAACTTCTAAAGAAGAAATCGATTTTTCAAAACCAGGTGAAAATTTTACCGTAGGTTCACATCACCCAATTTCATTAGTAAGAAGAGAGATTATAGAGATTTTTAATAGAATTGGATTCGTAGTTTCAGAAGGTCCAGAGATTGAAGATGATTGGCATAATTTTTCTGCACTGAATTTCCCTCCAGAACATCCTGCGCGTGATATGCAAGACACCTTCTTCATCGAAAAAGGAGATAAAGAAATGGCATTGCGAACACACACTTCTTCTGTTCAAGTGCGCGTAATGGAAAATCAAAAACCACCAATACGAACTATCTCCCCAGGTAGAGTATATCGCAATGAAGCCATCTCAGCAAGAGCACATTGTTTCTTCCATCAAGTAGAAGGACTATACATAGACAAAAATGTATCTTTTGCTGATTTAAAACAAACGCTTTTATATTTTGCAAAAGAAATGTTTGGAGAAAAAGCACAAATTCGCTTACGTCCTTCTTATTTTCCATTCACAGAGCCAAGTGCAGAAGTTGATGTATCTTGTTCCATTTGTAATGCAAAAGGGTGCAATGTTTGTAAATACACCGGCTGGTTAGAAATATTAGGTTGTGGAATGGTAGATCCTAATGTTCTAGAAGCTGCAGGGATAGATTCAACAATTTACACCGGTTACGCTTTCGGAATGGGTATTGAGCGTATTACACAATTAAAATACAAAGTAAATGATTTACGTTTGTACTCTGAAAATGATGTTCGTTTTCTAAAACAATTTACACCTTCAATTTAATATGGCACTAAACTGGACTGAAATACATTCTGTAGATGAACTACATGAAATTTGGGATAATTCCATAGAAAAACCAGCTGTTTTTTTTAAACATAGTACGAGATGTAGTATATCTTCGATGGCACTAAGAGCTTTTGAGCGTGACTGGGTGTCGGATGATACCCAATTATTTTTTATTGATTTAATTGCTAATAGAGATGTTTCTAATCTTTTAGCCGAACTTAGTAATGTAGAACATCAATCTCCACAAATAATCGTCACAAATAATAAAACAGTTCTCTTTTCTGATTCACATGGAACAATTGATGCAGAAAAAGTGCAAAAACTAATCCATTAAACACATGTCAAAAGCAAGACGAATTTCAATTATTGTTATCCTTACACTACTTTTAGGAGCCTATTTTATTATTCCATTAATTGATAATTTTGATCCGAAAACAACTACGCAAGAAAACGAAATTGTATTAGCGAATTTTAATTTTCCGGATGACATTTCTCTCAAATATGGCTCTACTAAAAAATTAAGTTTTTCAGTAAAAGATAAATCTGTATCCAAAATCGAATTGTTAATTTCTGATAACATTTTGCAAACTTGGAATTCTCCATCTGGAAAGATTGCATTTGAATTAAATTCTTCTCAATTATTACTTGGAGCACAAGAAATTAAAATCAATATTTTTTCAAATAATAAACTAGTTTCTGAGGATAGTAGATTAATTCGCGTATTATCTGACGTAAAACCACAACAAGTAACAGCAAAAGTTATTTCATTAATTCCACATAATACACTTCACTTTACACAAGGATTAGAATTTTACCAAAATGAATTATTCGAAGGTACTGGTCAATATAACGAAAGCAAAGTGTTAAAAATGGATCTTACTACGGGAAATACAAAGAAATCAGTTACTATTGATCCAACTTGTTTTGGAGAGGGTATAACGATTTTTAACGACAAATTATATCAAATTACTTGGAAAGAGCAAAAATGTTTTATCTACAATGTAAATACATTAGAACTTGAAAAAACGATCAATTATGTAGGAGAAGGTTGGGGATTATGTAACGATGGAAAGAATATTATCATGTCTGATGGATCCGAGAGGATATACTTCAGAAATCCTAATACATTTGAAATTACAAAAACCATCGAAATTTACGATAATATTGGTCCAAAAATAAACCTAAATGAATTAGAATATGTAGATGGTAAAATTTACGCAAATGTTTGGCAAGAAAATTACATCTTAGTCATTGATCCATCTATTGGAAAAATAGAACGCGTGATTAACTGTGCATCTATAATTGCTAAGGCAAGAGGAACTGGAGAAGTACTTAATGGAATTGCTTATAATAAAAACACCAAAAAATTATATTTCACCGGTAAAAATTGGAATAAGATAGCAGAAGTAATACTCACCGAAAAGTGATTGTTTAATTTGGATAAAATCCAATTGCTTTTCTTGTTCTATTTAAAGTTACTCTAGCTATTTCTCTTGCTTTTTTAGCTCCTTGAGCAAGAATTTCATCTATTTTAGATGGATTATCTTGATAGTAATTAAATAATTCTCTCTCTTTTGTAAAATGGCTTAGAATTAATTGTAACAATTCAGTCTTAGCATGCCCGTAACCATACCCTTTCGTTTTGTAATTTAATTCCATTTGCATACGTTGTTCTGGTGTAGCAATTAATTTATATAATTGAAAAACATTACAGGTAGTTGGATCTTTTTCATCATCTAAACCTTTAGTATCTGTAACAATTTTCATTATTTGCTTTTTCAACTCTTTTTCTGGTAAAAAGATATCAATGTAATTGTTGCGTGATTTACTCATTTTTTGCCCATCAATCCCAGGAATAAGTTGTGTTTCTTGCTGTAAATCTTCTTTTGGAATTACAAAAACCTCCCCCATTTTATGATTAAAACGTGCTGCTACATCGCGTGTAAATTCTAAATGTTGCAATTGATCTTTTCCTACAGGAACAATCTCTGCATCGTATAACAATATATCTGCAGCCATTAACATCGGATAATTAAATAACCCAGCATTAACATCTTCTAAACGATCTGCTTTATCCTTAAAACTGTGCGCCAAGTTTAATCGTTGGAAAGGAAAATGACACATCAAGTACCAAGTTAACTCCGTAGTTTCTGGAACATCACTTTGACGATAAAAAAATGTTTTACCTGGATCTAAACCAAAAGCTAACCAAGCAGCTGCAGTTTCTTGTGTATTCGCATGTAATTCCACCGGATTTTTTATTTGAGTCAACGAATGCATATCCGCGATAAATAAAAAAGCTTCATTTTTAGGATTATTAGCCATTTCTATTGCTGGTCTAATTGCTCCTAATAAATTTCCTAAATGTGGTCTACCTGTACTTTGAACACCTGTTAATATTCTTGCCATGCTATTAATGTTTTATAGTGCGTTTTTAATTTTTTGTTCTAATGCTTTAGCATCCATACCACCAGCTTGTCGCCATACTATCTCCCCTTTTTTAAATAATAGTAAGGTTGGAACACTTCGAATTTTAAATTTAGATGCTACTTCTTGATTCTTATCTACGTCAATTTTTACAACGCGAATACTGCTTCCCATTTTAACTTTTAAATGGTCTAATATAGGATGCATTTGTTGGCATGGGCCACACCAAGTTGCATAAAAATCCACTAAAGTTGGCGTTTCAGACTGAATTATCTCTCTAAATTTTGACATTTTAATGTGTTTTTTGAGGATTAAACGAAGAAAACATATTCATCCATATCATTCTGCTCCAACGATAATTAATTGGTGCAAAAAGCAAAGATACTATAGAAATAATTATAATATGATACCAAGCATCTGTGTCCGGATAAATTAAATAAGTCAATATAAATGTTGTTATTGAAATTGCAACAGTTAAACCATAACTTACATACATTGCGCCTTGCCAAAAACCGCCTTCGATTTCAAACTTATGGTTACAATGGGAACATCTAACAGGCATTTTATGAAAATTCTTTAAATCATATTTTGCAGGAGTCAAAAAAGCATTTCCTTCGTGACATATGGGACACTTTTCATTCCATATACTATACATTTTAGATCCTTTTTTCATAAAAATAAATTAGTTGAAATAAAAACGGCACCGTAAATACGGTGCCGTTTGATTACGATAACCGTAAATTATTTATTAGATACCAAAGATGCTTTTAAAAACTCTCTGTTTAATCTTGCAATGTTGTCTAATGAAATCCCTTTTGGACACTCTACTTCACATGCTCCTGTGTTTGTACAATTACCAAATCCTTCCTCATCCATTTGACGTACCATGTTTAAAGCTCGTTGCGTTGCTTCCACTCTACCTTGCGGTAATAATGCATATTGGGAAACTTTAGCACCAACAAAAAGCATCGCTGATCCATTTTTACACGTTGCTACACATGCACCACATCCAATACAAGCTGCTGCTTCAAACGCTTTGTCTGCATCCTCTTTTGGAATTGGAATAGCATTAGCATCCATCGTTCTTCCAGAAGTGTTTACAGATACGAATCCACCAGCTTGTTGAATACGATCAAATGCACTTCTATCCACAACTAAATCCTTTACTACTGGGAAAGCAGCAGATCTCCATGGTTCAACATAGATTGTATCCCCATCGTTAAACATACGCATGTGTAATTGACACGTTGTAGTACCTGTATCTGGTCCATGAGCACGCCCATTGATATATAAAGAACACATTCCACATATTCCTTCACGACAATCGTGATCAAAAGCTACTGGTTCTTTTTTCTCATTAATTAATTGCTCGTTTAATTGGTCAAGCATTTCTAAAAAAGAACTTGCAGTAGAAACATCGTTTAATGTATATGTTTCCATATTCCCTTTGGAATTACAGTTTTTCTGTCTCCAAATTTTCAGGGTAATATTAATTGTCTTTGCAGCCATAATAGTTTTATATTATTCTAACTAATAAATATTATTTATAATTTCTTGCAGCGATTTTAATGAACTCATATTTAAGTTCTTCTTTGTGTAATTGCTCCTGTTTAATATCATCTCCGTTATATTCCCAGGCTCCAACGAAAGAAAAGTTTACATCATCACGCAATGTTTCCCCTTCAGCGTCTTGGTACTCTTCACGGAAATGACCACCACAAGATTCTTTACGTTGCAATGCATCCATAGCCATTAATTGTCCTAGATCAATTAAATCTGCTACTCTAAGTGCTTTTTCTAATTGAGGATTTAGTTCATCATTACTTCCTGGCACATATACATCTGCGTAAAATTCTTTCTTCAATTGGTCAATCTCATTGATTGCTTCTTGTAATCCTTCTGCGTTACGCCCCATACCAACTTTATTCCACATGATTAATCCTAATTTTTTGTGGAAGTAGTCAACAGATTTTGTACCATTATTTGACAAGAATTTATCAATTTGAGATTTTACATTATTTTCAGCAATTTCGAATTCTGGAGAATCTGTAGCAATTTTACCAGTTCTAATTTCATCTGCTAAATAATTTGAAATTGTATAAGGTAAAACGAAATATCCGTCTGCTAATCCTTGCATTAATGCAGAAGCACCTAAACGATTTGCTCCATGGTCAGAGAAGTTTGCTTCTCCTGTCACAAAACATCCTGGAATAGTAGATTGTAAGTTGTAATCTACCCATACACCACCCATGGTATAGTGTACTGCTGGATAAATTTTCATTGGCGTTTCATATGGATTTTCATCTGTAATCTTTTGATACATTTGGAAAAGGTTACCATATTTTTCTTCCAACCATTTTTTACCTAATTCGATAATTTTTTCTTCTGAAGGGTTGTGATCACCAGCAGCATAGGCAGCTTGTTTTCCTTTATTTTTGATTTCTGTAGAGAAATCTAAGTAAACACCTTCGTTTGTATCATTTTCTTCGATACCACGTCCTTCATCACAAACTTCTTTTGCTGCTCTGGATGCAACATCACGTGGAACTAAATTTCCAAAAGCAGGGTATTTTCTTTCCAAGTAGTAATCTCTTTCCTCTTCTTTTAATTCAGTTGGTTTCAACTTACCAGCACGGATAGCTTCAGCATCTTCTTTTTTCTTAGGTACCCAAATACGTCCTGAATTACGTAATGATTCAGACATCAATGTTAATTTTGCCTGATTAGTTCCATGAACAGGAATACATGTTGGGTGAATTTGAACATAACAAGGATTCGCAAACAAAGCACCTTGCTTATGTACTTTCCAAGCAGCAGTTACGTTACTTCCCATCGCATTTGTTGAAAGGAAATATACGTTACCGTAACCACCTGTAGCCAAAACTACAGCATGCGCGGAGTGTCTTTCTA
Source organism: Flavobacteriia bacterium (assembly GCA_947446925.1). Taxonomy (GTDB): domain Bacteria; phylum Bacteroidota; class Bacteroidia; order Flavobacteriales_D; family Crocinitomicaceae; genus CANHVK01. The sequence continues at coordinate 34,334 of CANFHU010000016.1, forward strand.
ATTCTCCAGTTACTAAGTTACGTGCAATAATACCTCTTGCTTTGCCATCTACCTTAACGATTTCTAACATTTCGTGGCGGTTGTACATTTTTACACGACCTAAACCTATTTGTCTAGATAAAGCGGAGTAAGCACCCAATAGTAATTGTTGACCTGTTTGTCCTGCAGCATAGAAAGTACGTTGTACCTGTGTACCACCAAAAGATCTATTATCCAATAAACCTCCATATTCACGTGCAAAAGGAACACCTTGTGCAACACATTGGTCAATAATACTTGTTGAAACTTCAGCTAAACGATGGACATTTGCTTCACGCGCACGGTAATCTCCTCCTTTAATTGTATCGTAGAATAAACGATAAACAGAGTCACCATCATTTTGATAGTTTTTCGCCGCATTTATTCCACCTTGTGCAGCAATCGAGTGCGCACGACGTGGTGAATCTTGAAAACAAAATGCTTTCACATTGTATCCCATTTCACCTAAAGATGCCGCAGCAGATGAACCTGCTAAACCTGTACCAACAACAATGATATCGATTTTAGGTCTATTATTTGGTGCAACTAACTTCAAATGATTTTTGTAGTCAGTCCATTTATCTGAAATATTACCTGCTGGTATTTTTGAATCTAATATTGACATAGTAGTATATTTTAATTCGATTAATTGTTCAATTTCCAAATAATTACTGGAATAATAGCAAAAAGTAAAGGGATTAAAATTGCAAATCCATTTCCTATATTTTTAATTGTTTCCGTATATTTTGGATGTCTTAGACCCAAAGATTGGAAAGCAGAAGAAAAACCATGCATTAAGTGAAATGCTAACACCACCATAGCAATTACATAAAAGATAACCGCAAATAAGGCATTTTCATTTCCAGGTACTCCGTTTGTCTCTTTACCTGAGAAAAACGCAACAACAACCGAATGTAAATCTTTGTATCCTTCTCCGATTTTAATATTAGTTCCTTTAATGTATAACTCTGTCGTATTTTTTACATCAATCGCATTTGGATCTGCTGGGATCGGTTGTATAGAAGGTGTATGTGTGTAATAAATTTGAGGTGGAACATTTTGACCCAAATCTTGTGTAGATTCAATTTTGTAGGTATGTAACTGCATATCCGTTCTCACTTTTGCTTTATACCAAAAATGCGCTCCATGCATTACAATAAACACTAGAATCAAACTTCCCAATAGGGCCATGTTTCTAGAAGACCATGTAGAACTTTTTGTTCCTGCAGCATGTGCATATCCAATTGGACGTGCTTTCTTATTTTCGATTGTCAATAAAACACCATCAATGATGTGAAATAAAATGGAAATGTACGTAATCCATGACATCACTTTAATAAGTGGATTGTGTGCCATAAAATAGGCATACTCATTAAAAGCTCTTCTTCCTGACTCGCCAGTATGCGTAATCAATTGAAGGTTACCTAGTAAGTGTCCCACCAAGAAAAGGCAAAGGAACAACCCCGTTGCAGCCATCCAATATTTTTTGGCTAGAGAGGATTTTAGAAGTACAGATTTACTCATAATTAGTTAGAAAATTGTTGAATATTCATGACAAATTTAATGCTTACTTAAAGACAAAATTCGAATAAATGTTATTTAGATTGATTTTAAATAAACTTATTCCAAATGGATATTTTGTTTTTTTAAAATCCTGCTTACAACCATAGCAAAAACAGCAAGATACACAAAACATAAACCTCCAATCACAAAAGATTTTTGTATCCCGATAAGATCACTTAATTTACCTTGTAAAGGAGGTATTATTGCTCCACCTAAAATCATCATGATTAAAAATGCTGAACCTTGTGCTTGGTATTTCCCTAAACCACCGAGGGATAATGAAAAAATACATGGCCACATAATAGAACAAAATAAACCAACACTTAAAAATGCATAAATAGCAATTATACCAGTCGTAGTTAGACCAATAACAACCGCTAAAAGCCCTAACAAACTAAAAATCAACAAAGTTTTAGCCGGTTTATTTTTACCTACATAAAAACCTATAATTTGCACTATAACACATGCTACATAAAAATAAAGTTGTGAAACATCATGTCCAGCAATGTGCGTCAAAAACAATACGAGTCCAAAAGCAAGTAAAGGAATAACCGTCGTAAATACAGTTTTGGTAGATTCTTTTAAATCAAAAGCATGTATTGCACTTGCCCATCTTCCTATCATTAAACTTCCCCAGTAAAGTGCAATAAAAGGAGCTATATTAGAAGAACTATAGGAACCGAATTCTTTTTGTTTTAATAATTCTGCTAAATTACTTCCAACCGCTACTTCAACTCCTACATAAATAAAAATAGCCAACATGCCTAAAATTAATTGTGGATATTGCATTGCACCCCAACCAACACTATTTTTTTTAGCACTTCTAAAAGCAAGTAATAGTCCTCCAACAATTACAAGTAAACCCATTGAAAGCCAAAACATACGTTCTTGTTCTAATGGAATCTTTAAATCTAACATTTCTTGTTCAAGTACTTTGATGACTTTAGAATTTGAAACTAAACTTTCCTCTGCTTTAATGATTTCACTTTTACGCAAAATTTCTTTCGCTTCGGAACTACGATAGCTATTAAAAACAGGTGCAAAACACATAATTAATAATCCTGTTATAATCAATAAAGCTTTTAAAGCCTTATTGGCATTTTCTGTTTTTTCCTCATTTATTCCTGCAGGTAATTTTTTGGAAAGGGAAAATAAGGCCGCTATACCAACAAAAAGTAAACCAACACAGATATAAAGGATTATTACTTTGTCTAGACTTAGGTCTTGAATTTGACTGTCACTCACTGCAACACTTCCAAACAAAGCAAGAGCAACTACTAAAGGTCCAATGGTAGTTCCTAAACTATTTATTCCTCCGCCTAAGCTAATTCGATTTGCACCAGTACTTTCATCTCCTAGTGAAATCATGAATGGATTTGCAGATGTTTGCTGCAATGAAAAGCCTAATGCAACAACAAACAAACCGAAAAGCATACCAATAAAAACATTGAAATACACAGATACAATCATCGCACCAGCACCTAATGAAGAAAAAAGTAAACCATAAATAATACTTTTTTTATACCCCCATTTTCCAACTGGATTAATTCCTTTGTTTGAACCAATTGCAAATAAAATTAATGCTCCAAGGTAATAAGCAAAATAAAAAGCAAAATCAATTAACTGACTTTGAAACTGATCTAACTTAAAGAAATGTTTACAAAAAGGAATGAAAATACTATTTCCTGCAGCGATAAACCCCCAAAAAAAGAAAACAGTTATTAAGGTAAATAAAGCGCTATAATTCGTTTTTACTTTTGACATACAAAATATTTTTGTCAAAAATAGAAGATTAAACTAGTATAAACTATTGAAAAGAATTAATTTATGATATGTAAAATGTTAATAGACAAAGTGAAAATCTTCTACAATAATTTACGAATGTCGCGCGCCAATTTATCTACTTCTTTTGCAGAAGTACCGTCATAATATCCACGAATACGTTTATTTTTATCGATTAACACAAAATTATTTGTGTGTATGAAATCACTATTTGCATCCCCTAAGTTTTGAGCTTCTGCAGGTTTAAGTAAAAAAAAGGACTTCCTAGCGAGAGCGTACAATTTTTTCTTTTCTCCTGTCAAAAAATGCCATTGTCCGTTTTGAGCGCCATATTCTTCCGCGTATTTTTTCAATAACGGCACAGAATCAATTTCAGGCTGGACCGTAAAACTCAATATTTTAAAGTTTTTTACCCCTTTAAATTTCTTTTGCAATACTTTCATTTGGGTATTCATTTTCGGGCATATTGTACTGCACGTAGTAAAAAAATATTCTACTACATAGACAGAATTTTCAACATCCTTATTGGAAATTGTATTACCATATTGATTCAAAAACTCAAAAGATTGAATTTGATGGCCATATCCTTTTCTTCGCAAAGAGGAATCGACTAATTCATTAGTGAGATCTATCGGGTTAAGAATCGGTAAAGATTGATTTTTCTTATTCTTTTCAGAAAATGAGGTATAAGCAACAACAAAACAAATGGCTGCAATAAAAAGTAAAAGGTAGATACGTAATTTCATAAAAAAGGATTGTATTAATAAAATAACACCTTTCAAATTTATGAACTATTTAATAGAATAAATTATTTTATTTCAATTTTTAAATGATTCAATAAACCAAGACAATTTTCTTTCGAAAATTTAGCTTTCGTTAATTGATTTCTACTCGGATCAATAGAAAAATTATAGGAAGTTCTGAGATTGACGTTTTTTAATATCGTTCCATCAAAAATAGAAGCACTAAAATCACAATTATCAAAATTGCTATCCGTTAAATCAGTTCCACTAAAATCTACTTCTTGCAATGAACAATTTTCAAATAAGGTTGATTTAAGTGTTAATTTGTAAAAAGATGCAAAATTTAAAGTACAATGATGAAATGAAACGGTCAATAAAAAGGGATTCACCTCTTCGAATTTTAATCCTAGTAATTTGCATTGTATAAATTGAACATCCTTGAAACTTGTATTTGAAATCTTTACGTTACTCAAATCGCACGCTTCAAAAATACATTCTGAAAAAATGTAATTATTTAAGTTTATTTCGTTAAACGAACATTGTATAAAATGACAATTAACGTATTCCGCTTTCGCTAAGATTGTACTAGATTTAATCGTTTGATCTTCTACTCTACTCATCCTAGTTCATTATTTACATCCAATGAAAATTGTAATTTCTTTGGTAAAGAATTAATAACACATTGATAGGAATGTAAGATTAGTTCTTTCAAGAAATTATCATCAATCGATCCGTCCAATACTATTGTATTCCAATGTTTTTTATGCATATGCCAACCTGGAATTATGGCAGAATATGTTTCCCGTAACTCCAATGCTCTATCAGGATTACACTTCAAGTTTACGCTTTCAAAACGGTCTATATTTGTCAAAGCAAACATTTTGTCTTTCACTGTAAAAACAATTGTAACGTTATCAAAAGGTGTTTTCTCTCCTGTAAAAGGAAATGAAAGACATAAGTCTCGAAAAGATTCGATGTTCATCTCCTTAATTTGAAAATTAGCTACCCTTCGACAAACTCAGGGTAAAATTTGAAAATGAACATACTGGATATTCTACTTTACTTTTGTGAAGAATGCTTTTGCTTGAGCGTCAGCAGGATCTAGTTCTTGAACTATCGAAAAGTAGGATTTAGCTTTCTCCACATCTTTAGCAGTTGAGTTAAAATAGTAATCCCCTAAATACTTACATGACTCTAGAACCATGGATTTATTGGCAGGAGTATTTCTTTCTTCCATTTTAATCATTTCGAATGTTTTTTCGTAATATGGTTTAGCAGCAAACGTTTTATCATTCAGATTGCCAAAGTAAATAGAACGAGCTTTCCAATAATAACCAGAAGTAAATGTCGGAGATTTAACAATCACCTTTGAAAATGCACTATCAGATAAAGCATATTTTTTAGGCCCAAAGAAATAAGCTTTTCCTAAATCAAAATATTCCGCGGAAGTTAATCCACTTACTTTTAATTTCTCTTCTAATACATCAATCCCTTTTTGATATTTCTTGGATTTTAAATATGCTTTCGCAATTACAGTTAATATTTCTCCTTTTTTAGATTCATCTTTTGCAATTGCTTTTTCATATTCAAGAATTGCTAACGAGTCTTTGTTTGCCGCTTGTAATAATTGACCTCTGTATTTATAATCCAAGAAATTGATTTTATCTTGAGGAACTTTTTTAAAGAATATATCCGAAGCAGCTAAACCTTTATCAATATTTGCTTTATCTGCATTTGTCTCTGCATATGCGAAAGTCAACATACGATCCAAATAAAAACTCGTAAAACCAGTTGCCATTAAATTATTAGCTTCAGTAATTACTTCTGTATATTGTTTCCCTTTATAGAGAGCAGTAATATATCTGTAACGAGCTTCTTGACTATTATTTAATTCCAAATATTTTTTCCAGTTCTCAATAGCTTTATTGGCTTTGTTTTTATATTTCAAATACAATTCTGCATTTTCACGATAAGCAGGAGCATAGGTTGGATCGATACTTATTGCTTTCGCGAAATTTACATTTGCAGCAGAATCCGAATTTACGCGGGTATATAATTTTCCAATACGAACTAAACCACGAGGAGATTTAGGATTTAAATCTAAAACATCATTGTAATTTTTAATTGCTTCATTCGGATTAATTGGATCGCTTGTAAGATAAGCATCCCCTAATAACAAGTAATTAAATTCATTTTTAGGATCTACCTTTACCGCCTGCGTTAATAACGCTATGGATTCAGTAGTATTTGGAAAATCAGATGTCAAATACGCTTTTGCGATCATACGAATAATTTCAGCATTTTTGTTTTTAGTCTTAGTTAATACCTCTGTAAATAATGCTTTAGCTCCTGCAATATCTCCTTTAATTAATTTTGCTTTTCCAGCAGCAACAGAAGAAATAGGATTCATAGCATCTTTCTCCAATGCTTTGTTCCAATAAACAACGGCAGAATCAATCTCTTTTTGCGCATAGAAATTTTCTCCTAAATAAAAATAATTACTCGCGTTTGTTGGTTCCGTTGCAATTAGAATACGGAATTCTTTATCTGCTTCTGTAAAGAATTCGTTGTCAGTGTTTTTAGTTGCGTTTTGTAAACTTTGTCCAAATGCTGTACTAGTAGCAACAAGAAGAATACCACTAAAGATTTTATTTAATTTCATATCGATTGTTTTTAATGCTCTAAGCAAATTTCTTGCCGAAAAAATATTGCTCAAATTTAATGGATTTTTCGTTTTATTGACCAGTAAATTGAATTAATCTTACAGGAGAATTTGTAGGTACTAATCCTGCTTGTTGAATGATCGTTTGTCCAATTTCATTTTTCATGAAAAGTACGAATCCAGCATGTAGGCCAGATCTTCTCCCTTTGTTAATCATCCAAATATCTCGCGTAAGCGGATATTCATGTGTATACATAAATCCATTATAAGGTTGGAAATAAGTAGAATTCTTATCCTTAGCAACGCCCATGACCTTGATGCCTTTTAAAAAATCTTGTGTATCAAAATCATCGTCATCACTAATCCAATTCAAGCCTATGATTCCCATTGCATTTGGATTTTTCTTTACAAAATTGATTACTTCTTCGTTCGATTTCGCTGCAAATATTGCTTTATTGTTTGCCTGATCACCACACAATTTGGTCAAATAGTTAAAATTTGCAGAATTAGGTTTATCATAAACTACCTTAATTTGATTCCCGGAAGTTTTCCATTGGGAATTTTTACCCGTTAGCAAAGCTTTTAATTCATTTACGGTAATTACCGTGTCTTTATTCGATGGGTGAACAATCAACGCAATTGCATCCACTGCCACTTTTTCACTACGCACTTCAATTTTAATGGAACGCAAGTACTTCCGTTCTTTTTCCTCTAAATCTCGAGAGATAACAATCGTTTTCGCTTTACGATCATACATCGCTTGCACGATATCGTTTTCTGTTTGGTAGTTTGGGATAATCTTTGCCTTCGGGTATTGACCTTCGAAGGTAGAAATTGCCGTATTAAACAATGGTTTAAAAGCTTCTTCTATGTATACAACCGCTTTTCCTCTGCTATGTGTCTCTGTTTGATATGCTAAAGGATTTTGCGGATGATTACAGGCAGAGATAACAAATAAACCTATTACTAAGTGTACAAATAACATTACTTTAATCATAGACTTTTACTTTTTAATTAATCGGTATACTTTATAAATTCTAAAAACAGCATAAACAGACAAAAGTATTGTAAGTACTGTTCTTTTAGTACCTACTAAACGGTCTGAAAATAATTCTGTAGCAGTCAAATAATAAACCAACACTAAACAAATCAAAATGGTAGTGGATGATAATAGGGCATTAATGTACTTCATAGCTTTGAAAAAAAAATCCCCAAACAATTGCTCGCTTGGGGATAGATAAGATTTAAATATACTTATTCTCCAATTAAGATTGGAAGACTAAATCTAGAACGAACTGCTTTACCGTTGTTTTTACCAGGTTTCCAGTGAGGCATAGAACGAACAACTCGAATTGCTTCTCTATTTGCTTCTGGAGATAAACCTCTTGCAACTTCAACATTAGAAATAGAACCATCTAATTCTACTACAAATCGAACGATAATTTTACCTTCCACATCTGCTGCAGCATCCGGATTAAAGTGAGTACTTACGAAATCACTTGGTCTTCCTCCAGGAAATTCAGCATCTTCTTCCACTGCTTCATGGATTATATCTGATTTCGGTGGTTCAACATCTGAAGAACTTGGACCAACAGCTGCATTAAATGAATCATCACTACCATCTTGGTCTTTTGTTGATACAGTTGTACTTTCAACCTCAAGTTGCGTTTTTGGTTCGGTATCCACTTCTACATCCACAATTACTGGCGGAGGAAATGCTACTAATTTTTCAACCTCAGGTACAGGTGGTTCAGGTGGTGGTGGTGGTAACTCTTCATCTGGTTTAGCAGGAGGAATAGTTGTAACATCCACTGGTTTAATTTCCACTATTTCATCTGGAATACTTTTGATATAATTAAAAATACCAAAAGTTAATCCCAGAGTAGCTACAAAACTCACTAAAATAATTACCATACGCTTGTCGTAATCTCTACGCATCGTGTAGGCACCGTATTCTTTATTTCTGTCCGCAAAAACGATTTCGTTTCGGTCTGCAGAAGTTACTTGTTGCCAATTTCTCGCCGAGAAATAGTCGTAAAGGGAAATCCCTGCTACGATCAATGCAACTATTAATACTACTGTCATTCGCTTTTATAGTTTAGCTTTTAATAAATCTGCTTCACTTTTCATTAATTCTAACGGAGCAACCACACCAATTTGAGCAATTTTAACTTCATCTACTAAATCAATAAAGTTTTCACATGTTGTTTTGTCGTCTGTTTTAATTAACACCTTTAAAGCTTCTTTTTTAGACATAAATTGATTCAACATTCTTTCGTACGTTGTATCGGCAATTTGTTTACGTTTTAACTTTTCATCTAGTAATAATTTTTCTTTTATTACAAACGCATTTTTGTCTGCTAAAAGTTTACGTAACCCTTTAGGATCTGAAGGACTAAAGTTTGTTTCTTCAAGTATAGTAACTGGTTTACCGTCAGGATTCCCTGGAGCATAAAATTGACCTGTGTAATAAAAAACTTTATCTTTCGTCAATAAGAAAGTAATACCATTATTAATTGGTAATGGTTTTTCAAGTGGTTTATCTTCAATTTTAGCTGGGTAAGTTAAACTCATTACTTTTGGTTTACTAAAGGTAGTTGTCATTACGAAGAACGTAAGCAACAAGAAACCTAAATCCACCATCGGAGTCATATCGATTCGCGTGGAACCTTTCTTGGGTCTTTTCTTACCGCCTTTGTCGTGGCCGCCGCCACCTTCTGCTATTTCTGCCATTTTAGTAAGTTTTTATTTAGGAGCTTTCTCCGCAGATGTAATAAAGTTCAAGTTATTCAAATTCAAATCTCTGAAGATGTCTATCACTTGTTGTGCAAATATATATGCAGCTTTACCATCTACTTTTAAAATGAACTTTGGTTTAAAATCATTTGCATTTGGTTTGTCACCTTTCATTTCTGCTTCTAAGAATTTTGTTTGCCCTGTATTCAGTGCAGCAATATTCCCGTAATAGATCCAATCTTTCAATTCATTTTTCAATGAATCAGTAGGAATTCCTATTGTATTAAATCGTTTACGTTCTTCACTAGTTAAATCCAAGTATTGAGGTAATTCTTTCATAGAACAACCAAAACTAGTCATGATTGTAAACTTTTTGTTTTGTTCTTCTGTAAGACCTACTTTGTATTTGGAAGCCATGTTTTGTAACATTTCAGTTCTAGCATCCGCGTGGCTTAAATTTAAGAACACACGTCCACCTTTGTCAATTGTCACCGTCAAGTTATTTTCAGGAATGATTTTTTCACTGATACTTGAAGGAGTAGTTACATCTACTGGATCTGTTTCTCTTGGAATAGCAGCAAGCATAAAGAAAGTCACAAGCAAGAATGCCAAGTCAACCATCGGCGTCATGTCGATCGACGGTGAATGTTTTGGTACTTTTATTTTAGGCATTGTTTGTTGTATTTAAATTGCTAACTATTCTTATTTCTTTTTCGTTTTTGCGCTGAAATTTTGAGCAATTGAGTGACTTGCTTCATCCATACTATAAGTCAAGGTATCGATTTTAGTAGAGAAGAAGTTATATGCAATAATTGCTAAAGTAGAAGCCAAGATACCTAAGAATGTATTAACAAGTGCTTCAGAAATACCTGTTGCTAACTCTGCTGGATCTGGAGCACCACCTGCCATTGCAGCGAAGGCTTTGATCATCCCTAATACAGTTCCAATCAAACCAATTAATGTAGACACAGAAGCAGAAGTAGAAAGAATACTTAAGTTTTTAGAAAGCATTGGTAACTCTAAAGCTGTAGCTTCTTCTAATTCAGACTTGATAGCCTCCACTTTTTGTTCGTTATCTAACGTCTCATCTGCAGAAACAGAATCAAATTTTGTTAAACCAGAACGAACAACGTTTGCTAAAGAACCTCTTTGTGCATCACATGCTTCGATTGCTTCGTTGATTTGGTTGTTGTCTAATTTTTCACGAATATCTTCTACGAATTTATCCGTTCTTCCTTTTCCTTTTCCTTTAGCTAAAGTAATGAAACGCTCAATAGAGAAAATCAAAACGATTAAGTTCATTGCGATCAAGAAAGGTACGATAAATCCACCTTTGTGTGCAATTCCTAAGAAATTACCTTCTAAAGGTTCAGCTGTTGGGTCATTGTCTACGAAATTCGCAGGATTACCAAGTACGTATACGTACAAAATAATACCAATTAAAATACATAAGGCAACTGTAACTGTTGCAACTAATGAAGTAAATCCTCCTGATGTCTTTTGTTTTGTGCTCATCACTTTTAAATTTTAATTTAAATTTTTAATTTTTTTCAATTTATGGTTACAAACATACATAAAACTTTTTTATTGTTCAAATTGCAAAAGAAATTTCCTACTTTTTTAATAGACCATATCCCCAACATTTAGTTAGTTATTTAATTAACAGCGTTTTAACCTATTTCAAAGCGTTGAATAATTCTGAAAAATTCTATGAATTGATTCTGAAAATCCACATTTGAGAAATAAACTCAAAAAGTTTAATGATTTCTTAATATAACGTTAGATTTCTATAAATAGTATAACTCGAAAGTCAATTAGATATTCGTAACTTATTTAAGCATTAATTTTGCTACATATTTACCTATAATATCAAATTCAAGATTTACATAGTCACCAACTTTCAATTGATGAAAATTGGTGTGTTCATAGGTATATGGTATAATACAAACGGAAAACGCTTGTTGTTTAGAATCTACTACCGTCAAACTTACTCCGTTTATGGTGATAGAACCTTTATCTACGGTCACGTGTGATGGAGCAGTATATTCAAACGAATATTTCCAACTTCCATCCTGATCCTCAATAGATGTACAAGTTCCTTTTATATCCACATGACCTTGTACTATATGTCCATCGAGACGACCATTTAACTGCATGCAACGCTCTACATTTACTTTCGTATGCACATACCAAAATCCAATATTTGTTTTTTGAATTGTTTCTTGAATTGCAGTAACTGTATACGTGTTATTTTCGATGGCGATAACAGTTAAACAAATACCATTATGTGCAACACTTTGATCAATTTTTAATTCATTTACAAAATCAGCATGTAAGGTTATATGTAGGTTTTCATTTTCTTTGACAATCTTTTTGATAGTTGCCAGTTGTTCGATAATTCCTGTAAACATATTGAGTGACGAGTTAAGAGTGACGGGTTAAGAGTTTCGAGTTTCGAATTATGCGTTAAAAGTTACGATTTAAGTCCCGATAACTATCGAGAGATGAATAAAAATCTGTTTAGCGCGTTATCCAACTACTTGGATTCATTCGATTTATTTGTCCATTAGACACTTGATGAATTTCAAAATGAGCAACAGAAAGTGCTTCACCATCAACAGACAGAAGTGAACCAACTGCTTGTTTTGTTTTTACTTTCGCACCAACACTTACATATACTTCTTGCAAATTAGAATACACAGTTCTATAATTACCATGTTTAATTATCACAATTTTTCCAGCTCCAGGTATGGATAGCACACTTGTTACTTCCCCTTCAAAAACAGAACGAACATTGGAATTACGATGTGTACTAATATCTACGCCATTATTATTCGTATATATTTCTTTCAGTTTTGGATGCGGCTGTCGACCATATCCCTCAGTGATGGTTCCTTTTTCTACAGGCCAAGGTAATCTCCCTCTGTTACTTTCAAAATTTTGATTCAACTCTACCTCTCTGGTTTCAGAAATCGTGATATTTCTTTTTGGTGTCTCTGTTGTAGCAGTTAGATTAGTTGCACTGGAAGATTTATCACTGTTTGAATTAGATTTAGCTGAAACAGTGTTGGCAGTTGTATTGTTTACCGTAGTTTTTTGAACGGATTTACGTTCATTTGCTCTTCTTCGCGATTCTTCCGCTGCTAATTCTGCACTAATTGCTTCCTTAATTCGTTGTTTTAGAATTATTTTTTTGTTTTCAATTAGTTTCATTTCAGCAGCGAGTTTATTTTCTGCTTTTTTTAGTTTATCGTAATTTTTTTCTTGTTCTTTTTTGTCGACTAGTAAATCTTCTTTTTCTAGTTTCTTTTGTTCCGCAATAGTAATTTTAGTTTGTTTTTCTTTTTCCAAGGTAGTTTTTTCGTTGGAAATAAGTCGCTGGTGTTGTAAAATTATTTGTTTTTGTTTGCGTTGTAATTCTGCGATTTTGATCAAATATTTTTTCCTCTTTATCGCTTCATTATAGTTTTTTGCAGCGAATACATACATCCATTGACCTTCTTTGCTTCTATGTTTGTAAGCATACAACAATAATTCTTTGTACTGAAAAACCAATAGTTCTAATTTTTCTTCTAATTGATCTATTTGTTGGTTTTTTTGATCAATTTTTAGTTCTGTAGAGCGAATTTGATTGTCAAAATTTTTGAGTAATTCTTCCCGATATTTGACTTGATTTTCCAAGACACGCAATTCACTTAAAGTAGCCTCCGTATTTGATTTAGCTTTCTTGAGTAAGCCTTTCGTTATGGAAATACTTTTTTCTAAACGCTCTTGTTCTTTACGTAGTTTTTCACTGTTTTTTTGACTGAAACCAGCTACAGGTAGACCTAGCATGAAAGTCAAAAGCAATAATTTAATTACAAGCTTCATAGTTTTCAGGTATCGTAAAATAAATTTCTTGTTCTTGATTCACTTCTATTTTTTCATAGTGAAGGGTAATGAAAATAGTGTTTTTCTTTGTAGATATCTGAATTTCTACTTCTTGGGGAACTAAATAATTTTCGATATATTTTTTTGATTTATAATTTATTACAATAAAAGTAGAATCTTTATTGTTTTCAATTTCAATTTTTTTAATCCCCAAACTGTCATTTGAAAAATGATATTTTAATATAAAATCATCAAAATTCTTGCGTTCCATCTTTTTAATCTCTCTTTTTCGATGGGAGGAAATTATGTAGGTATATGGGTCATGAATTTGATAATATTTTTGTTGCGGATGATAACCAAGTGGATTTCCTAAAAGTAATTCTTGTATATTATTCAAGTCAAAATCAACTCCAAATTCTTGCTTTAACAATTTCAAGTTTGTTTTCACATAACATCTCTCTTTTTTATTTGTGAATTGCAGTGAATCTTTTGTAATAATTGAATTTACTAGTGGGATACCAGCATACGTAATCATAGCTGTAATGGCACTATCCTTAATGATACGTACAGAAGTTTTAAAAGAAACTTCTTGATTTGTGTCTTTATATGTCGTTGCGATTTTGGAATAAAATGTATTTGGTGTTTTTTTAGAAAGACTGTCTATAATACTCACTAAATCAGAAGTTCTTTTACGTTCGACTTTCACTAACGGAGTATCTCCGATTATTTTTTTTGCACATGAAGTTACCCCAACACATACACACACCAAGATGATTAACGTGTTAATAGACTGCCTCATAATACTGTTTTTTTTCTATTTTTTTAGGTAAAATGCTATTTTTAGACCCCTTCTCCAAAGCTAATTTCCAATAAATTAATGCCTCATTACTATTTCCTAATTTAAATTGGCAATCGCCAATATGCTCTATTATTAGTGGCTCTTTTTGTGCTGTTTTTAATGCTTCTTGAAATGTTGTAAGCGCGATTGTATATTTTCCTTGTTGAAAAAGCACCCAACCATAGGTATCTAAAAAATGGGAATCATATGGAGAAACAGTGAGTACTTCTTTTATCATTCGCTCGGCTTTCTCCAATTCTAGTTTCTCACATGCTAAATAATATGCATAATTATTCAAATTTAATTGATTCGTTGGAGCAAGTTCAATTGCTCTGGCATAACTTTCATTTGCCTCCACTTGTTGTTTATTCTTAAAGTATGCTTGTCCTAACTGTGCATAAAATTCCGCTTTTAACTCTACATTTTTACCTGCATATTCCTTACCGATTTCTAATAAATCAATTGCTTCTGTGTATTTTTTAAGTTGATTCGCACTTACACCTGCCAGTAAATACAACTTATTTTTTGTAGGAAAAAGTTCAATTGCTTTTTTGCAATCTAGATATAACAGTTGGTATTGACGGAATTCATATTCCATGATAACCACCTCTTCCCAGATAGAGTAATGGGAAGGATCCAATTCAATTGCTTTGTGGTAAGAAACTAATGCGGAAGTATCGTTGCCATTTTTACTTTGAATATCTCCTAATAATGTAAATACTTTTGCTTCCGTTGGATGATCTATTGTTAATTGGTTTGCCAACTCAATTACCTGTGAATCCACCGTTACTTGTTTATCTAGAAAATAAGTGATTGATTTAGTTTTCGTTTGCAGTGAAATTTCTGGACATTGAAAAGCTAACTTTAGTTCTTGATAGGTATTTAATTTATCTCCCCTTTCTAAATAATATTGTGCTAACGTAAGATGAACATTTCCATTTTTAGGGTCAGATTTAGCTAGTTTAAACAATAGTTTTACAGCAGCGTCATCATTTTTTGTTTCAAAATAATAATCTATTAATTGCGCTAATAACTCATTTTCAGTAGGAAATTTTTCAATCGCGTTTAATAATATTTGTTCTGCTTCTTTCTCTTGTTGTAAGTAGCGTTTAATCTTATATTTTTCAATTGCAATTTCAGGCGTTTCTCCTATCGCAACCTGCAATAACTCCATCGTTTCGAATGCTTCTTTTAACTTGTTCAACTTCAGTAAACATTCGGAGTAACTAATTAACCAATCCGGATTACGTGGATTAATTTTTAAAAGTTTTTGATAGGTTTGACTAGCAAGTTTATAATTATTTGTCGCTAAATATTTTATTGCTAAGTCTTGTGTATAATATTCATTTTTAGGATCTATTGTCGTAGCTTTTTCAAGCGCTGCAATTGATTTTTCTTTTTGATTTGTATAACCATATAATTCTGACAAGGCGAAATATGCAGCATCGTCATTTTTGTTCTGCGAAATACAGGCTTCAAAGATGGTTATCGCATTTTCATATTGTCTGCGTTCTTTGGTTCTCACTCCCTCGTGAAATAATTCGATATATCGGGGTGAAAAAGCAGTTTTTTGGGGTGCCACTTTTTTAGAAGTACCACAAGCACTAATTAGTAATCCAACAAATACGAATAGTATAAAAAACCTCATTAAGCGATTATTGAGAAATCCCCTAAACTAATATCTGCAATCTTCCCTTGATATTTCGCTTGGTTTCCTATCATTGAATCCTGCAAAAGTGCATTAATGATCAAAGATTTATTTTGAATAATTGTATTTTTCACAATCGAATTTTCAATTATTGAGTCTTTGCCAATAGCTACGTGAGGTCCAACAACCGAATTTACAATTTTGACGTTTTCACCGATGTAGCAAGGCAGAATTATAACTGAGTTTTCAGAAAGTACATCTTTAGCGATGTTATTTATTCCTTTCTCTAAATCATATTCAAGTACACGTTGGTTCGTATGCACGGTTACTTCCTTGTTTCCGCAATCTAACCATTCTTCTACTTTACCTGGTTTAAATTTATTTCCAGCTTCTGTCAATCGACGTAAGGCATCTGGTAGTTGGTATTCACCACTTTTAATAATCTTATTTTCAAGTAAAAATTCGATTTCTTTCTTTAAATCTTCCCCTTTTTTGAAATAATAGATCCCAATCATTGCCAAGTCTGAAACAAAAGTTTGCGGTTTTTCAACGAAATCAATGATTTCATTGTTCTCATTTAATTGAATAACCCCAAACGCAGAAGGATCTTCAATTTGTTTTACCCACAAAATTCCATCTACTGTAGCATCTAATTTAAAATCCGCTTTAAAAAGTGTATCTGCAAAAGCAACTACTACAGGCCCTTCCAAAAGTTCCTTTGCACAATATACCGCATGCGCAGTTCCCAATGGCTGTTCTTGGTAATGAATAGAACCTTTCGCCCCTAAATTTTCAGCAACTTGAATCAATTCTTGTTCAACTTCAGCGCCAAAATCACCAATAACGAATGCAATTTCTTCTATTTTATCCGAACAGATAGACGCAATATCTTCGACTAGTCTATGTACAATTGGTTTACCTCCAACTGGAATTAATGGTTTTGGTATTGTTAAAGTATGTGGACGTAGACGGCTTCCTCGTCCAGCCATAGGTACGATAATTTTCATAGTAGTATTATTTTTTTCCGGTACTTCCGAATCCTCCTTCTCCCCTTTCGGTTTCGTTAAGAGATTCTGTTTCAAACCAGACTGCTTGTTCAACTTTAGCAAAAACTAATTGTGCGATACGATCTCCTGAATTAATTTCGAAATTTTCAGAAGAATGATTAATAAGTATAACACCAATTTCACCACGATAATCTGCATCGATGGTTCCAGGTGAATTTAAAACAGTTATACCATTTTTAAGTGCTAAACCAGAACGTGGTCTAACTTGAGCTTCATATCCTTCTGGAATTTCCAAAAAGAGTCCAGTTTTAATTAATTTTCGTTCACCAGGGCTAAGTGTACATTTTTCCTCCATAAATGCACGTATATCTAATCCAGCAGAAGCAGACGTCTCATAGGAAGGTAATGCGTTATCCGATTTATTTATGATTGCGACTTTCATGTATAAAAAACGTTGATATACAAATTAAACTTGTAGGTTCTTACCACTTTCTAATACAGCCTCTTTGAGCGATTGCATGTATATTTCTAGTGTTTTAAGTAAATTTTCATCACTAGTTGCAATCATTTTTGCGGCAAGAATTCCAGCATTTTTTGCTGCATTTAATGCAACTGTTGCTACAGGAATGCCATTTGGCATTTGCAGGATAGATAAAATACTATCCCAGCCATCTATTGAATTACTAGACTTTATTGGAACTCCAATCACAGGAAGTGGAGTAAGAGAAGCTGTCATACCCGGTAAATGCGCAGCGCCACCGGCACCAGCAATAATCACTTTTATTCCACGTTTATGTGCATTTTGTGCGTATTCAACCATTAATTCAGGCGTACGATGGGCAGAAACAACGTTGATTTCGTAGTCAACACCAAACTCTTTAAGAATATGTGCCGCTTCTTGCATAATCGGTAAATCCGATTTGCTACCCATAATAATTCCAACTTTTGCCATTCTTGTATTTTTTAACAAATGTAAGTACTTTCCAACGTGTTTACTCAATGTCAAAAGGAAGTTCTGAAAAGAAAAATGTTAGTATAATCGAATTTAAGGTTTATTAACAACCTTTTTATAAAATTACGTCTATTCAGAAATTAGTGATTATATTCAATCAAAATTTAAATTTAGTATGCAAAAAATACGCTTATTATTCCTTTTCACGGTAGTTTATTCAATAACCTTTGGTCAACAGCAACAGTTACCTTGTGGTCAACATATTTATTTAAAAGAGCAATTAAAGGATCCTAACTTTAAACTAAAATATGATTTAGAACAAAAAGTTCAGCAGGAAGTATTAAAAGAAATGCTCAAAAATCCTAACCAAAAACGGGGTATTATTTACAAAATACCAGTTGTTTTTCATGTACTTCATTCGAATGGTGTAGAAAATATTTCGAGAGCTCAAATAATTGATCAACTTGCAATATTAAATAGAGATTTTAGGTTGAAAAACGCAGATGCAGCAAATGTACATCCCGACTTCAAAGGTCTACCCGCAGATGCTGAAATTGAATTTGTATTAGCGACTAAAGCTCCTGATGGAACTTGTTTCTCGGGAGTTACTAGAACTTATAAATCCACAACATTAACCACAAGTTATGACCAAATCGATGCTATCGTAAACGAAAATGATGTTTGTCAAACAGGATGGGATGGCGATAAATATTTAAATATTTTTGTTTGTGCTGGCTTTGATATACAAGCCTCTGGTTATACCAATCTGCCTTGGTCAAATACTAATATGAGTAATGGAATTTTCATGTTACATAATTACATTGGTAGTATTGGTACAAGTTATTTAAGAAATAGTAGAGTTTTAACTCATGAAATTGGCCATTGGTTAAATTTATATCACACTTGGGGACCTACAAACGACGCTGGATTACTTACTAACTGTTCAACAGATGATGAAGTAGAAGATACACCAAATTGTATTGGAGATAAGGGAACATGTAACTTAGATGATTTATCTTGTTCTACAAGAGCTAATATAGAAAATTATATGGACTACTCTTTTTGTAATAAAATGTTTACTCAAGGACAAGTTGACCGTATGCATGCAGCATTAAATTCTCCAATTGGTGGAAGAAATAATTTATGGACCATTCAAAACTTGACAGAAGTAGGGGCAACTAGTTTGCCTCTTTGTAAAGCAGAATTTACAATTAGCAATTCACAAATCTGTGAAGGCGGACAAGTTACTTTTTCGGATGTATCGTATAATTCTCCAGTGTCTTGGTTGTGGAGTTTTCCCGGAGGCTCCCCTAGTAGTTCAAATCTTCAAAACCCTTCAGTCACGTACAACCATAAAGGTAATTACAATGTGACTCTGACGGTTTCTGATGGAACGAATTCGAAAACTATTACTAAAACAAACTTAATTAATGTGATCAATGACCAGAGATCATTGCCATTTATAGAAACATTTTCTTCCTATTCATCCCTTTCTAACGCAAGTTTTTGGAGTAGTTCAAATACGGGAAACAATGAAAGTTTTCAAATATATTCAGGAGCAGGGTTTTCGGATAATACTTGCTTAAAATTAGCGAATTTTCAAGAAAACACAATAAGTTCAGATGAACTAACTTCTAATACATTAGATTTATCCAAAATTACCAATCAAGGATTAATCACACTTACTTTTCGTTATGCCTATCGTAAAAAAAACAGTGCTAATTCAGAAGTATTGCGTGTGTCCATGTCTGGAGATTGCGGTATGACTTGGAACTCAAGAAAAGTATTATCTGGTGCGAATTTATCTAGTTTAATAAGTACATCAGATTGGACTCCAACTTCTATTTCCGATTGGACAACTGTACACGTTACAAACATTAATAGTAGTTATTGGAGTCCAAATACTAGACTACGTTTTACTTTTGATGGTAGCGGTGGTAATAATTTCTTTCTGGATGACATTAACGTGTACCCATCAAGTCCTTCCTCTTCTTTATACTTATCGGTTGATGAATTAAATAAATCCGAGGAGATACGTGTTTTCCCAAATCCAACTGACAATGAATTATCGTTAGAATTCCAACTAAATAACCAACAAATTGTAGATTATGCAATCATCAATATTTTAGGGAAAACTATAAGTAAGCATGCTATTCAGGCAGGTGCAGGTAATAATTTAGTTGTAATACCAACCAAAGATCTGCAAGAAGGCAGTTATTTTATAAAACTGAATTTTGGTGGTGAAGCAGTCATAAAATATTTTCAAGTAGGAAGAGAGTAACGTGAGATTTGAGTGACGATAGACGCGTGACGAGATATGTTTAATGATAGATTTTGGATGCGAATAGCGTAATGTGATTTAGTAAAGATTGATATTTAGGGGTTGTAATTCAATCAGGAGACGAAAACTATCATGTTTAAAAATTTACAAGACGCAAGGTGTCATAAGGAGACTCAAAGCATTGCGAAAGATACGCAAAGCATTGATAAAGAGACGCAAAGCATTGATAAAGATAAAGAGACGCAAAGCATTGCGTCTCTAAGATAATTTATCGGAAAGAATACGCATTTCTATTACAGGTGATATTTTTTCGTAAACGATATTATATACCGCTTCGATGATTGGCATGTCTACTTGAAACTTTTTATTGATTTCCATCAAACATTTCACCGCGTAGTAGCCTTCTGCAATCATTTCCATTTCTAATTGGGCACTTTTAACAGAATATCCTTTTCCAATCATAAATCCAAACGAGCGATTTCGAGAAAATTTAGAATATGCTGTAACTAATAAATCCCCTAAATAGGCGCTGGACTTTACGTCTCGGTGTATTGGACTTACAACATCGATAAAATTCTCAATTTCTTGTATTGCATTCGAGATTAATACCGATTGAAAATTATCCCCATATCCTAAACCAGAACAAATACCGGAAGCAACTGCGTAAACATTTTTAAGAACCGCAGAAAATTCCGTACCAAAAAGGTCATCCGAAACAGTAGTTTTGATATAACGACACGCTAATGCATGTGCCATGGTACTTGCTATCAATTCATCTTGACAGGCAATCGTCAAATACGATAACCGCTCTAATGCAACTTCTTCTGCATGACATGGTCCGCAAATAATACCGATTTTGTGGTAAGGTACTCCAAAAGTTTTATGAATAAAACGAGCTGGAATTGCATTGTATTCAGGAATTATTCCTTTAACTGCTGAAAAAACGACTTTTCCTTCGAAAAGAGATTTGTCTATATTTTCAAACAATTTTGTCAAAAATGCTGAGGGAGTAGCAATAATTATATACTGCGCTTCTTTCAGAATTTCTTCTAAATTACTTGATACTACTAATTTTTCCGTATCAAATTCTACAGACTGAAGGTATTTTGGATTGTGTTTGAATTGCAATATATGGTTAACTTGTTCTTCAGATCGAACAAACCAATATACTTTATTCAGATTATTACAAAGGATTTTAACTTGAGCAGTTGCCCAACTTCCACCTCCTATAACTGCTATTTTTTTGTCTTTTACCATAGTAATTCTGCTACAAATTTAAACTTTTTATTTAAATGAGAAGTGTTAAATAAATAATGGATTACGAATTCAAAATTGTATATTAGCATAAGTAAACTACTTTTTTACGTTGTAAAATACGATTGTGCCATGAAAAACTTAAAAATAACCTCTTTTTCAGAATATCAAAAACAGTATGAATTTAGTGTTACAAACCCAGAATTATTTTGGGATGGGGTAGCATCTACGTTTTTGTGGAAAAAGAAATGGGATAACACATTAACTTGGAATTTTACAGAACCAAGCGTACATTGGTTTGAAGGAGGTACATTAAATATTACAGAGAATATTTTTGAACGAAACTTACTCGCTAAAAAAAATGCTCTAGCATTGATATGGGAAGCAAATACTCCTACAGAACCAAATAGAACTTACACCTATGAAGAACTTTATCACGCTGTAAATCAATGCGCAAACGGACTAAAATCATTAGGGGTTACGAAAGGGGATCGTGTTTGTATCTATTTACCGATGGTTCCAGAATTAACAATAGCAGTACTCGCTTGTGCTCGAATTGGCGCTGTGCATTCGGTTGTTTTTGCTGGCTTTTCAGCAACTTCATTAGCCGACAGAATTATTGATGCAGAGGCAAAAGTTGTTATCACAGCTGATGGATTAAATAGAGGTCCAAAGCAAATGTCTTTAAAAGATGTTGTCGACGAGGCGATTAACGCAACTACCAGTGTAGAAAAAGTTTTAGTATTAAATGTTACCAATTCAGCGTGTCCGATGGATGCGACTCGAGATTTTTGGTGGCATGAATTAATTCCAACACAAGAAAATATATGTCCAGCTACAGAAATGAGCAGTGAGGACAATTTATTTATATTATATACATCTGGTTCCACAGGAAAACCAAAAGGAGTTGTTCATACTTGCGGAGGATATATGGTTTATACCGCTTATACCTTCATGAATGTGTATCAATATGAAGATGGAGATATTCATTGGTGTACCGCAGATATTGGATGGATTACTGGTCATTCGTATATTGTTTATGGTCCATTATTATGTGGTGCAACAACGGTTATGTTTGAAGGAATTCCTACTTATCCAGATGCAGGCAGATTTTGGGAAATTGTAGAAAAATATAAGGTCACTCAATTTTTAACTGCACCAACCGCTATACGTTCTTTAATGGCATTTGGCGAAGCTCCAATTCAACAATATGATTTAAGTTCCTTAAAAATCATTGGAACGGTTGGAGAGCCAATCAATGAAGAAGCTTGGCATTGGTACCAAGATAATGTTGGTAAAGGGAAATGTCCCGTTGTAGACAACTGGTGGCAAACAGAAACAGGTGGTATCATGATTTCAGGGATTGGGGGTATTTCTCCACAAAAACCAACATTTGCGGGTTATCCATTACCAGGTATTCAACCAGTATTGTTAAATCAGGATGGAGAAGAGATAACAGAAAATGAGCAAGAGGGATATTTATGTATGAAAGCGCCTTGGCCATCCATTATTCGAACTACCTACGGAAACCATGCACGTTGTAAAGAAGCTTATTTTTCGAATTTTGAGGGGTACTATTTTACTGGAGATGGCGCCAAACGTGATAAAGATGGTATGTATCGTATTATCGGAAGAATCGATGATGTAATTAATGTATCTGGACATCGTTTTGGTACCGCAGAAATTGAGAATGCTATCAATGAAAATGAACTTATCATCGAATCAGCAGTGGTTGGTTACCCACATCCAATTAAAGGACAATCGATATATGCATTCGTCGTATGTGAGCACACAATTACTGACCTAGAAGCTGCGCGCAAAGACATATTAGCAACTGTAACTAATGAAATTGGTAAAATTGCGCTACCAGAAAAAATTCAATTCGTAAGCGGATTACCTAAAACACGTTCTGGTAAAATCATGCGTAGAATTTTACGTAAGGTTGCAGAAGGAGATTTAGAGAATTTGGGAGATGTTTCCACCTTATTGGATCCGAGTATTGTAATTGAAATTGTAGCGAATAGAATCTAGAAAATAGTCTATTGTTAAAAAATGCTAATTATAAAATCTAACTGTATAAATATTGTACATTTGGTTATACTCATTTAAGTTAGGCTTTATGAATAGATGTAAAATAGCACGAATTTTAAGTATTTTGATTTGTTTCATATACTTGTATTCACCTATTTTTGCATTAAACTTAAGTTCAAAAAATCTTCCTACTAAATGTGAACAAAAGTTACTTTTTCAAAGTATAAAAAAGGATGTGCCTACTTTATACGATGAATTAGAAGATTCTGAAGAGGAAACAGATTTTATTCCGTTATCTATTTTTGAATATGAAGATTATTTTGTTCACAAAGCCTTTTTAGGTGAGATAATACCTAATCCTTTCCCTAAGGTTCAAACTTCTAAATTAAACGTACACTTACCAATATGGTTAGATGTACGACACATTATCCAGTAGCATTGAAAAATCTTGATTTCTAGATACTTTCAGATATTTAGAACTAAATTATCAAAAAGAAGATAATCATTCTTCATTTCCTTATAGGTAAGTTATATTACCATAATCAAAAAAAAATTGTCATGAAAAAGTTAGTAAAAAACATTGCTATGTTTAGTGCATTAGCAATCGCAGTATCAAGTTGTGCCGTAATTCGTCCAGGTGAGATTGGATTTAAACAACGATTAGGAAAATTAGTTGGCGATCCAACTACGCAAGGGTTAAAAGGTTATAATCCTTTCATAAGCACAGTGATTCGTATGAATGTACGTACGGTAGAAGTAGTTAACAGTTTGATTCTACCTACTCGAGAAGGCTTAAATGTACAAGCTGATATAGCATTATTGTATCATATAGACCCTGCAAAAGCACAAGAAATCTATACAAAATTTGGTCGAAATTATCAGGAAGTTATTGTATTAAGTAATTTCCGTGCAACAGCACGGGAGATTAGTGCGCGCTATGAAACAAAAGAGTTATATGCAACAGAAAGACAAAAAGTAGAAAACGCAATTAAAGATGAATTAGTAGCACATATTTCACAACACGGATTTATTGTGGATGCTGTTTTATTGAAAGATTTTGTATTACCTACTCAAATGGTTCAAGCTATTCAAGATAAAGTAAATGCAGAGCAATCTGCTTTAAAAATGAATTATATCATTCAACAACAAAAAAAGGAAGCAGAACGATTAATTATAGAAGCAGAAGCTATTAAAAAAGCGCAAGATATAATTAATTCATCACTAACAGATAAGCTTTTACAATACAATAATATTGAAATGTTGAAAAGTTTAGTGAATTCTCCGAATGCTAAAATCATAATTACAGACGGGAAAACTGTACCAATGATAACTACTGATGGGAAATAAATAAATTGAATAATTGAAAAAAATGAGGCTGTCTCAAAAGGACAGCCTCTTTTTTTTTGCTTAAAAATCAGAATAATATTTTGTTATTAAATTGATAATCAGTATATTTATTCTGTATTATTGATTTTATATGGCAAAACGTTTTCCTACATTCAAACCATACAACCAACATCAAATCATGATGTTACCACCATCTTTAGAAGAATTAATATCTAAAGACCATCCAGTAAGAATAGTTAATGATGTTATTAATA
>CANFHU010000017.1 GCA_947446925.1 Flavobacteriia bacterium
AGTCATCCCAAGCCAAATTCTTCAAAGAAAGATAGGTATAACCTAATCTCACTAAGTGAAGAATTGTTGGTAGTTTAACTCTTGAATCCTCGTTAAATATCATTTTACTTTTTAATCATTTTTCCAATCTGCTAAATTTACTATTTATACCTCAATTAAATTGTAAATAGCAGGAAATTAGTGTGTAAATATTCTGTAAAGTATTTTTCAAATCTATAAAAATACACGCAATCGTTTTAGCGTAGAATTACCTGTTTTTATTAATATTTCATTCCCTCGAATAACTCCCCGCAAACACCTCGCATTCCACCATAATTTCAAAGAATTTATTATACACTTCTGGAAAATCATTGGAGCCAAACGATTTTTTCTTTTTCGATTGAAACGTGCGACTCATTTCCCATTGTGTACCGTCAAAAATAAATTGAAAATAATCTTTCTTCCATTTGGAGGTTGTTATAAAGGTTTCTAGTTTGATTTTTAGTTGCTTTGGGAGTATGTGGACTAGTTGAGGTATTTTAATAGTATCGTCTTTTCGATACGATTGGTCGTAAAGCGATTTGTAACGGTTATATATTAATATGCCATCCAAATATCGAATTTCTTCAATTTCTGAATCATATCCTCCTTGATGAAAATGAAAACCTACACTTCTTGTCGATTTAGGGTTTGATAAGAAATCTTCAGTAAGTATTTTCTTAAATTTTTCTGGTAATTGGTAAGATGCTTGATTGTCAAGTTTGTCGATTAACTTTCTGTCGAGATATCCCATTCCATCCTTGCGGTAACTGATGCAACAAGTTTGACAACCCCATTTCGGCTGATCATCAAAAATACAACAGCCTCCTAGGATGATTCTGCGAAACATTAAATCTTCTTTAATTGCTTCATAATTGGGTTCTCCATACAACCAACGCGCCATTGGTTCCTTGCAGACCAAACATTTTTTGCGATTGTCTCTCATACTTCTGTTTTAATAGACAAATGTAGGAGGGTAGAACGTAAATTTTATAAGTTGTGTTGAATAGTATTCTTTAATTTTCCCAAATACGGAATTGTGTACCTTGCTTTGATTTTACTCGGTAGCCGACAGAAATGATTACATCAAGATTGTAATGCTTTGTGTCATAATTTTTACTGTAATTAGCAGTGTGTCGGAAATTCCGATATACTGAATTTTCTTCTAATTCTCCTTTTTTGAATATTTTTGATGTTTCCGTTTTGTTTTTGGTAGATTAATAGGTTTGATTCGTTTTGAAAATCCAAAAAGTTTTGTGTTAATTGTAATTATTTTAATCTTCTATAGTGTTTCGCGTTTAGTTCGTTAACGATTTTTTTCCCTGTTTTGGCTTCAAGTTCCAAGCGTGCAACTTTAGCTACATTTCCACCTTGTGATGCTACTTTTTGACTTTCTGTGAAATTGCTCGGGTTTATAGCTGTTGATATGTCTTTTGTGGAAGCTTCTGCAAGCATGGTTAAAATGAGCTCGATATTAGACATGTTATCTCGTAAATTTTCTTTTTTTAAACCTTTAAATATTTTATACTCCTTGGTAGTTTTTTCGCTCCAAGCTTTCGTGACAATGTCAGTGAGTATTGCAAAATGTTGTCCTTCTTTTAAACCTCTTTGTTTCCATTCATTTGTTAACTCATTTCGGATTTCTATGCTTTTAAGGCGTTGATTGATCCAACTTTCTGAGTAACCTAATTTCATATATTGTTCCAAAGCTCGATCGATGCTTAATTCTGGATCTTGCATTTCGTCCAATCTTTCCGAACCTACTTGAGCTAACCAACGTTTGAAAGGTTCCGCTTTTGGTGAAGGGATAGATTGTATTAAACGCAAGAGTTGCTCGGTATTGGCAACGTCTGTAAGTCGCATTTTGCCGTCTTCAGCAAGAAGTTTTAAACGGTTACAATTTGTAACCGTTTCATTTCCTTCTTTCAAAAGTCTAAATTTCAATACTTTCCAATAGTTTCTTGCGCCTTGGTAATTGGTTTGATCTGTCAAAGTAGCGATAACGTCTACAATCGAAAAATACCAAGTATTTTCCGCCTCGCTCCATTGTGTTCTGATTTTCGTGTCCTTGAATAATTGAATTGCAGTTTTTGATGTCATAAAGATTGATTTGATTATTTATTAATCTAATTTAATGATTAAAATTTAATTTTAAAAAATTTAAATATTTTTTTGATCCATCAAATCATCCAATTGTTACATTTTAAAATTTTATCCTGAACTGTTCCATTGAGTATATCGAAATGTGTCGAAGGGTAGCTAATTTTCAAATCATTCAATTGTTACATTTTCACATTAATTAATTTTCACATTGTTTAATTGCTACATTAATTTCACCAAATCTCCACAAATTTCCCAATCCCGTTGCGCATTGCGTCTCCTTCTTTTACTTCAAACGCATCAAAAAATACCGGGATATTTTTCAAGGGACCATTCACGCGGTACATACCTGGACTATGTGGGTCATTTAACAAACGATTTTTTAATTCTTGTTCGGTGTAGGTGATTTTAAATACTTGCGCCATTGCGATGAAGAAACGTTGTTCAGGGGTGAACCCAAAACGTTTTTTGCCAGACTTAAATTCTTTGGTTTTCGTGTATGCTTGGTAAGCCAATAAGATACCACCAAGATCTGCGATGTTTTCTCCCATAGTTAATTCTGGGTTTACACATTGTTCAGGGAAAGGGCAGAAGCTAGCGAAGGTTTCTCCGTACACTTTTGTTTTATCTTCAAATTTCTTTTTGTCGCCTTCAGTCCACCAATCGGAGAAACTTCCGTCAGCTGCAAATTTCGCTCCGACATCGTCAAATCCGTGGGTAAGTTCGTGACCAATAATCATTCCGATACGCGAAAAGTTGAGTGCATCTTCTGCGTTTACATCAAAGAAAGGTGCTTGCATAATTCCAGCTGGAAAGATGATTTCATTTTGTGAAGCGTCGTAAAACGCGTTGATCATGTGAGCAGGAACTCCGAAGCGTGTTTTATCTACCGGTTGTGTTAAGTCTGCGATACTTTTATCAAATGCATAGATTTCGCAACGGTTAAAATTATCTATGTAAGTAGTAGGAGTAAGGGTGATTTTACTAAAGTCTTCCCACTTGTCCGGAAACCCTAGTTTTCGGTGAATTGCTTTTAGTTTGTTGTTTGCTTCTGTTTTGGTAGAGTCCGACATCCAGGTGGATGCTTGGATACGTTCTTGGTATGCTAAGATCAATAGGTCGACCATCTCATTGATTTTTACTTTAGCGGCGTTAGAGAAGTGTTTTTCTACGAATAATTGTCCTAAAACCTCTCCAATTGGTAAATTTGTTAGTTCATTTACTGCTTTATCTGAGATAGGTTTATCTGTTGATTTACCAGTTAATATAGTTTGATAAAAATAAAAGTTTAATTTTGCGAAATTATCACTTAACTTACTTGAATAATAAGATATTAATCGTGATTTTAAGTAACTTTTCCAGGTGACTAAAGGAATTTCTTTAAAAATCGTTGGGATTTTAGCGATGTAATTGGTTTGACCAACGATTAAGTAGTCTATTTTTGGTATTCCAAGTTGTTTTAAATACGTTTCGAAATGGATGTCAGTAAGTTGTTTCGTGAGTTCTTTGCTTGCAATTTTGTTGTAGGTGTTATCTGGATTTCTGGCTTCCGCTGGCGACATCATTTCTGCTGCTAAACGCATTTCAATTTGGTAGGAGTTTTGTGCATGTGTAGATGCTTCGTTCTCGGATGATCCTGCTAGTTTGAAAAGGTCAATCAGGTATTGTTTGTATTTCTCAAGAATCTCTTTTTTGTTTTCCTGGGTATAATATAATTTGTTTGGAAGTCCAATACCGCTTTGTCCTACGTACACACAATTCACGTTGATGTTCTTTAGGTCTTGTCCGATGCCTAGAGAAAATAAAGCAGAAATACCGCGTTTGTGAAAATCTGCCAATACCGTTACATATTGTTCTGGGCTACTGATTTGATCAATGCGGTTCAAATCGTTTTGAATAGGTGTAATTCCCAATTTATTGCGCGTTTCCGTATCAATGAAAGATGCGTAATAATTTCCAATCAATACTTCGTTGGTGTTTTTCGGTTGGTTTTTTACGTTTTCAAGAATTTCAATCAACTTCTTTTTGTTGTTGATGTCTAATTCATTCATACTTCCCCAGCGGGATTCTGTTTTTGGTACAGGATTATTTTTCACCCAATTACCATTCGCGTAATCGAAAAAGTTCGTTTTTGGACTTACCGAACGATCCATGTATGCAGTGTCGATACTTATTTTTTTATTTTTTCTTTGTCCGTAAGAAAAAGTAGTTGCGGTCAATAGTACTAGGCCTAAAAGAATGTTTTTATTTTGCATAAATGTTTAGTTTAAAAGCATTTCGACATAATCGTAGTCATATTCCCAATATTCTCGGATCGACTTAAATTGAAAATCATGGTAGAAATGTTCTAGGTATTTCAATGCGGCAATGCGCACAGGGGTTTGGGTGTTTGAATAATGTGTATAAATAAATTGGATGCATTCACGCAGTAATTTACTTCCTAGTTTTTGGCGTCTATACGTTGGAGCAATTACGATTCTACCAATTGAAACTTCTTCAAAAGCAAGTTTGGTGGGAATAATGCGTGCGGTTCCTATAATTTCTTTCGTAGTAATATCGGTTGCAAGTAAGTGATAACACGCAGGGTCTAATCCATCCACTTCGGGATAGGGGCAATCTTGTTCAATCACGAACACTGCAACACGAAGTTGAAGCATATTGTGGTATTCCAATGCAGTAAGAGCAGAAAAATGTTTTATTTCCCAGTGTATCTGCATGCAAAATCACGTTTGGATGTTACCTACGTTATACGGTTTTTCAGCTTTTTTATTGTTTGCCATTTGAATCCCCATGGAAATCACTTTTCGTGTTTCTTCTGGATGGATGATTCCATCAACCCACAAACGCGAAGCAGCATAGTATGGAGAAATTTGTTCGTCGTAACGCGCTTTAATGGTATTGTAAATCTCATCTTCGCGTTCTTTCGTAATTTCTTCTCCTCGCGCTTTTAAGGTCGCCACTTCAATTTGCAATAAGGTTTTTGCAGCAGCAGCGCCACTCATTACCGCGATTTCAGCGGTTGGCCAAGCAACAATTAAACGTGGGTCGTACGCTTTACCACACATGGCATAATTTCCTGCACCATACGAATTTCCTACGATGATAGAGAATTTTGGAACAACTGAATTAGCCATGGCATTTACCATTTTTGCACCGTCTTTGATGATACCAGCGTGTTCGGATTTGGAACCAACCATAAAGCCAGTCACATCTGTTAGGAACACTAATGGAATATTTTTTTGGTTACAATTCATGATGAAACGTGCCGCTTTGTCTGCAGATTCATTGTAAATTACTCCACCAATTTGAATTTCTCCTTTTTTATTTTTTACAATTTCCCGCTGATTAGCAACGATACCGATAGCCCAACCGTCGACACGTGCATATCCGCAGATAATTGTTTTTCCGTAATCTTCTTTGTATTCCGTAAATTCAGAATCATCCACCAACCATTCGATCACTTTTTTCATGTCGTATGGTTTAGAACGCTCCGCAGGAATTAATCCGTGCACTTTCGTTGGTTCTATCTTAGAAGGTTTACTTTCTTTACGGTCAAATCCAGCAGTTTCAAAATGCCCGACTTTATCCATTAATGTTCGGATTGTAGCCAAACATTCCTCGTCGTTTTCGGTTTTATAATCACAAACACCAGAGATTTCAGTATGTGTTGTTGCGCCACCTAACGTTTCGTTATCAATTGATTCTCCAATAGCAGCTTTCACCAAGTAAGAACCAGCCAAGAAAATCGTTCCTGTTTTATTAACGATCAATGATTCGTCCGACATAATTGGAAGATAAGCACCACCAGCAACGCAACTTCCCATCACAGCAGCAATTTGTAATATTCCTTGTGAACTCATTTGTGCGTTATTTCTAAAAATACGTCCAAAGTGTTCTTTATCTGGGAAAATTTCGTCTTGTAATGGAAGGTAAACACCTGCTGAATCTACTAAGTAGATAATAGGAAGTCTGTTTTCCATTGCAATTTCTTGCGCTCTTAAATTCTTTTTAGCCGTTATCGGAAACCAAGCACCCGCTTTAACAGTAGCGTCATTAGCAACAACGATACATTGTTTTCCAGAAACATAACCAATTACGACCACCACCCCTCCAGAAGGACATCCGCCATGTTCGGCATACATTCCGTATCCAGTTAATGCTCCAATTTCTAGTCGTTCGGTATTTTTATCCAACAGTAAATCAATACGTTCACGTGCGGTCAATTTCCCTTTTTCATGGTGTGCAGCGATCCGTTTTTCACCACCGCCTAGGTATATCTTACGTAATTCACTTTCTAAACGCGAAATTTTTTGACGCATTTGATCTTCATTGATGTTGAATTCTAATTCTTTTGGATCGATAGCCATGCCGAATATGTTTTAAGTGAATCAAATATAAGCAAAAAAACAGAAGTTTTTAAACTACTTTTGATGTGTGGAAATAGTATTTCAAGACGAATATTTTGTGTTAATCAACAAGCCGTCGAATTTGTTGGTGCATCATTCGTATTATGCACGAAACATTGAGGAAGCATCCTTGGTGGAGTTGCTAGAAGCCGAAAGTTTGAAGGTGTATCCAGTGCATCGTTTGGATCGAAAAACATCTGGATTAATTATCTGTGCCAAAGAAAAAGAATATGTTTCTAGTTTTCAGAAATTGATTGAAAATAACGAATTGGAGAAAAAATACCTGGCTTTATTACGTGGTTTTGTCCCATCCGAAGGAATTATTGATTCTCCCGTGAAAAACGAACGCGGAAATTACAAGGAGGCAGAAACGCATTTTCGATGTTTGAGACAATTGGAGTTGCCAATTCCGGTGGAGCCATACCAAACCTCGCGTTATAGCGTGGTGGAGTTTGCGCCAAAAACAGGTCGTATGCATCAATTACGTATCCATGCCAATAAAATCAGCCATCCGATCATCGGTGACCCAAAACATGGCAACCGACACCATAATCATATGTTTATCGAGAAATTCGGAATCGACAAACTGTTTTTACATGCATCTAGTTTAAAATTTAAGCATCCTTTTACAGAAGTACAACTCTTTTTTGAAGTGGAAGTTCCTGCGTTTTGGGGTAGGGTGGTTGATTTATAAAAATAGGTCACCTCCCTCGGTCCCTCCTCGAGGAGGGAAGATTATGGTTCGAATCTGTTTTTGTAATTTCATAATGATTTGGAGCGGAACATAAAGTTTCCCTCCTTGAGGAGGGATAAAGGGAGGTGAGAAATGTAGTATTGTTTTATTTAGTAAAGTCATCCCCCCTTTTCCCTTCACTTTCGTTCGGTCTTCAAAAGCAGTGCTTTTTCTTCCCTTCAAAGGGGTAAGCTAGTGTTTCGAATCATTTATTGAAATTTCATAATTATTCGAAGCGGAACATAAAGTTTCCCTCCTTGAGGAGGGATTAAGGGAGGTGACCAACGAATACTATTCTATTCCTTCATTCAAAACATAAATTGCATGAACGATTTGATCTTTCACATCGTCTAATTGATTCAATACTTTTCCTTCTTGAAATCTAATAATTGTGTAACCAAATGATTTTAATTTTTGTTCTCTATAAAAATCATACTTACCTTTGTTTAGGTGTGAGCTTCCATCTATTTCAATGATTAAACCGAGTTTTGGACAGAAAAAGTCAACAATGAAATTTTTTATTGGTCTTTGTCTTAGGAAACGCTCGTTTAGTTGTTCCCTAGAAAGCAATGATTTCCATATTCTTTTTTCAGCTTTGGATACGGAAGTGGATCTTAATTCACGTGCAAATTCTTTTAAATTGGGGTTGTAATAATTGTTTGAAAACATGGTTTTCTTATTTAAGTTAGTGAAAAATGTGAGGGGAAGTTGTGTTATATTATTTTTTTATTTGAAATGTATGGAAAATGGTCATCCCCCCTTTTCCCTTCACTTTCGTTCGGTCTTCAAAAGCAGTGCTTTTTCTTCCCTTCAAAGGGGGAAGTTAGTGTTTCGAATCAATTATTGAAATTTCATAGCTTAATCGAAGCGAAACATAAAGTTTCCCTCCTTGAGGAGGGATTAAGGGAGGTGACCAATTTAAATCACTACTTTTACAAAAAAATCTATCTCATGCCTTTTTCAAATCTTGGACTTTCTCCTGCTATACTAAAAAACATTGAAAAACAACGTTATGAATCCATGTATCCAATTCAGGAACAAGCGATTCCAGCACTATTAAAAAAACAAGATGTATTAGGGATTGCTAAAACTGGTTCTGGGAAAACGGCGAGTTATGTACTACCGTTATTACAGTTATTAGAAGGAAGTAAACCAGCAAAAAATCGACATGTTAAGGCTTTAGTGTTAGTACCTACGCGTGAATTAGCAGTGCAGGTGAGTGAGGTGGTTGAACTATTCAGTGAAGGTTTATCAGCTGCCGTGAAATCTATGGCTGTGTATGGTGGGGTATCTATTAATCCGCAAATGATTAAATTACAAGGTGTTCAGATGTTGATTGCAACCCCTGGTCGTTTAATTGAATTGGTAGAATCCAAAGCAGTTTCATTAAGTGAGGTGGAAACCTTGGTCTTGGATGAGGCGGATAAAATGTTGAATTTAGGTTTTCAGGAAGAAGTCAATAAAATCATCGCTATGTGTCCGAAGAAACGTCAAAACGTTCTATTTTCAGCAACTTTAAGTGAAGATATTGATCATATCACGCAGTTGGTTCTTAAAAATCCTCTAGTGATCAAAATTGATAGTGATGCAGATGCTATCGATACAATTGTGCAAACAGGTTATTTTATATCAGAAGAAAAGAAAGGTCCTTTGTTACGCTTTTTGATTAATAAAGAGAACATGCAACAAGTATTGGTGTTTACATCTTCGACTTTTAAAGCGGATTCAGTCACAGAAAAATTAAATAAAAACGGCATCGAAGCACGTGCGATTCATAGTAAAAAAAGTCAAGGTGCGCGTTTGGAAGCGTTGAATCGTTTTAAGGCAGGAAAGACGCGTGTGTTAGTTACTACTGATTTGTTGGCGCGCGGGATTGATATTCAATTCTTACCGTTTGTGATCAACTACGAATTACCTCGTTCGCCAAAAGATTACATTCACCGTATTGGTCGTACCGGTCGTGCGGAAGCATCCGGAGAGGCGATTTCTTTTGTTACCCCGGAAGATCAACATCATTTCAAGATTATCCAAAAGAAAATGAAGAAATGGGTGACGATGGTAGAAGGAGATGGGTTGGTTTAGTTTATGCTTTATTCTTATCTCTAACAATTTTACTTACCAAACTCAATACATACACACAGATTCCAACAAAAACAGCTACAACCAACGCTAGCGTGTCGTAGTGTTCAATTGGGCTAAAATTGTCTTTTTGTACTACAATCATACCTCCGATTGCAGCGGCGATGCCACCAGCAAGTTGTTGTAAGGAGGAATTGATGCTCATAAATGCACCACGATCCCGTAATTCAGGCAATGCGGAAACCAATGCAACACTTGGAATCATGCGTGCCATAACTCCCATCATCATTAATACGTTTAGTACCACTACAATCCAAAAAGGTACAGGAACTAGATTTGCATAAATAAGTACCACCACAATCATCCAAGCGGATGCAATGGTAAATAACTTAAATTTATTGATTTTGTCGCTTAATTTACCGATGATAGGCATGATTACTAATGTTGCAACGCCTGAAATCATGAATAATAGTGGAAGTTGCGCTTCTGTTACTTTTAAGTTGTTAATAGCATATACGCTTCCCCAAGGCATAATCATGAAACCTCCAAGGGACATCAAGGCTGTTGCTAAAAATCCAATGCGGTAATTTTTTTGAGAAATAGTATGGATTAAATGTTTGAGTGCATTGTCTTTGTTTTTTACTTCTAGGTGCTTTGTAATTGGTTTTAATTTAACAGTTAGGACTAACCAAATAATGAATGCTAAGACAACTATCATAAAGAAAGGCGATTGCCATCCCCAACGATTAGCGATGTACAAACTAATTGGAATACCTAAAACTTGACTAGCGCCAAATCCCATTTGCATGAACCCCATCACACGTCCACGTTGTTCCAAGGTAAATAAATCGGAAACGATAGCCATGGAAATGGATCCGATAACCCCCCCAAATAAACCTGTGAATACGCGTGCGGCAATTAAAAGCGGGTAGGTGTTTGCCAGTCCACAGAATAAGGTACCTATAATAAAGCCAATGTAGAAGAATAGTAACAGTTTTTTTCGGTCAAAACTATCTGCGAAACCTGCTGTTAGAAATCCAGAGATACCTGCACTAAACGCATAAGAGAACATAGCAATTCCAAATTGTTGGGTAGAAAGTTGCATTGCCTTCATTAGTTTATCTCCTAACGGTGACATCACCATGAAATCTAATACAACGGTAAATTGAGTTAGTGCTAGAATGGTGATTACAAGGATTTGGTAGGAAGAGAATTTTTTAGTTTCTAGTGTCATAATTTAGATTAAAATTTAACGCAAAAAAAAAGGGAAGCTTTTGCTTCCCTTTAGTGATCCCGCTGGGACACTGAGAAACACTCTATATATCTAATAAATAATTATTTATAAAATTTATAACAGCTAAACTAACCGAATTTCTGTAATGAAATTTAGATTAAAATGTAGTTATTTAAAGAACGTTATTCTTATATCAAATATAGGGATTATGTTGTTAAACTAAATCAAATTGATATAAAATAAATTAGACAAAATTCATCTAATCATATCCGAAATTACTACCTCATCTAAACCCATATATTGACAAAATTCTGTGATAGTGATACACTGATATTCTTCCTTTTTGAAATGTGTTTTCATTCTCTTTAATAAGGTGCGTGAATGACGTTCGCTTTTGCCAGTCACAACCATTATGTCTTTTGGATAAACAACAACTCTTTTCATTTTGGAATTCGTAATTAATGTCAAACGTATTTTATATTATTTTGATACGATTTAAAAACGCTCGTACTTTTCCCATACTTAAACCTTACTCTTGATTTTCTTTTGGGTGCTACGCTAGTGTGCTAAAATCGTGCTGAATAAGACAAAAATAGGTTCTTTTTATCTTGCAATAAACTGCTAAATGGGAACAAACTACCACAAAGTTCATTTAACGGAAGTGTGTATTTTGGAAGGTGTTACTTGCCTTATACATTTGACTCATCAAACGGAAATTCAATTCTAGACACGAATGAAGTTTGACGGATTATGAAAGTCATAATCTGAATAGTTGAATGTTTAATAAATTAAGAAATGGCAAGACAAACTGGCCTCTTGAAAATAAAAGGTACGTTGGATAATGTTACCTTTTATAAATCGAAAGATGGGGATATTGCAAAAATGAAAACGAGCGTTGATGCTGCTCGAATTGCAAATGATCCTGCGTTTGCACGTACGCGTGAAAACGGAAAAGAATTTGGTAACTCTGCATCAGCAGGTAAATTGTTACGCGACTCATTGCGAAACATTACCGTAAATATTAGTGGAACGAACAATGTTGCTCGTATTACTCAAATTATGTCTAAGGTTAAAAACTTGGATACGACAAGTATTCGAGGTGCACGAAATGTTGGTGTAGGTATTGCGAATGCTACTGCTAAAACATTGTTAAAGGGATTTGACTTTAACCCAAGTGCAATGTTGGGAAGTATGCTTTACAAACCCTATGTATTAGCACCTGCCACAGGTGTGATTACGATTGCTGGATTTGTACCTGCATCTGATTTGACTTGGCCTCCAGGTGCAACTCACGTAAGTATTACAGGTGGATTCTTGAATATCAACTTTGCGACAAGTGTGGTTGATTTCAAATTGACTAACGTTGTGAACTTAGCAACTGCCGCTGCAAGTTCAAACGTAACGTTAACTCCAACTGCTGTGCCAGCAGGAACAGGAACAAAAATCTTCTTGTTGAAGTTGGAGTACTTCCAAATGGTTAATGGAATTCAATATCCAATGAAAAACGGTGCTTACAATTGTTTGAAGATAATTGAAGTTGCCTAGTTTATTTACTTTTTGGCATTGCCCCAAAAAGTAACAAAAAGGTCTAGTGCTGGATTATGAATGCTATTTTCTACGATACACTATACAAATTGAAACTCGCTTTGCCGCTCAAACACCAATTTGTATTACGTTTCGTTTTTCTCGAAAATTACGCATTCATATTCCTAGGCACGATTTATTAATAATGTAAAAATTGAAAAAATGAATTTAGTTCAAAGAATGAAATCACCTACTCCGAATTTCTTCAAGGTATTACGAAATATTGGTTTGGGTTTAGCTGCCGCAGGTGGTGCTTTATTAGCAACACCTTTTCACTTACCAGAAATTATTTCGACCATTGGAGAGTATTTGATGGTTGGTGGTTCTGTGGCTTCAGCAGTTTCACAGTCTACTGTGGAAAGTGAGAATTAATAAACGTTTTAATACCTAACAACTATGCAACCTCATCACGATCATACAACCAGTGCTGGAACATTAACCGGAACGGTGCTTACCGTTTGTGCAATGATTGATACGCACGACTATTTGAAAACGATTATCCTTGCCTTTGTTGGTGCTATCGTGAGTTTTGTGGTTACGTTGGTTTTAAAAAAGGTAATGAAGCGATTTGAAAAGTAGAATAAGCTAACAAAAAGAAACCCCACTCGAAGTTTTTGAGTGGGGTATTGTTTTTTAACGGTTTGACGCTTAGAAGAGTTTGGAGCACAAAACTGTCAATATTCAACAAAAGTTGATGCGACTTAGAATGTTCAATTAACCATTTCACACAACGACTGTTACTGGCATCTGTTATTTTATCCACGTAATTGCTTTAGTTGCATAAATAACCTTTGAACTCTCTTTATCTCCGTCAAAAAAGTCTTTTGGCAATTGACTTATTATATCTTTCGCTTTAATTTTCTTATTTGCTTTGAACAACTCTTGTAAACTTTTCATTTTTGCCAATTTTAAAGTTCTTTCTTTTAATTGTTGTATCTGAGTTTGTTCATCTGATGCTATTATCATTCTACCAAACTCAGTAAGTTCAGACGTTGAGTCAATTAAGTCGAGAAGCAAAATATCACGATTAAACTTACTATTAATCAAACTTGGATTGCTTGATAAGAGAGGGATTTGTTCAAGTATTTCTTTTAATGAACTTCTTGGTATTAAATTGGCCTTGTCTCCAAGCATTAAGCTTGATTTACTTTTACCCCTACCTTTTGTAGGTTCAATAAGTTTGTTTTTCAAGTCTAAATCGGATAATAAAAACCAACTAATAATATTCTTTGCGTAGGAATCCCATGTGTTATCTTGGAAGTCTTGCTTGAATATGTTTTTTAATACTTGAATTATATCAGACTTAGAAATTTTGCTTTGTGGAAGTTTCTGGAGAGCTATATATGGTGTGTAGTTTTGAAATCTGTTTGTAATAAATTCAATAAAACCCTGTTTTGATATATCAATTCCAGAACTTACAACATAGTTGTCATCATTTTTTTGAACAAATCCAAAATTTCGCAATTCGATAAGAATATTTATTAATGTTTCCGCGCTTATTCCTTTGGGATGTTTAGATAATAAGGAGTCCATACTTTCAGACATATTAGCATCAAATAGTAAAAACACTTCTAAACAAAGGTTAACACCCTGTCTCAATAGATAACTTTCTCCTATTATAGGAATATTTTCAGTTACCAAATAGTCTCTATAAATATCCCAATAAATATTGTAGTTAGCTCCTGAACGAATTATCAATCTCTTATGTAGCAAGGATGAAATAGTGTCCGTATGGATAACATCACCAACTTCGGTCTCATCAAAGAAACTTCCATCATATGCTTTTTTTGCAATAATTTTTAATGCCTTAATTTCTGATGCAGATAACCTTTCTTCATCTTTTTTGAAAAGGTCAAGTATGTTGAGATTTGATTCAATTAATTTTTCTTTAACTAGCCCTGAATTGATTTGGTCGTAAATATGAATACATAGTTTTTTTGTTAACCAAGGTAATCCTTGAGAGCTTTCTTTTATCCTTTCTTTAATTCCTCTGTCAAGTTGACCAACTGAACCTTCAAGTTGTTTAATTATTCCGTCTATTTCTTTTTCTCCAAACTCACTTATTGAAAATTCTCTTGCTTGTTCTTTTGCTTGTTGCCAAATATGGTAAGACGGGTCATCACTTTGTATAAAGAAATCCGATTTCCAGGAAAAACCAATAATAATATTTGGCTTTAAATCAGTAATATCAGTTAAAAATTTGTAGAATGTCTTAAAAAAGTCCTTTTTTCTAAATACGTCTTCGAATTGGTCAAAAATTAAAACCAAAAACTTTTTCCTAATCTTTAAATTTTCATTCAAAGATTTTACACTAACTGAAGACAATAAGTCATTAGAAGATGTGAAAGTAATGTCGTTACTAAAGATGTCTTTTTCTAAAAAGCCATTATCTATTGCCGCTCCGATAAGTTTTTTAAATGACATTGCAACAAAGTTGTCAGAAATAGCACTTCTAGTATCAATTGCAAGTGCATAAAATTTCTTTTTATAATGTTTGTTTTGGCATCTTTCTTTTATTTCTAATACAAGAGAACTTTTACCCCAACCGGATTTCCCATTTAAATAAAAAATTCTTTTTGATGTATTGCCTTCTCTGATTTCTTTGAAATAGCCGAGTATTTTAGTCCTGATTTCATCCCGACCAACGAAATGATTTTTATTTGCAGATGCTGGAAGGTAGTCATACCAATTTTCACTTTCTTGAACTTCGGAAATAGTTTCAATTGGCAAGTCACTTCTGTTCTGACTAGGAATCGGTTTATCAAAAGAAGTAATAGAAATCAATGTTAAGTTTGTTAGTTCTGTTATTTTGCTTTTTAATGTATGTATATTTTCCGAGTCAACTGTTTTATCATTATTCTGAGCATTAACTACTGTATATTTTGTAGGTAATGCATTGGATTCATTAATTAGGTAAATTAGAAAATCACCAAAATAAGTTACAGCCAGAATTCTTTTGGATATAATAAAGTTTGTAAGCTTTGATTTGGGCTCGAATAACATTTTGCCATCAGAAAGCATTTTAATTATGTTGTCAGGTTCAAAAAAAGTTAAATTTTTATACTTGGTTTTTTGTTTCATTTCTGAAAGTAAAGCACCAGCTTGACTTTCTAACTCTTGGGTTCGAAAAAAGTAACCTTTATCAACTTCTTTAAAATCAACATTAAAAGCAAACTTAGAAAGTTCATCAGAAGAAACCTTTTCTTTTGCTTTACATTCTACATAAAGACTTTCCTTGTTGTGTTTATGCTCTGCCACAAGGTCAATTTCCATTCCTGAAAAATTAATATTGCACCTTATGTCATATTGATGTATAGTCAAGAGGTTTCTTACTAAAGATTCAAAGCAATTGCCTTTAGCCTTGTTTGAAGTTCCGTCTTCTAAAATTATCTTAATTTCTGTTATCATTCAATTTGATATATGAAGTTTTATATTTTCAACTTAATTATAACTCTTAAAAAATCCAACCAATACATCTAAATATAAGTTGGATTAGCGCCATAAATTTGTTAATTGATAAAAATAAACAAAATACATCAAACTAAAATAATCACTTACATTAACACGTATATATACCCACAAACTACACCAAAAATCCTTAAAAAAATCAAAATAATTATTATTTTATCAACAAATCAAACTATTGATATATTGATATTTGAATTTATTTAGATTAATTATTAATCAAAATAAATTATAAAATATAATCTTGATTGTATACAGTTGGCAAGATGAGTTAATAAATGGTAAATTAAATGAAGTATGTCAACGCAAATTAGTACACCTATTCCTTTTATTGAGTTTATTTCGTTTTCAACGGAAAACGAAACTCGCTTTGCCTGTTGTATCATAAAACATAAGTGCATTTAGTTTATGTAAAAATATATTCATTCAATGATTTTATTATTTCCTCTGTCGGTATACCTGCATAGTAAGGTAATTTTCCTTTTTGATAAAACTGTTCTTTCTCAAATAGCTCCTCTGTTACAATTCCAATTACCATCCCATATTTGTCAATGATTGGACTACCACTATTTCCTGATGAAGTCTTTGCTGAAAAAAGAAATATTTGGTTGTCTTGATAATCCTCAACAAAGGAGTTTAGTTCTCCTTTGTGATAAACTTGGTAAGCTTGTTTTGTCATTGGAATGGATGGATAACCAATGGTTAAAACTTCGGATAAAATTTCTCTTGCAGGATTGAAATGAAAAGTCGCTGATTCTAATTGACTTTCTAATTCTATAAAACCTAAATCTCTTTTGTCGTCAACTTTGATTGAAGAATAATGAATTTCAATGTCGTCCTTACTAAATACTTTGATTGAAGATGCATTCTCTAAAACATGTTTGTTTGTTATGATAAGAGGCTTTACAAATTTCTCATTACCAGCAGCGAAATAAAATCCAGTGCCAATAGAAAAGTCCCCTGCTTTGTCTTTATGTTCAATCATTACTACGGAGTTACAGTAGCTATCAATAATGTAACGCCATCCACAAACAACATTTAAAATTAAATCTCTGTTGTGAAGAAATTTAGCGTAGTCACCACTTGCTTTGTAGCGTCTGTCGTGTATATTGCCAAAGTTTTCTGGTAGAACATTGACAATTTTTTCTTTTTCTAACGAATGGATTAAAGTTTCAACGATGTTCATTTTAATTCCATTACCAATTTGTTTGGTTTCGGTCATATACATCATAAAGTCAAAAACAGATAAGTAACCCAAACTGATAAAGGTTTCACTATTGGGCTTGTTCATCCTTTTTGTTTGCTCAATACCAATTCGCTTAATATCTTCAAAAAGTTTTGGGTTAACCACTTCAGCCATAAAATAATCAACGGTTTTTTTCGCCAGTTCAATATTTGAAGACAGTATATGATATGTAAGTGTCGCCATTTTGTAGTTTTTTCAAAGTAAGAAATGTCTCATAAGGTTGTGTATAACGTTTTGACACTTGTCAGTGTTGCGGATTTCTGAATAAAAACTGTCAATACTTTGTAAAAGTTGATTCAGAGAAGAATGTTCTATTAACTACCGAACCTACCATAAGTCAAACGCCTTTTAGTAGTAGTTTATATGTATTCACTTATGTCAAATATTTTAAAGTCTTCAGGGAAATTATTTTTGGCTCGGATAAAAATCAAATCGTATTCGTATCTTTTTTTTGAGGTTAAGTCGCCTATT
Source organism: Flavobacteriia bacterium (assembly GCA_947446925.1). Lineage (GTDB taxonomy): Bacteria > Bacteroidota > Bacteroidia > Flavobacteriales_D > Crocinitomicaceae > CANHVK01. The sequence continues at coordinate 17,337 of CANFHU010000017.1, forward strand.
TCAATATTATTATATCGACTGTCTTTAATGACAATTTTTTTGTTTTGGTAACTAGGTCTTGATATTAATTGAAATTTGTAATCATCAGGATTGTCTATGTCCACTTTATCATAGGAAAAAAAACCTTTTGTTGCCATCTGAATGAAGGACGATTGATAAAGTTCCTGATTTTCAATATTATCTCTTGTTAGATTCTCGTTTGTTTCATTATTAAAAGCTCTGCGATACTTTAAGACCACACCTAAATTATCAATTTCAGAATTGAACTCTTCTAGGGAATTGATTAAAGTCATACCAGCAGTAGCAATGTGGATTATTTTTCGTTCGTCATATAGAAAAACGTCATAATCTGCCAAAAGTGAAATATCAATTTTCTGTTCTGTCTCGGCTTCAATAATTTCAATCATGATTTTAAAATAGGCTATTACAAATTACACATCTCTTCCCAATTTGCATTGTTCTTGGCCTTATTGCAACACCAACATTTACATTTGAATAATTTATTGGAAGTACTTGAAGAACACGGTTGCAGGATATTGTTTCGGCACAATAACCTATTGAACTATTACGATATTTTGTGCCAATATTACCATAGACTTGTAATGCAACAATCAAATTTTGCACAAAATCCTTTACTTCAATATCACCAGACTTAGCACATTTGAAAATATGTCCATATTGAGCACCAGACACAAATGCCGGTCGCTTTTTTCTTTGTTTATAATGAACCCTAAGTGCATAATTTCGTATTTTTCTGTCTAGCATAATTTCGTTTTAAAATTACAGGTAACGTTTTGCCGCTTTGCGAAGGCGGGGATTTTTAGCACTAAACTTCATTAGATGCACAAAGCTTGAATTTAGCACTTCACTTTCATAAAAGCACGAACCCCCCCGCTTTTGCAAAGCGGCTGTTGAACAAAAGCTTCGCTAGCCTGCAAACTGTATTCATTACCTAAAATTACAAATTTTCGTACAAGTAAGTTCCACTTTAACAATTAAAAGTATGACTTACAAGAAGAAAGATTATTACACAACCTTATCCAAGGCTAAGAATATGGTTCCTGGTTTTAGAGAGGCATTTAGTCGTTTTGAGGAACGGTTAGTTTTAGATCAATGTTCTAAAAGTATGTTTACCAATTACAGTCGTAATTTGGCTCATTTGGCATTACATTTTGGACGTGTTCCACATGAAATTAGTGTAGAAGAGATAAATGGGTATCTGTATCGTTTAACGGTTCATGATAACCTATCTATTAGCTTTTTTAAGCAGACAGTTTTTGGATTGCGATTTTGGTTTCGTTTGTTTGATATGGAGAGTAAGGCACTTCAAATGCCAGTTATTAAGAAGGAACAAACATTACCAACAGTTCTATCCAAAGAAGAATGTAAAGAACTGTTTGCTTCACCACGTAGTTTAAAACATAAGTTCTTATTGGCTTTTGCCTATGCTGGAGGATTACGAATGAATGAACTTCGGATGTTAAAAATCGTAGATGTTGATCTGCAACGCAAACAAGTTCATATCAGACAAGGAAAAGGGAAGAAGGATAGGTACGTTATTCTAGCAGATTTTATCGTTACTCGCTTTCAAAAATATTTGGATGAAGTAAAGCCAGTAAAATACCTCTTTGAGGGTCAAACACCTGGTGATGTAATGGGAGAACGAAGTATTCAATATGTGATCAATGAAGCAGTAAAGAAAACAACTATCCAGAAAGAAGTTTCTATGCATACTTTACGCCATTCATTTGCGACACATTTATTGGAGGATGGTGTTGATATTTATTCTATTCAACGTTTACTTGGTCATGCTGATATACGAACGACTATCGTGTATTTACATGTAGCACAGGTTATTCCAAAAGTTGCACATAGTCCTTTAGATTCTCTTTACGGATTTAAAAAGTAAGTGAAGCCCCGTTATGAAGTTGCCCAAATCATTCGTGATTATGGGGATGATTTTATTCGTGTACATTCACCTCTTAAACACCACCAACGCGTTTTAGATGCCATAAAAATTTGTCGGACAGCAGAACTTGGAGGTCATATAGATCGTTGTGTGGATTGTGGACATGAACGTATCTCGTATAATTCGTGTAGGAATCGGCATTGCCCAAAATGTCAGAATACCAATCGTGAGCGTTGGTTACTCGCACGAAAAGAAGATGTATTACCCTGTACTTATTTTCATGTGGTGTTTACGATTCCGCAAGAACTAAATACGTATTGTTTAAAATATCCGGTAGACTTATACAATATTTTATTTCAAGCTAGTAAAGAAACACTCTTCACTTTTGGAAATGACCCAAAGCATTTAGGCGCACAATTAGGCGCAATCTCTTTACTCCATACGTGGGGACAAAATTTAGCACTACATCCACACGTACACATGATCGTTCCTGGTGGTGGATTTACCCAAAATAATCACTGGAAAATCTGTTTTTCGAATGGAGATTTTCTCTTTCCAATCAATGCGATGTCAAAAGTATATAGAGGCAAATTCATGGAAAAGTTCTTGTTTTTTCTTCAAGAAAACCAACTCCAAATTCCCTTGTCATTACGAAGGAAATTGTACGACAAAAATTGGGTGATTTACGCCAAATAACCCTTTAAAAATGCAGAAGGTGTAGTAGAATATTTAGGTAGGTACTCCCATAAAATAGCCATATCAAACCATCGTATCACAGACATTAAAAACGGACAAATAACGTTCCGTTATAAAGACTACAAACACGGTTCTGTAAACAAGTTAATGACCTTAGAAGCTAAAGAGTTTTTAAGACGTTTTTGTATGCACATACTTCCTCCAAAATTCATGAAAATACGGCATTATGGTTTTTTAGCAGCACGGGTAAAACAAAAGCTAAAAATCGAACAAATGAAACAAGGGGTACTACTATCCAAAGAAAAGAAATCCAACTTAAATTACAAGGAAATTACTAAAAATCAACTTGGTTTTGATATAGACCAATGCCCATGTTGTAAAACAGGTAGAATGATTACCGTTTTACAATTTGGTGCCAATGCGGTTCTGGTGAATATGCCGAATCCACCTCCAATTACTATTTAAAACAAACGTAAAATAATGAAAGTAAATTAATTATCGATTTGCATAATGCAAACAAGGAAAGTCATGTTCAAAAATTAGAAATAACTGAAAAATTAACCTGAACGAATTAGTGATTTCTGATTAAGTAGCAGAAAGATGTAAGTGTTAAGCCAAATGAGTTTAAACTAAAACAAAAAAAGTCACTCAAAATAGAATGACTTCACTCAAAAATAAGTTCTAATTTTTAAAACCCCATAATTTCATTCTGAATAGCTTGATGAGTGGCATAGCGAAAGCATCTGTCAACAGAGGCTAATTCCGCTGTTCCGCTATCGCTACTCGCGGTTTAGCCCTTATATGTTAACTGCTGGCTTTTATCTCTTTTAGTTTGTCTGTCAACACTTTGTTTAATTGATTTTCATTGGTAATGTATTTTATTATCAATCTGCCAGATTCTGTTCCTTTTGACGGAAGTGCAGAATCTATTGTGTAATAATCATCTCTACCTAAAGCAATAAGTTTTTTACGAATTAAGTTTGTTAAGCTAGGGTAAAATTTCTTTTTGCTTTCTTCTTCTGCATTATCTTTAATATTCTCTTTAATGGCATTTATTTCTTCCAGTGAAACTCTAAGTGACTCCTCAAAATTATCTGTAATAATATTTTCCCAAACAGCGGAATCTATTGAATCCTCAATATCTTGTTTCCCAATGAAAGTTGGTTTGTATTTGTCAATTTCGTGTTGTGTAAATTTATATTTCGCATCATTGTCAAGTAGGAAGTTAACAGTTGAATCAGTTTTTTTAAATTCGCCTAAAACTCCATCAAGAATTATTGCGTTTTGAGCGATTTTATCTTTGCCACCAAGATTTATAATTCTAATGTTGTCTGATTCAAGTGTAGACCCGTTGATAATGTAATAAAAGTGAGGAATTAGAATTTCTTCCGTGTCACCTTCCACGACAATAAATTGGTCATAAAATAGGAAATCACTATTTTTCAATTTCAAACTTGAATAAATGTCATCTACGGAGAAACATTTTGAATTTCTTGTGATTCCTTCAAGTAGGTCAATTTTGTTAATACTTTTAATAATAGTTTTGTCAACGAAAATCGTTGAATGTGTACTTATTAACGATTGAACATTGGCAGTTGAAGTCTGCTTGATAATATTGTAAAACTCTCGTTGAGCTGATGGATACAAATGTGTTTCAGGCTCGTCAAAACACCAAATAAATTTTTTGTTTTTGTGTTCTAAATTTATTGAATTTAAAGCGTTCCATTTTATTAATGAAAACCAAATTTGTCTTTTTACACCTTCACCTTGTGAATCGATATGAATATCACCAACACTATTTTTTTTATTGATTACAATGTCTGTTATTCTCGGTTCAACATCAAAATAAATATTCGCTTTCAATTTTTCTATAGATGGTACGTCTTTTAGAAAAGTATCTGCAAAACCATCAAGTTCTTTATTTATTTTATCTTGGGCTAACTGTCTCTTTTCATTTGCATACTTCCTTGCTTCTTGCAATTCAATTTTTACTTGCTGTTGCATTGTATCTTTAGTGAACTGATTTAATTGCTCCATCGAAATGTTCCAGTCTAAATAACGATATTGAGGGAAAATATTTTTGTCTAATTTATATTCTGCCCAACTTGGATCCAATTTTATTGAATTCATTATACTTCTTAATAGCTCCAATGCTGAAAATCTTCCTGCATTATTCTCATTTTCGATTTTCTCGATTTTCTTTTCTTTTGCAATCTTAGAAAGTGCAGTAGCTTTCTCCTTGTAATATTCATTTCTATCGTCAACACCTTGCGGAGTTAAAAGATAATGATTAGAGGAGTTGTTAGAATTATCGAATACTCTAGCAAGCCAAATTTTTTCAACTTCTTGTTTGTCTAAAACCCATTGTAAATGGGTAGAAAGGTCATCACATATATCGTTTTCTTCTAAGATTAACTCTCCAATAACGTAACAGCTTGTCTCAGAAAAATCAATTGGTCTAACTCCTAAATTCACAAATATTTGATTAAATTCATCTTCTGTTATTATAGTATTGGATAAATCTTTTTTTGCTTTATCGTCTTGAAAAAAATTAAACTTTTGTTTCTCATCTAAAAGCAATCCAATAGCACTAAGAATTGAAGATTTTCCAGAATCATTTATTCCAATTAAAATATTAGGATTGTCCTTTTCTAAGTCCAAATAGATGTTGTTACAACTTTTATAATTTATTATTTGAATTCTGGATAATATCATTTTTGTAGTGTTTGTTATGGAGTTCTTTTAAGCTTGCAGTTAACTTATTTACAATCCTCATAAATGTGGTTATTTACAACAAACCATTAGCTTGCTAACCGCAATAAATTAAAGATTACTCATTAAATATAACCAAAACTTACTAAACTAAATACAACTACCTATAAAAACAAGTATGTTTACTTATCAAATGAGGTGCTATTTCAGCACCTCGAATATCAACGCTCGTTTCATTTGTTTGATTAAGTCTAATTGCTTTTGAATATTGACTTGGTGTTTTTCCATTTGAATGATTTTGGAAATATTCTTTCGAACCTTTTCGGGATTAATTGTTAGTTTTTCTAATCCAATTTTGATGAGGTCTGACAATTCTCGTAGACGAATAAACGGAATAACGGAACCAATCAAATGAGGGGCTATCGCTTTTCCTTGCCACATTCCAAATAATAACCAGTACAATTCTTCTTTGTCCTGGTCATTTTCACATAGACAAACAAAACAATTCGGACAAGGGGTTAACAGTGGCTTTCCACTGTTATTCCCCTTGTTCAAAATAAAGAAATAGGATCCCTTAAATTCCTTCCCTTCTCGATAAGTAGATAATTTGAACTTTACCATAACTATCTACATAAAATTAAAGATTGCGCATACTGATACAGGCTTTTAAGCATCTGCTTTTTATTGCCGTTCGTTTCTTCTTTTGCCTTTTCTAAGATGATTTTTAACTCTGCCTTGAGTTCCTCTTTAGTCATTTCTCTCAAAATGGTTCTAATCACTGCTGGATTGGTGCGTTTGTACATAATTCACGGTTTAAAAATTATGCTCGCCCTTTTAGGGCTTCGCCCAGATAAATTTTTTCAAAAGAAAAAAAAGAAAAAAAGAAAGCCATTTCCACTGGAGGCAAAGGGAAAGGCTGTCAAGGTTTTTGGAAAAAAAATGTTAAAGAGATTAATAACAGATGTATAGAGTTTTGATTGATTCTAGAATTTAATCAAGGTAAGTAAGTCATATTTTATTTTCAAAACCCGAAGGGCTAGACCTTTACTGCCTGTGTGGGCGGAATTGTGCGATTGCCGACTAAATTTGCGACCTATTTTGATTTTTTATTCCTTGTTGCAGGATATAAAGATGAGATTACTAAGCTGAATGATGAATTAGGAATCGAATCGAATCACGATAGCGCGGGAAAAAACAAGTGTATGAAATCTTGTAACACAGTGGAAAGATGAATACTCTTGTGTGGAGAATGGTAAAGTTGCTTTGGCATTACGACTTTAGGAGATATGACATAGCTACTGGGAATGAGGGGGTAATATTACTTTTTCCCATTAACACACACTTCGGAAGTCTCAATGTGACAATAAAACATTTATGTTACATTCCCTCAAAATTTAATTCATCCAATTACTAGGTGCAATTGAGATTATTTTATCGCTAACATTCAAAAAAAAGACGATGCTAGCATATCTGTATAGGCATTGGTTACAATGCTCGAAAATCAAATGTGAGGGTTGCGAACATTGTTTCGAGAACCTCAACAACCGTTCATTTATCAAATTGCTAAGAATATTTATCAAGAAAAAAGGTAATAGTGCCTACAGCTGTGCGAGGGAAGGCAAACCTCGGAATTATTAATGATTGATGATGAATGTTTAATATATTGAAAATCTTGATATCGAAGCGAAATATTGCCTGTGGGCGCGAGCCGACTGCGAGTTGAGCGAAGGGGGAAGTGTAGAGTGATGACGAAGAATGAGGAAGCACGGGAACGACCTCTGCTGAAAGCACGAAGGTTTGGCGCATTTTTTTGCTCTATGGAAGGGAAAAAGACAAGTGCATTTCGACAGGCTCAGTGCAGGCAATTCGATAGGCAAAAAGTGACGGAAAGTGCTCTTGTGTGGGGAGTGGTTAAGCGGCTTTGGTGAATGTAGGCAGACGTCCTAGGTAGCCGAAATGAAACAAAGCGGCTGTGAACGAGGATTGCAAAAAATGTGACAAACCTGAAGCCTGAGCGATTTAGCAGGCGAGCCTAACTCAAACGGCGACAGACCCCCAATAAAAAAAATAAGTGGATAGCATAATGGGAATAAGCTTGTGGAATGGCTATGCTAAACACTTACCTTAAAGGGGCTTGGGGGGATGAAGAAGCCGTGACTGACGACGTATGAGGACGTAACAAAGAAAACTAATGGAAAGCCGTAATGAGGAATTCTGACGAATAGGCTTGGAATGGTATATGCAAGGGCACGACGTTAGGAGTGTTTTATATACCCTTGCAGATAAGTTTTTCTTTGTAAAAGGACGAAAAGGAGGAAGACCATATTACCTTTTCTTTTGTTTTATTCTATAATAAGTATTTTCCAATACCCTTTATAGGTACCAATTCTTTCAATTATTTGTTTTTCTATTAGGACATTAATATGTTTTTGAATAGCCGATTCGTTGATGTTAAGTTTTTCTGCAATTTGTTTTCTTGTGATTTTTAAATCTGTTGAAATAAGATTTAATACTTCTAATTGACGATCAGATAATTGAAGAGTTACATTTTCTGTCTGACCACCTGTCTGACCACCTGTTTGACCACCTGTTTGACCACCTGATAATGTGCTTGATTTCAACTGATTTTTTCTCAAAGTCATTCGTAGAAAATTTTCAGTAAATTGAAAAGATTCCTTACCATAATATTGAAGAATTCTTGGAATGCCAGAACCTAATTGTTCTACTAATTCCAAATCTTTAAAAACTCTCATCAATTCTTTATTTCGCGGAATAGAAAAACCTTCAAAAAATTCAGATTCTGTAAGACCTTCAGGTAGAGAACCTGCTGAAGTAATTTCAATTCGATCATCAAAAATCTCAAACTTTGGTGTTAATTCACGTGTATAATCGTTATGAACAAATGCATTGATTATTGCTTCACGAAGTGCAATCGAATTCCAGAATCTGCTTTCTTTTCGTTCTTTGGAAGTTATTGTTGCAAATGTTTTATTTTCAATTTCAATCTTATCCAACACACTTTTTGTTGCTTTTACAAGTGAGCAATATCCAAACTCATTGTTTTCTATTAGTTCTACTCGATTATCACCGTTATATTTGGCTAGTTTAATTGAATTGTTGTTTTCATCTGCCAATAAATATGCAGCATAATTTAATAATCCATCCTCCGTTTGTAATTCTAGATTTCTCTTAAACTGATTATTAAGCGGTTTACCTTTTTCTTCGTAATAAATTCTAAGTTGTTCAAATCCTAAATCTTGTCTGTTTGATTTTATTTTTCCAATCGAATTACGTGTTCGTGAAGCAAATAATTTATCAATCATAGGTTGTGGCATTGGTTCAGAAGCAGTTCCGACACGAAGAAAACACCCTTTTTCGGTTAACCCATATTTCTTTTTGAAATAAGGTTTTTCACTGCCACTTGCAACTATGATTTTAATAATTTCTTTGCCATCAATAAGTTCAGAGACTACATCAAATAACCCCATTGCAGATGGAGAGATATTGTGTTTAATACGATCCTTAATTTTAAGCATATCACCATCCATATCTGAAACGCCTAAAATGTGACCATTTTTATCTATCCCTATGAAAATAACACCCCCTTCAACATAATTTAAAAAAGCAATTACTTCTTTTTCTAAATCTAAATCTTTCGTCAATTCGAGTTTATATTCAATACGATTAGTCTCCATCTACAGTATGTATTTTAGAATAAATGTAAGCAAAATTATCAATTGATAATTAAAGTAAACTATTAGACAACAATAATTATTGAAATCATAAAGTATTCAATACGACCTTTTATTTTTAAATCAAAAAACGCTTATGAGAACGATTACATTTTTGATTTTATTGATTATTTATTAGCAATGGATTATTTGCTCAATTAGAATTACCGAAATATGATGCTGATGATACAATTATTAGACATCGTGGTTATACCCTTTCGTATAATTCAAAATATAAACAGGCGAATTGGGTGGCGTATTTACTCACAAAAGATGAAACAGTGAAACGTTTTCAACGTGGGGAGTTTTTTGCTCCTGATCCGATGATACCAGGAACGAATTTTAGTGTTGATTATCAAAAATCAGGATATGACCGTGGGCATTTGGCACCGGCTGCGGATATGGGGTATTCGATGGAAACAATGGTGCAATCGTTCTTTTATTCGAATATGTCTCCGCAAATGCCTCGTTTTAATCGTGGGGTTTGGAAAAAGTTGGAAATGCAAGTTAGAAATTGGGCGGTTGAATATGATAGCTTGTATGTGGTGACTGGACCCATCTTTGATTCTGCAATGCCAACTATCCTTTTAAGTATTCAGGATGGATGAGTAACACTTCTTTGTCCTTCATTAATGAATCAAGGATTCGTTTATTTCTAATCAATGGTTTTTGAATATAAGCGATGGCTTCACGTTCCTTTTTTGCTTTTTGGTTATAGTACCTAATGCGATTGGCTGAGTTAATGAAATTCATCGATGATCTCGTTGGCTCAAAGGGTTGATTCGTTAGTAAATCACGTTTCATAGGGATATTTTTTTAATAATTTAAGTAAATGTATGTGTATTGATATACAGTGTCATACATAATCTGTATAAGATTGTATAACAATAGCGAAACGTTGTATTTTGAAATATTTAAATGTGAATTAATTCACTATTTTTTGATGTTGTAACAGGATTATATAGGTCGATACGCACTTAATAATTTGAAATACAATTTTTTAAGTGTAATTGTTACAACTGTTACGGTAATATTATATTACTAAACGTGAGAAAGTATTTTTTATAGAATAATAAAGTAGTATTCAGAATATAGATTAGAGGTGGTTGTAACCGTAACAGATTTAAAAAGTTTATAAATTGAATTTCTGCTACAATATTTAATTTTTTTAATGTTGTATTGGTAGTATCTCATAAAGTGTGTAAACCCTGCTAAAAGTTATTCTGAAAATTTTTTGGCCTCCTCCAAAAAGGCCTAAAAATAATTTTCGGAAATAACTTTTTAGTAATTTAAACACACAATTATGAAAAAAGAAGATTTATTAAAAAGTGAATTTCTAAAACAATTCACCAGTGGAGCTGAACTTTTGGCATTCACTAAAGAACTCCAGAAACGTGGAGTTGAGCAACTCTTAGAAGGAGAAATGGATGCTCATTTAGGTTATTTGAAGAATGAAAAGTCTGATAATCCTAATACTCGTAATGGTCATTCAAGTAAACAAATCAAAACAGCCGATGGAGAATTTTCTATTGAAGTTCCAAGAGATCGTGAAGGTAGTTTTGAACCAATAGCTGTACCAAAACGAAAAACAATTGCTGATGGCATTGAAAATGTAATCATTTCTCTTTACGCTAAAGGGATGACAAATAGCGACATTGAAGAACAAATCAGAGAAGTTTACGGATTTAACGTGTCAACATCAACTATTTCAAGAATTACAGATAGAGTAACGGAAGATATTCAAACTTGGCAGAACCGACCATTAGAATCACTCTATTTTATCGTTTGGATGGATGGGATAAGTTTTAAAGTAAGGGATGGAGGAAAGGTAATAAATAAAACTATTTATATCGTAATCGGATTAAAACAAGACGGTAAAAAAGAAGTACTTGGTTTATGGTTAGGTAAAAATGAATCCGCATCCTACTGGTTAACAGTCTTAAGTGATTTAAAGGCTCGAGGAGTCAAGGATATATTAATTTCAGCAACAGACAATCTAACTGGATTTAGTGATGCTATTGCTAATATTTTCCCTAATTGTACCAAACAAATTTGTGTTGTACATCAAATCAGAAACTCTTGTAAATTTGTTTCCTACAAAGATCGAAAAGCATTTAGTGCGGATATGAAAAACATCTATAATGCTACAAATGCAGAAGTTGCAGCACAAGCGTTAAACGATTTAGAAGAAAACTGGGGAGGTAAATACCTGTATGCAATTAAAAGTTGGAGAACAAATTGGAATGAATTAACCGCCTTTTTTGAGTTCCCCGCAGAGATTAGACGCATCATTTACACTACTAACATTATTGAAAATCTTAATGGAAAAATAAGAAAATACACCAAAAACAAACTTTCATTCCCAACAGATGAAGCTGTAATGAAATCCGTTTATTTAGCGGTTAATGAGTCGACTAAAAAATGGACAATGCCTATTAGAGAATGGGGAACGATATATGGACAATTTTTAATTATTTTTGAAGACAGAATAACTAACTAAAAATCGTGTTTACACACTTAGTGGGATAGTGTCGTTGTATTAATTCATTTAAATAAATTATTTGAAAATTCTAATGATGTTAATTTAATATTTTTTGAAATATCTAAACTTGATAATTTGTTATCACTACATCTCAACATTATCAAATTGATATTGTTAGATACATCCAAATCTGTTAAATAATTGAAGTCGCAAATTAAATGGGTTAATGCAATATTTTTTGTAACATTAATTTTAGAAAGCAGGTTGTTGTTACAGATTAAATAATCTAAATTAACGTTTTTAGTGATGTCTAAATTTGTAATGAAATTACATTCACAATTCAGATGTTTTAAATTAATGTTATTAGATAAATCTATATTTTTTAATGAATTGTCATTACTATACAGATGAGTTAGAGCAATGTTATTAGATAAATCTAAATTATTAATCGAATTTGAACTACATATTAATTGAGTAAGTTTTAAATTTGTTGATAGATTTAAATATTTAATATTATTATTTTGTTCTTTATTTAGCATCTTTATTATAGGTGGATTTGAACAATTTAATATTTTTAAATTATCAAAATATTCTATTCCATCCAAATTTTGTATTGAAGAACAGGAGCAATCAACTTCATTAACACCTTTTATATCTCCATACGCAACTGTACCATCTATAACAACTATTCCTAACTTTTTAGTTAGATACATCTGAAAATTAATATCAGGTATTCTAACTCTAAAATGATCGTTTGGAATATCACTTCTATTATTCCTTTTGGTTAGAAGTTTATTAGTAATAGATAATGTATTTGAAACTTTTGTCAAATAATTATTCTTTACTATTGATATCTGATTTTTATTATTCTCCTCTTCCATATTTAAAGCATTTTAATCTTCAATCTCTTGCTTCAACATATCTAATTCCTTGATTAATTGAGTTTTTAACTCGTCAAAATATGATTCCCAATCTTCAATTTCAATAATTGTCTGATATTGTTCATTTGTTTTAATATTAATTATTTCAATCTCAATATTTTTTATTTTACTTCTTAATCGACTTGCTATTGTTTTTAATTTAATTTTATCCGAAATAGCATCACCTATTGTAAAAGTAAGAATACCTTTTTGTAGGTCATTTAATATTTCTTTTACTCGTTTTATATCCTTCTTTTCCTCAGCAATTCCTAATTCTTTGAATATTTCTTCTGCTTGTTTTTGAATTTCAGGTGATTCTTGACTAAATTTATCAGGATGACATAATAATGAAGCCTTACGATATGCTTTTTTTAACTCCTTTTCTTCATCTTCTGTTAACTCAAAAACTTCTTTATTTTTTTCAAATTCAAATTGTTCATTGTACTCATTTTCATCTTTTTCTGCTTCTTCAAACTTTTCTTCATCGTCTTTAAATTTAAGTTTACGAAATTTAAGAATTTGAGAAATAATCTCACCTACTTTCAATGTATGTTTTCTCTGAAAATCTTGAAGAAAACCTTCTAATTCAGTTTTTTCATTTTCAAAGGAGACTAACTGATTTTCTAATAGTTTGATTTCAAGTTTTAATGCAGATATTTCAGGGTCTGTCCAAATGGAAACTTGATTGTTTTTTGAAATAAACTCTTCTATTTTAATAATAGCATCTGATAATTCTCCATTTTTAATGTGTTTAACGATGTTTTTTAAATCTGAATTAAAATCATATTGAATCAGTTTTAGAGATTCAATGTTTACATCATCAATATCCTCTAATACTATATAATTTTTTAAAATCTCTAATCGTTTTATGATTTTGTTTAATGGGAAATCGGATACAATTTCTTTATCAGTTGGATAATATTGTTTTTGTAGTTCATTAAACTCTTTAATAAATTGTTGAGCCAAAGAAGAATTGTCGGAAGTTACTATAATGTTTTCAAAATTGTTTTCTGTTTTATAACTCCAATTATACGAACCTGTAATGATTAAATCGTGGTCTATAACACAAAATTTGTGATGCATTGGTTCTTTCTTTCCGTCACCTATTTTGTAAACATTAGATTTTTCTATGTTTAAAATTTCATAGTTGATGGATGAGTTTAAATTAATTTCATCATTTGAAATTATTAATGAAACTATACAACCATCTTTTGCTTTTTTTACTATTTCATCAAAAATTGTTTGGTTTGTAAACCAAGCAACTGCAATATAAATAGAACTTTTTGCTCTTTGTATTTCTTGTAGTACCCTTTCAGAAATATTTTCAAAAATTGCTTCTGTATGCATTATTAAATCGATATTTTTTATTTAAAATTTATTTTTTATTCTTAAGGGTAGTTTAATTTTATTGCTCAAGAAAATGTAAAAATTTGTTGTGTGACACATTTAATTCGTTTATTTTATTGTTAGAACAATTCAAATTAATCAATAATTTATTTTCTGAGATATCTAATCTAATTAATTTGTTATTACTACAATTCAAATCACCCAATAATTTATTTTCAGAGATATCTAAATTACTTAATTTATTATTACTACAATCTAAAACTTTTAAAGCAATATTGTTATGAATATCTAAATTACTTAAATCGTTATTAGAGCAATTCAATATCGTCAAATTTATATTTTTAGATAAATCAATATTGATCGATTTGTTATTGTTGCAATCTAAATCAGTCAATAATTTATTTTCAGTGATATTTAATGAACTTAATTGGTTATTGCCGCATTTTAAAATTTTTAAAGTATTATTTTTTGAAACATCTAAATTTTTTAAATTATTATTGTAACAGAACAAATCTGTTAACATATTATTGTGAAAGGTATTTAAATGAGTTAAATTATTAAATCCACAACTTAATTTTTTTAATTTAAGATTTTTTGAATTATCTAAATCTATTAATTTGTTATGACTGCAATTCAAATTAGTTAATTCTTCATTGTTCGATATGTCAATACTAATTAGATTATTGAAACCAACATTCAAATTAGTTAATTCTTTATTATTCGAAATGTCAATATTAATTAGGTTACAGAAATCGACATTCAAATTATTTAATGTAGGATTTCCTGAAACATCTAAATGGCTTAATTGATTATTCTTACTTATTAAATCAGTCAATTTAATATTTTTTGAAATATTTAAATTGCTTAATATATTATTACTACAATTCAGTTTAGATAATTCTATATTTTTAGATAAATTTAAATCAGTTAGTTTATTATAATAACAATCTAAATCAGTCAACATTATATTATTTGAGGTATCTAAATGTTTTAGATTATTATAAGAGCAATTTAACTCAGTTAGTTCTATGTTTTTTGAAATATCTATATTGGTTAGATTATTGTCGCCACACCAAAGTATTTTTAAATGTGTGTTATTTGATAAATCTAATGTACTTATGGAATTTCTTGAAGGACTGTTTTTAGATTCACCAAAATTATCACAATATAATTCATTCAAACTTAAAAAATATTCTAAACCTTCTAAACTTTGAATTGAAAAACCTGAACAATAAACTTCAGTAATTCCTTTTATATTTCCGAAGGAGACTGTACCCTCAGTTACATTAATCCCCAATTCTTCAGAAAGATATCTCTGAAAATTCACATCAGGAATAACAACTCTAAAATCATCGCTTGGAACTGAACTTCTATTATTAATTTCAGTTAAAAGTTTATTTGTAATTGATAATGTACTTGACACTTTGGACAAATAATTGTTCTTTATTTCTGCTAACTGTTTGTTTTTATTGTTATTTGACATTGGTAATTAATTTATGAAATTAATTATTGGATTTTTTGAATAATCTAATTTTTCTATAGTAGTATTTTTTGAAACATCTAATAGAGTTAGTTTATTATTAGAACAATTTAATTCAGTAATATATTTATTTGATGATAAGTCTAAATTAAAAATTGAATTTATGGAACAATCTAAGTAAACTAATTTTATATTTTCTACTATTTCTAATACGGTTAGTTGGTTATCACTACAGTGAAAAAATTTTAAATCAATGTTTTTAGATATGTCCAATTTTTTTAATTTATTATTACCACAGTAGAGAAGATTTAATTTATTGTTTTTTGAAATATCTAAATTTATCAACTTGTTTTTTGCGCAATCTAAAAAAAACAAATTTGAATTTTTAGAAACATCAATGTTTTCTAAATAATTATTCAATATTTCTAAATATTCTAATTTTATATTTTTTGATAAATCTAATTTTAAAATCAAGTTGTTTGAGCAATATAAACTATTCAACTCGGAATTTTTTGAAATATCTAAATGTTTAATTTGATTGTTACTGCAACATAAATCTGATAACAAATTGAAATATTCTATTCCTGCTAAACTTTCAATAGAACAATTTGAACAATTAATTTTTGTAATATTTTTTACATCTCTATAAACAACTATACCTTCCGTTATAACTATCCCTAATGCTTCTGAAAGATATTTTTGAAAATTCACGTCAGGTATAGCAACTCTAAAATCATCGCTTGGAACATAACTTCTACTGTTGATTTCAGTTATAAGTTTATTTGTAATAGACAAACTATTTGACACTTTTGCCAAAAAATTATTATTTATTACTGCTAATTGATTTTTATTTTTATTTTTCTCTTCATCCATCCTACAAACCTTTTTGTTTCATATAATCAGTAAACATAACATCCATTAACATCGGAAGAATTTTCGGGTTCATTACCACAAGGTCTTTATGACGTTCTAAAATACAATCTAACCTTCTTAAAGTAATAAATGGTAAAATAATGTCTCCGTACTCTTGAGTCTTAAATAATTCACGCAACACATCATCACATACATTCCATATTAAGGATGATACTTCTTTCTACTTCATAAACTTGCTTGTTTTAAATCTGTGTAATGCGAAACTAATAAAATTGATGTGAATATTAGACTCAAAAATCTAATAGTTATAAGCAGTCGTTGTTAACTCGATTTTTAACCGTTAAAAAAGGTAGGTGGAGTTATAGAGTGGATTATGCAAATGTTATTAACAAAAAAAGGTCTTGATTTCTCAAGACCTTTTGTCAACGTTTTTGTCAATTAAGACTGTAACTTATTGATTTTCAGTTACTTTAGTGATCCCGCTGGGATTCGAACCCAGGACCCATACATTAAAAGTGTATTGCTCTACCAGCTGAGCTACGGAATCTTGTTGTTTGTCTGTTTGTGTTAGACGAGTGCAAAGATACAACCAATATTCGTATCTGCAAGTGTTTTTTTAATTATTTTTAGATTATTTTTATGTAAATTATTTAACTATTTGAAAAACATGTTAATACTAAAAAAAATATTTTAATGTTTTTTCGTAGTAATGGATTGCAAGTTCATAACCAGTTAATCCAAACCCATAAATACATCCAGCACATACCGGTGAAAGGAGGGAAGAATGTCGAAAAGATTCGCGTGCAGTAATGTTAGAAATGTGTACTTCCACCACAGGAGTGTAAATACCCGCTACGCAATCACGCAAAGCAACACTTGTATGTGTGTATCCACCTGCATTTAGAATAAAACCGTCTACTTCCGTATTTTGTAAATAATCGATTAATTCTCCTTCAATGTTAGACTGAAAGAAAAGAAGTTCACAACTACTATTTGCGGCTAATTTTTCTAAATAATCGGATAAAGAAACTTCACCGTAGATACTTTTCTCTCGATTTCCAACCAAATTAAGGTTAGGACCATTAACAATTGCTATCTTCATACGCTCAAATTACCAACTTTATGAATACTTGGGAACGCTATATTAAGAATTTTGTTTCATTTCTGAAAATTGAAAAGGGTTTATCTGAAAATTCCATTCTAGCGTATCAACGGGATGTTACAAAATTAATGGAATATTGTACCGATCACCAGCTGAAAAATCCTACGTTAGTTGGTTTGGATGAACTGAAGGGATTTGTTTTTATTTTACATGAACTAGGACTTTCCGCGCGTTCACAGGCACGCGTAATCTCGGGAGTAAAGCAATTTTTTCAGTTTCTTATTTTGGAGAGTGAACGCGATGACGATCCGAGTGAATTATTAGAATTGCCTAAAATAGGGTTGAAATTACCGGAGGTGTTGACGATTGAAGAAATAGATGCTTTAATTGAAGCTATTGATTATAGTAAGAACGAAGGGATACGTAATCGTGCTATTTTAGAGACGCTTTATAGTTGTGGACTTCGTGTAAGTGAGTTAGTTAATTTGCGTTTCTCTGATTTGTATTTGGAGGAAGGATTTATTCGAGTTATCGGTAAGGGGAATAAAGAACGTTTGGTTCCTACTAGTCCTTCGGTAAAAGAGGAGATTTCGTGTTATGTTTCAGAAACGCGCAACCATCAAAGTATCAAACCTGGTAATGAAGATATTGTGTTTTTAAATCGTCGTGGCGCAAAATTGACGCGTGTGATGATTTTTACCATTATAAAAGACTTAGCAAATGTAATTGGTTTAAAGAAAAGTGTAAGTCCGCATACCTTCCGACATTCTTTTGCTACGCATTTGATTGAGGGAGGTGCTAATTTACGCGCGATACAAGAAATGTTGGGACATGAGTCGATCACGACTACGGAAATTTATACTCATTTAGACCAACGTTTTATCCGGGAAGCAATCATTTCGTATCATCCGAGGAATAAAAAATGAATTTGAAAATGTGGTAATTTGAAAATGCTAGAAATTAAAATTTCTTCGATAAAAAGCGTATTTCTACGCAATCTTCAGTTGGTAAGTATTTTAAATTGATTTCAGAGCTAACTTTGTGCTCATTTAGAAGGATTAATGCACTTACCATATTACCAATTAACTATAGGAGAATCAAAATCTATCTTTGAATTTACAAGTGTTGGACCCAAGGGTGAAATACCGAAGATTATAGTTTTTAGTAAAAAAGAAGGTGAAAACATCTATAATCTTGCGTTTGGAGATGTTGAAGAAAAGACTGGCAAAGTAAATGATAGAATTGTTTCAAATAATGGGGATAGGGATATTGTATTAGCAACCGTAGTTAGAGCAGTTTTAATTTTTTTAAATTTCAATTCTACGTGTAAGGTATATGTAAAAGGAAGTACAAAATCTCGTACACGATTATATAGAATGGGAATTTCAAGGTATTATAAAAATGTAAGTAAAGAGTTGTATATTTTAGGTTATACTTCTGAAAAATGGGAGGAATTTGAAATAAATAAACATTATAATTCATTTGTAATTCAATTAAAAAAAATATAAATTTGAATATAAAATATCATAAAATGAAATCAATTAAAATAGACAATAATCTTTCCATAGATAATCTGAAAATTGATAGTTCGTTAGATCGATTTTTAACAATGGAAATTCCATTTATTCAAGAGAAAATTAAATCCCTTGAGTATGCTTTGGAACATACTAATTTGTTAGAGGTTCTTGGTGAGAAGTAGATTTTTTAATTTTACGAATATCAATAATTATGAAAAAGACAAAAATCACTGATATTTCGATGTTGATAGATGAAAAAAATCTAAAGTTCGATCCATCTTTAGATCGTTTTTTAACTATGGAAATTCCTTTTATTCAGAAGAAAATTGAATGTACTATTGAAAATATGAATAACTCTAATTTAATGGAGGTTATGGGTATGAATTAAAGATTATGCATCATCTCCCAATCTATTTTTTATAATAGGCTAATAAAGCTAATGGTATAATTAACCAAAAAGAGATCATAGCCATATCAAATAGACGATCAAACCACAAACCATCATCGTAAGGAATAAATTGTCTTGGAGCATCTTTAGGGTCTCTTTTTTTTATTTTTCTAAACAACCAAAGAAAAGGATATAAAATAATCAAATCATACAAAGGGAAAAATAAGAAAATACAAAAATTAATATTGTTTGAATAATAAACTTGAATACTTCCAATAATTGTTAGAACTAAAGAAATTGAAAATATTATTAACCGTTTTTTAAATAATAGTTTTCTAAAGAATAATAACATAAAAGGGATAGTCATTAGTCCAATAATAAAAACTATATTTTCAATATTCACTAAACAGATATTTTTAATTTTTTTTAAATTAGTGAATGTAATCTTTAAATCTTCAAATTAATTTTCCATACAAATCATAATGATCCGCACTCGTGATCTCTACGTTCGCAAAATCACCAATACGAACAAACACATCGCCTTCTTTTTTAACTAACACTTCGTTGTCTACTTCTGGGGAGTCGAACTCCGTACGACCAATGAAATAATCACCTTCTACACGGTCGAAAAGTACTTTGAATGTTTTACCAATTTTCTCTTGGTTTAGTTCGTAACTAATTCCAGATTGCAATTCCATGATTTTATCCGCACGATCTTTTTTAGTTTTCTCAGAAACATCGTCTTTCAAGGAGAATGCATGCGTATTTTCCTCGTGTGAATAGGTGAAAACTCCTAAACGATCAAAACGCATTTTTTCAACAAAGTCATACATTTCTTGGAATTCCGCTTTCGTTTCTCCAGGGTAACCAACAATAAGCGTTGTACGAATCGCAATGTTTGGAACTTTCGCACGAATTTCTTCAACCAATGCCTCTGTTTTTTCGCGCGTGATACCACGACGCATGGATTCTAAAATCTTTGTGGAACCGTGTTGTAACGGAATGTCTAAATAGAAATTTACGTTCGATTTGTCGTTCATTACATCCAATACATCCATTGGGAAACCAGAAGGGAAGGCGTAATGTAAACGGATCCATTCGATTCCTTCAACATCGGATAATTGAGAAACCAAATCCGCTAAAGCTCTTTTTTTGTAGATATCTAAACCGTAATAAGTCAAATCTTGTGCAATTAAGATTAACTCTTTCACTCCTTTTGCTGCTAAACTTTTCGCTGACGCTACAAGGTCTTCAATCGGTGTTGAAACGTGTTTACCACGCATCAATGGAATTGCACAAAACGAACAAGGACGGTCGCAACCTTCCGCAATTTTGAAATACGCATAATGCGATGGGGTAGTCAACAAACGTTCTCCCACCAATTCTTGTTTGTAATCTGCTTTCAATGTTTTCAATAAACGTGGCAATTCACGCGTACCAAAAAATGCATCCACCTCTGGAATTTCATTTTCTAAATCCTCGCGGTAACGCTCGGATAAACAACCAGTCACATATACTTTATCGACTTCTCCGTCATTTTTTGCTTGTGCATAACGCAAAATGGTATCAATCGATTCTTGCTTTGCATTATCAATAAATCCACAGGTGTTTATAATCACAATTTCCGCATCGTCCGACATGGATTCGTGTTCTACGTCAAATTTATTGGCTTTCAATTGTGCCATCAATACTTCGGAATCAAACGTGTTTTTGGAACAACCTAGGGTAATTACGTTTACTTTATTTTTCTTTAATGTTTTTGTTTTCATATCGTTTGATTATAAATCGTTTAATTTAATTTTTTGATGTGTTTCACATCGTTTGCGATGTTTAAGTGAAACATCGCTACGGGGGGTGATGCTTATTCTACGGTCCCTGAGGCTCTAGAAGGACCGTTCCCTTTCAATCCTTGCGCCAAAAAATACACCCCAACCATAATCATAGGAAGGCTTAATAATTGGCCAGTATTAATAATCCAATAGGTATCGCGTTCAGTTTGACCTACTTTAATAAATTCAACTACAAATCGCACAGACCACAATAAAATCATAAAGGTTCCAAATAATACACCTGGTTTGTTTCTAGACTCTGTTTTCCAATACATGTACATTAACAAGCAGAAAATCAAGAAATACCAACATGCTTCATATAGTTGAGCAGGGTGTCTAAAAACTTGTGTGTTGTTGATTAAGTATTCCGCGCCTGCATGGTTGAATCGGAATCCCCAAGGCAAATCTGTTGGCAGACCAATGATTTCATGGTTTACAAGATTTCCTAAACGGATACAACATGCTGTAATTGCAGCAGAAATTACAATGCGATCTAAAATCCATAAAAATGGTTTTTGTGTCACTTTTTTGGAGAAAAACCATAAGGAAATAAACAGGGCAATGGTTGCTCCGTGGGAGGCTAAACCTCCTTCCCAGACTTTAAACATATCGGCAGGATGCGAGAAATATCCTCGCTCAATAATGTTACCAAATGGATCGATTACGTCCCAATAAGGACCATAAAAAAACACATGTCCAAAACGAGCGCCTAGAATGGTTGCGATGACCACATACATTAACAATTTGTCTAATATTTTTTCGTCTATATTTTCGCGTTTGAAAATACGTTTCATCACAAAAAAACCGATGATAATTCCAGAGACAAACAATAAACCATACTTATTTGGTGTTGCTTGACCTTCAATTAATTCTGAGGTTACATTCCAATCAATTCCTAAAATCATGTGTTGAATTATGGGGATGAATAATTAGTTATGGGCTTTGAATTTCAACTTTTCAGACCTTCCTTTTTTGAATATCTTATTGCTGATTTCTTTCCCTTTGCGCAATGCTTTTTGTTCTTCTTCTGGTAAATGAATAATTTCTTGACATTCTGTAGAACAACAGTTTTCGAATTGACTTTTACAGGAATCACATTGAATGAATAACAAATGACAACCATCGTTGACACAATTTGTATGCACATCGCTTGGATTACCACATTGGTGACATACTGAAACAATATCTTCTGTGATGCGTTCTCCGCGTCGTTCGTCGAATACGAAATTCTTACCAACAAACTTATTTTCTATGCCTAGATTTTTACAATCGTTCGCGTATTTGATTATACCACCTTCTAGTTGATGAACATTCTTGAATCCACGGTGTTTGTACCACGCGGATGCTTTTTCACAACGAATTCCGCCTGTACAATACATCACGATGTTTTTATCTTCGTTTCCTTTTAAATATTCTTCCTCGATAATTGGTAACGATTCTCTAAATGTATCTACATCTGGAGTGATTGCTCCTTTAAAATAACCAACTTCACTTTCGTAATGGTTACGGAAATCAATTAAAATTGTATTCGGATCATTTGTTAACTTGTTAAACTCCTCCGCATTCAGGTGAATACCTTTGTTACGCACATCAAAATTTTCATCATTTAATCCATCCGCAAGGATTTTATCACGCACCTTGATTTTCAACTTTAAAAATGGGTGTTTGACACCACCATCTTCCACAGCGATATTCAAGCGAATACCATCTAAGAATGAAATTTGGTACAGTTCATCCCGAAATTGTTCGAAATGGGGGACAGGCACAGAGATTTGTGCGTTGATACCTTCTTTTGCTACGTAAGTTCTACCTACGATATTTAATTTGGACCATTGTAAAAATAAATGATCGCGAAACAAAGAGGGGTTCTCGATTTGAGCATATTGGTAAAAAGATACGGTGATAAAGTTTAAACCGCTTTCATTCAATTGTTTTACCAATTCCTCTTTACTTAATGTGTTCCACAGTTGCATGCTACGTACAGATTTAGTTAAAGTGGCTCAAATTTACGATTAATTGTCTAAATATCCTCGGGTTTTTTAATTTTCCAAAGCGCAATTAAACTTGGGATTAATAGCCCAATAAGTATTACTTTGTAACGCACAATTGCTCCCACGATCGGTACCGTCCAGCCAATAAATAAAGCGAGAAGAATACTGAATGAGAAAATGAGTGTAAGAAATTGACGTTGTGTGCGATTTGTATGTTTGAGTTTTGTGCATCCAAGTACGATTAAAACAAGTAATAAGTAGTTTTCCAATGTGCTTAACCACATCCAAAATGAATTAGTGTTTGAAGGTGAGGGTAGTAAAAAAACGTTTTTCAATGCGTTTGGAATGTTGGAAAGTAACGTGGAGAAATGACTGTCTAACATTGGCATTTCAATTCGACTTCCAGCATGCATTTCGTGTGCAACCAAGACGAGATCATATTGTTTTACTTGTAGATTTTCTAAGAAGTTTAGGCTAGGTAGAGTGAATAAAAGGAATAGGTAACCAAGATGTAAAATAAAAGAAAATAACCACCAGTATTTTGTTTTCCAAAAGGTGAACATAAGAAACGAAAGTAGTCCTGGGGCAAGTGCAATGAGTATGTATACCTTTAAGATAACTAATAAATACGTTGAAATTATAAGTATCAATAAATGAGTTAATTTAATTTTTTTACCTAAATAATAACTTGAATTAATTATTGCAATA
The DNA here is from genome assembly GCA_947446925.1 of Flavobacteriia bacterium. Taxonomy (GTDB): domain Bacteria; phylum Bacteroidota; class Bacteroidia; order Flavobacteriales_D; family Crocinitomicaceae; genus CANHVK01. Next base: position 41,022 of record CANFHU010000017.1, read on the forward strand.
ATTAGCACTAAAATTATAGTTTCTTTCAGTGTGCCAGAACAGAAAAATACTACAGATGGAGTTAGAAAAATACCAAGAAGAAGGAAGTTGTTTGGTGTAAATATATTCGTAATAAAACGATAAAAAGTTAATGCTCCAAGATAGGAAAAGAAAGCAAAAAACAAGAAGTGAATCGGGTAGAAGCCTCTAGAAAATAATAAGAGGAAAGCATGTAGTTTAATGAGTACATGATTGTCACCAATGGTACCTATTTCTGTTTGTCGCAACCAATATTTGGTATGTACTAATGCTTCGGTCATTTCGGGTGAATTTAATTTTTGACCAACTAAAAACTGGAAATAGTCACTTACAGAAACGGAGTATACTTGTTTGTAAAATTGTAATGCATCGTCAAAATGTTTAAAAATATCCGCAGTCTCTCGGTTTGGGTAATAGTAAGTATAGACCCAAAATAAACTATACGCACCAAGGACTTTGATGCTAAACAAACCGAGGTTTTTCCAATAATTTAGTCTTGAAAAACGTAGTTTAGGAAGTTTGTAGATAAACAATGCAAAAACAACAAAGTATCCAAAAAACAATCCGTAATTCCATAAATTTGACGGAATTTCTTGTTTCTCCAACCTCGCTCCAATACTAACATGTCCCGTCATTTCGTCACTTCGTCTCTCGTCTCTCGTCACTCGAATTGCTCCAATATTTCCTCCCAATAAGTTATTTTCCTTTAATTGAAATTTTTTCTCTGTTGGATTCATCATTAAATTACTTAAATGAGGAATAAAGTGATTATTGACTTGTTTGGTGCCATAAAACACATCATGGTCACGTGCTTTTAATTCACTGTCGGTGATATTGTTGTATGAGTAAATATTTGTAAAATCAAGGCTTCCACCATCCGGTCTACAAGCGCCCATCGAATATTTATTGTGAATAAAGGAATTGTTATAAACCGCATCATTTTCCGCTTTTTGGTTGACCACCATGGCCACAAAACAGTTCCAAACTACGTTGTGATGCACCTTAAAATTTTTGTGGTTGTTGTCTAAATAGATTCCTCCACCAAAATGAGGTGCGTAGTTATCGTGCAACCAGTTATACGCGATTTCCGTTCCTTTTCCGTCGGTGTCATACGTGTAGGTTAACCCAAGATCGTCGTTGAGTAATCCTCCTTCTGCGATTTCATTGTATAGAATTTTACTGTTTCTAAGTTTACGGTGAACAAGAACACTACGTGCAGTTTTGGAGAAGGTAGAATGAGTAACATGGTGGTTATTTCCAGTAATATTCAAAGGTGCACAATCTGTCCCCATCCAGTCGCAATCGTTTATCATGCAGTTCTTCAGGATGTGATTTGTTCCCCAAACAGTTAAGCCATCTCCCCAACTATGTTGTACTTTGGAGTTTATGAATGTATTTCTGTTTCCAGATATAATTACTCCTTTGCCACTCCAGTTTTTAGGTTCATTATAATCCATTCCATGAAGTGTTCCTCCAAAACGATCAAAACCAGAATCGAAAGTGAAAAACGGGGTAGGGTAATTTATTAAAACGCGATCTACGACACAGTACTTACTATTTTCTAGTGAGAGATTTCCTGCATAAATAGTAATTCCACGTAATTGAATATATTTTTTATGTGCTAATGAAACTGCAAATTCTTTTGTTCGTATTTCGATTTCATTCGGATTAAATTCTTTTGGTTTAGCATAAAAATAAAGGTGTTTCCCATTGGAAAACCATTCTCCAGGATCATCTAAAAAGGTATATTTACCTACCAAAAATCCTTTTCCTTTTCCTAAATATGCTTTTTTATGGATTTTATTCCAATAGAAAGCTTCGTTTTTAAGGTGAACAAGTTTTCCTGAATGATGTACAATCTTTCCATTAAGCGCAACTAGTCCACGTCCACAAATCCCAACTAATCTTGCTCCGGTAATATTTCCATATTTTTCGAAGCCCGGAACTTTCACTGTTTTGTTCGGAAATGCGAAGATATTCCCCCATGTTTTTGTGTTTAATTCTCCTTCACGAATAGTAGGAAAACTTGCCTGCATACTTGGTTTACCTGCGATAAATACTTGTACAACTTTTTCGGAGCAAGGTATTCTATAGATGTTTTTTGCGTGCTTTGTCCAATGATTTCGTTTAAATGTTGGTGTAATTGTTACTTTTTCATTTGGATAATTTTGAAGTTTAATCGGTTGTTTTTTGTTTCCATCGCGTTTAAAATGAATTGTTTCGCGGTAGGTACCTTTACGCACAATGCAAATATCTCCAGGGTGTAAATGGTTGATTGCATGTTGGATAGTCCTGTAGGGAACTGATTTTGTACCTGGATTCGTATTCTTCCCTGTTTTCGAAACGTAATAGGTATGTGCATTTCCTAAAAAAGCAATGAAAACACATAATACTAATACGATACGAATCATTTACAATTTTTTTAATGTACTTTACAATTACGGTCCCTGAGGTTCTCGATTACGGTCCCTGAGGTTCTCGAAGGGCCGTCACTCAGTTATGGTTTACCTGAAAAATTTGAATCAATTTTTCAACCGCAATACCTTTACCTGGATACAGTTGAATTAATTTAATCACTTCTTCCGTTGCAGTAGGATTCAAGCCCATTTGAATTCCAGCATTGCGAAGTGCTTTTAATTCTTCGTGGTGAATTTCTTGGTCTACAAACATTAATAACGTTAATCGGTAAAATTGAATAATTCGATCTACTTCGTTTTTGGGTGGTGTGACTGCAATTTGTTTTTCAAATAATTCGATTAAATCTTCTTTACTTAATCCTAATTGCTCGGAAATTTGAAGTAAGAACTCCAATTCCATCTCTTTTGTTTCGCCATCCACTTTGGTTAATGCAACCAATTGACTTGCTAATTGCGTGTTTTCATCTGCCAATTTAACTGGTTGTTGTTTGAGAATGAATGTACTAACTATCGTAACCACTTCTTCCAAGGCTTCTGGTAATTCCTCTTGTTTCCATGGGTGTGAACTGCCAAACACATGGTCCGTATTTTCAATGGTGTATAAAGGAGAGTTGGTCCATTGCGCAATTTCCACTCCTTCATCCATAGAAACAGAAGTATCTTTATCGCCGTGGATAACCAGATTTGGTTTGTTTAAATTTTTACATGCTTTTTCAATGTCCAGTTCCTCTTTAAATTCCACAAAATCCAAGTATTGACTGTAATAATGCGGCATGTCTTGTTTCGTGCGTTCATTTTTTACATAGCGAACACCAGTTTCTTTCCAAGCTGCTAACATTTTTTCGTCTGAAAATCTTGAAGCGACAGAGGAAATTGCTGCTAACGTAATAACAGAGCTTATGCGTTTGTCTGCACCATTCAATAACGCAATGCCACCTCCGCGACTATGTCCCATTAAATGAATACGAGGCATTGGATTTAAGTGTTTTTCGAGTTCGTTTAGAATTGCTTGAACATCAAACTTTTCTTTCGAGTAGGTGTTATTCGCAAACGCTTCTAAATCCGGAAAATCAATGCCGTTTTCTGTTGTTCCACCGTTATGTGTCAGATTGAATTTACAGAAACCGAATCCTTGTTCTACAAAAGCTTGTTCCATCAAATTCCATGCGCCCCAGTCTTTGTATCCTTTATAACCGTGAATAAATACAATCAAATCTCCTTGGAAATCTCCAGGGATGGTCAAATCGTACAAACTTGCTCTTTTTTTACTTCCGATGTAGATGGCGTTGCGTAGGGATAACATACACTTTAGTTTTAAAGTATAAAGTTATAAGTATAAAGTTAATTTCACTATTAAGAAGTTAAGAAGTTTAGGGTGATAGATGGTGTATTTAGAATAATGAAAAGTGAAGGTATGGGTAATTTTACCATTAAGACATTGAGGAAAATAGGAGGTATGAGGTGTAAAAAGTGCATTGAGAATAAACAATAATTTACTCCGTTTAGTCTGACTTAGTTTTTACCATTAAGAAATTTAGGACGAAAAGAGGTGTGATGTGTAAAAGGAGCATTGAGAATAAACAATAGTCGACTTCGACTTCGCTCAGTCAGACTTAGATTTTACCATTAAGATTCTATGTTAATTTCCAAATTTAAATTCATTTTTTTACCTTTATATTTCAAAGCAGTCTAGAACTAGCTTGTAAGAAATTTAGGACGAAAAGAGGTATGAGGTGTAGAAGATAATCCACGTTTAATCATCAATAGTTCCTGAGGCTAGTTAACCTTGAGCCTGTCGAAAGGAAGGGCCGTCACTCAAAATCTTTCAATCACTTCACCACTCAATAATTGATAGGTTTTAAAGCAATTTGCTGTTAGACAAGAGTGTACAGGTAATATATACACGATATCCCCAACCTTATAGTTTTTAATCACTTCATCGGTTGCAGTAAGGATTCCATGCTCTTGCGATAAACTTTTTACGTAAATACCTTCTAAAATTTCTCCCCAACCGTTTTCTGTTTGCGCGACAATGCGTCCATAAATAGTACCAAGTTTTGGGTCAACAAATGCATCTTTCGCAAAGTGAACACCGCCACCATGCATAATTAACTCGTTTTTGTCTGGATGAATCGCAACAATCGGACAAGCCATAGCGATAGCGATATCTTCTGTAGTATTAGAACCAATGGATGTTTGTTGAATATCGTAAAACACAAAATTTCCAGGACGAATTTCATCCACCATCGAGAAATCTTCTACTACACTACATGTTGGAGTATCTCCAACCGAAAGGATTAGGTTAGGATAGTCTTTTGCATAGCGCTCTTTGAATGGAAGAATGCGCGCAATACTTTCTTTATGAGTTGCTTCGATTTCATCGTAGGAAGAGGATTTGTAACTATGTCCCGCGTGTCCTAAAAATCCTAAGAAATTTAATTTGTCACTAGCAGCAGTTCGCTCTAAAATTGCATCTACCAGTGCTAGGTTATCAGGTAGTATTCCAGTACGTTTGTATCCAACATCAATTTTGATAAAGAAACCAATTGGGTGTTGTAAATGCTGTAAAAGAAAATCTACAGATTCTAGGTTGATAATCACCACATTTAATTGAATCTTAGATGCTAATTCATTGATGGTATCTATTTCCAAGAAATTTACAGGAAAAGCAACTGTGATATCGTTCCATTCCGGAGCAAAATAACGTGCCATATCCAAGGAAGAAACCGTAATTTTTTCAACTCCAGCTTCTTTAAACCAGCGACCTATTGCTAATGATTGATGTGTTTTGAAATGCGCACGAAAGATTACATTGTTGCGTTTTGCTTTGTCTGCAATTTTTTGGATGTTTGCGCGACATTTTTTTTCGTCGACAAGAAAGGTTGGTTTTGTGATCATTGGATAAGTTAAAAGTTGAAAGTATAAAGTTAAAAGTAGTAAAAATATTTTTTTTACCATTAAGAAATTTAGAAGTTGAGACGATAGGAGGTGTGAGGCGTAGAAGAAGCATTAAGAAAAATAAAAAAAATATACCATATATGGTTCTATCTTCCCCGTCACTTCTTCACTCATCACTCGGTTGACACCGTCAAATTCTCAATGAACCTAAACTAATCCTTCTCCCCACCAACCAATCTTAATTTATTAATGGTTTCCCCTTTACTTTCTCGCTCAAAAAATACTTATATGGTTCCATCTTCCCCGTCACTTCGTCACTCGTTTCTCGTCACTCGTTTGACACCGTCAAATTCTCAATGAACCTAAACTAATCCTTCTCCCCACCAACCAATCTCAATTTCTTAATGGTTTCCCCTTTACTTTATTACTCAAAAACAACTTATATACCTTATATATTTCTTTCTTCCCCGTCACCCGTCACCCGTCACTAAGTTTAACCTGAGCCTGTCGAAGGGTCACTCATTTCTTTCTACTTTCAACTATATCTCTTATCTTTGAAAAAAATAGAAATTTCAGATGCAAGTAGTACTCAACAAAACGCAGATTGATCAAAAAATTATGCGTCTCGCTCATCAGATATTAGAAAATTCCTTAGAAGAAAAAGCACTTTTTATTGGAGGTATTTGTGGAAATGGTGTGCGTATCGCAAAAGAATTAGGACGCATTATTCAAGAAAATTCAGATCATCAAGTGACTGTTTTTGAAATTAAGATGAATAAAGAACAGCCGTTAACGGAAGATATTACGATTTCTATTGATGCGAATTTGTTGTTAAACGGTTTTATCGTGTTGGTGGATGATGTAATTAATTCTGGTTCTACCATGCAGTATGCTTTGATGAAATTATTGGAAAAACCAGTGAAAGCAATTAAAACTGTTTCTTTAGTTGATCGTCGACATAGAAGGTACCCAATCAAAAGCGATTTTGTAGGTATTACCCTTTCGACTACGATGCAAGAACGTGTAGAAATGGATTTAGATAAAGAGGATTATTTTGCTTATTTAGTGTAATTTATGATTCGTACAACAGAAACAGTAAGTAACTACGACGGACTTGAAAAAATGTCTACGATTGAGTTATTATCTAATATTAATAAGGAAGATAAATCGGTGCCTTTAGCCATCGAAAAAGAACTTTCAGCCATCGAAAATTTTGTAAATGCTGCGTTGGAACGTATGCAACAAGGTGGACGTTTGTTTTACATGGGGGCAGGTACGAGTGGAAGATTAGGGGTGGTAGATGCTAGTGAGTGTCCGCCGACTTTTGGAGTTCCTTATGACCTAGTAAATGGTATCATTGCTGGTGGCGACAAAGCGATTCGTAAAGCAGTAGAATTTGCAGAAGATGACCGCGAACAAGGCTGGAAAGACCTAGAAGAATACTGTGTTTCTCCAAACGATGTGTTGGTTGGAATTGCGGCTTCTGGAACGACGCCATATGTATTGGGAGCGATTGAAAAAGCAAACGAAGCAGGATTAATTACCTGTGGACTTTCCTGCAATGCTGGTAGTCCCTTGAGTCAAGTGGCACAATTTGCGATTACACCAGTCGTTGGACCAGAATTTGTTACTGGAAGTACGCGCATGAAAGCAGGTACGGCTCAAAAATTGGTCTTAAACATGATTTCTACTTCCTTGATGATCAAATTGGGTCGTGTGGAAGGAAATCGTATGGTAGATATGCAATTAAGTAACTTGAAATTAGTGGATCGCGGAACCAACATGGTCAAAGAAAAATTAAACATTCCGTACGAGGAAGCGAAGGAATTACTGTTGAAACATGGTAGTGTTCGTGAAGCCGTATTAGCCTATAAAAACTAAGCCATGCGCATAGATATATTAACGATTTTACCAGAATTATTGCAAGGACCTTTTTCTGCATCTATTTTAAAACGCGCACAAGAGAAAGGAATCGCTGAAATCCATTTACATAACATCCGTGATTATGCTACAAACAAGCAAAAAAGCGTGGATGATTACGCCTATGGAGGTGGAGCAGGAATGGTAATGTCCATTGAACCAATTGCAATTTTGATTGATAAATTGAAAGCGGAGAGAACCTACGATGAGGTGATATACATGACACCAGATGGGGAAGTGTTGGACCAACGTATGGCGAATAATTTGTCTCTAGGAGAAAATTTGATCATTTTGTGTGGTCATTACAAAGGGGTAGACGAACGCGTGCGTGAAATGTATATTACCAAAGAAGTTTCCATTGGTTCGTATGTATTATCTGGAGGAGAATTAGCTGCTGCTGTATTGACAGATAGTATTATACGTTTGATTCCTGGAGTGTTGAACGATGAGACATCCGCATTGACCGATAGTTTTCAAGACGATTTACTTTCTCCGCCGGTATATACACGACCACCAGAATTCAAAGGGAATCGTGTGCCAGATGTATTGTTGTCGGGTAATTTTGAGTTGATTGAAAAATTCCGTGAGGAGAAAGCATTAGAACGTACAAAAGCACGTAGACCAGATTTGTTAGAAGAATAGGATGGAAGTAACGATAGAAAAAGCAAAAAATGTCCTAAATGTCGGAGGGACGATACTTTATCCTACGGATACGATTTGGGGAATCGGGTGTGATGCTACGAATGATGAAGCTTGTAAAAAGATATTAGACATCAAAAATCGACCTGAGAATAAAAGTTTCATTGTGTTGGTAGATAGCATTCAGATGTTGGAAAAATATACGGTAGAGTTTCCGGAGGTGTGTTACGATTTAGTAGAATACGCAGACAAACCGTTGACGATCATTTATCCCAATGCAAAAGGCTTAGCGGCAAGTGTGTTAGCAAAAGACGGAACCGTTGGAATTCGTGTGACGAAAGATCCGTTCTGTGTAAAGTTGATTCGTTCGATACGTAAACCGATTGTTTCTACTTCCGCGAATATTTCGGGGGAAGCTAGTCCTGCTAGTTATGCCGAAATCTCCAATAAAATCAAGGAGAATGTCGATTTGATTTGTTTGGAAGGGGCGAAGACATCTACGAAACCATCTCAGATTTTGAAGATTGGAATTGATATGTCGATTGAGATTATTCGGAAGTAAGGTTTTTAACACGGAGTTCACGAAGTAAAACACAGAGAACCACAGAGATTTTATGGAAGTAATAGCGGGAAAAGAGTTCGCAGAGATAACTCACTATGTTCTTTTGATGAATTCGTTGATTGTGTGAATTCGGAAATCAGGCGTTTTTTTTAACACGGAGTGCACTAAGGAAACCTCAGAGATTCACAGAGATTTTTTGGATGTATTATCGAGAAAAGGAGTTCGTAGAGATTGCTAACTGCGTTAGTTTTAAGCACTAATTTGAAACAGTCAAATACTCAGTGTTCTCAAAACACCAAAATCGTCAAACTACTCTCGTGTCCTTTGTGTTAAAAAAGATGGTGAGATTATTAACTCAGAGAACCACAGAGATTTTTGGAAGAAATAGCGGGGATAGAGGATGCAGAGATTGCTAACTGCGTTAGTTTTAAGCACTAATTTGAAACAGTCAAATACTTTGTGTTCTCAAAATATCAAAATCTTCAAACTACTCTTTGTGTTCCTTTGTGTTAAAAAAGATGGTGAGATTTTTATCGCAGAGAATCACAGAGATTTTTGGAAGAAATAGCGGGAAAGAAAGGTTGCAGAGATTGCTAACTGCGTTGGCTTTTGAACTAATTTGATAAAGTCAAAATCTTTGTGCTCTCAAAACACCAAAATCGTCAAACTACTCTTTGTGTTCCTTTGTGTTAAAAAAGATGGTGAGATTTTTAACGCAGAGATTCACAGAGATTTTTTTGATGTATTATCGAGAAAAGTAGTTCGCAGAGATTGCTAACTGCGTTAGTTTTAAGCACTAATTTGACACAGTCAAATACTTTGTGTTCTCAAAATATCAAAATCTTCAAACTACTCTTTGTGTTCCTTTGTGTTAAAAAAGATGGTGAGATTTTTAACGCAGAGAACCACAGAGATTTTTGGAAGAAATAGTGGGAAAAGAGGACGCAGAGATAACTCACTTTGTTCGTTTGATGAGTTCGTTGATTGTGTAAATTCGGAAATCAGGCGTTTTTTTTTTTAACACGGAGTGCACTAAGGAAACCACAGAGAACTACAGAGATTTTTTTGATGTATTATCGAGAAAAGGAGTTCGCAGAGATTGCTAACTGCGTTAGCTTTAAGTGGCTAATTTGACAAAGTCAAAATCTTTGTGTTATAAAAACACCAAATACGTCAATTATCCTCCGTGTACTCTGTGTTAAAAAAAACACCTCTTCGTTTTTATCGCGTCACTCGTCACACGTTACTCATTACCAATGAAACGCTTGCTCTTGAAACCATTTCCCTTGTACACGTAATGTTTGTTCAATAACATCTCGAACACATCCTTGTCCACCTTTAAATGGCGATTGATAATGGGAAACTTGCTTGATTTCTACAGCAGCATCTTGCGGACAGGTAGCAACTCCAACTACTTTAAGTACAGGATAGTCTGGAATGTCATCGCCCATGTATAATGCTTGTTCGTCGGTGAAATTGTATTTTTCTTTTGCGGCATGATAGACCTCAATTTTATTCGAAGAACGTAAGTATACTTCTGTTACACCAATCCCTTCCAATGCTTGTTTAAGATCTTGAGATTCTCCGCCTGTGATAATTAGCACATTAATACCTACACGTTTTGCATATTGAATGGCATAGGCATCTTTTGTATTGATTGCACGAGCAAATTCATTTTTTAACACAAAAACTTCGCCATTGGTGAGAACACCATCAATGTCTAATATAATGGTCGTGATGTTTGGTAATTTTTCTTTGTAACTAAGCATGATAGGTTTGTAATATACTGTTTGTAATTGCTTTATAAATTTCTTTTTCGTTTCCGGAAAGTTCACTCACATGTTTTTCTAGGACGTTTAAATCATTGCGACGTGCAGGACCCGTTTGTATTTCTTTCGGGTTTTCGTTGTTTATTTTAGCGAATGTTTCGGCTAACAAAGGAAGTAAATTTTCCCAACATAATTGGTGTTTTTCAAGATGTTGTTTCGCTAAATATGCTAGATGATTGGTGAAATTATTCACGAAAATTGCTGCGATATGTAATTGTTTTCGTTGTTCGGAGGAAGTGATTTCAGCACGTAATCCAATATGTTTTGCTAATGTAAGTAGTTCTTTTTCTAGATTTTCATCCCTAGATTCCACGAAAAAAGGAACCGATTTTAGTTCGATTTGTTTGTTTTTAGTAAAGGTTTGTAGCGGGTAAAACACACCGATTTTGTGGGTCTTAGGTAATTCATCTAAACTAATAGTTCCTGAAGTATATGCGATGTTGGATGTTTTTGGTAACTGAGCAATAACGTCTGCGATTGCAGCATCTGGAACAGACACTAAAAGGAGGTCGTGCAATGGTAGTTGTTTCAAATCATTTACTAATATACAATTGAGATTTTTTGCTAATAAATGTGTAGATTCTAACGAACGACTGTAACAGCCAACTATCTCGTAGCCTGCTTGTTTTAGTCCTAATCCGACATTTGTCGCCACATTCCCCGCACCAATTAATATAATCTTGTTCATCCTTAAATTATGTTCCTTATTCTAATTTTTTATCCCAACACATCCTTCACACGTCTCCCGTCACACGTCTCCCGTCACTCGTCTCCCGTCACTCCTCACACGTCACTCAGCTTATTCCATGTCTCAAACATCTTCTCTTGCGCTGGTCTATTTTCTTCTTCAAACTCCAAAGGTTCGCATTCTTTCAGTGTGTCATAACATTCACTTGGTAATTCTTGGTATAACTGGGTTCCACGCGTTTTCCAGTTCAACATTTCATCTGAAACTTGCTTGATAACTCTACCCGGATTTCCGACTACTAAACTACGTTTGGGAATAGTGGTTCGGGCAGGTATGAAGGATAATGCACCAATGATACATTCATCTTCAATAACTACGTCATCCATAACCACTGCATTCATTCCAATCAAACAATTTTCACCGATTGTTCCGCCATGTACAATTGCACCGTGACCAATATGCGCTCCTTTTTTGAGTAGGGTAGTCGTACCTGGAAACATGTGGATGGTGCAACTTTCTTGTACATTACATCCGTCTTCCAAAATGATTTTACCCCAGTCGCCACGAATGGTTGCGTGTGGACCAACATACACCTTTTCTCCAATAATAACATTACCGATGATGGTTGCTTGCGGGTGAATATAACTCGATTTTTTGATCACAGGAATAAATCCATTAAACGAGAAAATTGCCATAGAATCTAAATTTTAAACAAACATACTAAAGCTTTGTGTAAAATGCTTAATTTAGGCCGTAAATAGATTTAAAATGAAAAAGTACAGACTTTTAGAAGGTAAAACATATATTATTTTAACTTTTTGTTTGTTGCTTATTTCATTTCAATCCGTTCACAGCCAGATTTATGCTGGAATAGGATTGGATGCCATTAAAGGATTTACCGTTGCAAATCCGTATGCTGGAATGAGTTTAATGTTGGAACGGCAAGAAGATGAACATTCTGTTTATGCGCGATTTTGTTCAACCTTGAGTAAAAATGAAAAACAAGAATATTTAATCGTTGATACCATTGTTGGAAATTTAACTTACAGATACAACACTTTAGAAGTTGGTAGACGAAATTTTTACGGAGATGATTTAGAATATGGACTTGGTTTTTTTACCGCAGAACATGTAACTATTTCGTATAATCGTGTAGGTATTAATTTCTTAAATGCACCATCAAATTATTCGCTTCCATCCACCATACCTGCAAGTGGAAATATTCTTTCCTTTGCAATTGGTGCAAATGCAGGCGTGCAATATGCTTTTGTTCGTGGAATATTATTTTCAGAAATCGGCTTTAATTATTCACTTACAGGTGGAATGCCAAGTAATGCAACCGCACAAAGTACTAGTTCCTATAGTGGAATTACGTTTACAGCCAATTTTGGTGTCAAGAAAATGATCCGATACGATTATTAAAACCTTGGTTTTCTAGCGTGACAATAAGGTGTTCCACCAGTTTTTTCATAATACTGTTGGTGGTACGTCTCTGCGGACCAAAATTTAGTTGCTGGTCGTAAAGTTGTTGCAATTTTATACCCTTTATTTTCTAGTAAATGAATTAGTTTTTCTGTAATTTCTTTTTGTTGTTCAGACGTATAAAAAACTACCGAAAGATATTGTTCTCCGATATCTCCACCCTGGCCATTCGTTTGGGTTGGGTCGTGAATTTCAAAGAATAATTTTGCAAGTGTTTCGTAGTTAGTTTTAGAAGGATCAAATGTTACTTCCATGGCTTCGATGTGTCCGGTAGTATGTGCGCAAACCTCTTTGTAAGTAGGATTTTCTTTGTGTCCACCGATATAACCTACTTGTGTTTTAATTACACCAGGTGCATTTTGAAAATAGTATTCTACGCCCCAAAAACAACCACCAGCAAATATTGCAACCTCTGTTTTCGCTTTTTGTTGATTTTGAACATCTTCTTTTTTGATGAATTCCATTGAAATAGAGTTCACGCAATGACGTGTATCTTTTGCAGTAAATCCTTCGCCATAGAATACATGTCCGAGGTGACCATCGCATTTTGCACAGACAATTTCTGTTCTGCGTCCATCTGCATCTACTAATTTTTTAACTCGACCAGGAATTTCTTGGTCAAAACTAGGCCAACCGCATCCAGAATGAAATTTACTTGTGGAGGTATACAATTCACTACCACATTGTTTACAGGTATATACGCCTTCTTCAAAATTATCCGTGTATTGTCCGATAAAAGGCGCTTCCGTTCCTTTATAAAGTATCACTCGTTTTTCTTCAGCGGTTAATTCTTTTTTCATGACAGTATCTTTGGTTACTTTATTTTTTGGAAGTGGTTGTGAACAAGCGTTAAAACTGAAAACGCAAATCGTTAACAGCATTAAAAGTACATAGTTTTTTCGTTTCATAGTTTAATATTACGGATTCAATTATAATTTTAACTGCTTATCTTTTGTTTTCGTAGATGGATTAGGATAAATTAACAAATAGAAAATCGTATACATTAATTTTGTTTCATCATCGATGAATTTTCATTTAAATATCTAAACTCTATTTATTTAAAGGAAGTTTTCAACAGGTTTCTTTACATTAAGTTAATATTTATTTGAAAATCGAAAAAAAAAAATTGAGTATTTTGTAGAATAGGTGTACTTTTGCATCCTAAATCAAAGCGAAAGCTATAAAAAAAGTACGTATGAACGAATTTGGTAAACGCGGAAACAATGCCAATTTAAACGATTCTATAGGCCTAACTAACTTAGGTAATGTATTTTGGAATCTATCCCCAGCAGAATTAGTAGAAGACACAATCATCAGCGGTCAAGGAGTATTGACTGACACTGGTGCAATTGCTGTTGAAACAGGTGAGTTCACGGGACGATCTCCAAAGGACCGTTTTGTAGTGTTTGATGAGAAAACAGAAAATTCTGTTTGGTGGGGGGATGTAAACATTAAGTTCTCGCAAGAGAAATTTGATGCGTTATATAACCGTATGAAAGCATATCTTTCAGAGAAAGACATGTATGTAAGAGATGCTTATGCTTGTGCAGATGATGCACACCGTTTAAACATTCGTGTAGTGACTGAATTTTCTTGGTCAAACATGTTTTGTTATAACATGTTCTTGCGTCCTACAGATGCTGAAATCGAAAACTTTAATCCAGAGTGGCATATCGTATGTGTTCCAGGATTTAAAGCAGATCCAGCGATTGATGGTACACGTCAACACAATTTCGCTATTTTGAACTTCACGAAAAAAATGATTTTGATCGGAGGTACAGGATATACAGGTGAAATGAAAAAAGGAATTTTCTCTGTATTAAATTACTTGTTACCACACGAAAAAAATGTATTGTCTATGCACTGTTCTGCGAACATTGGTAAAGATGGTGATACAGCAATTTTCTTCGGATTATCTGGAACAGGTAAAACGACGTTATCTTCAGATCCAAATCGTCAATTGATTGGGGATGATGAGCACGGATGGTCTGACAACACTGTTTTCAATTTTGAAGGTGGATGTTATGCAAAAACAATCGATTTATCTCGTGAGAAAGAGCCACAAATTTTTGATGCCATTAAATTTGGTTCAATTTTAGAAAATATTGGATTTGTAGAAGGTACTTCTACACCAGATTACATGGATGGTTCTATTACAGAAAACACGCGTGTTTCTTATCCAATTAATTTTATTGAGAATACTGTAAATCCATCTATCGGATCTACGCCAAAAAATATTTTCTTCTTAACTGCAGATGCATTTGGTGTATTGCCTCCAATCTCTCGTTTAACGAAAGAGCAAGCAATGTACCACTTCATGTCTGGTTACACAGCGAAAGTTGCAGGAACTGAAATGGGAATTACAGAACCAACAACCACTTTCTCTGCATGTTTCGGAAAAGCATTCTTACCATTACACCCAGCGAAATACGCTAAATTGTTAGGAGAGAAATTAGAAGGAACAGATATCAAAGTATGGTTAATCAACACTGGTTGGACTGGTGGATCTTACGGAGTAGGAAGTAGAATGAAACTTTCTTACACACGTCAGATGATTACTGCTGCTTTAGAAGGAAAATTAAACGATGTTGCTTTTGATACATTACCAGTTTTTGATTTAGCGATTCCAACATCTTGTGAAGGTGTTCCAGCTGAAATCTTAAACCCAAGAGGTACATGGGCAGATACAAACGCATACGATGAAACAGCAAATAACCTAGCTGGTCAATTCGTTAAAAACTTTGAGCAATACGCTTCTGAAACATCTGCGGATATTTTAGCTGCTGCGCCAAAAGTGAAACAAACAGTATAATACCTTACTCTAATAGAGAAAAGAGGCTGTCTCAAAAGGACAGCCTCTTTTTTTTTGCTTAAAAATCAGAATAATATTTTGTTATTAAATTGATAATCAGTATATTTAGTCTGTATTATTGATTTTATATGGCAAAACGTTTTCCTACATTCAAACCATACAACCAA
>CANFHU010000018.1 GCA_947446925.1 Flavobacteriia bacterium
ACAACCATAAATTTAAACGTTTTATGCTTCGTGGTAAGGATAAAGTTGAAATCGAATGGGGATTATTAGCAATAGCACAAAATATTAGGAAAAAAGCAGCATAAAAGCGCTGTTTTAGACGTTAAAAGACTTTTTTACTCCGTGAGAATCTTCCGAAAATGGAAAATTGAATTTTTAAGGAAATCTATAGAAAATAAAAAAGAGGCTACTCAAATTGGTTTTGAGACAGCCTCATTTTATTTTAAATCATTTTACTTCTTCAATTTCTAGTCCTAAATCAAGTACATTATACAACACCTTTTTAGTGATCCCTTGTTCGAAAACAAAGTTGTATATTCCAGGTTTTGCAAGTTTTCGGTTACGAAATACCAAACGATTTTCTACAATAGATCCTGTTTTTTTTCCTAACCAACGTCCTTTTTCATCTGTAATTTTGATTTCAAAAGGTTCTCTAGCATATGCTTTATCTGGTGATTTAGAATTTAAATATACCCAAACATTACTGTAGGCGTAACTGGTTGAATTTCTTAAAGTCAAGATAAAATTATACGCTTTTGATGTATCTTTTATTTCCACTTTAAATGAGGGACTATTTTTTCTAGCCCATGTGTTATTTTTAAAAGAAAAAGACTGCTGAAAATAAGGTTGCTCTTGACATGCTGTCAACAATATTAAACTTACTAAAGCAATAACAATTCGATTACGCATTTGTTTCCGTTTTTGGACCTTGAGAAACTGTATCACCGTCTCTTCTTGGTGGTTTTCTACGTTTTTTCTTCTTAAAAGCAGGTTTTTCACCTTGCGGAGTTGTTGAAGGTTGATTTCCTTGAACTACTGGTGTGCTTTTTTCCGTTTTCGCCTCTGCAGGTTTTGGTGTTTTAATTTGTGCCTGAGGTGCATTCGGGTTTGGTCGGTTTGGTTTTTTATTTTTCTTTTTATTGAAATTATTATCAAAACGATTTAAACTATCTTGACCAACCACATTATCGTAAGCAGGTTCTACCACCACTATTTCGACTTTGGCAAAATCTTTTAAAGAAGCAGGTTTTTCCTTACGTGCATTCATTTCCATAATTTCCTTCACTCTTTCTGGGGTAAGCGCAACAAATTCGCCTCCTTCTTGCGTAAAGAACATTAAACGTTTGAATACATCCGTTTTCACGTGAAAAGAAGTACCTTTTTCTGTATATAATTTTGTTTCAGCAGCCGGAAAAGCTTTTAAAGCATCTAAGTAACTATCTAATTCATAGTTAAGACAACATTTTAATTTGCCACATTGACCTGCTAATTTTTGTGGATTTAAAGATAATTGTTGGTAGCGTGCAGCAGAAGTAGATACCGATCTAAAATCTGTTAACCACGTAGAGCAACATAACTCACGGCCGCATGAACCGATACCACCTAAACGCGATGCTTCTTGTCGCGAACCAATTTGGCGCATTTCGACACGAATCTTAAATTTTTCAGCCATGTCTTTGATTAACTGACGGAAATCTACACGATCATCGGAGGTATAGTAAAATGTTGCTTTTGTTAAATCACCTTGGTATTCTACATCGGAAATTTTCATATCCAAATTTAGATTTACAGCTAACGTTCTAGATTGGTACATTACCTCTTTTTCTAGTTCTCTAGCCTGCATCCATTTTTGAATATCTTCCTGTGTCGCGATACGATATATCGCAGGAGTTTCTAAATTTTTTGGATTTGAAACTTTCTTTTTGACTTGTATTCTGGCTAATTCACCAACAATAGATACTACCCCAACATCGTGTCCAGGACTTGCTTCTACCACAACCACATCCCCTACTTGTAAGGAGAAGTTTTTACCGTTACGATAAAATGCTTTTCTACTATTTTTGAATCTTACTTCAACTATATCGTAGGCTTTTTGACCAACTGGTAATTGCATATTTGCCAACCAATCAAAAACCCCTAATTTATTGCATCCTCCAGAACTACAGGTCCCATTATTTTGACAGCCTCCAGGTGTTCCACCACCCGTGCTACAATTGGAACATCCCATACTTTCTTTTTTTGAGATACAAATATACGATTTATTTAGAGAAATTGTTTCGCCAAAAAGGACTTTGCACTATGCTGTTTTAGCCAATGGCTTTTCTAATTTCCAAGCCAGTCCCACAAAGGCAAGAATAAATAGGTTGTGTACAATGAATTTCAACCAAGCATTTTGGATATCCATCGCATAACACAAAAAGAAAAAGAGCAAACTCAAAATCATGTAGAAGAAGAACTTACGCAAGTTATAATGGATAGGATAATACTTTTGACCCAAATAATACGAAGCAATCATTTGCGCAGCATAAACAATTAACGTCGCCCAAGCACATGCCCAATACCCATAATATGGAATAAAAATAACGTTCAATAAGATGGTTAATGTTGCACCTCCTATTGCAATATAGGCGCCAAATTTAGTTTGTCCGGACAATTTGTACCAAATACTTTGATTGTAATAAATACCTAGAAAGACATTGGCTAACAACAATATAGGAACAACCCCAAGTCCTACCCAATAACTTTCATTTCGAATAAAATGTTTGAATATATCAATATTTAAAGTCACGACTAGAAAAACCAAACAAACCGTCGCTACAAAGTAATTCATCACTTTACTATATATTTTGTCCTTCTCTTGATTTTTCATTTGGGAGAAAAAGAAAGGTTCGGCTGCATATCTATAGGCTTGTAATAAAATGGAAACCAACATGGCCAATTTATACACCGCACTGTAAATACCAACTTGTGCTTTCGCATAATCCAGTGTTTTTCCCGATTCAAACAACAAACGTTTTAGTAAAGCTCTATCTAAAGTTTCATTAATTATACCTGCAAATCCACCAAACACTAATGGTAACGAATATACCACCATTTCTTTCGCTAATTCGGGATTAAACTTAAAGCGTAAATGGAGAAAATGTTTGTATAACAAAAGTGGTTTTACCAAGGAAGAAATAAGATTGGCAATTAAAATGTACAACACGCCTTGTTCTGGACGAGACTTATCGAAAATGAGTAACATTAATACCAGATTCAAACCAATATTTACAAAAATGGACGCTAATTGAATTCCAACGAATTTTTTCGCTTGTTCTTCTGCCCTTAATTTAGCAAGTGGTAAACTAGAAATTGCATCGATACAACCTACAGCAATTAAAAGAACCACATATTCATTATGATCCGGATATAATAAGAAATTTGCAATGTTTTGATTGAAAAACAGACTCACCAAAAAGAAAAGAATATTGATTCCAATAACCGTCAAAAAACTATTTTGGAACACCTCATTTTTATCTTCCTTTACCTGAATAAAACGGAAGAACGAAGTTTCCATTCCGAAAGTCAACAAAACCACCAAAAATGCGACGTAGGCATACAATTCAGAAACTACCCCATAATCGGAAGGATTGGCAAATGCACTGGTGTACAATGGAACCAATAAATAATTTAGGAGTCGACCAACAATGCTGGACAACCCATAAATGGCAGATTGGGAAAGTAATTTCTTAAGTGGATTCAAACTAAACTGTAAAGGTAGGTTTTCTTTTCTCTAAAAATGCAGTTGTTCCTTCTACGAAATCTTTAGTTCCAAAACAATTACCAAATTCTTCAATTTCCGTTGCAAAACCATTGACATCTGTTTTAGTACTTGCATTTACCGCACGTATGGCACTTGCAATCGCTAAAGGTGAATTGGCAGCGATTTTAGATGCGATTTTTTCAACCACAGAAATTAACTCCTCTTGTGTACATATGGAATTTACTAAGCCCCAAGACAATGCATCAGCTGCTGAAATCATACCAGCAGTAAATATCATTTCATTCGCTTTCCCTTTGCCTACTAATTGTGCCAAACGTTGCGTACCACCATATCCTGGGATCACCCCTAAACTCACTTCTGGCAAACCTAATTTAGCATTTTCCGAAGCAACACGAATATGGGATGCCATCGCCAATTCTAAACCACCACCTAAAGCAAAACCGTTAACCGCAGCGATAATTGGTTTACGACTATTTTCAATTAAATCAAACAATTTTTCTTGTCCTTCTTTCGCTAAATTTTTTCCTTCCTCTGGCGAAAAATCGGCAAACTCTTTAATATCTGCCCCCGCAACAAATGCTTTTTCTCCAGCACCAGTTAATGCAACAACGCGAATGTTAGTATCGTTATTCGCTGCAATTATCGCATCGTGTAATTCTTGAATCGTTTGTTTATTTAACGCGTTTAATTGCGCTGGACGATTAATCGTAATCCACTGAATCGATTCTTTTTGGGTAACTAGTAAATTCGTGTATTCCATACTATTTAGGATTTATTTTTTTGACGAAAATGTTTGTAAATTTTCACAGCAATCATGAGTAAAATTCCAACTAAAAAGAATCCAACGGTTCCTTTTACCCAATCCAGCGTTGTTTGCAATTCAACTAAAAACACAATTGCAACTAAAAACAACGTTGCTAATTCATTCCACAATCTGAGTTGTGTAGAGGTCCAGCGAATTTCATCCCGTTTAAGTTGATTCATAATACGGTGACAAATTAAATGATAGACAAGTAACAAGACTACAAACGTTAGTTTGATGTGCATCCAAGGCAAAGTGAGTAAATACGTATTTTTCAACAACATCCAAACACCAAATACGAACGTTAAAACCATTGCAGGAGTTGTAATTATAAACCACAATTTTTTCTGCATAATTTTATATTGATCCCCTAGAATCTTTGCTTCTAATTCGGACTTTTCTTTGGTCTCCGTATGGTAAATAAATAAACGCACCATGTAGAATAAACCAGCGAACCAGCTTACAACAAAAATGATATGCAGTGCTTTAATAGCGTTATAATCCATGATAGAGTGACGTATGAAGAGAGACGAGAGACGGATAAAGCATGTTATTCTATACTTTCATTCCTTTAACAATACGATCTCTTCTTCTTGTTTTTTGTAATTTTTTGATTGAAACAAGTAAACATGCATTAGCAGAACTTGATGTCGCATAATAAATTTCATTTCCATAGGATACTTCAGCCCCTTTATCATAATCCCATTTTGCAACAAAGTAATAACGCTCATTGGATTGACCCTCACGAATACCGAATTTGATAATACGACCAGATCCTAACTCAAAACGCACATTAATATCGCCATTTGCCTCAAAACTTTCAAAAATACATTTGGTTAACGTCGGAATAATGATGCGATTTTCTTCTTTGCTCTTGGAAGTTACTAGTGTTCCATCATCTGTTTTTGCTTTACCTCCATTTGTTACCACACGCTCCAAAACAATTGCGGAAGAAGTGTAAAACTGAACTTTTTTCATTGCATCTGCAGTATTCAAATTATATTCTTTTTTAATTTCTGCGGTTAAAGGTTGACGAATTGCGCAACTAATAGCGATAAAAAAAACAGGTAGATAAACTAAAAATTTCATAGGAATTATTTTGAGTTACTACAAATGTATAAAATCTATGTAATCAACGGGAAGTAATAAAAAAAAGAAAGCATGAATTATGTATTTTTGTCAAAAAAAAAAGATGGCGTTACATATAGAAAAATTTACGTTCAACCCATTTCAAGAAAATTCCTATGTGGTTTCTGCACCGGATAAATCAGCAGTTATTATCGATCCAGGATGTGCAACTTCTTCAGAAAAACAAGCACTTTCCGCTTATATTTCTAAAAACAACTTGGAAGTAAAAGCTTTGTTAAGTACACATTGTCACATCGATCATGTACTTGGAAATGCCTATGTATTAAGAACCTACCCGGTAGAGTATTACATGCATAAATTAGATTTACCAGTATTAGCTGCTGCAGAACGTTCAGCACAAGTATATGGAATAGAAGGGTTTGAACCTTCCCCACAACCAAATCATTTTTTAGAAGACAAACAAATCCTAAAATTTGGCGCTATTGAATTAGAAGTGATTTTTGGTCCTGGACATGCACCAGGTCATGTGGCATTCTATTCCTCTGTAGACGCTATGGTAATCTCTGGTGATATTTTATTCCAAGGTAGTTTTGGTCGCGTAGACCTTCCTGGTGGAGATATTGAAGTATTAAAGAAAACGATTCATGAACGCTTTTTCACCTTACCAGAAGAAACCATTATTTATTGTGGGCATGGTCCAAATACAACCATTGGTAAAGAAAAAATCTCCAACTATATTTTACAGTTTTAATTCCCAACTATGTATAAATTCATTTTATTTAGCACACTAGTATTAAGTCATTTACTACTAATTAGTTGTGGAGGTAAATCAACAAACAAACAAACCCCAACTCCCAAAAAAGAAAACTTAGATAGTTTACTCCAATTAGATCCTAATAATGTGGATTTATTGGTTAAACGCGGAAATAAATACTTAGCTACCTATAAATTTTACGATGCATTAACCGATGGAGCAAAAGCATACCGTTTGGATTCGAACAACTTAGAAGCGCGTTTTTTGTATGCCAATGCATTGAATAATCGTGCTGAACGTTCACAGGTGGATATTGAAAATGCCAAACAACATTTCTTATACCTCATAAAACGTCAACCAGGGAATAAAAAAATCTATGTAAGTTTAGCTTCTTCGTATACCCAGCAAGGGGATTTTGAAAAATCCTTTCAATACATCAACGAAGCATTACGTATCGATAAAAAATACCGAGATGCATATATACTAAAAGGTACGAATTATTTAAGTCTCGGAAACCGTAAATTAGCGAAATCCTCCTATGAAACTGCAATACAACAAGATACCAAGTTTTTTGAGGGATACTTATATTTAGGGTATTTGTATTCCGAAGATAACGATCCTTTAGCAGTTGAATATTTCCGTACCGCAGCAACCTTGCGACCAACCTCTACTGATGCATTGTATGGAGTTGCTTATAACTTACAAATTCAAGGGAAACTAGAAGAGGCATTAAAGGCATATCGTGAATTATTACAGGTAGATCAAAAATTCTATTTGGCATTATTTAATGAAGGATACATCAAACAATTCGAACAAAATCAAATAGATAGTGCTATTTACTTCTATACAAGCGCGATTGAACTACAACCTAAATTTGTGAAAGGTTGGCACAATTTAGGATTGTGTTACGCATCGCTGGGAAGAAAACCGGAAGCTTTGAATGCTTTTGCAACTGCCTTAAAGCATAATCCTAAATTTGAAATTTCACGTATCGAAGCCAATAAATTAAAATGAACCCACAATCTAAAATAACACAACTTATTGGAGATCTTGCAATTCCCTTAGTCGGTTATTATTTCTGGGGATGGAACATGTTATTCATCTTGTTTTTCTATATTTTGGATGTAGGAGTTTCTACCACATTTACTTTTGTGAAAACGAAATCTATTAACAAGTTTCAGCAAACCAACTATTATCCTTGGAAACACATTTTACTGATATTGCTTGGCTATTTTCTAACATTTTATTTAGTCTATTTTTTAATCCTAAACATTAGTCCTAAAGTCAATATTTCGGATGAAATTCTTCGCTTTCTTCTGATGAAAGACATGGGATTACCACAAATGGTTCTATTGTTACCATTACTTATTGTTGGGGGTTATATGCAATACAAAATTTCGTTTTTAATACCTCGCGCTTTCGAAACCACCAAAATTGATTCCTTGTGGCACGAGCACGTAAAAGTGTTTTTATTGATTGTAGGTGTGATTGCACTTTTATTGGGACTTTCAAACTGGGTAGTATTTCCTGAAGGTGTATATGTTTGGGGAATGGTGTTGGGAAGTTCGGGGTATCGGTACTATGTGAGATAAGAGTGACGGTCCTTCGAGAACCTCAGGAACCGAGTGATGAGTAATAGAAGATTATAGATTTACAGATTGCAGATTACAGATTACAGATTTTAACTTTTTAGTTATCTTATAAATAATTGTTTTACAAAATTATACAATTATAAAAGAGTGTATTTATACGCGATTTTCTCTTAAAAATTAATCATCGAATAATTATCATTTAATTTTGTGTATTCAAAAAGATACATATTTGATGATAAAAATAGATTTTGATGACACTTATGATTTATATGAATGTGGTGAGAATTTATCTTTCATTACATTTTTTACAACACTTTATGACAATTCAAAATTGTTATTAAAAGTAATAATTGCTCCATTAAATAATCCTTTACTTCCGAATGTGTTCAATTTATCTTTTGGTCCAATGATGGAAAATGGAGATATAAATGATACTATCAAAATAAAACACAAAAACACCAACAAAGTATTTTCAACCATTATTTTTTATGCACTCACTTTTATAAAAAACAATGAAAGCATATCTATTGGAGTGGATGGTTCAAATGATGCTAGAGCATACTTATACCATCGTATGTTTATATCAAATAAAGATTATTTAAATGAATATTTTGATACAATAGGAGTTGATTGGTATGTTAGACTAATGCGTAATAATGAAATTGAATGTGACGCTACAGGTTATGCATTTTTCAAGCCTAAACCTGAACCATTTGACTATATAAGAAAATCAACAGATTTATACCGTTATTATATTTTTAAATAAATTTTAGTGTTTGAAAAAATTCCTTTATTTTTGATATATGACTCCAGCTATTCAGCAAAAAATTGATGATTTAATTACACGTTCTAAAGTAAATGGAACGGAATGTAGAAATATTGATATTAACAAAAGAATTACTAATGATAGTCTTTTGAAAGTCATTCGTAATAAAAAAGAAGCTGATTTATTTTTAGCTGAATTAGATGCTGCTTTTAAACTTGCGAAATCCGTTTAGGATGCATTTTACCCCTTCTTAACCCTCACCAAATTCCCATAAAACAACTCTTTTCCAAGTTTTGTTTTTCCCCATAATTCATTTGCTTCGATGTTGCGTTTATCGAAAAACTTAGTTGTTTCACGAACCACATCTTGTAGGGTAATTTTAGGCGAATAGGTGTTTAAAATCAACGTTCCATTGTCTGAAAGTAGTTGATAAGCTGTTTCCAAAAGGGCTGGTAATTTTTGTTCCAAGATCCATTTTTCGCCTTTTGCTCCAAATCCGAATGCAGGAGGATCCATTAAGATTACATCGTATTTTTTTCCACGCTTCACTTCTTTTTGTGCAAAGGTTAAAGCGTCTTCATGTATCCAACGAATGTCAGAAAGCTGGTTGAGTTCCATGTTTTCCTTCGCCCAATGGATCAATTGTTTGACAGAATCAACGTGTGTCACAGAGGCGCCTGTATTTCGTGCAACCACCGACGCTATGCCTGTATAAGCAAAAAGGTTTAAAAAGGTCTTAGACACGTCTAAATTGGAGGATAGAAAATCCCAATTGACCACTTGTTCTGGAAAAATACCGACGTGTTTAAAGGAAGTCAATTCTAATTTGAACTGCAAGTCTTTGTATGCAATGTTCCAACTATCCTTTTCAAGCGTATTTCTACGTTTCCATAAACCCTTAGTCGTTGATTTCTCAATGAATGCGCAATCGGCTTTTTTCTCCCATTCTACAAAGGTGGTATCCGATTTGAAATACGCTTGTAACTCAGGTCGAATAGTAGTTACCGAACCAAAACGCTCCAATTTCTTTCCACCACCAGCATCTAGTAGTTCATAGGAATCCCACGCTTGGGTGAAAAGTTTAGTGGCTATTGACACCATTTATTTCTTTGCACGAGGCATTTTCTGACGACCTTTAGTCATCTGTGCCATACGCATTTGATTTTTAGAAGGAACGGCAGAAGAAAGTTGTCCTTTCATCATGGAGATTTGCTCTTTTAAAATTCCATTCTCATCCATTTTCTTTGCTTCGTTCAATAATGTTGTTGCTTCTTGTTTTCTTCCTGTTTGCGCACAAATACCAGATAAATGTAAACGAGCAACCGCATTATCTTGTTTCGTTCTCAATCCCATTTGAATGGCTTGACGCAACATTTGTTCTGTTTTTGCAAATCCTAATTCTTGTGTCCCTAACATTGCTTTTAAATACAACACATACGCATGTTGTTTTTTAGGTAACAAATCAGGACGAGATATTTTGTTTAAGTATCCATGTGCTTTTTCATGGTTTCCAACACGCATTTGATTTAAGGCTAAAATCATGTATTGATTTCGGAAGAAGGACAATATAATTAATGCTGAAACAAAAATCATAACAATACCCCAACCCCAGTGACCTGTAGCAAAAGAATACACCAATAAAAACAGAGAGAATGCTGATAAAATACAGCGAATTACAAAACCTAACATAGAAATATAGAATTAATCAATAGTGGCAATACATTTCAATTCAATCGCGATAGGCGTTGGTAATGAATTGATTTCGCAAGTTGTACGACAAGGTAAATTATCCTTGAAATACTCTGCGTATAAACGGTTATATGTGTGGAAATCACGCTTCATATTTACTAAGAAAACAGTAACATCCACTAAATTTTCCCAACTTGAACCAGACTCTTCTAAGATTACACGTACGTTATCAAAAACGCTTCGGCATTGTGCTTCAAAATCAAACTCCAAAAAGTTACCATTTTTATCTAATTTCAATCCTGGAACTTCAGAATCTGTAGCATCAGAACCTGCTGTGCGAGGTCCAACCCCAGATAAAAACAATAAATTACCTACGCGTCTTGCGTGAGGATATAAACCAACTGGTTTTGGTGCTTTGCTAGTAGAAATACGAGAATTATCAGACATGAGTGCTATTTTGATGTGCAAATATAAGAAATCTATTCCCAAATACTTTCAATCACTTCCAAGGAATTTGTGGGATTAAAATTGGGAATGTGGTGCTTGAAATACGTCAAAAGTAATTGTAAGACTTGTTTTCGAAGATCTTTTGGAATCGAAAAATGTAAAAGCACATCTTTTGGTAATGCTAAAAGCGAACCTAATACATCAACATCCAGTCCTGATTTATAGGAGAAATTGGAGGGAATATACGGAAGAAACTCGCCATTCTCTACATCGAAATAAGGCGTATTATCTTCTGTTTTTAACGGATAAAACCCGAGTTGTTGCGAAACTTCTAACATCCAGTAGATTGGATAATTTGCCAAGTTATCATTGGCATCTAACCACGCTAATTCTTCTTCTAAAAAAATATAAAGATGTTTATCTATTACCCCCTCGTGTAGTACGTTTGCTAAAATTTCTACTTGGAAAAAAACAACGGTAGATTTTACGGGGTCGAATGGTATTGTAGCAAACGATTGGTATAACGTGGCATCTGTCATTTTAGCGAGTTGACCTTCTTCTTTTTGATAATACGAAAACTCGATTGGAGACAAGGGTAACAAAACAACTCCTTTCTTTTTCTTTGCACCTTGAAACAGAAAAGATTTAAGTCCTTCATTTTCGGTAAAACAATGCACTATCAAACTGGTTTCCGAATAGGAAAAACGTTGGATTATTAATCCGCGAGAAGTCTTTTTCATTACACTAATTAATCACAACAAATTCCCCAACCTTTTTTCCTTCCCCTTCATTTGGGGCGGTCCAAATAAAATAAACACCCGCTTTTACGCGTTCGCCACTTAAGGTTTTGCCATCCCAATGCGCTGTGCCACCATTGGATGTCGTTTTGTAAACTAAATTACCTCCCGCATCTGTAAAACGCACGTCGGAGTCGTAAGCAATTCCTTGAATAGTAACACCATAAGTATGTTCCGGTTTTAAAGGGTTAGGAAATACTAAGGTATTTTCGTAGGTATCATCTCCTTGAGTTGCATCTGTTCTGAAAGAAACTAAACCTTCTTCCGTAATAATATACAATTCCCCCGTTTGATGGTTTAACTTTATATCTAAAATAGCATTGGAAATCAATGGACTGTTATCTTTGGAATAGCTTGCAATAATCTCTGAACCATCCGGTGAAAGTAAAAATAAACCAGCACTCGCCGTAGCAATCCATTTTCTGTTTCCTCCATCCACTTCGATATCCGTAATTGCTGTTTTACCTAACATATATTCTACATTTCCCTCAAAACGTAATTTAATACGTTGTGCGGCAAAAGATTTTTGCTCTTTAGAAAGTATGGAACTAGCGTTATATAAAATACAGAATCCATTGTCTGTACCAATCCACAACTGATTATTAAAATCCATTGCTAAAGCAGTTACTTCTTTGGAAGGTAAAGCACCACTAGTCAATCCATCGTTTACTACACGAAACAAATCATCCGAAGCATCGTCTAAAGTACCTCCATCCGAGAACCCTACCAAACCGGTTCCATACACGGTAAACCATTTATTATTTTGGTTATCGATAATTAATTTGCGATTAAACACATTTTTTGTTGATCCACCTGTTTCAAATGTATGCCATTTCCCAGATTTATCTAGCATTTTCAACGGTGTATTTGTAAAAGCGTTTAATACCCATAAATTTTCATCGAGATCATATTTCACATCGGAAACACATGTCCAACCATTATCTCCTAAAGCATATTTCTGCAAAGGAGAATTTGAAAAGGTATAGGTGGTATCAATCTCTTTTCCAGTATTAATTATGGATAATGGAACCTCTGAAAACGAGCCAAAAGCAATTTGATTCGGATTGATCGGATTAATGGCAACAGAAGAAATATCCCAAATGTTTTTATTCAACCAGCGTTTTTGATTCCATTGATTGAACATAGTCCAGGTTTCATTTTCAAAAGTATATCCACCTGTTCTATTAAAAGCAAGCGCTGCTTTTTGTAAGATTCCTCCAGAAAAAGCCATTTTTCCGTTTTGACAATCCGCCGAAAAAAAACTTCTTTTTCCTGGACCTGTCATTGCAATATGGGAATTATGGTAGTTATCTTGCCACTTAACAAGTCCATTTTCATTATCTGCAATCCAATACGAACCTGCTCCAAATGCTATTTTTTGTGGTCTTGTTGTAGGATTAAATGTATAATTATACAGAATTTCTGTACGATGAAATGATGTATCGTAAAAATAAACGTTATTGTAAATACAAACGGTGAACTGCGACTTTTGGGATTGAATAGCTGCTATTTCCACGTCGTTCAAAATTAGGCTACTATTCATTTCGACAAGATTATCCTTTTGCAAAGAAAAAATAGAATCCTTCCCATAAACTGGGTGAATGGAAGCCACATACAAGGTGTTTAAAAAAGGTGTAATATACTTAAAAACAGAAGCATTCCGTTTTTTTACGCGTGGATCAACTTTCCAATTTAATGGATTAGCAATCAATGGGTGTTTGGATGCAATCACAAAAAGGTTAGTATCACTTAACACATAAATAGAATCGTTGTGAAAGGTGAAATCATTTAATTTTCTTCCATTTAATGGCGGATAATAGGTGTCTAATACCTCCATTCGTACTGGGTCAATTTTTAGTATTCCAAAAAGGGTTGCTGCATATAAGTATTTGCCTTTGGAAATAAATTTTACAATTTTTTTATCTCCCATAATACTTGCCAATTTTAGGGATGGAAAGTTATAAATGGTAGACCCTTCTAATTTATCCATGTTTCCATTGGCATAACCAATCCAAAAAGCATTCGAGGTAGAATCAAAAACAACACTAGTCACCAACACTTCAGAGAGATGGTTGATTTTATTCCATTCCGTTGTTTCATGGTGGGTATTGTCATATTCTAGCACCCCATTTTCAAACGCTGCAAGTACTTTATTATTACCAAAACATACATCCAACGCATTTGCCGCATTTACGTGAAGTCGCCATTGACCAGTAGCAATTTGAGCCGAATAATTAGTGACAATAAATAATAATAGCAGTGTAAATAATGATTTCATAGTAAATTACATTACGGATCCAAAACGAATGCGAATCAAATTTATTTTAAATTTTTCGCATTGTACTATATTAACGAATTTATTTACCTTTGCTGAAGAAAAAACATCCTGCTTTTGAGATGCAACCGATAACAATTGGTAGTTTAAAGCAGAAAAATGGCTCCGTGGCGCAATTGTATAGCGCATCAGATTTCGGCTCTGAGGGTTGGGGGTTAGAATCCCTCCGGGGTCACTTTTACACAACCCATTTAATTGTTAATCAGTTAGATGGGTTTTTTGTTTCCCCACATATTCCCCACTTCATAAAGATTTCAAAAAAAGTATTACCTCATCAATCAATTTATCTAATTTATTATCTTCAATTCTTGTGTCTATATAAATACCTTTTTTAATTAGATTGAAATAATCATCGTATAATTTATCTCTTCGTTTTTTCATACTGATTTTAGCAATATCAAATATTACATCTGATATATCTATCACATAATGATTAGTTTCC
This sequence comes from Flavobacteriia bacterium, assembly GCA_947446925.1. Lineage (GTDB taxonomy): Bacteria > Bacteroidota > Bacteroidia > Flavobacteriales_D > Crocinitomicaceae > CANHVK01. The sequence goes on from CANFHU010000018.1 coordinate 14,276, forward strand.
ATTCCAATGTTATCTAATGAGAAAATCAATTTAGTATTAATAATCTCAGATACAATTATTTTTTTAAGTTTTTTATTTCTTTTCATAATAAATTAAATTAATTAATAAACCCATAATTGACAGCGAATACGCTATCAATACAAATTAAATAGATTCTTTGATTTGTAGTATGGTTGATAATGAACAAATATTAAAATCTATTGGAGATAATATTAGAAAATTTAGAGACTCTAAAAATATCAGTCAACAAGAATTAGCTGACCATTCTAATGTTGCAAAGAGCACAATTCATAGAATTGAGAATGGTAAATTGAATCCATCAATAGTTACTATTCTGAAAATATGTGAACATTTACAAATTGATGTTAACCAAATTGTTCATTAAATATATTTCCATCCTATAGGCGTATTCGCAACAATTGTTATATTTGGCTAATCTTAAAAGCCAACATAATGAGTATAGCACTTGAAATTAAACGAGATATAAGCTTAAATTTTCCTATTGACGAAGTAAAAAAAGCTATTAAAACTGTATCGAATAGCAGTAAGGGTAAAGTAATGTTAAAGAATGAGAATGATGTAATGAATACATTTTCTTTACACGTAATGGGGGGAATGTTAGTATTTGTTCCAATGAATATTCAACTAAAAAAAATTAGTGATAATGAAACTAATTTATTACTGAATACTACAAAATCAACTAATACCCCTAATCAATCAAATGAGATTATTGATAAATTTTTAGATAATTTATCTAAAGCACTTACTGGTGAGTTAAAAGAAACTGAAGCAAATCCAAAAGGTGGGTGTGCTGGTATATTTTTAGCTTTAATAACAATCGGAGGATTAACAATTTATTATACATTTTCTTAAAATTTAAACAACTGTAAAATGAAAAAAATAGCTTTTATATATTTAGTTTTACTTTGTTCTTTTTATTCATTTTCGCAAAATGGAATTTCGGAAACTAAAGAGTTACGGTAGGTAAATAAAGATTTGGAAAGAAATTGAAAATAGAATCTATAATAAAACATGGAGACACAACTATATATTTTAGTTATGACTCTATAGAAATAAGATTTCCAATTTTAAATTAATTTGGTATTGTTTTGTAAAAATTGATGAACTAAATGAGTTTAAGTTCTGTTATGGATGAAAGTTACTTTATTCTAAGTAATTCCAAATGTAGATAATTACCAAATAAGCAATAATATTTATCAAACCATTTAAGGATTTTCTTTTTCAAACAAATATCTGATTGATAATTATTTAAATCAATGATAAAAGAAATTCTGAAATAAATTTAACACCTACAAGGATTATCAAAAATAAAATTAATTTATAAATAAAATCCGAATTAAAAAAAGGTTTAACAAATCCAAAAATTATATTTTCTTCTACTTTAATTTTATCTCCAGGTAATGATTGACCAGGTTTTAATTCTGGCTTGTCATTATATGGTCGCGAATAATATTCTGAAATTTTACGATTTAATACTCTAGTATTATAATTCTCTATTATTTTGTACAATGAATCTTCTAAATCAAATCTACCTTTCGATATAAATTTAATAACACTACTAATAATATTTAAAGTAATTCTCAAACCAAAGTAAATTAAACACGTATAAAGGGACAGAAAGGTTAGTGTCCTAAAAAAACTATTAAGATCAACACTTTCTTTGAAAACTGAATATAGACTTAAAATAACCATTTTATTTTTTAAATGGACTCATTATTATATTTCCAATTATTTCTAATATGGGTAATATGGCAAGTATTAATTTAACTGCGTATAATATCAATGCGTATTTCCAATTTATTATTGCAACAATACCTAACAAAATCCAATTTATCCAATAGAATGCAATCACCCATTTTGGTAAATTTGCTTCATCTTTTGTTAAAATACCAAGTTTTTTAGCTTTTGTAATTCTTAAATCCAAAGTTGTAATACTTGAAAACAATAAATAAACAATTGAGAGAGTATATTCTAAAGGAGTGCCTGAGTATATTATTTTCTTTATTTCTAATAACATATATTGTTGTTTTAATATTTGATAAAAATATTAAAATAAATTATATCAATGATAATTCTCAATATTATTCTGTTGCTTATCTATATATGTTGAAGGATTCATTTTATTAATTACTATAGTTAAGTCTAAGTATAGCTTAGATGACCAACTAAATCCGTTTTTCTTCATGTAGTAGGGTAAAATTTATTCTGCAAGGTTAAAATTTATTTATTAGATACTATTTGGGGTAATTTATGTTTTTACACTTCAAAATTTCCTGTATATCTTCCATCAGTTGGTTAGAAGTGTTTCTTGATTGGGTCACAAAAAAGGTGAAAATTTAACTTTTCACCTTTTTATTTTTTTATACTTAAACGCAAAACAATACGGCTTTACAATTATACCGTCGCTCTTCACTCTCATCTCTTCACTCGATTATTTCCCCTTCAAATCCATTGCTTTCAATGTATTAATCATCAACGACGCTATGGTCATTGGACCAACACCACCTGGAACAGGAGAAATATACGCACATTTTGGTGCTACCTCATCAAATTTAACATCTCCCGCTAATCTCCACCCACTTTTTTTCGTAGCATCTTCGATGCGCGAGGTACCTACATCAATTACTACGGCTCCTGGTTTAATCATGTCAGCAGTCACAAATTCTGGTTGACCTAGCGCAGCAATTAAGATGTCGGCAGTTAAACAGATATCGCGCAGATTTTGAGTATGTGAATGGGTTAATGTTACGGTACAGTTTCCTGGATTTGTGTTTCGGGTAAGCATAATGCTTAAGGGTGTCCCAACAATATTCGAGCGACCAATAATAACACAATGTTTCCCTTCTGTTTGAATGCCATTTCTGTGCATTAACTCCAATATTCCTGCAGGCGTTGCGGATAAAAATCCTGGTAAATTAAGTACCATATTCCCTACATTAAACGGATGAAAACCATCTACATCTTTTTTTGGATCAATAGCTAAAGTTACTTTCATCTCATCAATATGCGCTGGAAGTGGTAACTGTACAATAAATCCATCGATACTAGTATCTTCATTTAATTGCTGTACTCGGCGTAATAAAGTTTCTTCTGAAACAGAATCATCGTATCGAATCAACGTGCTTTCAAATCCACATTCCTCACATGCTTTTACTTTCGCAGCTACATATGTCATGGAACCACCATCCGTACCAACTAAAATGGCAGCAAGATGCGGTATTTTTTTGCCTGCAGCCTTTCTGTCTTTCACTGCTTGTGCAAGTTCTTGCTTTATCGCAATGGCCGTAGCTTTTCCGTCGAGTAGTTTCATGTGGGTCTGTTTTGTGGCGCAAAGATACGATTTTGAATTTGAGATGAATTCCTACTCTTTGTAAAATAATAAATTAATTTCTTCCACTTTTTTCAATCCTTTATCCGCAGAAATTAAGGGTATATCAAAATACTGACTAGTTGCAGCAATTATACTGTCTGGTAATTTAGGCTGGTAAAATTTACGAAGAGTAATAACCGATTTCTTAATTTCTTCATTAAGATCAATAACAATACAATCATCAATAAAAGAGTGTATTATTATTTGTATCCATTAAAAAGTTAACTCCACTCATTTCTTAATTATTTTTGAATTTCTAATGGAGACGCATCTAATTTAATGGATCCTTGATGTTTTTTTGCGTCAAATCCCTTCTTTTTATCAGAACTTTGCACTGTTATTATTATTGTTTCTTTTGAAGTTCCTTTTTTAATTGTTGTTACCATTACTGTAAATTTACTTAATGAAAAGTACAAATAATATTGCTGAATTTATGAATACTCGATAGCAACAGTTGTAAAATTTCTATTTATCGTATTTTTGTTACTCAATAACTCCCTACATGTTCAAAAAACTAACCATTCATTTTTTAAAACTTCTGATTTTTTGGATATTACTATTTGATTTTCAACGTATTAATTTTTCCCTTTTTCATTGGAGAAAATTTCAAAGTTCTACTTTTTTTGAATGGCTCCAATCGTTTGTTTTTTCAATACGTCTAGACCTTGGAATGGCAGGCGCTTTATGTATTTTACCAATCCTTTTTTTGAGTCTAAAGCTCATTTCTAATAAACGTTGGATTTCCCGTACTTTTTATGCAATCTTTGTTTTTGAAATTAGTATTGTTTGCCTGATTCACAGTGGTGAAATCAATGTATATGATGAATGGAACCACAAACTTACGTCGCGTGTATTTAAACATTTAGCAAATCCCGATGAAGTATTTCGAACAGCTGCTTGGAGCAATACTTTTTGGTATGTTTTCTTTTTTGCACTAGAATTTTTTGTCGCCTGGAAAGGGATGCGCTGGCTATTTAAACTTGAACCAATTAAAATTCCAAAACATTGGGCAATTCGAACGCTTGCTTTTTTAGGGTCTTTTATCCTTTTTGGAGGAACTAGTTTCGTTTTATTACGCGGTGGATTTCAACAGATTCCATTGAATATCAATACCGCGATTTATTCAAACAATCCATTGAACAATGACTTGTCCATCAATTCTACCTACAATTTTGCTAAAAGCTATTTATTATACAACCGTTCCGATATCGATATATTCCTGCCTAAAATGGATACCGTCGTTTCCAAACAATTAGTAAAAAAACTCTACGACTACCCAAAACAGCACACTAATTATTTCCTAACTAGACAACAACCAAACATTGTATTTGTAGTATTAGAAGGTTGGTCTGCCAATGCTATGGGATGTTTAAGCGAAACAAAAGGTGCCACACCAAATTTTGATAAACTTGCTTCGGAAGGCTTATTATTTACAAATATACTTGCAGCAAGCGGCACTTCCGAAATTGGAAACTCAACAATTTTTAGTGGTTTTCCGGCAATTCCAGAAGTTTCTATCACCATGCAACCAGAAAAACACCGAAAAATAAGAAGCATTAACCAAGATTTAAAAGAACGTGGTTATTCGAGTTCCTACCTTTTTGGAGGAGATTTAAAATATGGTAATATTGGAGGATATTTAATGGACCATGGTTTTAATAAAGTAATTGATGAAAACAATTTACCTGACATTCCTCGTGGAAAATTGAATTACTATGACCCAGATGTTTACCGTTTTTTCTTACACGAAATCAAACAAGCAAAACAACCATTCCTACAATGTGTTTTTACTGGAAGTTCGCATTCACCCTACGACCATCCTGGTAGATCCATACATAAATTCGATGGACCTGAAGCAGATTATATGAATGCGCTTATTTATTGTGATAAAGCAATTGGAAAATTTATACAATCCTGTAAAAAATTACCAAGTTATAAAAATACCTTATTCGTATTTGTTGCAGATCATGGGCATGGAACCCCTGCCTATGAAAGTACACAAGTTAGTCCTTACTTTAAAATCCCGTTACTTTTTTGGGGAGAAGTAATTAAACCCGAATATAAACATAAGAAAATAAACACGATAGGCTCTCAAACGGACATCGCGACTACCCTACTCTATCAATTAGGCATGAATAGCAAGAACTACCCATGGAGTAAAGATTTAATGAATCCAAACGTACCGGAATTTGCATTATATTCCATCAACAGAGGGTATGGTTGGATGACGCCCAAAGGAAGCATGTTATTCCAAATGCAAAGTAATATTTACATAGAAGATATATTCGACCCTAAAATTCGGAAAGAAGAAATCAAAAAAGGAAACGCCTTGTTAAATGAGGTCTATCGTTATTATAAGAAGTTGTAGACGAAAGACATAAGACATAAGACATAAGACATAAGACGAAAGACATAAGACGGGAGATGAAAGACTTTATTTTATTATTTTCTTGATTGTCGCAAGAATGGTCTGTAATATTTTTATCTTTATTCCTCATTTACATCCATGGAAAAGAAAATCAACATTCGCAATTTAACATTACCAGAATTACAAGCCGCATTTGTAGACATGGGAGAAAAAGCATTCCGTGCTAAACAAGTATATGAATGGCTTTGGAAAAAAAATAGTGGAAATTTTAGCGAAATGTCAAATTTAAGTGTCCCTTTACGGGATAAATTAGAGGCGACTTTTTTCATCGATAAAATTATTCTAGACGACCAACAAATAAGTGCCGATAAAACCATAAAATGTGCGTTTGAAGTGGAACCAAACAAAGTGGTGGAAGGTGTACTAATTCCTACTACTTCCCGAACTACTGCCTGTATCTCTTCCCAAGTTGGTTGTAGTTTAGCATGTACGTTTTGCGCAACAGGAAAACTTAAATTATTACGTAACCTGACAGCAGGTGAAATAGTAGATCAGGTTGTCTATCTCAAAAATCAAGCGGAATCTCGTTATGGCCAAACACTCTCCAACATTGTGTATATGGGTATGGGAGAACCATTATTGAATTACAAAAATGTGTTACGTTCCACTGAATTACTAACTTCGGAAGAAGGTTTAGGGATGTCACCAAAACGTATTACGGTTTCTACTGCCGGCATCGCAAAAATGATTAAACAACTAGGAGATGATGAAGTCAAATTCAATTTAGCCTTATCACTGCATGCCGCAAATGATGAAAAACGAAATAAAATCATGGAAATTAATGAATCCAACAATTTAGAAACATTGAAGGAAGCATTGATTTATTTTCATGAAAAAACGGGTACACGTGTCACCTTCGAGTACATCATCTTTAAAGACTTCAACGATACCTTGATGGACGCTAAAGAACTTGCCGAATTTTGTAAATGCGTCCCTTGTAAAATCAACATCATCGAATACAATCCAATTGACGGAGAAAACTTCCAAAAAGCGGATGAAAAAGCAACGAATGCATTTGCAGAATTTTTAGAAGCACGAAATCTAATCGTCAATATTCGTCGTAGTCGTGGTAAAGATATTGATGCTGCCTGCGGACAATTAGCCAATAAAAATAAGACGATTGCAAAAGAAGAAAGAATTTTAAAAAAATGATTCAAAGGTACATTGCTCCTAAAATTAAAGAACACCTCGCTACCCATAATATACTAGTATTGTTAGGTACACGTGGTGTGCAAAAATTTGAATTAGTAGCGAGTTGTATTGAAAATCAAGAAGACATTTTAGCCATAGATGCTTCAAAGAAAAAAGTTCGAAAAGAAATAGAAGCGCTAAAAACAGAAGGATACCTCTCCTATTTTGGATCCAAAAAATACATTCTTATTCGCGATGCCCAATACCTAGCGAATTTGCAAGAAATCATTGAAGAAGTTCTAGATAAAAATGCGGCTATTAACCTCGTGTTACTATGTTCCTATGAACCAATTTTAGATCCTGTGCTCCGTGACGTTCTTCAAATGGAAGGATTAGAAATTCAAATCTTCCCACTGCTATTCCAAGAAATCGCCAATCAACAAGGTATCGTAGAATTCGACAAACGATTGGAGCAACGCATCGTATTTGGTAATTACCCAAGTGTAGTATCAGACCCAGAATCCGCAGAAACGTTTTTGAATCAACTCGTCAAAGATGCTATCTTCACACAATTAAACCCGAATGAACGCATCAACAAAGGTCCAAAACTGATGAAAATGCTTCAGATTTTAGCGTTTGAAATCGGTCAGGCTATCTCCTATAACGATGTTGGTTTACGCTGTGGTTTAGATAATGAAACTGTAGAACGTTACATAGAATTACTAGAAAAAGCATATTTGCTAAAAAAAATTCCATGTTATTTTAATAATAATACCTACGAATTGAAGAAAACACATACGGTTTACTTCCTTGACAACGGGATTCGAAATGCCATTATTAAAAATTTTCATGGTTTCGATTTGCGTAATGATATCGATGCTTTATGGAAAAATTGGTTGATTGCGGAACGACTTAAATGGAACGATTACAACGGTTTAAATGCAAATTATTATTTCTGGAAAACGCATACAAAACAACAAATGGACTTCATCGAGGAACGGGAAGGTAAATTAATGGCATATAAGTCATTATGGGACAAACGTAAAAAACCAAAATTTCCAGCTAGTTTCAAAAAATATTACCCAGAAGCAGGTTTATTTGCCCTAAATAGAACTACTTACTGGGGATTTTTAAGTAAAAAATAAATCATGAGTGCAAACGTTACAATACGATTAATCATAGCCGTCTATAAAAACACGATATTTCTAAAAAAGGTATTAGACTCGGTAGAACAACAATCCTATCGTAATTTCGTAGTATCGATTGTCGAAGATGGAAATTCAGAAGTAATGCGCAATTTTGTGCAACAAATAAACTATTCCTTTTCGATTACGCATTATACGCAAGAAGATATTGGCTTTAGAAAAAACAAAATTCTAAATGTAGCACTTCGAGAGACTAGTGAAGATCTATGTATTTTTATCGATGGTGATTGTGTTTTACATCGAAGTTACTTAAAAACGTATGTGAAATACTTCGATTCAAATACCGTTTTATACGCAAAGCGGACCAATTTGGATGCGAAAACATCTGAAAAATTGTTGCAATCAAACAAAATTATTCCTTCCAAATGGGAAATGATACTAAATGGAAGTACACGTGTGGAAGATAGTTTCAGATTAACCTGGAAACCAATTAAATTCAAAAAAAATCCAAATATAATTGGCTGTAACATGGCAATCCCTCTACATGTTCTGAAAACAGTAAACGGTTTTGATGAAGATTATGAAATTACTGGATTTGGAGAAGATTGTGATATCGAATGGCGCATAAAGAAAGCTGGATTTAAGTTCATCGATTTAAAATTTCATGTCGTGCAATTTCATTTATTTCACGAACGACCAGAACGCGAAGATCAAACTGCAATAAGTAAAAAAATGTATTTCCAAAAAATGGAAGTAGGAGAATTTTTTTGTAAAAATGGATTGATTAAAAGCTAATTTTCGCGATGCAATACATACACCGTATAGGTTTCGATCGGAGAAACTAGTTGCTTGAAAAATGTAATATTCCAAATAAAAGAACCAGAAGAACTCCCTATTATTTCTTTGTTCTTAAGAAAAAATGGTAATCGATCCCCCGTCTTTACTGCCAATAATAAATTTCCTTTTTCTCTTTTTTCGACGTTCATAAGACATTCATAATCTGTCACTTGAAGTACCTGTAAATTAGGATGCCGATAAAAATGGATTCCTTCATATGGATTTTTCTCTAAATAATACATTTTAGTAGGTGTTTTGAAAGAAAAATAAATGGTTTTGTATAAATCAATGGTAGGATTTAATGGCCGAATAGCTTGAACCAATGAGAATGAAATATTGAAAACAAGAAACAATAGAGCAATCCAATTAAATAATCTAAATTTTGTTAAGTCTATCCGATATTTTTCATCCACCAAGCGAATACATTCTATTAATAAAAAAGGTAAAACCATTAAAATCGGAAAGAAAAAACGGAGTTCTTTGTGCGCAATCAAGAAATGAACACCAAGAAAAGAAACTAAACACCAAGTCAACACATCTTTTGGTTTCCAAAAAACATAAAACAAAACAGCTATTATATATACTAAACTAAATGGCGCTATTCCCATTTTATATGCTTCTGTAAAGTAAAAAGTCCACGGTGCTTCTCCGAAAAAGGATGCGCGATTTTGAACTATATTATGGTTAAAATAAATCTCTAAATAATTCCAAGAAGAAATCGTAAAGGATTCATAAAAAAGGCTATCCAAAAGAATTCCGAAAAGGAAAATAAGTACAAATCCTATACCTACATACAATACTATTTTTCTGCTAATCTTTTGAATCAATGCGCTCCAAGCAAATAATCCAAAGATCAAAAATATGCTCTGAAATCGAAATAAAAAGGAAAATCCTAATAAACAACCAATCCAAATATATTTCAAAAAGTCATTTTTATCTGTCTGTAAATAAATTACTAACGCAATAAAAAAAATGGAGCCTGACCAATTTTCCGAACTAAATCTAACCGAATTGAAAATTAAAAACCAAGTCAAAAAACTTAATAAAGTAAACCAACACTTTAATTTGTCGTTGGTAATTTTCAAGGACATGTATTGATAAAATTTTAACAGCGAATAAAAAGCCAAACACGCAGAAATTATACGTAAAAAAAGTACAATGATAAATGGCGAAGTAATCGAAAACCAATGTAGTAGTCGATAGAGGATAATAACGATGAAAGGCTGAATTGTAGCTCTCATTTTCTCATGATACTCCCAAGGTAGATTTTCCGGTTGATTTAAATGCAATTTTAATCCCGCAAATTCCAAGAGTTGATAATGTTCATCCGCTTGATAATATCCAACGGAAAAAAATGCAGCGAGCATTAAGAGAAGAAAACTCAATGGAATAATAAAAGATTTTCGAACTAATTTTTCAAACATGTAACGTATAAAATCCTCCTAAATTAAAGATATTCTTTACAAGTAGTTTATATTTATTCCTTGTTCCTGTGGTGCTTTCCACAGAAAGTTTTTACCTTTACGGCTACTTCATAAAAGCAATAAAGTATGTCAAAATTTGATACCAAAGAAGAATTATTAGTTTCGATTCAATTGTTATTTAACAACTTAAAAATCGGAAAACTAAGCGAAGAGGATATGGAAACATTGGTGAATAGCACCCGTGAATTACACGAACGCACTCTCATTCTTAGATACAAAGCATACGAGCATAAAATTTATGGAGAAACTACTACAGAATTAAACGATGTTGTAATCCCAGAACCTGCTCACGAACACCTATTAGTAGAACCTGAAATTCCTAGCATTGATCTTGAAAAGAAAGAAGTTGTTGTGGAACCAAAGCACGTAGAAACTCCTTCTTTCGATATGTCATTCTCTTTGTTTGACCAATTAGAGGAACCGCAAAAAGAAGAAGTAATACTACCAATGGAAACTAGCGTGGAAGAACCTGAAATTGAAATAGATAACTTTACAGTTTCAGAAGCATTAGAAAGTGTGGAAATAATTCCTACACCAGAAACAACTGCACCTACCATTGAAACATCTTCCGCTCCAAAAGATCTGTTCGACAAAATGTTAGAGCAAGACAATTCGCTAGGAGCAAAATTAATGTTCTCTAAAATTGAATCACTACAAACTGCTTTTGGGTTAAACGAAAAACTGCAAATTATTCGTGAATTATTTAGAGGTTCTAGTGAAGATTATACACAAGCAATTCAAATATTGGATGTTCAACCAAACTTCGAACAAGCAAAAACAATTCTTAGCAACTTTACCCTAGAATATGCTTGGGAATTAGACACGCCAATAGCAATTGAATTCGTTCAAAAAATTGCACGTAGATATGCATAAATGGTGTGTTACATTTTGTTTCCTAATTCTAATTCAAGCACTTTTTGCACAATTAGAAGAAGCAAAAAGAATCACACAACACCTATGTTCTAAAGAACTCCAAGGAAGAGGATACGTCAACCATGGCGACTCCATTGCTGCACGTTTTATAGAAAACGAATTTTCAAAAATAGGACTACACTATCTACCAAATCAAACGTCTTACTTTCAATCGTTTGCCCATAATGTAGTCACTTTTTCAGGAGAAATGTCTGTAGTACTAAATAATGACACCTTGGTACCTGGAATAGATTTTATGGTGGACCCAAATTCTGGTTCCAGTAATGAAGTATGGAACTATCGTATTTTAACTATCGATGCGTTATTTGATGTGGAATTAAAAAACAACTACCTAGATTCCAAACGAAAGATTGCTGCAAACATCAATAGTTGCATTATCGACATACGAAAAATCAAAGGAGACTCTTTAAAAAAACTGCATCGTGAAATCATACCAACATTAGCACAACAGTTGCATGTACTGGTGATTACCGATGAAAAATTTACTTTTTCCGTTGGAAACGACCCGTTTTCCTATAGTTTAGTGTATGTGAAAGGACATAAATTCAAGGATGTTTCAAGCATAAAAACCCATATTCAGTCACGTTTTCAAGAAAATTATCTTTCTACAAACGTCATCGGATCATTGCCTGCGTTAAAAAAGACGAAAAAAACCATTGTAATTACTGCACATTATGATCATTTGGGGAAAATGGGTAAAAACACGTTCTTTCCTGGCGCCAATGACAATGCTTCTGGAGTTGCAATGCTTCTGGAACTTGCGCGCTATTATACGAAAAACCCAACAAAATACAATCTAGTTTTTATTGCTTTTGCTGGGGAAGAAGCGGGCTTAATCGGATCGTCTTATTTTGTACAATTTCCCTGGATAAAATTAGAAGACATACATTTCTTATTGAATCTCGACATCATGGGAAGCGGAGAAGAAGGAATCACAGTCGTAAATGCTACGAAACATCCAGAATCATTTCAAAAATTAGTGGATGTCAACACCCAAGAAAAGTATGTGCCATTGGTTAAATCTAGAGGGCCTGCTGCTAATTCTGATCATTACTGGTTTTCAGAACGAGGTGTTCCTACATTTTTCATCTACACCATGGGCCCAAACAAAAATTACCACGATATTTTTGACACCTATGAAAACCTAAGTTTTTCAAAGTTCATTCCTATTTCAGAATTACTCAAAAAATTCATTGGTGGATTGTAGAGCTATTTTCTGGAAATTAAAATATCCTTGTACCAAAGAACAAGTATCATTTCATTGTCCCACGCAGCTTAGTCGAAGTGCTTTACTTTTTACGACCTTCTTTCTTCTTTCCTCTTTCTTCTTTTCTCTTTCAATTGCCTACGCACAATCTACATGCTTTACAAATTCGGATACGCTAAACTGCAAACGAAGTATAGGAATTAATACGTTATACGCCGGAGTTTGGTCGAGTAGTCTTGTAATGCTTAATAATGCTTGGTATAAAGACTATCCAAAATCATCTTTTCACACTTTTAATGATGCAGGTGAATGGATGCAAATGGATAAATGTGGACACGCCTTTACGAGTTACCAGATCAGTAAATCGCTCACTTCGTTGTATCGCTGGACAGGGATGCAACCAAAAAAGGCAGTCATCGCAGGAACACTAATTACGTTAGGATATCAGACATCCATAGAATATTTAGATGGTCGAAGTGCTGCTTGGGGATTTTCTTGGAGTGATATTGCAGCTAATACAAGTGGCGGTTTATTATTTGGCATACAACAGTACTTTTGGAAGCAACAATTTATTCTTTTTAAAGAAAGTTATTCCAATAGCCCCTATGCAAAATTACGTCCGAACATTCTTGGAAACAACCTAGCCGAACGCTATTTAAAAGATTATAATGGACAAACGTATTGGTTGAGTTTCGCACCGAAAAACATTTTGCCGAATTCTAAAATACCAAATTGGTTACTATTTTCTGTTGGATACAGTGTGGATGCAAAAATAATCGGGGATAAAAACAGTTATTTATCAACCAATAATGTAACGTACAACGCTTCTCGTGAGTTTTTAGTTTCCTTGGATATAGATCTTTCAAAATTGCCGATCAAACGCAAATGGATTAAAAATATTCTACGTCCATTAAATGCGATAAAAATTCCACTCCCTACACTTCGTTGGAAGAACGGAATCTGTTACGGACACGGAATGTATTTTTAGTGACGAGGAACGTGTTAAGAGCGACGTTTTTAGACTTTACAAAAATTCAATTTATCCGTCACTCGTCACTCGATTTATCCCTGAGGTTCTCGAAGGGTCACTTACTTAGTACTTTTGGAATTCTAAAGTAATCTGAATCACGTTTTGGTGCATTTTTCAATGCTTCTTCGTGCGTTAATGAATCTACAGCAACATCTTCACGAAGTACATTTACCTCATCGGACATGAAGATTAATGGTTCAACGCCTTCTGTATCTACTTCAGATAATTTATCCATAAACGTAATGATACGTTCCATATCTTGTTTGATAGCTAGTTTGCCTTCTCCAGTAAATTCTAATCTTGCCAAATGAGCAATGTGATCAACTGTTTTTTCATCGATATGCATAGGATCTTATTTTTTTACAAATATAATTCGAATTTTGCTTTGTTCTAAACTTTTAAAAACCTTTCGGTTATTCCATTACAATTTAGTAAGTAATGGAGCATTAATCGTTTCAAAAGCATTTAATTTCAAGACTTCTAGTTCAGTATTAGTAACCGTAATTGCATCTATTATTGGATGAACTACTACTCGCGCAGTTCCAGGCCGAGCAACACTTTGTTTCACCGCTGGATCTTCGAGTAGTTCATAATTATTCAAAAAAGTAATCGGAACAATTGGAATCTGATTATGCTTTGCCAAACGAAAAGCACCATCTTTGAAAACCTGTAAAGCAGGAACAAGATGTTCTTTAATACCTCCTTCCGGAAATATGATGATACTCCAACCTTGTTTTAATGCTTGATCAGCCGCTTCCAAAGCTTTATGGGCATTTCTACCTCCTTTATTACGATACACTGGAATATGTAATCGTTTGAAAAATGTCTTTACCAACGGAACTTTTAGTAATTCTGCTTTTCCTAAAAACAAAAAAGGATGAGTTGGAAACAAAAGATACATAAATACAATATCCAAAAAAGAGGTATGATTTGCAATGAAAATACATGGTCCTTTCTGTACCGAATATGCATGCTTTGGTTTAACACGATAACCAGTTAAAAAACAAAGTAATCGACACCAAAAAACAAATAACGGAAACGCTTTCTTTTTGGTTTTCTCCCTTAATAACAAAAGAAGTATTGGTACATATAAAAGTAAAAGGGTAACTAAAAATAAGATACCCAAATACAATTTAAAGAAAATAGATATGAATTTATTCATAGAATGAATCTAATGTCTTTCGTCTTTTGTCTAATGTCTTTTATCTAAAACCTATTTAAACTCCCAATTATAGGTATCTAAATCCGTAACACACGCAGTCAATAAATCAATACTCGCCTGAATATCATCTTTGTTCGCCATTTCAATCACTTGATGTAAATGTCTTGTAGGCACAGAAACCGCTCCTGCAATAGATCCTCCTTGAGTCATCCGTTGAATACCTGCTGTATCTGTCCCTCCTGCCGTTAGAATCTCAGGCTGCCATTTGATTTGATGTTTATCTGCAGTCTTTTTCATGTAATCCACCATACGGTAATCACAAATCGTTGAAGCATCCATGATTTTAATTGCAGTACCTTCTCCTAATTTCGTAATCATCTCATGTTCTGCAGCTCCCGGTAAGTCAAATGCAATTGTCGTGTCTAAACCAAACCCAAAATCTGGATTAATTTTTAGAGAAGCTACATTAGCACCACGAATTCCTACCTCCTCTTGTACGGTAAATACGCCGTAAATATCATATGGAACCTCTTTTCCTTTTAAAGTCTTAAACATTTCAATTAAGATGAAAACCGCCAAACGATTATCCAAAGATTTAGAATTCACACAATTCCCCATCTCAATAAACTCACGCTCACGTGTAATTGGATCGCCAATCGATATGTTCTCTAATACTTCTTCTTTGGATAAACCTGTATCAATAAAATAATCCGTCAATTTAGCGACTTTATTACGCTCATCTGGCGTCATGACGTGGATTGGTTTAGAAGCCATCACGCCGATAATATCTTTTTTGCCGTGAATAATTACACGCTGTGCTGTCAATGTTTTTGGATCAAAACCACCTAAAGTAGTTACGCGAATAAACCCTTTATCGTCGATATGTGTTACCATGAATCCGATTTCATCCATGTGCGCACCAATCATTACGCGTTTGTCTTCTTTTCCTTTTTTAACTGCGTAAACGTTTCCTAAATTGTCTGTAGAAAGTTCATCTACATATCCTTCCAATTCTTTTAGTACCAATGCACGAACTTTTTGCTCAAATCCAGAGGTACCAGGTGTTTTACATATTTCTGCTAATAATTGTATATCTAACGCCATGTGATTTATTTTTTAGAAAGGTAATAATTTAAACTTATTGAAACAATAAAGCGATTGTTTTCATGGATAAAAACATACGTCTACTATCCGGTAATTCGATAAAACCATATTTCGTATAAAATTGTTTTGCAGCGACATTTATTGGATCAACAATAACTGCAAATGAACCAATTTCTTTGGAAACTTGATAGGATTTATATAATGCATCGATTAGCATATACTCTCCTAATTTTTGACCTTTATGTTGATTATCAACTGCTAATCGACCTAATAAAGTGGTAGGAATTGTTACATATGAATTAGGGAACTTTTTTTGAAGTTTTACGGGTATTAATTCTCTTGAAATACCAGAATTGGACAAAGTATAAAAAGCGATAACATGATTTAATTCATCTACAGCCACAAAACACACGGACAATTTACGTTTAATATCCTGGTTTGCTTGCTGTTTAATATAATTAGTTAAAGATTCTTCACCACATTCAAAATGAGTTCGATTATGAACCGAACTTAAATGAACTATGTCAAAACTCATTTATTTATCGATTTTAAATAATTACCCGCTGCATTTTTTAACGAAGTAGATGGTTCTTGAGAGGTTAAAATTGTATTAAAAAACAATTCACTATCACGTTTAGAAACCAAAATCTGTTCGTTTTGACTAATTATTTCTTGTGCTTTTTGTTGTACGGTTTTTAACACAAAATCCGTCAGACTTGAATAACCTGAAAGACTAGCTGCTTTTTCAAATAACTCTTTTTGCTCCATGGTTAACCGCGCATCAAAACGTGTTTTGGGAGTAGGCGAAGTTCTCATAACTTAAAATATATCTATAAATGTACGGAATAAATACGTACAATTAAAATATTTAAAATAATTATTCTACCACCTCTAACAACAACTTCCAAAATTCTTCGGAGGATTTCACACACCCTTGTTCTATCATTTGGTGAATTTCTTCTTCGCGTTGTTTGGTATAAGCTTTTGCGTGTTTAAAAAATCCAACTTGCTTTGGATGAACAGTTAAAGCTTCATGGATAGATTCAGGGGTTTCAAAAGTTACAACATCTGTTTCTGTGTCTTTTTTTTGTAAACCAATCATCTCAATCATATCCTTACCAAGTTTAAACACCAAACAAGCATCTTTACTTCGATGTTCTAAATAGGCAATATTTTCATATACGCGTTGAAGCACTTGATCACTAAACAATCCTACTAAATCATTGGCTAATGCGGGTGTAACGCGATTCATGCGTTCCCATTCCTCTTTGTACACATGATTGATGATCAAAAACTGTTTTAACTCTTCTTCTAAATGTGTTAATTCTTCCGTGGTGAGTATTCTGTATTTCATAAAATAATTTTGACAACTAAAAGTAAGGAGAATTTAAGGAACAAAAAAGGCTACCTAATGATAGATAGCCAGATATTTATGTTGAAGTAACTTAGAAATTATTTGTTAAAATATTAATCAAATCCGCAATAAACCAAAATCCAAAACCACCTAAGGTAACGATAAACAATAAATTCCAAATGATAGGTTTTCGTTTATACCATCTGTGCGCAGCTAACCAGCCAAAAGCGAATAATAAAAGTAAAGTAATTAGTAAATCTTCATCTACTCTTGGTGCTGAGGGCGGAAAAATATTTTTGCTTTCCTTTTTTAATAATTTGGTTTCTTTAGTATTAAATTTTTGTTTTTTTTCTAAGGAGTTAGTATTCTGTACATTTTCTGTTTCTAGAGTAACAGGAAAAGATGCGTGTGCATTACCAGCAAATAAAAATGCTGCTAAAAATAGAAGTAAAAAGATTTTTTTCATAGCGTAAATTTACTAGCCAAAGGTAAAGTAATTATATGATACAACATCGAAAGCGTTTTGAATTATTTGCACTTTTGTAGTGCTTATGAAAAAACTAATTCTCCTACTATTCTTTTATCCTTGTATTTATTTCACACAACAGGAAGCCAAACAATCCTTTGTTGGATATTTAACAACTGAAAGTAAACAGCTTATAACCTACCAACTCATATTCGAAATACATAAAGACAATACAATTACAGGCGAATCGATTACGGACATCTATGGAAAAGATAAAACAAAATCTTTCATTCATGGCAAATACGACACTCGAAAAAATATATATTCATTCAAAGAAATTCAAAATGCTTCCACAAAATCAAAAGCCTTAAAAGAGGAATTCTGTTTTATTGAAAGTCAGCATTTAGAATTAAAAAAAAGGGAAGATAAAGAAATTCTGACTGGTAATTTTATTGGCAAATATCCAAACGGAAGATTGTGTGCAAAAGGAAAAATATTCCTAACAAGCAAGGAAAATTCTATAACTGAACCAGTAAATAAATCATTATTAGATTCAATATTAAATGCAAAACTTACATTTAAAACAGTAGTAGTTAATAATTCAATTTCGATTCCATGGAAGTCAAAAACACTTCATTTTTATGTGTGGGACGGTTCAAACGAAGACAATGATGTAGTATCCATTTACTTTAACGATACTTTAATTAAAGAAAAATTATCCATAAAAAATAAAAAAGAACATATTGAAATTCCACTCAAAAAAGAGGGAAAAGGAATAGTAAAAATTAAAGCTGTATCTTCAGGTAAAGAAGGAAAAAACACCGTTAATCTTCTTTTTGTGGATAATGAAACCATTTATCCCTTCATCTCTATTTTAATTCAAGGAGAAAGTGTCATTTTTGATTTAAAATAAATAAACTACATTGATTCTGTTGAATTTAATCTCGCTAATAATTCTTGTAATAAGTCATTCATCTTTGAAAATGCAAACCATTTTTTTCCTAAGTCTTTTAGGGAAGCACCTAAATGATATAATTCATTTTCATCAATGATTAAAAATCGATCGTGACTTTTCTTTAATTGTGATATTTCAATTTTAGGATATTGTTCGTGATGTTTTACTAACGTTAACTTAAATTTATCATTTAATTGAGATGTAAACACACTAGCTTTCACACGTTCATTTCTATGAGCAAGCATTATCAACGTGTTCTCATCCATATAATTATCAATCAAAATAATAGAAAATTTAGCGCTTTTTATCAAATCGATTGCAAATTTGTAAGCATCAAAGATTTGACCATCATAAAAAACACCTTGTTTTTGAGGTAAATCACTTTGTCTCATTAGTTCAAACAATTGATTCACTTTTTTATCTGTAAACTGTTGATTTATCTCTATAGATGAAATTCTAGAAGTTAATTCCTGATTTGTAAGAATAGAATGCCTCATCGTGACAAAAGCATTCATAATTTGTATACTCACTTGAATTGCAATATCGCTTCTTAAAACACTAGACAACATTGCTACTCCTTGCTCAGTGAATGCGAAAGGTAAACTTGATGAATGTTTTAAGAAGTGAAACCGGTCACAAATTGTGACCAGTTGATCAAATTCATTTTTAGTTAATTGAAAACGAAATTCTTCTGGGAATCTTTCTATATTTCTTTTTACAGCTTGATTTAATACTTTAGTATCAACTTGATAAATTTTTGCTAAATCCTTATCTATTAATATTTGTTTTCCTCTTAAGACTAAAATTTGTTGTTGAATCGCAATTTCTGAAGTTAGCATTATCTTGTTTTAATTTAAAGATAACTAAAAAGATTAAAAAATAATCAATAAAAAACTAATATTTAATCTTTATTAAAAAAAACCGCCAACTTTTCAGCTGACGGTGAAAAAAACCTATTATACAAATTATTAGTCTTCTAAATTTTCTTTCCAACTTTCACTCTTTATCATTTCTTCTAACCGTTGAAATAATTCTAGATCTTGGTGGTAGTATTCAGAATCATAATCTAATAATTTCATTCCAAGTTGACAATATTTTCTTGCTTTACTTATCTTACCTAAATCACAATAAACTTGACTTATAAAGCCTATAATAAATAATTTTGAATACTCATTGTTTGATAAATAGGAAAGATGAAGCGAAAATTTGGCATCAATTAATGCGCACTGCATTAGATTTTTTTTAGCTTCGAAAACAGACCTTTTAAAAAATATATCCGTCTGTTCTTCATAAAAATCGCCAAATTTATGCGTCATTTCATTTTTGAAATCCAAATAATTTGTTGTTACATTTATCATTTTGATTTTTTTACTTCATCTAGTAAAAAGTAAATTTGTCTGTTCTCGTTTTCTTGAATTTCAATTACATTAACATTTTCAAATTTACCACTCACAAATTGAGTTAAACAATAATTAGGCGTTATAGAACCATTCATTGCTCTTGCCATGCCTTTTTTACCATAAGGTTGTAAATTTGGAGAATCATAAGGAAGTTGAACATCTACCTTTCCTAAATCTGCAAACATTCCCCCCTCAACTAATTCACATATTACGTTAATTTCTTTACGTTTTTTATAATGTTTAGCTATTACATTGAATAAATGTGCACCTGATCCATTAGCGTATATCTTATAAGTCGTAATATATATTGAGTCTCCGATTGATTTATATTCTCTATTATATTTAAATTTTACAATATTATCATATGTTTCTGTTGCTTGAAGTCCAATTTTTAAATTTTGACTGAAGCCTTGTTTAGTTACTATGAAGAGTAATAGAACGAAAAATATTTTAATTTTCATTATTTAACAATATATCTATTTGTCAAATAATTTATCCATTTACCATAACGCTCGTTTGGTGCGTTTTTTTCGCAAACATCTAAAAAATTTTCATAAGTTAGAGCAATGAATTTACGTTCATTATTAATCAACATTTCTTTATATTTTTCACTAACTTCTACGAAATGTACGTTTCCTTTAGGGAAAATAGTCAAGGACGAAAAATGTTTAAAATCATTATTACTTTCTAAGACAATACTTTCTCCTAATAGTTGATTTCTCCATACTTGTCTATATAAATCTGTGATTAAATTATCAATTACACCATCTTTATAGATATTACTTTGATCTGTAACTTGATAATATTTTGATTCTTTGTTTAGTATATCTTTCTCTTGTTTTGACCCAGATTTCAACGCGTATTCGTGTTCTGTGTATTTAACTTCAATTCCAATAATCCCACGCTCATCTTTTAAATTAGTGTATTCAATATAGGTATCGAACGATGTTTTATCATTTAAATATTTTTCAGCATTTTCTGGCGCATATTCAATTTGAATACTGTCGATTGATTTAATAGTATTATCCATGAAATTATTGAAAACGATTTTTGCGAATTCTAAATCATGTTTGAAAGGTATAAAAAGGTTGAAACCAATATGCTCACTTCTTAATAAATTAGCATATAATGGTTTACTATAATTTTTATAACGTTTTTTGACTTCGTGAAAAATATCAAAATCATCATAAAAATTCAACCCTTTATTTGCGTCTTCTGTTGTTAAATAATTACCATAAGTATCAAAATCAACATGTAAAACTTCTGCTCTATATTTCGATTGATGTAACCTCGCTTTTTCTAAAAATCCTGTTTTATCTGTTATTCTATCTTTAGAATATTGCGATCCAATTTTATACTCCATATCTTGTTTAATAAATTTATACTATATATAATAACGTAATTATATCGTTTCGGTTGCACAAATATCAAAAAATAAAATTTAAACCACTGATTTTCAGAATAAAAAAAACCGCCAACTTTTCAGTTGACGGTTGTAAATCTTAAATGTCTACACTTCGACTTCGATCAGTGTGACATTACTAATTCATATTTTACAATCCCAAAAGAACTGCTAACGGATCTTTACCTCCGAATATCATTCTTTCTGGATTTTCTAACATCTCTTTCACTTTCACTAAGAAACCAACAGATTCCTTACCATCGATGATTCTATGGTCATACGAAAGCGCTACGTACATAATAGGACGAATTTCAACCTTACCATTAATCGCTACTGGACGCTCAACAATGTTGTGCATCCCTAAAATAGCAGATTGCGGAGGATTGATAATTGGTGTAGACAACATCGATCCAAATACACCACCATTTGTGATTGTAAATGTACCGCCTGTCATATCATCTGGTGTAATTTTTCCATCACGTGCTTTGATTGCTAAACGCTTAATTTCGCGCTCAATCTCAGCTAATGTCATTTGCTCCGCATTACGAACTACTGGTACCATCAATCCTTTTGGAGAAGAAACAGCGATACCAACATCTGCATAATTATGGAAAATAACTTCATTTCCATCTATTTGTGCATTCACCGCTGGGAAAATATTCAATGCTTCTGTTACTGCTTTTGTGAAGAAAGACATAAATCCAAGGTTCACTTCGTGGAACTTAGCAAAACTATCTTTGTATTTCGCACGTAAATCCATGATTGGTTTCATATCCACCTCATTGAAAGTAGTCAACATCGCAGTTTCGTTTTTCACAGAAACCAAACGCTCTGCAATTTTACGACGTAACATAGACATTTTTTCACGCGATTGATCACGTGTACCACCCCAACCTTGCGCAGCATCCGCAGATATACCAGCAGACATCGCTGCTACTACATCTTGTTTCGTAATACGACCATCTTTTCCAGATGCAGC
Organism: Flavobacteriia bacterium; assembly: GCA_947446925.1. Lineage (GTDB taxonomy): Bacteria > Bacteroidota > Bacteroidia > Flavobacteriales_D > Crocinitomicaceae > CANHVK01. The sequence goes on from CANFHU010000018.1 coordinate 36,684, forward strand.
AACTTTGTTCGCAGGAATATTATTTTCTGCCATAATTTTTGCAGCAGCAACAGAAGGTGTTCCACTAGCATACGATGTTTTTTCGTTTACTGGATTTGGAGAAGGAGCAGCAGTCTTTGTTTCAACAGCTTTTGGTGCTTCAACAACTGGAGCTTCTTCTTTTGCAACTGGAGCTACACTTCCTTCAGGACGTGCAGCAGAAGTGTCAATTAAACATACTACTTGACCAACTTTTACTACATCTCCCTCTTCTGCTTTCAAGGTGATAATTCCACTTTGTTCTGCAGGTAATTCTAAGGTTGCTTTATCTGAATCTACTTCAGCAATTGCTTGATCTTTTTCTACGTAATCTCCATCCGATACCAACCAAGTTGCGATTTCTACTTCTGAAATCGATTCTCCTGGACTAGGTACTTTCATTTCTAATACTGACATGCTATATTCGGTTTTATAGTGTTATTGTTTTGCGTAATTACTAGCATATTGAAATAAATCATCATGCAATTTTTTCAATCTACGTTTATGTAAAGAAGAAGATCCTTCTGCAGCAGCAGCGGATGCTTGACGTGTAATACCAATCAAAGGTAAATGTCTTAATGTCATCGCTATGTGTCTCCAAGCCCCCATATTCTCTGGTTCTTCTTGCGCCCAAATTAAATTTTTAGCACTTGGATAACTTGCCACTAAATCATCAAATTGTTGTTGTGGGAATGGATATAATTGTTCAATTCGAACAAAAGCCATATTTTCAACGCCTAATTCAGCCGCTTTTTCAGAAATCTCATAATAGAACTTACCGGAACAAAAAACAACGGTATCTACTTGATTTCTATTTGCATTTTTATCATCGATAATCTCTTGGAAACTACCTGTCGCCATTTCTTCCAAACTAGAAACTGCACTTGGATAACGCAACAACATTTTTGGAGAAAAAACAACCAAAGGCTTTCTAAAATCGCGTTTCACTTGACGACGTAATAAGTGGAAGTGGTTCGCTGGTGTGGATGTGTTTACCACTTGAATATTATCATCTGCAGCTTGTTGTAAGAAACGCTCCATACGACCCGAAGAGTGCTCTGCACCTTGTCCTTCGTATCCATGAGGCAATAACATTACCAATCCAGATTGTGTAGACCATTTATCCTCCCCAGCAGTAATAAACTGATCAATCATAATTTGAGCTCCATTAAAGAAATCTCCAAACTGTGCTTCCCAAATCGTCAACCCTTTTGGAGTCGCTAATGAATATCCATATTCATAACCAAGTACACCATATTCAGACAACAATGAATTATAAACACTGAAATTTGCTTGTTTTTCTGCCAACAAATTCAATGTGATTACCTCTTCTTCTGTGTCTTCTGTTTTAACTACTGCATGACGGTGCGAGAATGTTCCACGCTCTACATCTTGTCCAGATAAACGAACTGGGTGACCTTCTACTAATAATGAAGCATATGCCAACATTTCAGCAGTTCCCCAATCTAATTTATCGTCTTTAACCGCATTTAAGCGATCTTCAAAGATTTTAGAAATCTTACGGAAATATTTTTTCCCTTCTGGAAGGGTTGCCAATTTGTGTCCTAATTGTTCTAGTTGTTTTCTCTCAACTCCAGTCTCAATAGACTTCACAAAATCAGCAGTAGTTGAATGTCTATAACCTTCCCACGTAGTTTTTAAGAAATCCCAAACAATTGCTTTTTCACTTTGTTTAGAAGCTGCATGTTGTTCTTCCAAGTAGTTATTATAAGCAGTTTCAATTTCAGACGCTTTTTCTTTTGTAATAACACCTTCCGCTACTATTTGTTTTAAATAAACATCTTTTGGATTTGGGTGCTTAGCAATAATATTGTATAAATGTGGCTGTGTAAATTTCGGTTCATCGCCTTCATTGTGACCATATTTACGGTAACACAATAAGTCAATAAAAATATCTCGGTGGAATACTTGTCTGTATTCAATCGCTATTTCAACTGCTTGAAGAACTGCCTCTACGTCATCTCCATTTACATGGAAAACAGGACATAAAGTTGTTTTAGCAACATCTGTACAGTAGGTAGAAGAACGTGCATCTAAATAGTTTGTCGTAAATCCAACTTGGTTATTTACAACAATGTGCACAGTACCACCAGCACGGTATCCATCTAATTGCGCCATTTGAATCACTTCATAAACAATTCCTTGACCTGCAACAGCAGCATCTCCGTGAATCATTACCGGACAAACTTTCGACTCATCGTGAAAAGTAGCGTCCAATTTAGCGCGTGCAATACCTTGTACAACAGGGTCAACGGCTTCCAAATGTGATGGATTTGGTGCTAATGTTAAACCAACTTTTTTACCACTTTTTGAGATAATCTCCGAAGTATATCCTTGGTGGTATTTAACATCCCCGTCAAAGTTTCCTTCAAATTCAAATTCTTTTCCTTCAAATTCACAAAAAATATCCTGCGGACGTTTTTCAAAAATATTAGTTAACGTATTTAAACGACCACGGTGAGCCATTCCCATTACGAAATACTCAATTCCTAAATCCGCACCCTTTTGAATTAAAGTATCTAGTGCAGGAATCAAAGCTTCCCCTCCTTCTACAGAAAAACGTTTTTGACCTACGTATTTTTTACCTAAAAACGCCTCAAAACTGGATGCTTGATTTAATTTCGAAAAAATTTCGATTTTTTTAGCAGCATCATATTTCGGACGATTTTTAAGTTCTATTTTGTTTTTAATCCATTCTAAACGCTCTGGTTCACGTGTATACATGTACTCAATACCTATTGACTGACAATACGTATCTTCCAAATGCGCAATAATATCCTTCAACGATGCTGGACCAATACCAACTTGTGTTCCCGATTGAAAAACAGTAGCTAAATCCGCTTCTGTCAAACCAAAATTTTCAATCGCTAGTGTTGGTTCGTATTTTCTACGATCCCGAACAGGATTGGTTTTAGTAAATAAATGTCCACGAGTACGGTACCCATTGATCAAGTTAATTACCTTAAATTCTTTCTGAAAATTCTCTGGAATATCTCCTTTTTCTTCATAATTCGTTTGAGCAAATTCAAATCCTTCAAAGAATTTTTTCCACCCAAGATCAACACTTTCAGGGTCTTGTTGGTATGACTTATACAAAAATTCAATCGCCGTCACATCCGCATTCCCAACGTAGGTTACTTTATCCATGTTTTTAGAACATTTTTATAGAACAGCGAAGTTACAAAGAAAATGTTTTTGAGGGGGAATTTTAGGGGAATATTTTGGTTAACTGTACTTTTCTCTAAAAAACACTTTTAATGCTTCGCGTCGTAGTACAATCCATGTAAATTCAGCCAACCAATTAGGATTGTTGGAAGTGGCTAATTGTAAATAGGTTTGCTCTGAAACATCCATGGTGTATAACAAAGGATGCCAACTCGAGGATTGTTTTTCAATCATGTACATCAATGCTTCTGCCAATGTATCTACTAATGTTTCAATCGCATGTGCATGTAATGAAAATGCAGGTGCAAATTCAAAACCATGGACAGCAAAATCTTTAGCAATTTGCAATTGAGTTTTTAAACGAAATTGTTCGTGATCGAATCTTTCTTCTAATTCCGAATTGTTCTTTTCTGGAAGCATTACTTCTACAAAATTTCAAAAAGTACAGGTCGACTAGGAGTAGCATCATTTTCAAATGGGGCTGTTTGCAAATTGAGCAAATATAATCCATCCTGTATAGAATCTTCTATGTAAACAAATTCCGTGATGGTTTTATGAAATTGTGGATTTGTTGGAACTTGCCAAAAAGCATGGTGAAACAATAATTTTCCTTCGTCATTTTCACGATCAACGGAAGGGAGATCGATCAAAAAATGTTGAACACCTTTTTGATTTAATAACTCTACACAAGCCACATCTAAATAAGGTGGATTAGTCGACGAATAGTTTTTATGCTTTTTAGAAAGTTCATTAGGTGTAGTGCGTAAAACGATGGCTTCCACTTGTGAACTTTGTATGGCAGCGGACATCTGAGATAAACTAATTACTTCGTCGAATAACTGCTCTTTTTCATTCCAAATTTTCTCTGGAGTTATTGAAATTACTTCAGTAGTAAAAAACGAATCTTTTAGTTTATTATTAACCGAATGTATCTCCGTAGTGATATGCCCCAAGCATTCCGTATGGGTGCCATGTCCATGTGGATTGAAAGAAATATTTCTAAAATTGGTACTACTTCCTTCCGTAACTAGCCCAATAAACCCCTCCGCTCTGACAGGTTCAAAAATAGGTTTGTCTACATACCAAGCCAATGGATTTTGATCATCATTAGAAAGTGGAATAGAAATGTCTAAACCTTTAGAAGTATCGATATATCTTTCTGAATCTAAATACAATAACATAACTAATTATTTAGGTAGTTTAACAACCATTTTAGCATAATCTTCTTTAAATGTATTTTTTCCAATACAGCCCATTCCGACTTTCGCATTATGAAAATGTTCGATACGATTCTCTGGATTAGGATGCGTACTCAAAAATTCAGGAACTTTTCCTCCTTTATTGCTTTTTTCTAATTTTTCGAAAAATCCGGCAGCACCGTCAGCATTATAAGGTGTACCACACAAATATAAAACGGATCGTTGATCTGCTTCTGTTTCATGTCCTCTCGAATTTTTTAAATTAATCAATCCTAAACCCATTTGATTAATTTGCGGTGTGGTCTGACCTAGAGCAATCATCTCAGCAACTTCAACTACAAATTGCAATCCATACATTGTTGTCATTTGGCGAGTTGAATGACGCATATCTGCATGACCAATTTCATGTGCTAACACACCTGCTAATTGATCTTCACTTTCTAAAAATTTCAAGATGCCCGTATATACATAAATATAACCTCCAGGTGTACAAAAAGCATTTAAAGTGTTGTCGTCATGTATAATATAAATTTTCCAAGCAAAATCATTACGATAATCGACTTTTCCAGAATTTAAGATATTATCCTTGACTTTATTTACATATGCATAAATATCATGGTATTGATTTGGATCTAGAATCGGATATTGTTTCGGATCCGAGGCAATTTGTTTTTCAGTCTGCACTCCAAAATTTTTATCCGCAGAAAGAGGTAATATATTAAATCCTTTGCCTTTATTTTTAGGGTCAATGATGCCACAAGCACCTATCCCTAGAAGGATTGCAATAAGCAAAAAACGATATTTTGTTTTCATAGATTGAAATTTACATAATCGAAATTTAATTTAGATTTTTCGAGGCAAACAATATATTTATTTTAGAGTTTACTTAAGTAAATGATAAAATAAATAGTGAAGTTGAACGATGAAAAAGCAAAGTAAATTTTGATTATAATACAACGTTAACGATTCGACCTGGAACTACAATCAATTTCTTAGGCTCCTTCCCCTCCAAATACTTATTCATCTCTTGCATCCCCATCACGTGTTCCTCAATTTCTTTTACTTGCATACTAGAAGGCAAATCAACTTTAAAACGAACTTTTCCATTAAAGGATATTGGATACGAAAATGAATCGGAAACCAAATAAACTTCATTACAAATAGGGAAATTTGCATAACTCAAAGTTCCTGCTTCCTGCCCAAGTTTTACCCATAACTCTTCACAGATATGCGGAGCATAAGGAGACAATAAAACAACCAATTCTGTTAAGACTTCACGGTTATTACATTTTTGTTCACCTAATTCATTCGTTGCAATCATAAAGTTGGAAACACCCGTATTAAAAGAGAAACGCTCTAAATCAGAAGTTACTTTTTGAATGGTTTTATGTAAGGTTTTTAATGCATCTTTACTTGCTTCACCTTGAGAAACAACAAAAGAATTATCCGGTCCTTGGTGGAATAATCTCCAAAACTTACGTAAGAAATTATGTACACCATTAATCCCTTTCGTATCCCAAGGTTTTGCTTGTTCAATCGGGCCCAAAAACATTTCATACATACGCAAGGTATCTGCACCAAATTTTTCTACCAACTCATCTGGAGTTTGCACGTTGAATTTAGATTTAGACATTTTCTCCACTTCGGTACCACAAACATACGTTCCATCGTCCTCTAAAATGAATTCAGCATTTTTATATTCCTCACGCCAATTTTTAAATGCTTCGGTATCTAATTTGTCGTTGTCCACAAACGAAATATCGACATGCAATGGAATTGTATTGTATAGGTCTTTTTTCGAAGCTGTTACAAAAGTATTTCCATCAACTGTTCGGTAAACAAAACTACTTCTACCCAAAATCATCCCTTGATTGATCATTTTTTGGAACGGTTCTTCAAAAGAAATGAATCCTTGGTCGAATAAAAACTTATTCCAAAAACGTGCATACAACAAGTGACCTGTCGCATGTTCTGAACCTCCAATGTATAAATCTACACTGTTCCAATAGTCTGCTTTTTCTTTATCTGCAAATGCAACTTCGTTAGTTGCATCCATGTAACGCAAGAAATACCAAGAACTACCAGCCCAACCTGGCATGGTATTTAACTCTAAAGGAAACACGGTTTTATTGTCAATTAATTCGTTAGATACAACGGTATTTTTAGTTGTATCCCAAGCCCAGTATTTAGAGTTCCCCAAAGGCGGTTGACCGTCTTCTGTAGGTAAGTATTTCTCTACTTCTGGGAGAACAATTGGTAAGTGTTTAACAGCAATCATTTTCGGTAATCCATCTTGGTAATATACCGGAAATGGTTCACCCCAATAACGCTGTCTAGAGAATACAGCATCACGTAAACGATAATTCGTTTTACCTTTTCCCAATCCTCGTTCTTCAATTACTGCAATGGCTTTTTTCATTGCGTCCTTCACTTCTAAACCAGAAAGAAAATCGGAATTTGCTATCTTGCCAGATTTCTCTGCATAAGCACCTTCTGAAATATCGATGTTTTCAAAAATATTTTTAATCTCAATCTGGAAATGCTTTGCAAAATCCCAATCGCGTTGATCACCACAAGGAACCGCCATCACAGCACCTGTTCCATAGGATGCTAATACATAATCACCAATCCAAATCTGAATTTTTTCTCCTGTAAATGGATGCAACGCATAAGCCCCTGTAAACTGTCCTGAAATATTCTTCACGTCTGACTGACGATCGCGTTCTGACTTTAAAGATGCTGTTTTTTTATAATCTTCAATTGCTGTTTTATATGCTTCGGTGGTAATTAAATCAACCAATGGATGTTCAGGTGCTAGTACCATAAACGAAACTCCGAAAACAGTATCAGGACGAGTAGTAAACACCTCGATAACTGAATCTGTCAATTTGGAATCTGCAAGTTGGAATTTTAAAGAACACCCTGTCGATTTTCCAATCCAATTTCGTTGAATGTCTTTTACGGAATCTGTCCAATCTAAACCTTCTAATCCAGTCAATAATCGCTCCGCATATGCTTTGATACGCATCGACCACTGACGCATTAATTTCTGCTCTACAGGATGACCTCCTCGTTCCGAAACGCCATTCACAATCTCATCGTTTGCTAATACTGTTCCTAATTTCGGACACCAATTCACCCAAGAATCAGCTAAAAATGCCAAACGATAGGTTTGTAGTATGTCTTCTTTTTGTTTGTCGTTATACGAATTCCATTCCTCAGCAGTAAATTCCACCTCGCAATCAGAACATGCATCAATACATTTATTCCCTTCTTTTTCAAATACTTCGACCAACGAAGAAATTCGTTCTGCTTTGTCTGTCTTATTGTCATAATAACAATCAAACAACTGCATAAAAATCCATTGCGTCCATTTATAATATTCTGGACTAGAAGTTCGCACTTCACGCGACCAATCGAAGGAAAAACCAACGTTATCTAACTGATCACGGTAACGTAATATATTCTCTTCTGTCGTAACTGCTGGATGTTGACCTGTTTGTATCGCATATTGCTCTGCAGGTAAACCAAAAGAATCATACCCCATTGGATGCAATACGTTAAATCCTTTCAAACGTTTGTATCGCGCATAAATATCCGAAGCGATATATCCGAGTGGGTGACCTACATGCAGTCCTGCTCCCGAAGGATACGGAAACATATCTAATACATAATATTTTGGTTTATCCGAAGTATCTGGTGTTTTAAATGTTTGGTTTTCAGCCCAAAATTTTCTCCATTTGGTCTCTATCTCGCGAAATGTATATTCCATGCTAGTAACTTTATTTTTTGAAAAAGTAAAGATAGAATATTTTTAAACCATTTAAATCAATTAAAAGGTTTGTTAAGGGATTTTATCAAAGAGTACGCGAAGAGAATATAAACGTATAGAAGTAAAAGTCCACATATCCATAGAGCTAAGCGATAAAATCGCTCTCTGTGACCTCAATCTTCACTTATAAATCTATTTTTCCTCTGAGTCCTCTGTGATAAATGAGATACTACTTCAATATCTCCCCTGCAACCTTCTCACTCGCACTACCACTCCCCAACATTTCAATCAAAGTTGCACAATCCTGTTCTTGCTGCGCACGTTTTTTACCGCCTTTCAATACAAACGATAACTCTTCAGCTACTTCATCTACATTACATGCATCTTGAATCAATTCTCGCACTACCTCACGGTCAAAAATCAAATTAACCAACGAAATAAACTTAATTTTTATTAAGCGTTTTGCTATTGTGTAGGATATTGGTGACGCAATGTAACATACCACCTGTGGAACTCCAAAAAGTGCTGTTTCTAATGTAGCAGTACCCGATGTAACTAAAGCCGCTTCCGCTGATTCTAGAATTTCATAGGTCTTCCCAAACAAAATTTTAGCATCATACCCTTCAATAAATGGAGCATAAAACTCCGCCTCCAACGATGGTGCACCAGCAATCACAAACTGATATTCCGGAAATTTACCCGCAGCCTCCAACATCACAGGCAGTTTGGTTCGAACCTCTTGCCTCCTACTCCCTGGTAAAATTGCTACAATCGGTTTTTCTATTTTAGTGAAATTTTCGTTATTGGGAGATTTTGGGTGCATAGACTCTCGAAGTAGTCGATACTCCGCTATAGCGTCTACTAATGGATTCCCAACATACTCCACGTGCATATCGTATTTCTTGAAAAACTCCGTTTCAAAAGGGAAAATAGTGAATAAGGTATCTACGTATTTTTTGATTTTATATACACGTGACTCTTTCCATGCCCATACTTTAGGAGAAATATAATAATAAACCTTGATTCCTTGTGATTTAGCCCATTTTGCCATGCGCAAATTAAATCCAGGATAATCAATTAAAACGAGTGCATCCGGTTGAAATACAAGAATATCCTCCTTACACTTTTTGAAATTTTGTACAATACGACCTAAATTCATTACCACTTCCACAAAGCCCATAAAAGCCAAAGCTTTATAATGTTTTTCAGGCTTACGGGACGCTGCTTTCTCCATTAAATCACCTCCCCAAAAACGAAGGTCAATGGAGGCGTCTTTTTGAATTAATGCCTTGATTAAATTAGATCCATGTAAATCACCCGATGCTTCTCCAGCTATTAAAAAAAGCTTCATCAAGTTATTTTATATATTGAACGTATACGATGTAAGGAATAAAAGACATCGATGCTAAGATAACTCCTGTGGTAAAGTTATAGCGACGTTTATTTAAAGACCAATAGAACCAACTGAGATTAGCAATCACCGAAATCGAAAGAATTTTACAACGAAAAATATCATTGGTAAAAAACATATCCCAGTAATAATCAAATTTTAAAAAACTTGAATTATCAATCCAAGGATAAATAAATTCCACAATAGGTGTCGCAAAAAAAACGGTTACTATTCCGAGTAATAGTCCGTAGGTATGTTGTTTACTCCAATAACGTAGATTCATAACTCAAAGATAAAGACTTTTACTATTTTGTGGTTCTGGACTATAAAATTCGTAATCAATGCAAAATTTTAGACGATGAGTAAATTATAACTTCACACGACATTTCTCTAAACTTAATGTGCCAAGATTATAAATCTCATTTCCTTTTTTTCCAGAAGAGGATGTACCTAAGTTAGTATTGTACATAATGACTGTACCGATTGTTTCAAAACTGCCACCATTAGTTGTGTTTTTACCTGATATAGTAACTTCTTTCAAATTTGCTGTGTTGAATTGATTTATAAAAATACTACTACCTCCCCAACTAGTGGAGTCTAAATCATTGAAGGAAGTTAAATCCCCACCTATGATCGTAAGTGAGTCAAGCGTTAAAGTCTTATTACTAGAACCAAGATTAATTACTCGATAAGGGGAAACCCTGGGTTCAGCAACTTGAATTGAAACATGTTCACCGCTACCCAACGAATTAGCCCCATGAATTGTTAAAGACTTATTAACTGATAATTCTGAGTTAATGATTATTTGTTCTGCTCCTTGTGATAAATTAAAATATATGCGACCATTTTCACACGTTGCTGTCAAAGCATCTCGTAATGATCCTGAACCACTATTATAATTATTGATTACTACAGTGCTATCCTTACAAACCCGTAATACCAAATGTAAAGTTGATTCTTTCTGAATGTTATAATCAGAAAGTGTCCGACCATCTTCTAGTTGTTTACCTGCAAAAATAAGACGCTGTTGATCTGGTGGAATTCCTTCCTTATCTTGAATTTTTGCTTTTATATTCTCAATAGTATCACTTGGTTCAACATCTAATGTAATCGTTTTACCAGTCAATGTCTTCACAAAAATCTGCATACCAAAAATCTGAAAATCAAGTAATAAAAAAACAAAAAAGAAAGTTAATATTCTGATATTCATATATAAAAATTTTATTTTACAATCCCAATTTCTGCTTCACTGCTTCGAATATATCTTCTTTCGAATCTAAAAAAATATATCCACCTTTACTACTATCAATTACATAAGAATAGCCTTTTTCTATAGCTACATCTTTAACCGCTTTTTCAGCTTTTTCAAATATCAATTTAAAAATAACTTTGTCTTTATCAGAAACATCTTTCTTTGCAACTTCTTGAAATTTAGCATAAGTTGTTTCTGCATCTTTTAGTTCTTTTAAGCGTAACTCTTTAGTTACGGATGGCATGTTTGGTTCCTCTTCCTTAAATTTTTCGCTTTTTATTTTATACTCACTTTCCATTCTTGTTAATTCAGACTGATAGTTCTTTGTTAATAGAGTTAAAGTAGTATCCGCTTTTTTTGTTTCTGGCATTAACAAAACTAGCTTACTATAATTAATGTGGGCTGTTCTCGTTTGACTATAACTTATACCAACGCATAATAGAAAAAATAATTGTATAATATTTTTCATAGGAATAAAATTCGAACTCAAAATTATAAATTTATATCTTATTAATTTGAAATTAAGTTAGTTTATATTTTTAAAATTAAGTTTAACACAAAAGGAGATTTATTCCTAAACCTCCTTTTGTGTTATAAAATATACTAATTTCTACCCTTCACTAACTTGAGGTACATGAATATTACCTTTTATTTGCATTCCATTCGTAGAATTATTCACTGCCTTAACGGTTCCTTGGTTATTTCGGATATTTCCTTTCAAGATAACTTGTGCACCAGGTGCAATAGAGAAATTACCCAATCCATCATACAAATCTCCTTCAATTGTTAAAATTGCTGTCCCTGTAACTTGTATTGTTCCTCCTATATCCAATTTCAAATCATGAATTGTTATATTACTATTGATTACAACTGTATGATTTCCTATAACTCGTGCATTCTGTGTCGAAGTAGGTGTAACTGTGGTATTCCAAGTTCCGCTAGTTATCCAATCACCACTCATATTTGAAGTTGGATATAATACATTAATGGTCATTGTATATGAAGTTACACTATATTCAATTGCATCATGGACTTTATATCCAAAAGTAGTATATGGAGTACCTAGTGCATTTGTAACTGATTTAAATTTCAACTTACCAGCATCAATAATTGTTTTTGATACTGTTCCATTTAATAATACTATTTCACTAACATCTACGATACCATTTAAATTGTCATCGTTATATAAAGTCCCTAAAACTGGTAAACTTGTTATTTGAATCCTACTTAATACATCACTATCGCTATCTATATAACTAAAATTTGATGCTGTAAATACATAATCTGCGTTTTGCACTTCATTTACAGAACTATTTGATGCTGTAGGAGCATGATTGGTTGGTTGTATAATAGTAAATGTTTTTGTTTTGGTACAACTATTTGCATCAGTAATAGTCACTATATACGAACCTACACTTAGTCCTATTGCGGTTGCTGCTGTACCACCGCTTGGTGACCATGAATAACTATAGCTTGGTGTTCCTCCAGAAGGTGTAACAGTTGCTGAGCCATCACTTCCTCCTATGGTTGTCACATTATTTTGTGATGTTCCTGCAATTAAAGCCGATGGTTGCGTAATTGTTACACTTTGTGTCTTGGTACAGCTATTAGCATCTGTAATAGTTACTGTATAAGCACCTGCTGATAAGCCTGTTGCTGTAGCTGCTGTTCCGCCACTTGGTGACCAAGAATAACTATAACTTGGTGTTCCTCCTGACGCTGAAATTGTCGCTGCTCCATTACTTAAACCGTTGCAGGATACATTCGTTAACGATGAAACAGAGCTAGCTAATGCTATAGGTTGAGTAATCGTAAAACTTCTAGTTTTTGTACATGAATTTGCATCGGTTACAGTTAAAACATAGGTACCCGCTGCTAAACCTGTTGCACTTGCTGTTGTTCCACCACTCGGTGACCAAGAATAACTATAATTTGGTGTTCCTCCTGATGGGCTTACACTTGCAGCTCCATTACTTCCTCCATTACAAGCAATATTGGTTTGTGAACCTGTGGATGTATTTATCGCAGATGGTTGTGTAATTGTTACACTTTGTGTTTTGGTACATGCATTAGCATCTGTAACCGTTACTGTATATGCTCCAGCAGTCAGACCAGTTGCTGTTATAGCCGTTCCTCCACTTGGTGACCAAGAATAACTGTAAGGTCCTGTACCTCCGTTTGGTGTTCCTAAAGTCGCTGAACCATTACTTCCTCCATTACATGATACATTTGTAAGTGAGGAAACCGATGTTGTTATAGACGATGGTTGGGTAATTGTTACAGATACTGTTGTGGAATGTGAAGCAGCATCATTTACTGTTACTGTATAACTTCCTGCTGTTAAGCCTGTAGCAGTTGCTGAAGAACCACCAGAAGGTGACCAAGAATAGGTATAAGGTGCTGTTCCTACTGATGGAGTAATAGTAGCTGATCCATTACTTCCCCCAAAACAACTTACATTCGTTTGTGAACCAACAGATGCTGAAAAGGAAGATGTAACTGTTACACCCATAGTACTTCCTGTACTTGAACAACCTGTTGTGGTATTTTTTACAGTTAATGTTCCTGTGTACGATCCTACACCTGGATTAGATGGGACTGATAGGCTAATTGGAGATGCTGGTAAACTTGTTAAACTTACATTAGAAAATCCTCCAATAATTGCTCCTGCTAACCACGCAATACTATATTGATTTGGACTGCTTGTTGTTGCACTATATGTTAAATTTGCACTTGTAGTTCCGTTAGTAACACTTGGATTACTTCCTAATGTAATGGTTGGTAACGCATTTACAGTTCCAATTACAGCAATATTTTGACTTGTTGCTCCTGTGGAAGAACAAACGATATTTCCAGATGGCGTGCCACTTGCAGAAGAAGTTAATCTAGCATATATAGTTGTTGAACTTACTGTACCCGATGCTTGAGTTAATGTAACAGAGGAAGCATAACCACTTCCAGACGATGTTGATACTTCATATCCCGTTGGTGGTGTTACAACGATATCATTAGTTAAGTTAGTACCACTCACTGTAAAACTCTGACTTGTTGATACAGCACCCGAACAAGAACTATATGCAGATAAAGTTCCTGTAGTTGAAACAGTTGGTGACGAAGAAACAATTATTGGAACTGCATATACAATATTATCAAGTCCCATAGTAATATCATTTCCAATACTAGCAAAAACTACACTATCTATATTATACCAATTACTTCCTGTAAACACTAAATGTAAACCATATCCTGAACCATTACTTGCACCAATATAGGTTGCAGTTATCTCATTATTTGTACTAGAACCATAGGTCGTTGCTGAGGTTGTAGTTACATTTACATTACTCATAACAGCAACCTGACTATGAGAATTATAACCTTTAATTGTAAAAACAGTTGGTGGCCCAGAATTTGGCACTGCCCAATCCAAAGATGTTAGTTTAAATTTATCTGTTGAATTTGTTGGGTAAATTGAAAATGCATGTACATTATGAGAAGTACTACCTGTCCAAAATACATCTCCATTTACACCACTACCTGCAAAATTTGCTAAACCAGTAATTCCAAAATCATTATTTATATTTTCTAAAACTGTACTACTTCCAGACCCATCTGTTTTATAATTCATACAATTGTAAGTAACACTTGAGGCATTCGTTGTTGTTGCACTTCCAAATGTCTCTGTAAAAGGAAATGAACATCCTGCTGCAGTAGTGGTAAACGTCAAATCACTTCCATAACTTGTTCCAGCACTATTTGTTGCATAAGCTCTATAATGGTAAGTAGTACCTCCTGTTAATCCTGTGATTGAACTAGTAAAAGTTCCTGTTCCTGTTCCATCTGTTGTTTTACTACTAGATATAGTTGGATTAGCTGTGGTACTCCAACAAACACCTCGTGTGGTTACACTTGCCCCTCCATTACTTGTTACATTTCCTCCTGAACTTGCGGTGGTGCTAGCAACCGAACTTGCGGTGGTGGTTGTAATTGTTGGTGCTACTAAGGTGGTTGTAAAACTTAATATACTTGCTCCTGCATTTGTTCCATTGCTATTGACCGCTTTAACGCGATAGTAATAAGTTGTTCCTGCGCTTAAGCCTGTAAGGTTAGCTAAAGCGGTCCCATTTGATGAACTAGAAACCAAAGTTGCTGGTGTTGCAGCAACATTAGTAACTCCACTTGCTAATGAAGGTGATGTACTATAATCAAAACTAGTTGCACTAACAGCATAATTAATTGGATTAATTGTTCCATTCA
The DNA here is from genome assembly GCA_947446925.1 of Flavobacteriia bacterium. Classification (GTDB taxonomy): domain Bacteria; phylum Bacteroidota; class Bacteroidia; order Flavobacteriales_D; family Crocinitomicaceae; genus CANHVK01. The sequence goes on from CANFHU010000018.1 coordinate 51,755, forward strand.
AAGTAACTGTAGTACTTGTTACAGATGTTGCAGCATTTGTTGTTGTAAGTGGAGATGCAGCAAATTGAAAGTTATCTAATGCAAAATATACAAATGCTCCACCTAAAGTAATTTCCAATTCATCAATTGAAGTGTTCGAATTATCAGTACCTGAAGCAAAATCTATGAATGTAAATCCTTGATAATTACTAGATGCATTAGTAGGAGTAAATGTATTTTTTGTAATGGTGTATACAACACTACCCGCTAATTTTCCATTAAAAGTAACACTGCCACTCGTTGTTGGATAATCACCAGCGGCATAACTTGAAGGGTAGATATACAAAGCTTTCATTGTAAACTGAGCACCATTCGTTGTTTTAATTGAGTTACTTGTATTTGCACCTGTACCGGGTACATTATCAATGTATTTCGAAGAACCATTTCCAACGGCTGCGGTTGCAGGTGTATTTGAGTTTACACCATCATTTCCTCCTGTAGAACCGATTCGTAAATGATTTGTTAATGTAAAAGTATGTCCAGTATTCACATTCGTAAAACTTGTATTATTAAGGGTAAATGCATCAAAATATTCGGTTACACCAGGAGTTGATGCTGCTGTAATTGTTACCCCAATAGTACTACCTGTACTCGAACAACCAGTTGTGGTATTCTTTACAATCAAAGTCCCAGTATAACTTCCTGCACCAGGATTGGATGGTGCAGTTAATGAAATCGGTGATGATGGTAAACTTGTTAAACTTACATTCGTAAAGCCGCCAATAATTGCTCCTGCAGACCAAGAAATTTGATATTGATTTGGAATACTAGTAGTTGCACTATATGTTAAACTAGCACTTGTTGTTCCATTGGAAACACTTGGATTACTACCCAAGGTAATTGTAGGTAATAAATTAATTGTACCAGTAACTGCGACATTTTGACTAGTAGAACCTGTAGAAGAACAAACGATATTTCCAGATGGAGTTCCACTTGCAGATGAAGTTAATCTAGCATAAATAGTTGTCGAACTTATTGTGCCAGATGCTTGAGTTAATGTTACTGTTGAAGCATAACCACTACCAGAAGTTGTAGATACTTCGTATCCTGCTGGAGGTGTCACAACGATATCATTGGTTAAGTTAGTTCCACTTACGGTAAAACTTTGACTTGTTGATACTGTACCTGAACAAGAACTAAAAGTAGATAAAGTACCTGTTGTTGCAACTGTTGGAGAACTAGCACCAATCGTATAAGAACTTGGGGTACCAGGCGCAGAACTAATTATATTTACGTTTGTAGCGCTTGCTCCATTAGGTTCCGAAATGATATTAGATGTAGTAGACACATCTTGGGCTATTACATAATAACTAATAATATCTCCATTTGTAACACCACCCATTGTTGAGGCTGAAATAGAAAAATTCCAGGAACCACTCCTTCCTGTTCCTGAAGACAAAATACCTACAGAACTATTCCAAGATCCAGAATTTTTCTTAAAATAAATTCTAGGACGTAAATCACTTGTTTGCGCAAAATTATAAACACCATTTGCATCTGTTATCGTGGCAGAAAGTGTTCGATCAGAAGTAGCATCTGTATTTGTTAAATCTGTATAACTAATGGATGGTGCAATTTGGTCGTCTACAATCCCATTGTAATCATAAGAACCTACATCAACTCCTGCATCTGTTCTTGAATAATTTCGTTCATCTTTTATCGGAATTTCATAATTTGCAGTAGACGTAGTTGTACCTGCATTAATTAATGTACTATTACTAGATAAAGCCATTGTTTCTAATCCACTTCCATTATCAGCAGGTGTTGAAGCAATTGCTAAAGTTGTATTACCTGAAGTAAAATCAAAAGTTGGAGTTGAACCTGGCGTTCCATTTTCTGTAGATATTGAATTACAATAGTTTTTTAAATTTGTTCGAAATTGGCTATATGGAACCACAAAATGTATTTCAGAAGAAGCAGAACCCGAACCATTTGTAATTATTGTATTTATTAAATCTAAATTATAGTTTGTTGATGAAGATGTTCCGATTTGTATTGTTTTACCAGTACTTGATGCTGAATTACCATAAAAAGTACAATTAATAATACTAGTTGCATCTGTACCATTACTTGTTCGCATGATTGCACCACCTTTAACAGCTGAATTATTATAAAAAGTACAATTCTTAAAAGTTGCTCCTTTGCCAAGAAAAACTCCACCATAACCATTATTTCCATTTACAGAAGAAACAAATACTGCAGAATTGGACTTGAATGTACAATTTTCAATTGTCCAAGTACCAGATCTACCATTAAAAACACCTCCATCACCATTTCTACAAGTATTATTTGAAATTTTACTATTTTTAACTGTTATATTCCATGTGGAACCACAATAGATAAATCCACCCCTTGTATATCCACTATTATTTGTTATTGAACAATTATCTATTGTAAGTTTACCTCCCAAACCATTTGCAAGTAAGTTAAATCCTGGTCCATCCGATAAAGAAGAACCTGCAGAATTAGCAACTTTATTATCGTCGAAAATACAATTTGTAAATGTTAATTGTGCATTATAAGGTGATGCAGAACCTGTTGCTGAAACATATACACAAGCACCCCCACTATTGTTAGCATTTCCACCTGTGGTTTCATTTGCATATAGTTTTACATTATCAAATGTTACAATAAATCCTTTTGGTCCTGGTGTTCCTCCAGGCACATACAAAACTCCTCCAATTGATTGAGATTGCCCTCCTCCTAAATCTGTTAATGGTGCAATTGCATATTGTATAGTCATATCCTTCACCGTAAAAGTGTTACCCCCAGCTCCGGAAGGATTGTTATAAGTAAAAATACGCCCACCACTTCCGCTAGCACGTGTGGCTGCAGACTGCAATATAGTAGTAGTTCTACCTAAACCTTGAATAGTAAGATTCTTTTCAGGTATTATAATATTCTTTTCAGTAAATGTACCTGTCACATTTAATAATATAACATCACCATCTGAGGCAGCATTCATAGCTGCTTGTAATGAAGTATAACCACATCCACTAGTACATACTGTAAGAGTTGAACTAAATGATAATGAAGACGTCAAAAATAAAAGTACGAGAGTTAGTTTTAATGTGTTTAACATACAATTAAAAATTTTATTTTGTTAAAATTTATATTAAAATAGATTTTAACAATTATTTGGATTTGAAAAAACTCTGAATAAAAAAAAACAACCTCGAATAATTAAAATTCAAGGTTGATTATTACTTATTATTTAAATTATTTATGGTTGCATAGATAATTTAGTCACCCAAGAACCACTCTCTCTTCTTTCATAAACTAAATTATCACCACTTCTTAGTATTCTCCAAGTTCCATTTACTGATGGATCACCAAAATAGAAAGCATTTGCACTTCCAGTTTGTATATCACCTGCAGAAATAGTTCCTGTAAAAGTAGCAGTTGTTCCTGTTAATCCTCCTGTTAAAGTACCTCCAATTATTGGTAAATAATCTGAACTAGATTCAGTAGCCATCGTTCCTAATCCTAAATTGGTTCTTGCCGTTGCATAATCTGCTGACCCTAATAATGCTTGAATGTTTGCACTTGGTGTAATTCCTGCATAGGTTGTTAAATCAGCATCGAAGGCTTGAATATCTGTACCAATAGCTAAACCTAAAGTTGTTCGTGCAGCACTATAATTAGCAGAACCCAACAATGTTTGAATATTTGCACTTGGAGAAATTCCTGCATAGGTTGATAAATCAACATCATATGCTTGAACGTTTGTTCCTATTGCGACACCTAAATTTGTTCTAGCTGTGGAAACATTTGATAAATTACTTAGTGATCTATCTGTTTTTCCATCAATATATCCTTTTAATGCAGTAGAATCAGAAATCGATTTGGTTTTAATAGTATTAATACTGTTACTTAAATTAGTTTCAACAGTTGTAGCTCTTGACGTTTCAGAAGTAATTGCAAAAATATTTGTATTAACTAAAGTCCTTAATGCAGTTGAATCTGAAACAGCTTTTGATTTAAGTTTGCTAACATCTGATTCTCTTGTATTAACTTCTGCTTTAATTTCTGTATTTAACAATATTTCGGTTGTAGTCAAATTGCTATTTGTCACATCTATTTCACCTTTGAAAAAGGTAGAATCAGCTTTTTGTTTCGCTTTGGTTGCATTGTCGCCTGCTATACGATTTGTGATTTC
>CANFHU010000019.1 GCA_947446925.1 Flavobacteriia bacterium
AACAGACAACTCCATTCGTTCTATTTCTTGAACTACGGACAGTTTAAAACTCATTGAGTAATCCTTTTGACTACGTTTTTCGTAAACGACTTTTTCTACTTTTTCCATAACGATTAAAATTTTGTATCGCTATTTCAGGACTAGACAATATTGTAAAACAAAGTAGGGGCGTAATATTTTACGCCCCTACTTTGTTTTTGGGCTTTACGCCCCCTATTTTGTTTTTATATTTTATGTCTACGATTTGTCGTACGATGTAAAATCAAATAATCAACATAACGTCTCCATAAGTATAAAAACGATAGTTATCCTTAATTGCTGTTTTATATGCTTCAATCATTAAATCATGCCCACAAAACGCGGAAATCATCATTAATAATGTGGATAATGGCTGGTGGAAATTGGTAATTAAACTATCTGCAATACTGAAGTCGTATGGAGGATAGATGAATTTGTTTGTCCAACCATCAAATGGTTTTAACATTCCTTCGGTTGATACAGAAGTTTCAATAGCACGCATGGTAGTTGTTCCAACTGCACATACTCGTTTTTTATTGCGTTTTGCTTTATTTACGATGTCTGCACATTTTTCTGGAATAATTACTTGTTCTGAGTCCATTTTATGTTTTGTTAGGTCTTCTACTTCCACGGTACGGAAGGATCCCAATCCAACATGTAATGTTAATTCTGCAAAGTCGATACCTTTAATTTCCAAACGTTTCAATAATTCACGTGAAAAATGTAAACCAGCCGTTGGAGCAGCAACTGCACCTTCTACTTTTGCATAAATTGTTTGGTAACGTGCCTCATCTTCTGGTTCAACAGCACGTTCGATGTATTTTGGAAGAGGAGTTTCCCCTAATTCTGTGATTTTTGCTTTAAATTCATCGTAATCTCCATCAAATAAGAAACGTAAAGTTCTACCTCTTGACGTTGTGTTATCAATTACCTCAGCAACTAGAGAATCATCATCTCCGAAATATAATTTGTTACCAATACGGATTTTACGCGCTGGGTCTACCAAAACATCCCATAATAAAGATTCGCGGTTTAACTCACGTAACAAAAACACCTCAATTTTTGCTCCTGTTTTTTCTTTGTTTCCATACATACGTGCTGGAAAAACACGTGAATTATTAGTGATCATTACATCGCCATCGTCAAAATAATTGATGATGTCTTTGAATAATTTATGCTCAATTTTGTTCTCTTTACGGTTGATTACCATCATTCTCGCCTCATCGCGGTTCTCTGTTGGATGTTGTGCAATTAGTTCGTGAGGAACATCGAAACTGAATTCGGAAAGTTTCATTTTACTCATATCGTCGTATTTTTTAAGTGCTTTTCGACTCTTTTTTGGAGAGTCCAAAAGAATACAAAGTTATAAAAATATTTGATACTATTTCGTGAAATTTCGTGTAATGAATTATGGTTTATAATTTACAACTCATAATCAATTCAAGGCTTGTTCCAAATCTGCTATTAAATCCTCTACATCTTCTACGCCAACACTCAAACGAATCAACGAATCAACAACCCCTGTTTTTTCGCGCTCCTCTTTTGGAATAGAGGCATGTGTCATGGTTGCTGGATGACCAATCAAGGATTCTACCCCACCTAGGGATTCTGCTAAAGCAAAAACTGCTACTTTTTTGACAAGTGTGTGTGCATCTTCGATCTTATTACCTTTTAAGGTGAAGGAAATCATGCCGCCAAAATCACGCATTTGTTTTTTTGCAATCGCGTGATTAGGATGCGTTTCAAAACCTGGCCAATATACTTTATCCACTTTTGGATGTTTCGCCAGCCAGTGCGCTATTTTAGCCCCGTTTTCACAATGACGTTGTACGCGTAAGTGTAAGGTTTTGATACCACGTAACACTAAGAAAGAATCCATTGGTGCTGTTACTGCTCCGGTAGAATTTTGGATACGGTACATTTCTTTCGAAATTTCTTCGTTGTCAGTGACTAATATACCCATAACCACATCTGAATGTCCGCCTAAATATTTGGTCGCTGAATGCATCACGATATCTGCACCTAAGTCAATAGGAGTTTGTAAATAAGGCGTAGCAAACGTATTATCTACAGCTAAAAGTGCACCTGCTTTTTTTGCTATTTTAGATACTGCTGCGATATCGATGATATTCATCATTGGATTTGTAGGTGTTTCCACCCAAATCAATTTTGTTTTTTCCGTAACATAGTTTGCAACATTCGAAGCGTCAGACATATCTACAAACTGAAATTGTATGCCGTATTTTGCGAAAATTGTGGTAAACAAACGGTATGTCCCACCATATAAATCGTTGGTTGAAATTACTTCATCGCCCGGATGCAACATTTTGATAACACAATCAATTGCAGCTAGACCTGAACCAAATGCTGCACCAAAACGCCCATTTTCGATTGCAGCTACATTTTTTTCCAACGCATGGCGTGTCGGATTCAATGTGCGAGAATATTCGTATCCTTTGTGATTTCCAATTCCATCTTGCACGTAAGTAGAAGTTTGGTAAATTGGAGTCATAATTGCACCGGTAGATTCGTCTGGATGAACACCAGCGTGAATTGCTTTTGTTGCGAATTTCATAGTTGTGAATAGTTAGTACAATAAATGTATGGAAATAGATGTAGAAATCTTAGTTCTTTTCCTGGCACAATTCAACCAAAACACCATTGGTACTTTTTGGATGTAAAAATGCGATACGCTTATTATCTGCACCCTCTTTTGGACTTTCGTGTATTAATTGGAAATCCAATGCTTGTAGTCGTTTAATTTCTACTTCAATATCGTCTACCTCAAAAGCAATATGATGTATTCCTCCTCCTTGTTTTGTTAGAAATTTAGCGATCGGACTGTCCGGATTAGTTGCTTCTAATAGTTCTATTTTAGATGCTCCAACTTGAAAAAACGCAGTACGAACACCTTCTGATGTAACTTCTTCGGTTTTGTAGCAAGTGGTATTTAATAATTTTTCGAACACAATAATAGATTCTTGCAAGTTCGCAACCGCAATTCCTAGGTGTTCTATTTTTTTCATGATTGTTTGTAAGCTGAATTAGCTTTTAACGAATTTCTCCGTTTTGTTGTCGAAGTTGATGTAGTAAGCACCTTTTACCAATGTGCTACAATTCACGCTTGAGCCGAACCCTTTTTTAACAATATTTCCGTATGCATCGTAGATTTCATACTTTGTTTCGATTGGTCGTTCTGAAGCAGTAAATTTAATGTCGTCTTTTACTTTAATAGGTGTTTTCTTTACTTCTGGTAGGTTAGAAGTAAATTTAACTTCTTTGGATGTACGTTTAGATCCTGTGTGATCCACTTGAATTACGCGAATTGTGTTTTGTCCAGAATGCGCAATTACTTGAAAGTCGTAAACGTTTGGAGCACTTGCTTTTCCTTTTCCTTGCACTTGACCAACTTCCACCCATTTGTCCCAACGGTATTGCTCTACAATGAATGGCAATTTTCCATTTTCATCGGTAGTTTTCCAAGAAAGTTTTCCAGCAGCACTTACGGTAATTTCAGCAATTTTATAAGTACTCTTAGGAAGTAATACTTCTGGGTTCAAGATTTTAGGTGCACATCCTGAGTTGTGTTCAATCACAATAAATACTTGTTGTCCAATATGCAAGTTAAAATAAGAGAAATCAATTTCGAATGCACTTGCACCAATACCTCCAGGCATGATGTTTCCGTTAACAGTCACTTTTGTAGCGCAATAACCGAATCCATCTGGATCTTCTGGGTTCTGAACAATCAAATTTTTCCCTTGGTAACTTCCTTCTATAGATAGTGCAGCAAGTACTGTATTACCTATAAACAAAAGAAAAGTAAGAAATAATATGTTTTTCATAAACCTATTTGTGCAGTTTTAGAGGTACAAGTTTAAAGCTTTATTTTGCAAGTAGCAAGTTTTTTTATTGACATTTTATTGTCCAAATTAATATTTTTTAGACTAATTCGGTATGAATTACCATTTTGGGCAAGTTCCACATTTATCTAATGTGTTGATAAACATAAATATACCAATTTTTATTTGGGTTTCTGAATACCAATTTTTAGTGGAAATCTTATTTTGGTTACTCAAACGTAGATTTACGTTGTTTTTTACAAGATAACCTCCTGATTCTTTAACCTCTATAAATATCCGTCTGAAAAATTCGAGTCGTAATCCTGCGCCTAGGTTTGTGTAAAAACCAGTAGGATTAAAGGCGCTTTTTTTGGTTTGATTCTGTTCGATTAATTCGTCGCTTGAAAACACACTACCAGCGCCAATCGTTAATATAGAAGCAATTTTAAACTTTCCCATTTTTGTTTTCAAAAGATGGTCGTTACGCTGAATATTTATTCCTGCCAATAGATTATTGCTTGTCCACGCTGCGCCAGGAGAAAAATCCAAGTGTTTTAAAGTCGTATAATTAGACTCTACACCAAATGTGTAGTGATGTTTAAAACAATAGTTGATTCCAAAAACGAAATTATTGGATGCTAAAAACGTAAAATCTGACGATCCTTTATAGTGAAGTCCAAATGTACTATTTAGAGTGCCCTTTGCCAGGGTATTATGCAGGGTTTGTACTTGCGCCTCTGTTTGGAAAACATAGGTTAATAACCAAATGCATAACAGGCAATACCGAATCATTTAACTCATTTTTAAGAAAGCAACTTCTTTTTCTGTTAAATGTCTGTAGAATCCCCTAGGTAAATCTTTTTTTGTAAGACTAGCAAATTGAACACGGTCTAATTTCACAACAGTATAACCTAAGGCCTCAAACATACGACGAACAATACGGTTTTTACCCGAATGAATTTCAACTCCAACTTCTCTACTTCCAGTGTTTGGAATAAATTCAGCCTTGTCACATGCGATTTTACCGTCTTCTAATACAATTCCTTTGCGAAGTTTATCGACATCTTCCATGATCACTGCTTTGTTCAATTCTACATGGTAGATTTTAGATGCATTGTAACGTGGGTGTGTTAATTTTTTGGCTAAATCCCCGTCGTTCGTAAATAATAATACACCCGTTGTATCTCGGTCTAAACGTCCAACAGGATAAATACGTTCTTTACATGCTTTGCGCACCAAAGACATAACCGTTTTTCTTCCTAAAGGATCGTCCATCGTCGTGATGAAATCTTTTGGTTTATTTAATAATACATAACGTTTAGGTTCTGCATTAATCGTATGACCATCATATTTTACAATATCTCCAGGCTTGATTTTGTACCCCATTTCAAGTACAATAACATCATTGACACTTACAACACCGGAACTGATCAATACATCGGCTTCACGTCTGGAAGCAACACCTGCATTCGATAAAAATTTATTCAAACGAATTTCATTCTCATTAAACGTTGGCATTGGATCTCCTTTGCGTACACGCTCTTTTTGTGGAAAGAATTTCTTTTTTGTAGAAGGAGTTTCTATTTTAGATTCCGTAGTCGGAGTTACTGTTGTTGCATTTGGTGCTGGTTTCCCTTTGAATGTTGGTTTTCCTTTTGTAGGATTAGAAACTTTTACCGATTTTTTTTTGTCTTTAAATTTTGAAAAGGAATCGCCTTTCCCAGTTTTTCTTGTGTTCATCGCGAGCAGAATTTTTGACAAAGATACACGAAGCAAGTCATTTATTCTAAAAATGACCAATGAATTAGTCTTTAATCGTAGTAAATTGTTTCAAAACGGGTAATGGAAAGTATGTTTGTAGCCACTTCTTGTAAAATAATAGAAGATAACACCCCTGTTTTTTTATTATATAAATACTCTGTACTGTAAATTAGTTTTTTGTTTGTGTATGACTTTTTGCTCGTTAGATTCTGTTTTGCATCGTATTTGAAGTGGATAGATTCTGTTTCATTAGGACTTAGACTCGAAAAATTAACTAAACTATCTATTTGATTCAAAGTATTATAGTAATATTTAGTTTCATTGATTTCGGAAGTCATTTTCAATTTTTTATCGATTTCAATAATTTGTCCCTTTGCATTTGTATAGGTGATAAAATCCAGATACGGGTTGCCATAACTATTATAAACGATTTTTTTCTTTTGATTAGGATAGGTTTTATAACGGATTGTTTCATAATCCATTAGACTGTCTTGTACAAATAATGCATTCGTTAAATCTCTATTTAGTACTTTATCTCGGTAATATTCTTCTTTAATTATTTGTCCTGTAGTGTCATAACTGTAATTCGTAGAAGTGAATCCTGCATAATTGTTTTTACGTAAAGTTCTAAGGTGTCCTTTGGGAGAATATATATATTCAAAATAGGCGGTATCTGCATTTTTTCCAGGATCTTGAATTTCAAATACGTTTGTGAGATAACCCTTTTCATTATAATAGTACACGGATTGTTTTTCCATGTCGCGCATTATGTCACCTGTTTTTTTGATAAAATAGGCACATCGTATTTCTTTTATTTTTTTTAATTTGACTTCCTTTGATAGAAAAAAAGGTTGTTCATCGAATGCTTTACCTAGATTATTGTTGATGAGTTGTCCTTTCGCTGTAAAAGAGAATACCAAAAAGAAAGCTAAAATTTGGAAGGGTAGGCGCACTATTTTTTTTTTGCAAAAATAAAGTTAGTTGCGAATTAAACAAGGAAGTATCTATTATCCTATGTAATTTAGCCCTATATATACTAACTGCATCATGGAGAAATTTGTAGATAAAATCGCCGCTTTTGTAAAAGATTCATCAGTTCCTTTGGAAGATTGGATCATTATTCTTCCTTCGGAACGTGCAAAACAATATGTTCAACAAGCAATTTTTGCGGCATACCAACAACCTGTTTTCTCACCAAGTATCTTAACTATCAATCAATGGGTAAAACAACATACAACTTCTACTATATTAAATAAAACACGCTTATTGCTAACATTATTTGAAGTTCATACCAAACAAGGAAAAGAAGCAATTGATGCTGTTTTTGATGAATTTATGACTTGGGGTAACATTTTATTATCAGATTTTGATGAGATGGAACGTTACTTGATTGATTCTAATTATTTATTTCGAAATTTAAAAGACATTAAAGAGATCGAAAATTGGAGTTTTGGAGAAGGGATGCAACTTTCGGAACGACAAAAACGATTTATGGAATTTTGGGATCGTCTGCCTGGGTATTACCAAGAATTTAATGCACGATTACTTGCTAAAAACGCAACATATAGTGGGAAATCCTACCGTGAATTATCTGAAAATATAGCTCGAGTTTTTACTAAAAATGCAAATGCTCATTTTCTTTTTTGTGGATTTAATGCCATGTCTTTAGCAGAAAAACAAATTATTAAACAACTACAACAACTAGGTCGAGGACATTTGTTAGTGGATGCAGATGCTTATTATTTTGAGGATAAACAACATGAGGCCGGTGCTTTTATTCGAAGTGTAACTAATTATTTAGGAATTAAAAACCCTTCCTTTATAAGTAAAGAAATTGGTTCCGAAGAAAAGAACATACAATTAATTTCTTGTTCGCAGTCTACAGGACAAGTAAAAGCAATAGGTTCTCTTTTAGCATCTTTTAGCAAGGAAAAAATTTCAAAATCACTCGTATTATTAGCCGATGAAAGTTTAATAGTCCCTTTAATTAATTCTATACCTTCCAATGTTGGTGAAGCAAATATTACATTAGGATTACCATTAAAAAATAGTTCGGTTAGAACATGGGTAGATCTTATGTTTAAAATTCAAGAAGGGATTTTGAAGCATCAACGGGTAGTTATTTACCATAAAGACTTATTAGCGTTTTGGAATCATCCATTTATCATTGCTTTGTTATCGAAAGAAGAAGAGAAGCAAATTCATGATAAAGAACAAAACATGCGAAAATTTAACACCATTTTCCAACAAGTAAATAAGGTGCAAATTTCACCACGCTTGGATGAACTTCTTGCCTTACTCTATGTTCCTTGGGGAAATGATTGGGAAAATGCATTGAAAATTATTCGAAAATTTAATGAAACACTTTTCGGTTTATTGGAGGAAAAGTATTTATATGAAAAAACTTTGATACATGGTTTTGATCAGGCAATCATAGATTTTCAAAATTGTATTTCGGAAGCGTTCCCAAAAATGTCCATCCACACATTTAAGAATTTATTTAATCAAGAATGGACAAGAGATGCCATGGCGTTTTATGGTAATCCAATTGGAGGTCTACAGATTATGGGTTTATTAGAAACGCGATTGTTAGATTTTGAAACTATTTTAGTAGTTGGTATGAATGAAGGGAAAATGCCACCTACAAATCCTATTCAAACCTTAATCCCAATGGATTTAAGGCAACATGTTGGTTTACCTTTACCGCGCGATAAACAAGGTCTGTTTGCACATCATTTTTACCGTCTACTTCATGTATGTTCTGAAATGTATATCACCTATTCTTCCTCCATGGAAGGTGTGAATTCGAATGAGCCTAGTCGTTATTTATTGCAATTAGAATTGGAATTAACAAAGTTTTCATCGAAAATAAATTTCACCAAAAAATTCTATACACTTGAATCAAATCAACAGATTACAAAAATTAAATCTATAGATAAAACGAGTGATTTAGTTTTAAAATTAGACCAATTATTACGTGCTGGTATTTCTGCAAGTGCGATTAAAACTTATTTTACATGTCCACTCGACTTTTACTACAAATATGTTCTACGTTTTGGAGAAGAAGAAAAGGTAGAGGAGTCCATTGAAAGTAATCAACTTGGTACTTTTGTACATGCAGTTTTGGAAGAATTATATTTACCATATTCTTTGAAAGATAAGCATGGCATCGAAAAATCGATTGTTCCACCTAAAATATTAGTAGAGGATATTGATCAAATGATTAAGGCGTATCCTTTAGAAATGCGAAAACAATTTAGTATTCATTTTAATGGGGATGCAGAGGCTTTTTCAAAGGGTAAAAATTATTTAAGTTTTACAATGGCTTTGGAACTTACAAAACGATTTTTTGAGTTTGAACGAAAACGTGTATTAGAATTGCACAATACAGGAATTCGAATTGTAGCATTGGAAGAAAAACTCGAAGAGCAAATTACAGTTCAGGTATTCGGTCAACCAAAAGAAATAACCTTAAAAGGAGTAATTGATCGAGTAGATGAATTAAAAGATGAAATATATATTTGGGATTATAAAACTGGAAAAGTAGACGTTAAAGATGTAGGGAAAGAATTAAAAAAAGAGGAAGATAAAATTGCATATTTGGTAGATTCTTCCAAAAATTCCAAACACTTCTTTCAATTAATGCTTTACTGTTTCTTGTATTTCAAGCGTTTTCACCGAATCCCTAAAAGTAGTGCCATTATTTCCTTAGTGAATATCAAAAACAGTCCGTTTGAATTATATACGCAATCGGTTTCTATTGCAGAAATGATCGAACTTTTCCCGGATGTATTAGGTAAAATTTTAGAAGAAATATACGACGAAAATCAAGCGTTCATGCATACAGAGCAATATGTAAATTATTGTAGTTATTGCGTGTAGACGTATTTTAGAATAACTTACTTTCTTGCATATCAACCCTATACATAGGACCAATTTTAGGAAATTGGAGGTATAATTCCATGTTTTTTCCGATGGTTTTCTCGACCATGTCCAAAGCATTGTCCAAGGTAATATTTGCTTCTCGTAGGTTAAGTACAATCGAAATTTCTTTTTTTGGGAAAATGACATTGCTATAATTATCCAGTTGATAATTTAAGATTACGTGACTTTCTGTTACTACTAATGGACGAAATACTTTACCTTTTACACAAATGGAATACATTATGGATACATTTTTGTCTACTAAAATTACATAATTTATCCATATTTAGTAACAAATTGTAAAAGTGGTTTACTTTGACATGCTAGTTATTTTGCTTTTTAGTATAGATATTCATTAATTGAAGTGTTATGCACTCCTTTTTTTTATCTTTGTTCTTCAAATTTTATCACCATGTTTAGAACAAATACGTGTGGCGAACTTCGCCTTGAAAATATAAATCAAACCGTAACTCTTGCTGGATGGGTTCAACGTTCGCGTGACCTGGGAGGTATGACCTTTGTAGATTTGCGTGATCGTTATGGAATCACTCAATTAGCCTTCAATTTAGAGGAAAACGAAGCACTTTGTTTACAAGCAAGAAAGTTGGGACGTGAGTTTGTGATTCAAGTAGAAGGAACTGTTATCGAACGTTCTAGTAAAAATAAAAACATCCCTACAGGTGAAATTGAAATTCTAGTTACAAAATTAACGATTCTTAATGCTTCTGTTACTCCTCCATTTACCATTGAAGACGATACAGATGGTGGGGAAGAACTTCGTGCACAATTTCGTTACTTAGATTTACGTCGTGGTCCAGTGCAAGAAAAATTGCGTTTACGTAATCGAGTAGCATTAGAAACACGTAAATATTTAGATAAAAATGATTTCTTGGATGTAGAAACTCCTTACTTAATAAAATCTACACCAGAAGGTGCGCGTGATTTCGTTGTACCAAGTCGTATGAATGCAGGGGAGTTTTATGCTTTACCACAATCTCCACAAACATTCAAACAATTATTAATGGTTTCTGGTTTTGATCGTTACTACCAAATTGTGAAATGTTTCCGTGATGAAGATTTACGTGCGGATCGTCAACCAGAATTCACTCAAATCGATTGTGAAATGGCATTTGTGGAACAAGAAGATATTCTAAATATGTTTGAAGGTTTGGTGAAACACGTTTTCCAAGAAGTAAAAGGGGTAACTTTTGAAGGTGATTTCCCTCGCATGACCTATGCGGATGCCATGGAAAAATATGGTTCGGACAAACCAGACATTCGTTTTGATTTAGAATTTGTTTACTTGACAGATTTAGTGCAAAATAAAGGCTTTGTTGTTTTTGATAACGCGGAAACAGTTATTGCAATTAATGCCAAAGATTGTTCGGAATATACGCGTAAACAATTAGATGCTTTGACAGATTGGGTAAAACGTCCGCAAATTGGAGCAACTGGTCTAATCTATTTAAAATACAATGCGGATGGTTCCTTGAAATCTTCCGTAGATAAATTCTATAGTCCAGAAGAATTGGCTTTGTGGGCTGAAAGAGCAAATATGCAAGCAGGTGATTTGTTATTAGTATTGTGTGGTGGTTTAGACAAAACACGTAAACAAATGAATGAGTTGCGTTTACACATGGGGAATGAATTAGGTTTACGTAATCCAAATGTATTCAAACCATTATGGGTAATGGACTTCCCGTTGTTAGAATGGGATGAAGAAAACGAACGTTACCATGCAATGCATCACCCATTTACTTCTCCAAAACCAGAAGATTTCGCTTTGATTGATACGGATCCAGGAAAAGTGAGAGCAAATGCCTACGATTTAGCCATGAATGGTGTTGAACTAGGAGGTGGCTCCATTCGTATTCATGACCGTGCATTGCAAGAACGTATGTTTGAATTGTTAGGTTTTACCCCGGAAGAAGCGCAAAAACAATTTGGTTTCTTACTAAAAGCATTTGAATATGGTGCGCCACCACACGGAGGTTTGGCATTTGGTTTAGATCGTCTAGTAGCAACCATGGGTGGTTCCGATTCGATTCGTGACTACATCGCATTTCCTAAAAACAACAAAGGACGTGATGTAATGATTGATGCTCCATCTACATTAGATGACAAACAATTAGAAGAACTTGCAATTCAAGTAAGTACTTTATAAGTTATATATTTATTCCTCTTGTAGTTAGTAACACGCTACAAGAGGAATTTTTCATAAAATGACACGTCTATAACCAAGTACTTTTTCAGTAGAAAACGGTTTTAAACAAACGGCACCATCTTGGTTCCCTCCAAATACATAGATAAGATTTTTTTCTTTATCTGCCTTGATAAAGAAACCTACGTGACCTTGCCAACCTTTTTCTTTTCCACGCCAAAAAACAACAATGTCACCTGGTTGAGGTTCTTTTACGGCAGTTCCAACTTTCATCCAATCTTTTGCTAATAGTGAATGGGGGTGAGAAACACCAAGTTCTTCCATACAATAATTCACAAACGCTGCACACCAATTTACTTCATCGTTTTTAATTGTAGTAAACCCTGTACGGTGAAAAAACTGCATAATTTTAGGATTGTTTCCAGAGGTATAACTACTTACCATGTTGTAACTGAGTGCTGTTTTTAGTACTTTTTTCTGTTGTACCGTTAGGGCTATACCACAATAGTTTTCCAAGGTATCGTTAAAGTTTTTCAAACTCGTTTTTTCTACAGTATAGATCGTAGTGCTTGACTTTTCGAGTGATTTTAAGTCCTTTTGTCTGTTTTTATTTAGGGTTTGTTCTGCCAGTTTTTTGGCGAATTCTGCTTGTCTTTTTTCTATTTCCGCTCTTTCTACTTCAAATTCTTTGTAAATCGCTACTGAATCTCCATAGATTGCAATCATGGTTTGTACACGCTTTAAACTTTTACTCGGAAACTTAACAAATTCACTTTTTGTAACCTCCATAGCCTTTTCTTTCAGTGTACGTAAGGCACTAGTATCTGCGACCATCATGGTTTTTACGCGTGAGTCTTTATGTTTTATAGCGGAATTTAAATGCCCAAGTATTTTATCGAGTATACTAACTGACTTTAGTTGCATGCCTTTGGTGTGATACAAACTCATACCTAAACAATAATGTACAAATCCATTTTTTCCCTCTTTATGAAGCGCTTTTTTCGCAAGTTGTGTACTGCGCTCGAAATGATTATGGGTGTAATTCCAACCAATTCTGAATTCTTTGCATTTAGATACAGTAGCTAATGTTTGAAAAGCAAGACTGATAAAGATGCAGGTCACTAATAGGAACTTGTTCATGGCCGTGTAATTTAAGAATGAATAAATGCAATGGGAATAATGTACTAACGTAACTTAAAATCACTTTCGTATTTTTTACGTCTTATTTTATTCAATTTAATAACTGGAGTTCGATTGTTATTAAATTAATAAAATTGATTTTAAGCTTCCTCCCTTGAGGGAGGATTGAGGAGGGTGACTGTAATTTTTAATAACAAGTCTTTAGCATATACGATTCTTAAATTAGCTGCGTTAGTATAAGTATCGTTCAAAATCTTTTGTACCATGAACTGTATTTTTTCCATCCTCTTATTTATTTGTTTCAGTGGTTCTATACTGGCAAAGGATTCGTATGAAGTCTATTTTAAAGATGAACGGGAAGAAGTAGCTAAATTTTTACAAGCGAACCAACAAAAAATAGCGCAACAATCTTTAAAATACCACCATGAAAATGATTTTGTGACGGCAATTGTTTACCCAGAGTTATTACGCTATAATTACATACAAGATTTTATCGAAACATCCGGTTTGGAATTGATCTATATGCGTTATGGTGCTAAAACAGCAGATTTTTCCATTGGTCATTTTCAAATGAAACCATCCTTTGCAGAACACATTGAAAAGTATATCGAAAATAATGCAGCTGATTTTCAACAATATAAAAAATTGATAATTGCTCAAAAAGCAAAGCCAGTATTACAGCGAAAATTGCGTTTAACTCGTTTGAAACAAATGGATTGGCAATTGACGTATTTACATGCATTTATTGCTATATGTGATCACAAGTTTCATTTTTTGAAATTTAATTCAAATAAGGATAAACTTCGATTTTATGCTGCTTGTTATAATATTGGTTTTCATAAGAAGTACCAAAATATTCTTCAAAATGAAGATAGCAATACCTTTCCACATGGACCAAAATACCTTGGAACGCAATTTTGTTATGCTTCCATAGCATGTTCATACTATATAAATCCCAAGTCTATGAAATGATGTTACTTAATCTTTAACCTTCATCCCTATGAAACCAATACATACAATGATTGCTAACTGCATGATAGTTAGCTCTCTATTATTAGGTGCGTGTAATACATCCGTTAGTAAAAAAAATGCAAAAGCAAAGAATAAATTAGCTTATACTTCGCCTTTCAAATCGGTGTCTTTACCAGAAGAGAATTTTGTAATACAACCTAATGTAAGTCAGATTATTACAACGAAAAACGGCTCAAAAATTTACATCGATTCATTCAGTTTGGTGGATAAAGATGGCGCTCCAATTACAGAGCCAGTTACTTTACATCTACAATCCATCATGGATCCTGCTGAAATGCTAACTTCTGGTATCCCAATGAAGTATTCAGATAGTGAAAATAAAGATGTTCCTTTTCAATCTGCTGGAATGTTTGAGATGCAGGCAACTACTGCGTCCGGACAAGAAGTGATGATAGATAAGCAACATCCAATTAAAATGGATTTATCTAGTTATTCTGCCGAAAATGGGTTTTCTAATTACATGCTAGATAAAAAAACAGGGCTTTGGACAAAAACGGAAGAAGAAACTATAATTCAAAACATGGACAAAGAAATAGTACGTCGTCAAATTTCTAAATTGAAAGATAAAACGGCTTTTAATAATGAACTTTTTGTCTTTAATTTCTACGATCTTTTGGATATATATTTGAATCAAGATTACCGAGAAATTACGAAGTACTATGAAAATTCTAAAAAAGCAATTCCAAAACGATTGTTAAAGTATGGAATTTATTCTGAAAATATTTTGTGTTACGATGCTGTCGAACTAAATAATAGTAAAGAGTCATGTAACCGTATTATTTGGGAGCGTGTTGACAGAAAGAAATTTCCAAATTGGAAAAAAGCATCGTATGCTAAATTAGTAAAGAAAGCGGAAAATGTCTATGAACTTACCTTTTCTAACCCGGATGATAAAACGGAAACGTTTACCACCTTAATTCGACCTAAAATGACCATCAAAAGTTTGTTTAAATTCGGACCTGAAAAATGGGATGCTAATTATGCAGAAACTTTAAAAGAAATTCAAGAGCAAGAACGTACGCTTGCAAAAATGAATGACGTAATGAGAACATTGACGATTAGTCAGTTTGGTGTGTATAACTGCGATCGTTTTTATCAAAATCCAGAGGCTTTCGAAGCAAAAGTAGAGCTATTAGTTCCAAAAGGAAAAAATGGCTTTGTACCAGAACGTTATTTCTACGTAAGCAAACGCGACAAAATCAGTATCGATTATGCCTTCACTAAAAAATTACTTCTTATGCAAGATGAATCTGCCGCTTTATACACTGTTTTAGAAGGAGATATACTTGCAAAAGTGGATGCAGAGCAATTACGTAAATGTTCGAAAGACAATCCAACTGCTCAAAAACTGACCTTTAAGCCAGTTACTAAAATCAATAATACCAATGAACTAAAAGAACTCATGGGGATTTAACCTAAAAACAACCTAGGCTACCAAAAAATGGTAGCCTAGGTTGTTTATTTATTCAAATAAAATTGGCAATTATTGCAACACAATCTTTTTGTTTTCTATAGATATGCCATTAGAATCAACTATATGTAACACATATACCCCTTTTGCACCTAATGTTTTTAATGCAATTTCGGTTTTACTAGAAGTTACAGGTGCATTGTAAATTTGCTTTCCTTGTATATCTAAAATACGGTACGTATATCCTGCTAATGCTGGTGAATCAATAGCGTCAATAATCAACACATCCGATGTTGGATTTGGATAAACAGTAATGTTTGTTACAGTATTTGCTTTAATTCCTGTGGTTAATTGGAAGTGTATTTTCAAGATACTAACGGTGTCATTTATGGTAATTTTTGTGGTAATTGTATCATACTTTGTTATTGTATTTATAACTTTTACTGTATCATATTTTGTTACGCTACAAACATTTCCTACGGTATCTGCTACAATCGTTGTCTTACTAGCCGAACCACTACATCCTTGTGGGCTTGTGTAATTATAAGTAATTGTTTTCTTACCTAATTTCAAAGTTGCTGGATTAAACGAAGAACCTATTACGCCTTCTCCACCATAACTACCACCAGTAGGATTTCCAACTAGTTGAATAGGAGAACTTGTTTTTATTGTGTATGCACTTAAGGAGTTTAGTGAAACACTTGGATTTGCGTTTACGGTTACAGTTTGATTAGCAGATGCTTGACAACCAAAACTATTAAATACATTTACTGTGAACGTTCCAGATTGATTTACAGAAATAGAGGTAGCAGAAGAACCTGTATTCCATTGGTAACTAGTACCTCCATTTGCCACTAAATTTACAAAACCACCTTGGCAGAATGTGGTATTACCTTGAGGAATTATACTTGCTGTTGGCAATGGATTTACTGTAATTGCTGTATTATTACTTGTTGAACTACATCCATTACTTGTAATTGTTAAGGAATAATCTCCTGTTTGGTTAACAGTAATAGATTTACTTGTTGCACCTGTACTCCATAAGTAACTTCCGTTTCCTTGTGCGCTTAGTGTAATACTATTTCCTTGACAAAACGTTGTATTTCCGGATGTTTGAACGATTGAAGAAGGGTATTGATTTACGCTTACTGCTGTTGCTGATGACGTAGTATTACATGTCCCATCAATTACTTTTACCGTATAATTTCCAGAAGTAGATGCATTATATATGCTTGATGTAGCTCCGTTAATGATGTTTCCATTGTTATACCACTCATACGTATAATTTGCACCAGTAGACGCGTTAAGATTTACAGAACCTCCTTGACAAAAAGTTGTGGTAGATTGTGGTGTGATACTTGCAATAGGGTCAGTGCAAGATTTAGCTGAATATAAAGCTGTAATTTCTTCTTGTGTTAATGCGCGATTATAAATAGCAATATCATCTAATAATCCTGATAATAATTGAAATCCACCACAAGAGCCAAAACGTAAATCTGAATTCGTATTTATTAAATTGTTAATTGAAGTAAATTTGAGTTGTCCTATTAAAGTTCCATCTATATATAATAAATCCGTCATTAAATTTATGTTACGAATTAAAATAACTTGGTGCCATTGATTATTATTATATGAATTAGTTGATGTGATTTGATTTCCTATTCTATTGGCTGGAAATTCTAAACCACCTACTTTGTATTTTCCTAAAAAACCTAAACCCCACCCAGAATTTGATATACAATTATCATATCTAATAAACATACCAGCATCATTTAAATTTGTTGTTGATGTAGAATTTGTTTTAAACCATGTTACTGCTGAAAATGATTGTTGACCAAAAGCAGCTAATGAAGAATTACTTATTTTTATATAATTCGTTAAACCATCAAAACTATACGCATTATTTGTTTGACCAAATCTATCACTCGTCAAAGTTGCTCCATTCACCGTACCATGATTCCCATTCCCACTTTCATCATTGGCATTCCCATTAAAAGGCCACCAGCCAACCAAACCATTCGTTGGAACATAATTCGGGACATTTTGTGCAATTAAATTTGTAGCAAAAAGCAATGCTACAATTAATCTCATGTAATTTTTTTTCATACCTCATTTATTTTGTTTACCCGTCCCTAAGTAGTTATAAGTAAAATAAAAAAAGCGTGGGACTGTTGCAATACTTGTAAAAGAGGGAGTCGAAGCCCTGTACACAAAGTAAAGCAACGCCCACGCCTATGGCATGAGCGTTTAACTCTAACTTCCCTGTGTACATTGAATTTTCGACTTTTCTTTTACAGGCAGTTTAGCAAACGCTAATTTTTCTAATAAATCACTCTCGTTTGAGATTAGCACAAACTTACTTGAAATTGGCTTATTCGTCAAATAAAATTTTCTGTTTTTTCTAAAATTGATAGGTTTATTTTTATAAATAATTTGTTTGTGTACCTAGAATCTACTATTATCGTACCTTTAAGTCAAATAAAAGAATAAGGCAATGCTAGATATCGATAACTACCTGGATAATCATTACATACATAGAAGTAATTGGCTACGTGCAGCTGTGTTAGGTGCAAACGATGGTATTCTTTCTATAACAAGTATTGCTATTGGTATTGCTGCAGCGAGTAATTCGCGTGAACCGATTGTGTTAGCTACCATTGCTGGCCTAGTTGCTGGTGCATTGGCAATGGCTGCCGGAGAATATGTGTCGGTAAGTTCCCAAATGGATACCGAAAAAGCAGATATCGCCCGAGAAGCACAAGAATTAGAAGATATGCCGGAAGAAGAATTACAAATTCTAGCAACCATCTACGAACAAAGAGGATTGTCCAAAGAAACTGCTATGCAAGTAGCCATCGAACTTACTGCAAAAGATGCTTTAGCTGCACATGTCCGCGATGAATTAGGAATCAATGAAATTTCGCAAGCAAATCCTATTCAAGCTGCATTGGCTTCTGGTGCTGCATTTACACTCGGTGGAGTTTTGCCTTTGCTAGTTGTGCTTTTTTCACCAATAAAAGGAATGGAATATGCCTTATACGGGTCTTCAATCCTCTTTTTAATCTTACTTGGTACCATTGCTGCAAAAACAGGTGGTTCCAGCATTAAAAAAGCAATTTTCCGTATCACCATTTGGGGCACCCTCGCAATGGGTCTTACGGCACTTGTAGGTTACATCTTCGGTGTTAATGTTTAATTTGTCAATCTACAATCTGTAATTTATCAATCTGCAATTTGTAATCTGCCAATCTATTCTCTTCTCAACCCGTCACTTCGTCACTCGTCTCCCGTCACTCGTTTCTCCATCACCACAATACACGCGCATATCGTAAAAATCGGTACACATGCTTTATCGGTATCTAAGTAATTGTTAAGTATTCCATGTACGAAATACGTTACCAAAGCTAATAGCATGCATAGTAATAATACGCGCATCTCGCGATCTCCATCGCCCCAACGGTTGTATAAGGTAATTCCTTTGTAAAAGATTGTACCAATTAACAATAAGGTCGTCAACAAGCCAAAGACTCCCATTTCCGATAATGGCCCTAAATATTCACTGTGCGCATTTCCACCATCCCCAAAATTGGTAGAAATAATCGTCAAATTTTCTGGTTTCTGAAAGCGTGCATATTCAAAAGCGTAGGTTCCTGGACCAAATCCAAAAATAGGACGTTCTTCAAACATGGAGATAGCACACGACCAGCGATTTAAACGCTCCAAATTGGAAGCATCCGTGGTAACATTTGCTGCACTTTCCAAACGTTTTCCAAAATCTTCTGTTGTATGTTCGGATTTATTTTTGGCTAATGCAAATTGAATTTCGGTCCAAGAGAGAGCCAATACCACAACCAAACTGATAACAGTGAATAGAATGTACTTAAATTTTATTTTAAAAGCGATTAATAACCAAACTCCACCTGCAGCAACAATACTTAACCAGGCAGCACGGGTATAGGAAAAATACAAACCTGTTAAATTGATTACTAACAATACTAATAAAATAACTTGGGTAAATAAATCGTGCTTTTTGGAGAAGTATAATCCTAAAAGAAATGGAAAAATTAATGCGACTGCTGCGCCATAAATAGTGTGGTCCCGAAAAAATGGATCCATTACCCAATGACTTTGTTTTTCCGCAAAACCATACCCAGCATGCTTAATGACGGTGTAAACAATCACAATGCACATAGATACACTATAGAGCCACAAAAATGAACGGATATACCGTTTGTTTTGAAAAATGTGTGCACCAAAACCAATTAATGGAACTACATACCAAAGTTTTACCAATAAAAATTTAAAAGAGACTAGGGGATGTGTACTCATGCAAGCACTAATAAAAATCCAAGCTAAATAGATACCAATAGCCCAAACAATTTCGTTTTTAAAAACAAATGCGGGGATAAAATTTGTCCGCAATTGATACATAATCACGAGTAATAGTAGTCCAAATAACAAAGGTTCAGTTGGGATATATAAACCGACACTCGTTACAAATTCCTCAATGTTTATACTTAATGGAGTTGCAAACAGGATAAATAGAAATACATATTTGGTGTGATAAATGGATATGTATATAATAAGAAGGGCAATTGGTGTAAAAAAGTAAAACCAATTTTCTACATAAAAAGCAACTAGAGAAAATAGTATAAATAAACTACCACCGATAATTGCGAATAAATTGGATTTAATCGTTTGCACTAGGAAACTTTTCTGAGTTCTTGGATACGTTCTTGTAACAAGAGTAAAAAGATCATTAATAATAGGGTAGAAAGCGTTGAAATAAGAACAATCACTGATTTTTTTGGTTTTTCTTTCTTATCTGCTTTCACTGCTCGTTCCACAACAAATTTGTGACTAAAATTGGCATTTGCATCTGATTCTGCCTGGTCATACGCGGTTTCAAATTCTGCTAATTTTGTCATTTTTTCATCTCGCATCATCGATAAACCATCAAATTCTGCCCCATGTTTTACATTCACATCAATTTGTTTACGGAAATAACGTCTATCTTCTTTGCCTTTTGCTTCATTATATGCTTGAAAAAGTGTTGCACGACCTTCATCCGTTACCACGCCAATAGAACTTAAACTATCCAAACGATTTAAGATGATTTTGATATCCTGTTCGATGAGTTCTTTTTCCCTTTTATTAATTTCATAGGCTGGAATTGTTCTAGCCTTGATCATTTCATTTTTTACCGTATCGATGAGGTCTACAATTTTGTTTGCCATTGCTGCTGCTTTGGAAGCATCTTTATCTAATACATCTATTTGAATAGAACCGTAACGAGTTCGGGTAAAACTAAAATGTCCTGCATATTGTTCGCCTAACTTATGGTTCTTATATGGGTCTGTCTCTTTAATTTCGTAATGTTTCATTAATCCAAACTGCTTCACGATACGATCGCGAATTTGAGCGGATTGTAATATCTGGATCATTTGTTCGGCTTGTTCTTCTTCCCCAAAATCCATCGAAGAAGCCTTTGCATTTCGTTGTTCAGAGAAGGAAACGGAACTTGTAGCAGTTGGAAAAACAATTGCCGTGGATAAATATTCAGGGGTGATAAAAAACGAAATTATTAAGGATGCGAATGCCCCAACAAGGGTTACCAAACTGATTAATTTGCGCTTTTTCCAGATAAATTGAACGATATTTTCTTTTTGTATAATCGTATCTAATTGTTGTTCCATAATCTTAAAATTGAACCCTATAACGTATAACTTGCAAATATATTGTATTATACGCTAATGTTGGAAAGTACTTCTATATTAGTCTATTTTTGTTTTGTGAAAAAATAGGTTTAACGAAAAACGCGCCATTTATTTTTCAAGGTCGACATACGATAATCATCCAATAATTCCGTGATGTTTTTGTCTAAGAATTTCTTTTGTAATTTATAGGTTCCCTTACCCATTTTGTAATCTAATTCATCTTCAAAAATGGGGACAATCGCTAAAAATTCAATGGTTTTGTCATTGATTTCTAATGGTTTTAATTCTTCGGAGAAATAAGTCGGTGTATTTAATAAAAAATATTTTTGCTGCATTGTTGGGGAAATTGCTTCCGCAGGATGTCCATTCGGAAACGTATGCCCAACACCATACCAAGTTTGTTTTTCTACTAAATAGCGTGCAAGTTTCTGTATCCATGGTTTTACCCATCGCATTGCAGGATTGTCAATATCCTTTAAATCCCAATAACTTGGTAAACAAAAATATAGTTCGATATGTTGAAGTGTCTTGTATTTTTCTGGTACAGGTTGTTCGTATTCGGATAGACCACTAGTCATTAAGATTTGAATAGGCGAACGTTTTACGGTGGAAATTAATAGTAAATCGATATCCGAATCGGCTTGCTTTTCCAACAAGGTGATTTGTGCATTCGGAAATCGAACTTGTAGGTTTTGTTCTAGTTCAGTCATGACACAAAGATAAGATTTATAACATAAAAAAAGCCTGACGAATAATCGTCAGGCTTTCAATTCTAAAAAGATATTTCTTATTCTTCGTCTTCGTCATCATCACCGTCAGAACCTTTTGCAGCTCCTCTTGCCATTTTAACGGAAACAACTACTGCGTTAGCAGGCTCCAAGAAAGATAAACCATTCGCTTCGATTTGTCCTACACGAATAGATTGACCAATACGTAATTTTGCAATATCAATAGTTACAGCATCTGGTAAAGCACTTGGTAAAGCAAATACGGTCAAACGACGGAATACTTGTAATAATTTACCCCCTGCTAATACACCACGAGATGCACCTGTTAAACGAACTGGTAATGCAACTTTAACTGGTTTAGCTTCGTTTAACTCGTAGAAATCTACGTGTTTTACTTTTCCATTTAAATTATCTTGTTGGATATCTTTGATGATCGCTTTCGCTGTTCTTCCTTCAACATCTAAATCAACTTGATACACTTCTGGAGTGAACACTAATTTTTCAACGTCAATTCTGCGAGCTGAAAAGTGAACTTGCGTTCCTTGTCCATAAAGTACACATGGTACTCTCTCTTCTCTGCGAAGTGCTGCAGCATCTTTCTTCCCTACGTTTGCTCTCAACAAACCGCTCAATTTTGATACTTTCATTTGTTTTATTTTTGATTATTAGATTACGAAATTACAAATAAATCACTAATTGACTTGTTTGTTACTAAACTTTTAATAACATCTGCAAACAATTCGTCAACTGGTAATACTCTTATTTTGTCAGAATGTCTCTTTAATGGTATGGTATCCGTTACGATTAATTCTGTAATTTTTGAATTTTCAATACGCTCATATGCCGGCCCAGACAAGATAGCATGTGTACAAAATGCACGAACACTTTTAGCACCTTTCTCGATAAATAAATCAGCCGCAGTTGTCAATGTCCCAGCAGTATCACACATGTCATCCACAAGGATTACATCTTTACCTGCAACATCCCCAATAACCGTCATCTCAGAAATTTCATTCGCTTTTTTACGGTTTTTGTGACACAATGCTAAACCGATATTTAAAACTTTAGCATACGAATTTGCTCGCTTAGCTCCTCCAGCATCTGGTGCAGCCATAATTAAGTTTCCAGTTTTGTTTAACTCGTGTAACTCTTTGTAGAAAATAGTAGATGCATATAAATGGTCTACTGGTACTTCAAAAAATCCTTGGATTTGCTCTGCGTGTAAGTCCATCGTTATTACACGGTCTACACCAGCAGCCATTAACATATTTGCAACCAATTTGGCTCCAATTGCAACACGAGGCTTATCTTTTCTGTCTTGTCTTGCTAAACCAAAATAAGGTATAACTGCAATGATTTTACGTGCAGACGCTCTTTTTGCAGCATCAACTAACAAGAGTAACTCAAATAAATTGTCACTTGGCGGCATCGTAGATTGTACGATAAATACATCCTGTCCACGAACAGTTTCTTCAAAGGATGGTTGAAACTCTCCATCGCTGAAATCTAAGACTTTAACATCTCCTAAAGTAGTACCATAGGAAGTTGCAATTCTTCCAGCTAAATCTTTTGAAGCCCTTCCAGCAAATATTTTAACACCAATTGACATAAATTCTTCTATTTGAGATGGACAAAGTTAATATATTAATTTTAATTCTATGTTTGTATTTTGTTTTTGGTTTTATTTATTAATGGCTATTTTTTTAAAAATAGATGATTCAAATTAGATTATATTTTTTCCTTTTGTTTATCGGTATTTCTAATACGGTTTTTAATCAAGTCCTAAGTAGAATAGGGGATGTGAACGCCTCAGAATATGGTACAGCGATTACTGCAGATGCTAATAATAATGTTTTTTTTAGTTATACATCCGCTGGTAAAGTTGGTATAATCAAACAAAATGCCACCCAAAATATTTTGTGGAACAAAAAAATAGAATTTAGTTCTAATAATGAAATAGATATAACTTATATTGATATAATCGGGGATACCTTATTTGGGTGCGGTTGGTTGAAAAATGGAAATGCCATATTAGGAACTCATTTTTTTAAAATGAATAGTAATACGGGTGCAATATATTGGGCAAAGTCAGAAAATACGAGTTTGTCTTATTTTTCGAGTATGTCCTATGCAAATGGAAAATATTTTTTATCAGGTGCAAGGGTAGGTGATGCAAGTGGAAATGATTATTCCATAAAAGTAATTGCTGTCTCTAGTTCAGATGGCTCTGTTATTTGGCAATCTCAAAATTTAGGACTTAAATTTTCAGGATATAATATTGATTACATTGATGATGTCTATGGAGCTTCAGAAATGAAAAATGGAAAAATGTTTTTAATAGGTAGGTCCTATGTAAATGGGTCTGATAATCGAAAAATGAGATCTATTTTAATTGGAGTGAGTGAGACAGGGACATTTTTTATGGCTAAATATTTACTAAGTGATATTAAAACGGAAGTTGATCGTAGGTATTATGGGATGAAAATTTGCTATGATGGTGATGACTCATTAATCATTACCCAATCTGGATTTAATTCATCGATTGAAGTTATCAAAGATTGTAAAGTAGGTTTAATAAAAGTGGATACTGCAGGTAAAGTTGCATGGGCTAAAACCTATAATATACAAGGTGCTACATCACAATACTCTAAAGGTTTACATGTGACAAATAACGGATATTCTATTTTTAGCCAATATACAGATCAAGCCTCGAATTCTCGTATGTGTTTCATCAATACGGATAAAAATGGGATTCCACTCGTTAGTTCGTTTTTATTTACAGGCAATTCTCCTCTAACTTTAGCCCAAAATACGTACTTAAGTGTTGGTGGAGCATCAAAATATATTAATGGTAATTCGTATTATACTGGAAGTACATTTGATGCATTAAATAGTCAAAAAGATATTATGGTAATAGGATATAATAATAACTTAAATGTAAATCAAGATTGTTATTCTATTTCTAAAGCAATCATAAACTATACAAATCTTCAGCCTTATTCTGAAAATCTGATTAAATTATTTTTTAATAATCCTATCTCTTACCAAACTACATTTTCATCTTCAGATGTAATTTTTCAAGATCGTTGTGCTAACATTAAATTAAATATTAAACAGAATATTTTATGTAATAATACCGATTTAAATGTTTCATTATCAGGTGTTATTGATCCATTGACAACTTTTCTATGGTCGAATGGTGCAACTTCGAATAGTTTGAATGTTCAAACTAATACTAAACTATTTGTTCAAGCAAAAATACCATCCTTGTGTTGTACTATTAAAGATTCCGTAACACCAAATATTCTTCTTTCTTCTAAAATAAAATTAGTTCTTCCAAAGGATACTTCTATATGTAAAAATTCTTCTATATCATTAACACCAATTGTTTCAAATACGAACGGAAATTATACTTTGCTTTGGCAGGATAATTCAACAACAATGAATCATATCGCTGATTTATCCGGAATTTATTGGTGTGAAGCAAAAGATAATTGCGGTACTTCCAGAGACAGCGTAGTCATAAATATAATCGTTCCGCCAACAATCAATATTGATACTATATTTCAAATCTGTTCGAATAAATTACCGTATGAACTTTCACCAATTGTAAACAATGCTTCGAATATATTTTGGGAGGATAATTCAACATTGTTGAATCGCTATGTTTCTGATTTTGGTGACTATTCGCTTACTGCAATTAACCAATGTAGTCAAGTAACTAAAAAAATTAAAATTTCCGAGTATGAGATGCCATTTCTTAACCTAAATTTTGATTCGAGTGACTGTTCTCCATTTGTATTGAAATTACCTGAATCAATTATGTCGCTTAGCAATTTTTTTAGGATAGATACCGGAAATGGAGAATTTAATTCGTTAAAAAAGGAGTTAAAGTTTAGTGAGCCAGGAGAATATAAAGTAAAATTTCTTTATAATAACAATGGATGTGTGCTATTGTACAATAAAACAATCACAGTTTGGGAATTACCAATTGCAAAATTTGATACAGTTAGTTCTGTAAATTCATCGTTTGAAAATATTTATTCCTTTATTAATTCTTCCGAAAATGCAACAAATTACAGATGGAATTTTGGAGATTATTCCCCAATTTCGAAAATTATAAATCCTACTCACATATATGATGCCACTATAAATAATACAATTGTAAAATTAACTGCTTTTAATATAAATGGGTGTAGAGATTCTGCATACATGAAAATAATTTTTTACGAAGAACCTTTAATATATATTCCAAATACATTTACACCAAATGGTGATGAACGTAATAACGTATTCGTACCAATAATTTTTTCAGGAATTGATGAAAAAGATTTTACGTTTTATATTTGGAATAGGTGGGGTGAACTAATTTTCGAATCACATAATTACAATATTGGATGGGATGGAACGTATGCAAATAATATTGTGTTAAATGGGACATACATTTGGAAAATAATGTATAAACCAACCAACACAAAAAAATATCATTCCAAACGTGAGTTGGTTGGACACGTAAATGTTGTTTATTAATTACCTTTGTTTTATGAGAAAAAAAATTTTACTACTAGGTTCTGGTGAATTAGGAAAAGAATTTACCATCGCCGCACAACGTCTTGGGCAATATATAATAGCAGTAGATAGTTATGAAAATGCTCCTGCGATGCAAGTTGCTCATGAATTTGAAGTAATAGATATGTTAAATGGGGATCAGTTAGATCAAATTGTTGCAAAACATAAACCAGATCTTATAGTTCCTGAAATTGAAGCGATTCGTACAGAACGTTTTTATGACTATGAAAAACAAGGAATACAAGTAGTTCCAAGTGCTAAGGCAGCAAATTTTACGATGAACCGTAAAGCCATTCGTGATCTTGCTGCAATTGAAGTTGGGGTTAGAACTGCAAAATATAAATATGCGACTTCCTACGAGGAATTAGTGGAAGCAGTTAAATATACAGGAATGCCTTGTGTGGTTAAACCATTAATGTCTAGTTCTGGAAAAGGTCAGTCTGTGATCAAATCAGAAGCAGATTGGCAACACGCATGGGATTATGCGTTGGAAGGTTCACGTGGCGACTTGAAAGAAGTCATTGTGGAAGGATTTATTGATTTTGATTATGAAATTACCTTATTAACGGTTACTCAAAAAGAAGGACCTACTTTGTTTTGTCCGCCAATTGGACACCGACAAGAAAGTGGTGACTATCAAGAAAGTTGGCAACCGATGCCAATGAATGAAGAACACTTAAAAGAAGCACAACAAATGGCAGCAGATGTGACGAAAGCTTTAGGTGGTGCAGG
Organism: Flavobacteriia bacterium; assembly: GCA_947446925.1. Taxonomy (GTDB): domain Bacteria; phylum Bacteroidota; class Bacteroidia; order Flavobacteriales_D; family Crocinitomicaceae; genus CANHVK01. The sequence continues at coordinate 27,036 of CANFHU010000019.1, forward strand.
ACTTTGGGGTGTTGAATTCTTTATAACAAAAGAAGGTGCTTATTTTTCAGAACTTTCTCCAAGACCACATGACACTGGTATGGTTACCCTAGCAGGTACCCAATCCTTCAACGAATTTGAATTACACGCGCGTGCAATTTTAAATATACCAATTCCACAAATCGACTTACATAGAAATGGTGCAAGTGCAGTGGTTTTGGCGACGGATACTTCCGAAACAGAACCAGTTTTTGAAGGTGTGGAAAAAGCAGCATCCTATACAGAAAGCGATTTTAGATTTTTCGGTAAACCAACTACGCGTCCGTACAGAAGAATGGCTGTCGCACTTACCTATGGAACACAAGAAGTTTCTGCTTTAGTGGAAAAAGCCAAAGAAATGGCTGCAAATATTAAAGTGAAATAATCGAAATAATTATTCAAAAGTACGTTCCGCAGTGATTTTAATCCTGCGGAATTTTTATTTTTTGATAGCGTTTAAAATTTAAGAAATATTGGAACACTTGTGGGTCGTTAGAATATTTCATTATTAATTCTTGTAATTTTTTTGTGGGTTCATTTAATATATATGTAGGTCCTAGGTTATAATCACTTGTACCATATTCTTTTCTGTGAGAAATGGTTTTATTTTTTTTAACCAAGTACTCGTTATCTAATACATAAAACTGAAGATTTGAACTCGAAAATGTTATTTTACCTATAACGTGAATCTTTGACATTTTTATATCATTATGAAGAGGCATCATTTGAAGATCTATAAAAAATTGATTATTCATGGTGATAAAATTTGCATTATAAATGTGTATAGTGTCATTTTCTATATACTTAAAAATTTTGTAATTTTTATTTGAATATTTTTTTAATTCCCAAACTATACTATCATGTTCTGTAAGCCATTTTCCCTCAATTTCTGGAATTTCAATTTTATCTTTTTCAGTGAAAATGGAGGTGTCGGTTAATCCACATGAAACGACAAATATTAAAATTATAACTACTGTGAAAAATTTCATAGATTCTTAAGTATGTTTAGGTTTATTGAGTAAATCTAAGATATATTATTCGTGAATTATAAATATTTCACCGATTATCCAAGATTAAGATATTTAATTCATTGAATTTCGGTAATCTTTCAATCTGTTATCTGTAATTTTATAATCTGCAATCTCTAATCTGAAATATGTCAATCTGCAATTTATCAATTTAAATGAAAACAATCATCATCGGTGCTGGTCCTGCTTCACTTATGGCTGCAACTCAAGCAGTCAAAAATGGAAACGAGGTAATTGTTTTTGAGAAAATGAAAACTGCTGGCCGTAAGTTTCTTGTTGCTGGGGATGGTGGTTTTAATCTAACGCATGAAGGCTCATTGGATGACTTTAGTTCTTATTATTCTCATCCTCAAATCGCGAATATCATTCGTCAATTTACTAACGATGATTTAGTTGCTTGGTTGAAAGAAATAGAAATTGACACCTATGTAGGTTCATCTGGTAAGATTTTTCCAGTGAAAGGAATCAAACCGGCTTTTATCTTAAAAACTTGGTTGAATGCATTAAAGAATAAGGGTGTAAAGTTTGTGTTCAACGCAACACTATTAGACTTTTCTTCGGATGAAGTTGTAATAAAAACAAATACTGTTATTGAAAAATACCGATTTGACCATCTTGTTTTAGGCTTAGGTGCTGCCTCTTGGCCAAAAACAGGATCTGATGCTACTTGGGTTTCGCTGTTTAAAACGAAACAAATTGAAGTGATTCCATTCCAACCTTCTAATGCAGGTATAAATTGTTTATTGCCTGCTGAATTTTTACAAAAATTTCAAGGAGAAGTTTTTAAAAATGTAATTGTTTCCCATCAAACATCCACACGAAAAGGGGAAGTTGTTTTGACTAATTACGGCGTTGAAGGTGCACCTATTTATTATCTAAATCCTTCTATTCGTTCTAACATTTCTGTACCAATTGTCATTGACTTCAAACCTGATTTTTCTGAAAATGAAATCGTCGCTATTTTAAAGAATGCTGCAAATATTTCGGAAGGATTAAAAAAATTGAAAATCCCAAATCCAATAATTTTTTGGTGTAAATCTTACTTAACAAAGGAAAACTATACATCAACACATTATATATCCAAATTAATAAAGTCTTTTTTAATTAAACCCATTTCATTCAGACCTATAGAAGAAGCAATTTCTTGTTGTGGTGGTGTTTCTTGGAATGAACTAAATGAAAATTTGCGATTAATCAATTATCCAAAAATTAGTGTTGTTGGCGAAATGATAGACTGGGATGCACCCACTGGTGGGTATCTATTACAAGCTTGTTTTTCAACTGGTTTCGTTGCCGCACAACCAATTTGAAAATCTGCCAATATGTAATCCGTCAATCTGTAATCCGTCAATCTGTCAATCTGTAATCTGCCAATCTGTAATCTGCCAATCGGTTAATCTAAAAATAGAATAAAAGCGTCACTTCGTCACTTCGTCACTTCGTCACTCTTTTCTTTTGAGTCCCAATTGTCTTCATCGTCATTAGGAACATTGATTGCTGTTTTGATAATGAAGTTTTCAGGATATTCGCGAAATATTTCCTTTTTAAATCGTTCAGCATCATTTTTTTCCGAGAAATCTCCTACCCTTAAAATGTAATTTGGAGCATCAAAAGTGATATATGTTTCCATCTTTGGATATTGCTTAATAAATTTCATGCGCAATTCTTGTACTTTATCCTTATCTGTACTAAAATAGATTTGTACACGATAGCCAGCAGTAGAGACGCGTCGAATATTACTTTTATTTTTAATTAAATCATCAATTTTTTTGTCTTTGATAATGACTACTCCTGAATTTTCCTTAGTATTCTGACTAAATCCAATGGCAGACAATAAGATAAAAAGTAATAATAATTGTGTTTTCATAATTACAAAGATATACTTAAATAAGAATTTTACTCCAACGAGTTGTCACCATAAAATTGTTAATTCATATTAATAACACAATGTCTTATTTAGAATCATTTTAAATTAAATCAACTATCATTAAAATTGTCATAGAATTGTCATAAATCCCTATGATTATTTTAATTTTGCCAGTGTCAAATGGTGTATTTTCTCACACGACAAAAAATTTATTTATGAAAATATTTATAAATCAAGTGTTTAAATCAGTTAACAAATGGGCTTTAGCAACATTAACTATGTTGCTTTTTGCAGGTTCATTTAATGCTAATGCACAAGGAGAAGGTCTTTTTAAGGCTAAATGTGCTACCTGTCACCAACCCCATAAGAACGGGACTGGACCAAAATTATTCCAGGTTCGTAAAAAATGGTCTGATGGTGGAGCGAAAGAAGGATCAATTTACCAATGGGTAAATAACTGGCAAGCTGCTGCAGCTTCCGATCCATATGCGCAAACAGTTTCTACATGGGCTGCTAGTGCGATGCAAGCGTTTCCTGAATTGAAAAAAGAAGAAATCGATGCGATTTTGGATTATGTAGATTCTACACCAGATCCTGCTGCTGCTGGGGCTGCAGGAGGAGGAGCAGCTGATGGTAGTGGAGATGCTATGGGGGAATCTAACATGTCTGAAGAGACAGAAGAAGGTTCTTTTTCTTGGGTGTGGATTCTTTTAGGTGTAATTTTTGCTGTAATCATAGGTGCTGTGAGTGGTGTTCGTCGTCAGCTAAAAGCTGCTCTAAACGAAACAAATGATGCAGATGAACAAAGTTATTTACAAGAATTTAAAACTTGGGCTTGGAACAATAAAATTTATGTAGGTATAACATCATTAGTTTTGGTTTTCTCTTTAATAGTTTCTTTAGTGTTAAGTCTTGGAGATATTGGTGTTGTAGAAGATTACCAACCATCACAGCCAATTGAGTTCCCGCATGATATTCACGCAGGTGTCAATGGTATTGATTGTAAATACTGTCATAATTCAGTTACAAAATCTAAATCTGCTGGTTTACCATCGGTGAATGTTTGTATGAATTGTCACAAACAAGTAAATGGTAGAACTCCTGCTCAACAAGAAAAAATTAAAGCAGTATACGAAGCTGCAGGTTGGAGTACAGAAGGTGCTGGTTCTTATACTAGTCATACAAAACCAATCAAATGGAATAAAGTGCATGTTTTACCAGATCACGTTTACTTTAATCACTCCCAACACGTTGTTGTAGGTGGCGTAGATTGTAAACAATGTCATGGTGATATGACTAAACAAAAAGAAACTGCTCGTGTAGTTCCTGTTGGTGAACTAAATAAAATCGAAGGAAATATTCCGTTGACTCGTCCAACATTAACGATGGGATGGTGTATCGAATGTCACGGTGAAAAAGCAATTCAAGAAGGACCATTAGATGGTAAAAAAGATGGGTACTATGATGAAATTCATAGACGTCTTTTGAATAACGACAAATCTCTTTACAACAAGTACTTAGATGATGGTAAAGTTACCGTTAAAGAACTTGGAGGATGGGAATGTGCAAAATGTCACTATTAATATTAAACGACTAGGCTAAAAGCATATGAGTACGAATAGAAAATATTGGAAAGGTCTTGAAGAATTAAACGAAACTCCTAGTTTCGTAGAAGGTAGAGACCAAGAGTTTCCTAGATCCATGTCAGTGGATGAATTTTTGGCAGACGAAAACCTAAAAGAAACTTCTACTGCGCGTAGAGATTTCTTAAAGTTTTTAGGATTTAGTGTTGCCGCTGCTACGGTTGCTGCGTGTGAATCACCTGTGACAAAAGCAATTCCTTATGTAGTTAAACCAGAAAACGTTACGCCAGGTATGCCAACTTGGTATGCGTCTACGTATTACGATGGTACATCGTATGCTTCAATTTTGGTGAAAACAAGAGAAGGTCGTCCTATTTATATTAAAGGAAATAAAGACTTCGGTATTACAAAAGGTGCAGTTAATCCTCAAATTATTGCATCCGTTTTACCTTTGTATGATTCAGCACGTTTAGCTGGAGCGAGAAAGGGAAATAACGCTGCTTCTTGGTCAACTGTTGATGCTGAGATTAAAGCAAAATTAAAGGATATCAAGGATAAAAAAGGCAAAGTTGTTTTAGTTTCTAATACAATTATTTCTCCTTCAACAAATGCTGCGATTGCACAATTGAAAGCATTTGTAAATGGAAGTGAAGAAACTGCTACTTCTTTTGAACATATTCAATACGATGCTGTTTCTTACGCTGGTATTAGAAATGCAAATAAAGAATCTTTTGGAACGGATTTTATTCCTGACTATGATTTCTCTAAAGCTAAAACCATAGTATCTGTAGGAGCTGATTTCTTATCTACTTGGCTATTGGCAACAGAATATACTCCTCAATGGAGTTCTAGAAGAAATCCAGATGGTGAATGGATGTCTAAGCATTTCCAATTTGAGTCTATACTTTCTATCACAGGAACAAATGCTGATTATAGAGGGATGATTAAACCTTCTGAAGAAGCAAATGTACTAGCATATTTATTAAATAAATTTGTTGTTAAAACTGCTGCTGCAACTACGCTTTCTAAACAAGCACAAGAAGTAGCTGATTTAGCATTCGAATCTTTAAGAAAATCAAAAGGTGAATCTATTGTTGTTGCTGGTTCTAACAACACAGCTGTTCAAATCTTGGCTAACAAGTTGAATTCTGTACTTGGAACATATGGTAAAACAATAAACACTTCTAATACAGTGAATTTATTTGCTTCCAACGATGAAGCATTAAATACTTTCGTATCAAATACAATTGCTGGTAAAGTTCCTGCTGCTGTGATTTTCTATGGTGTGAATCCTGTGTATACATTGGCAAATGGGGAAGCGTTTGGAAAAGCTTTGACTAAAGTTGATTTAACAATCTCTTTAGCAGGTTATACGGACGAAACTACTTCAAAATGTAAATTTGTTTGTCCTGATCATCATGCATTAGAAGCATGGAATGATTTTAATCCTAAGAAAAATCATTTCGCAATTGCTCAACCAACAATCCGTCCATTATTTGAAACTTCAGCTGCACAAGAGTCATTCTTAGTTTGGGCTGGTGTTGCTAAACGTTCTGGTAAAGATTCTTCAGTAGTGTATGATTTAATTAAAACTACTTGGTCAGCTGATAATATTAAAGCAACTTCAAAATATGCTGATTTCGAAACTTTCTGGAATAAAGCAATTCACGATAGTTGTATTGATGTTACTGTAGAAAATACTTCTGCTGTTTTCAATGATGGTGCTTTGAATAAAGTTGCTGGTAAACTTCCTAAAGGTTCTGCATTAGAAGTGGTTCTTTATAAAAAAGCTGGGATTGGGATAGGTGCACAAGCAAATAACCCTTGGTTACAAGAGTTGCCAGATCCAGTTTCTAAAGTAACTTGGGATAACTATATTACGATGAACCCAACAGAAATGGGTACAACGTATGCTACTACATTTGACCAAGAAAATGGTTTGAATTTAGCATCTGTTAAAGTTGGAAATAAAGAATTAACATTACCTGTGTATCCTTCACCAGGACAAACTCCAGGAACTGTTGGTGTTGCATTAGGGTATGGAAGAGGTGCTAACGACGAAAATATCGGTAATGCAGCATTCCAAACAAAAGAATATGGTGGACATGCTACAGACGAAAATGGTAAACGTTTACCGATTGGTAAAAATGCGTTCGTTTTTACGTCATTTGAACATGGAACGCTATCTTACACTGCAAATGGAACTGTAACAAAAGTAGATGGTATTTATCCAATTGCTGCTACACAGATTCATCATACTGTAATGGCTCGTCATTCTATCGTTCGTGAAACAACGTTAGATATTTATACTTCTAAAGATAAAGAGGCGTATAATCCAGCACATATGTTGGAAACGCATCATGGACCTGAACATATTAGTAAGTTTGACTTATGGGAAGCACATCCAGTTGAAAAAATTGGACACAGATGGGGTATGACGATCGACTTATCTTCTTGTATTGGTTGTGGTTCTTGTTTAGTTGCTTGTCAGTCTGAAAATAACGTTCCAGTTGTTGGAAAAGATGAAGTACGCAGAGGTCGTGAAATGCATTGGTTACGTATTGATCGTTACTACGCATCAGATGAAGAAGCTACTATAGGTACTAGAGAAAATAAGGAAACTTTTGATTATGGTAAAGCGGAAGTAGCTGCCCAAAATCCTAAAGTGGTACATATGCCAATGATGTGTCAACATTGTAATCACGCATCGTGTGAAACTGTATGTCCAGTTGCAGCAACTACACATAGCAATGAAGGATTAAATCAAATGGCTTATAACAGATGTATTGGTACAAGATATTGTGCAAACAATTGTCCTTATAAAGTAAGACGTTTCAACTGGTTTAATTACCCTTCTTATAAAAAATTCACACAAGTGAATCCTGCACAAGACGATTTAGGTCGTATGGTGTTAAATCCTGATGTAACTGTTCGTACACGTGGGGTAATGGAAAAATGTTCTTTCTGTGTTCAAAAAATTCAAGCTGGTAAATTAGTTGCTAAAAAAGAAGGTAGACCAGTTATGGATGGAGACGTAACTACAGCATGTGCAGAAGTTTGTCCTACAAACGCAATTACAGTAGGTGACTGGAACGATATTAAATCGATGGTTCGTAAGAATGCAGATGATAAACGTTCCTACCAAGCTTTAGAAGAGGTTGGTGTTAAACCTAATGTTTGGTACCAAGTAAAAGTTAGAAATGAAAAAAATGCTGACTTAGAAAAGTTACAAATTGTAAAAGAAACTGCTCACCACGGTGAAAAGAAAGAAAATAAAGCTCATCATTAATCGCTAAATTAGAAAGTAATGCATAAGGAAGCAGCAATTAGAGAACCTCTAATTTTAGGTCACAAAACATACACAGATATTACAGCTGATGTATGTAAACCTATCGAGGATAAGGCACCAAAAATGTGGTATGTTCTTTTCTCAATAGCATTGATTATCGGTTTATATGGAGTAGGTTGTATTGCCTATTTAATTGGAACTGGAATTGGTGTTTGGGGATTAAACAAAACAATAGGTTGGGCGTGGGACATCACTAACTTCGTTTGGTGGGTTGGTATTGGTCACGCTGGTACATTAATTTCAGCCGTGTTATTGTTATTTAGACAAAAATGGAGGATGGCGATTAACCGTTCTGCAGAAGCAATGACAATCTTTGCGGTATTTATGGCTGGTATATTTCCATTGATACACATGGGTAGAATCTGGTTAGCTTACTGGGTTGTTCCACTTCCTAATCAATTTGGTTCTTTATGGGTTAACTTTAACTCTCCACTTCTTTGGGACGTTTTTGCAATCTCAACGTATCTTTCTGTTTCTGTTGTTTTCTGGTACATTGGTTTAATTCCTGATTTTGCAACATTGAGAGATCGCGTTAAACGACCAATTCCTAAAAAAATGTATTCTATACTTTCTTTTGGTTGGTCAGGTAGAGCTAAGAACTGGAATCGATTTGAAATGGTTTCATTAATTTTAGCTGGTTTAGCTACTCCGCTTGTATTCTCTGTACACTCTATTGTATCTTTTGACTTTGCTACTTCTGTAATACCAGGGTGGCATACGACAATCTTCCCTCCATATTTCGTTGCAGGTGCGGTATTCTCAGGTTTCGCAATGGTTCAAACTTTAATGCTTGTGATGCGTAAAGCAATGCGTTTAGAAGCATATATTCATACTCGTCACGTAGAATATATGAACATTGTAATCATGGTTACTGGTTCTATTGTTGGTACAGCATATATTACAGAGTTATTTATTTCTTGGTATTCTGGAGTGGAGTATGAAGCGTATGCATTTATAAATCGATTCTCAGGACCATATTGGTGGGCTTATTGGTCTATGATGACTTGTAACGTAATTTCTCCTCAATTAATGTGGATTAGACCATTAAGAAGAAGTTTACTGTTTACTTTTATTATATCAATTGTGGTAAATATCGGTATGTGGTTTGAGCGTTATGTAATTATCGTTTCTTCTATTCACCGTGATTATTTACCATCTTCATGGAGTATGCATTATCCTAGTCATATAGATTTAGGTGTTTACGTTGGAACAATTGGATTATTTTTTGTATTTTTCTTATTGTTTGCTCGTTTCTTCCCAGTATTGCCAATTGCTGAGTTGAAAACAATATTAAAATCTTCTGGTGAGTCTTACAAAAACGCTCCAGATTCTCATGGACATGAAGGACATGATAACCATAATACTAACAATCATTAATAAGGAGTCATGGCAGAAAAAATTATCTACGCAATGTATGACGATGACGATGTACTAAAAGATGGTGCAAAGAAATTAGTCGCAAAAGGGGTTAAAGTATCTGAAGTATTCTCACCATTTCCAATTCATGGAATTGATCCTATTATTGGAGTTCAAAATACACGTTTAGGTATCATGGCATTTTTATATGCAATCACAGGAACAATGTTAGCTACCATAGCTATGCGTTATTTCATGATTTCAGATTGGCCTATGAATATTGGTGGTAAACCTAATAACACTTACCTTGAAAATATTTTAGCATTTATACCAGTAACGTTTGAGTTCACGGTTTTATGTGCTGCACACGGTATGGCGTTGACTTATTTCCTAAGAAATAAAATTTTACCTGGTTTACCAGCTTCTAATCCTGATCCTCGTACAACAGATGACCGATTTGTAATGGAATTCAGAATGTCTGAAAACAGTAATTTTACGGAAGAAGAATTAACTTCTTTAATTCAAACAACTGGATACGTAGAATTAGATCAAAAAGAAGTTAAATAGATTATCCAATTATATCGTAATTTATCAGAGTGATGAATAAAATTTTTAAGATAATAGCAAATTTGTCCGCAGTCGCAGTTACTGGAATTATTATGGTTTCTTGTTCTGCTGATAAGGATAGTGCTGGTTTAGAGTATATGCCTGACATGTATCGTTCACCTGCTATCGAACCATACGTTGACTATGGTGAAGTAAGAGGAAAAATAAACGAAACATTTAAAAATACTGCTTCTGCTTTAACACCTCCTAATCATACTGTACCTTATTATGGTACGAATGAAGAGGAAGTGTTATTAATGTTGCCTTATAATAGAAAACCATCTGTTGCATTTGCTTCAACGCATGGTTTGTTTGGTTACGATTATACTACTAATACAGAAGCGGATTATGAATATAATCAAGCTGCAAATGATAAAAATCCTTTAGTATTGACCTCTAAAAATGCAGAAGCAATCTTAAAGAAAGGGAAGGAATTATTTGCTGCTAATTGTATGCATTGCCACGGTGAAAAAGGAGATGGTAATGGTCCAATGGTTACTAGTGGTGCATATGCCGGTGTTCCAAATTATACGGATAGAGCTTCTTTAGGTGATGGACAATTGTTTTATTCCATTTATTATGGAAAAGGAGCTATGGGTGCACACGCTTCCATGTTGAATAAAAAAGAGATTTGGACTTTGGTACATTATATTCGTAAGTTTCAAAATGCTTCTTATGGAACTTTCAGTGCAGATGGAAAGTCAGCTGTTGCTGCAGTTTCTGATTCTGTTAAAGTAGATAAAACAGCAAAACAATAATAAAAGATAAAGTAAGATGGAATTCAAAGTAACAAAAAACGCTAACATCCTTACCTTGACATTAATTGTCGTAGGATTGTTGTTTACAGGTATTGGAATTGCTACAAGTATTGGTGATGATCATTTAAACACTCGTATTGCAGGTAATTTACTTATTGATAGCTTTTTCTTTTTTGGAATAGGTTTAGGTGCTCTCTTCTTTTTAGCATTACAATATGCTACTGAAACAGGTTGGTATGCATCTGTTAAAAGAGTTATAGAGGCTGTGTCTGGATTTTTACCTGTTGGAATTATCTTGATGGCGGTAACTTTACTAATTATTACTTTACAAGATGGTGCTCATTTGTATATTTGGATGGATGAGGAAGTGGTAAAAAATGATGAGATATTACAAGGTAAAGCTACGTATTTGAACAAAGGTTTCTTTTGGGTAAGAACGATAGTTTATCTTGCGGTTTATTATATTTATTACAGAGGTTTTAGAAAACGCTCTTTATTAGAAGATACTGTTGGTGGTACAGATATTCACTTTACAAATTACAAAAAGGCTGCAGTATTTTTAGTTTTCTTTGCAGTATTTAGTTCAATGCAATCTTGGGACTGGATTATGTCCGTCGATGCACATTGGTTTAGTACTTTATTTGGATGGTATGTATTTGCTGGTATGTGGTGTACAACAATGATAACTTTAGTTACTTTAACACTTTATTTAAAGAAAAATGGTTATTTACCAAATGTAAATGAATCTCATATTCATGATCTTGGTAAATGGACTTTTGCAACTAGTTTTCTTTGGTCTTATTTATGGTTCTCTCAATTTATGTTGATTTGGTATGCTAATATTCCAGAGGAAACTACATATCATTTAACAAGAATTAAAGATTTTAGATTTTTGTACTTTGGTATGTTCTTAGTTAATTTTGCTTTTCCTATGGTATTATTAATGTCAAGAGATGCTAAACGTCATGCAGGTATTTTAACTTTTGTTGGTGCTATTGTTTTAGTAGGACACTGGGTGGATGTTTACGTAATGATCATGGCAGGTTCAATGGGTGAGCATGCAAGAATAGGTTTCTTAGAAATAGGATTATTACTTGCTGTTTTAGGTTTGTTTTTGAAAACCATTTTAAAGAATTTAACAAAAGCACCTTTAACCGTTGTGAATCACCCATTCTTGGATGAAAGTATTCACCACGATATTTAATCATATTTTTTATTCATAGCTAACCAAAACAAGATGAGTTTTAAATTAATAACAATTATAGTAATCGTATTGGGTGTACTTGCTGTATCCCAGTTGGTAAGATTATATGAGCTATCTTCTAAACTTAGAAATAGAAGAGAAGAGGATGTAACAAATCGTGATAATAAATTAAATGCTAATTTATTACTTGCTTTTATGATTTTCTTTTATGCTGGATTCATTTATTTAATGACAGAGTATGGATGGACTGGAAGAGGTGACGCTGCTTCTATCCATGGTGAAACTACCGATTGGTTGTTGAACTTGAATTTCATAATAATAATAGCTGTATTCTTTTTAACGAATACGTTATTATTTGGTTTTGCATGGAAGTATGTTCGTAAACCTGGCGTTAAAGCTTATTTTTATCCTCATGATAATAAATTGGAATTAATTTGGACAGTTGTTCCAGCGATTGTATTAGCTGTCATTATCATTTTGGGTTTGAAAACTTGGAATGGTATTACCGGAGATTCTGCTAAGGAGGCAATTCGAATTGAATTATTTTCTAAACAATTTGACTGGACTGCTCGATATTCAGGAGAGGATAACGTTTTAGGTAAATACGATTATAAATTGACTACTGCAGAAAATGAGTTAGCTCTTTTAACTGAAGCTACTTTGGATTCAGCAATTCGTTATATGGAATTTGGAAAAGCGGATAGTACAGTTCTTGGTATTAAGTTGTTGGAGAATAAATTAAATAATCCAAAGAATATTTTTATACCTGAAGATCGTATTAAAATGGAAACGGATTTAGATCGTAAAACTCGTCTTTTACGTTTGTTATATCAGATGAAAGCAAGACATAATGCTAAGTTAGATGCTTCTGCATATGATGATATTCTCCAAAAAGATACGTTACATTTATTAAAGGGGAAAGAATATGAAATTAGTTTTAGAGCTAAAGATGTGATTCACTCTGCTTATTTCCCGCATTTAAGATCACAAATTAATACAGTTCCTGGTCAGGTAACGCGTTTAAAAGTTACACCTACTATTTCTACGAAAGAAATGCGTGTGCGTAAAAATAATCCTAATTTTAATTATGTATTAATGTGTAATAAGATTTGTGGAAGTGCGCACTATAAAATGAAAATGATTGTTGTTATTGATTCACCACAACAGTATAACGCTTGGTTAAAATCTAAAACAACATTTAAAGATGATTACCTAAAACCAGTTGCTGTTGCTACTGATTCTACAGTTGTTGCTTCAGCTGTTGTTGATTCTACTAAATTAGGAATGTAAATAAATTGAATTAATTTTTTTAAATTAAATATAATGTCAGCAATTACACACGACACACACGGACATCACGATGCTCATGATCACCACGATCACCACGAGGAAACTTTTATCTCAAAGTACATTTTCAGTCAAGATCATAAAATGATTGGAAAGCAGTTCTTGATTACTGCTGTATTTATGGGTTTAGTAGCGATGTTATTATCTTTATTATTTCGTATTCAGTTGGCTTGGCCAGGTGAAAGTTCAGATTTTTTATCTTTGTTTCTAGGTGAAACTTGGGCTCCAGGAGGAATATTAAAAGAGAATATGTATCTTGGTTTAGTTACCATTCATGGAACTATCATGGTATTCTTTTTACTTACCGGTGGTTTGTCTGGTACTTTTTCCAATTTACTTATTCCATTACAATTAGGTGCTAGAGATATGGCCTCAGGTTTCTTGAATATGGTTTCATATTGGTTATTTGCAGTTTCTTCTGTTATCATGCTAGTTTCCTTGTTTATTGAAACTGGTCCCGCGATGGCTGGTTGGACAATTTATCCTCCATTATCTGCTTTACCTCAAGCTGTTGAAGGTTCCGGTTTAGGTATGACATTGTGGTTGGTATCTATGACACTTTTTATTGCAGGATCGTTGATTGGTTCTTTGAATTATATTGTTACAGTTTTAAATTTGCGTACTAAAGGTATGTCTATGACAAGAATGCCTCTTACTATTTGGGCTTTTTTCGTTACAGCTATTCTTGGTGTCCTTTCATTCCCAGTTTTATTATCTGCTGCAGTCTTGTTAATGATGGACCGTTTAGCAGGTACAAGTTTTTACTTATCTGATATAATAGTTGGAGGTGAAATGTTAGAAAATCATGGTGGTTCTCCATTATTATATCAACATTTATTTTGGTTCTTAGGTCATCCAGAGGTATATATTGTATTGTTACCTGCTTTAGGTTTATCATCTGAAATCATTTCTACAAATGCTAGAAAGCCAATATTTGGTTACAGAGCAATGATTGGTTCTATTCTTGCAATTGGTTTCTTATCGTTTATTGTATGGGGTCACCATATGTTCGTTACTGGTATGAATCCATTCTTAGGTAGTGTTTTCGTATTTACTACTTTGTTGATTGCAATTCCTTCCGCAGTTAAAGTATTTAATTACTTAACTACTTTATGGAGAGGTAGTATTGTATTTACACCTGCTATGTTGTTTGCAATTGGTCTAGTTTCTACATTTATCACTGGTGGTGTAACCGGAATTATCTTAGCCGATTCTGCATTAGACATTGCTGTGCATGATACGTATTTTGTTGTAGCTCACTTCCATATTGTTATGGGTATGTCTGCAGTGTTTGGTATGTTTGCTGGTGTATATCATTGGTTCCCTAAAATGTATGGTCGTATGATGAATACACGTTTGGGTTATGCTCATTTCTGGGTAACTATTGTAGGTGCTTATGGTGTATTCTTCCCTATGCACTTTGTTGGATTAGCGGGTGCTCCTCGTCGTTATTATGACTATTCTGTCTACAATGAATTTGATACAAATACGTATGAGATGATGTTGGATTTGAATGTTATTATTACAGTTTTTGCAATTATTGCTGCAATTGGACAAATTATTTTCTTATTCAATTTCTTCTATAGTATTTACAGAGGTCCTGTAGCTGTTCAAAATCCATGGAAGTCTAATACTTTAGAGTGGACTACACCAGTAGAACATGTACATGGTAACTGGCCTGGTGCTTTACCAGTGGTTCATAGATGGCCATATGATTATTCTAAGCCTGGTGCTGAAGAAGATTATATTCTTCAAACAGTTCCTTTAGCAGAAGGAGAAGAAGAACATTAATCTGTTTATAATATTTATAAGCCTTCTAACTTTTGTTAGAAGGCTTTTTTATTTTTGTATAAATTATTATTACTGTTTTGGAAGAAGAATCATTTGATTATCGTGGTGAGGTTGATAAAACCAACGACAACGATTACGATAAAGTATTACGTCCTAAAAAATTAACGGATTTTGCTGGTCAAAAGCAGGTAGTTGAAAATTTAGAAATCTTTGTCCAAGCAGCAACCCAAAGAGGAGAACCTTTAGATCATGTGCTATTACATGGACCACCAGGACTAGGTAAAACAACTTTAGCAAATATTATAGCTAATGAGTTAGGAGTTGGATTTAAAGTTACTAGTGGACCTGTATTAGATAAACCAGGGGATTTAGCAGGTTTATTAACTAACTTAGATGCTGGAGATGTTTTGTTTATTGACGAAATTCATCGTTTAAGCCCTGTAGTTGAAGAATATTTATATTCTGCGATGGAGGATTATGTGATTGATATTTTAATTGATAGTGGACCAAATGCTCGAACTGTTCAAATTTCACTGAATCCATTTACATTAATTGGTGCAACAACTCGTTCTGGTTTATTAACATCCCCTTTGCGTGCTCGTTTTGGTATTAATGCACGTTTGCAATATTATGATTCCAAAACCTTAACTTCCATCGTTGAAAGATCTTCGGATTTATTGCATATTGGTATAAATGAACAAGCTGCTTATGCGATTGCAAGCAGAAGTAGGGGAACTCCTCGAATTGCAAATGCATTATTACGACGTGTAAGGGATTTTGCTCAAGTAAAGGGAAATGGAAGTATCGATTTGTCTATTACAGATATAGCCTTGGAAGCTCTGCATGTAGATGCTTATGGTTTAGATGAAATGGATAATCGAATTTTATTAGCAATTATCGATAAATTTAAAGGTGGTCCGGTTGGATTAACCACGATTGCAACTGCTATTGGTGAAAATGCTGGTACATTGGAAGAAGTGTATGAACCCTTTTTAATTCAAGAAGGATTTTTAATTCGTACTCAACGTGGTAGAAAAGCTACTGAAAAAGCCTATACACATTTAGGTCGAGATCTTGGTTATGTTCAAGGAGGTCTATTTTAAAGTTTATGAATTCCGTTAACTCTACATCGGTAATAAAGAACATAGCCTACGATTTAGGTTTTCAATTTTGTGGAATTTCAAAAGCTGCTTTTTTAGAAGATGAAGCAGTTCGTTTAGAAAAGTGGCTTTCTACCTCTAAAAACGGTAAAATGGCTTATATGGAGAACCATTTTGATATGCGTCTAGACCCACGTTTGTTGGTTCCTGGAGCTAAAAGTGTAGTTTCTCTTCTCTATAATTATTATCCTGAAAAAAAACAGCGTGAAGATTCTTTTAATGTTTCGAAGTATGCTTATGGTACGGATTATCATTTTGTATTAAAAGAAAAATTAAAACTTTTTTTAGATCTAATTCGTATTGAAATTGGTGAAGTAGCTGGTCGCGTTTTTGTTGATTCTGCACCTGTAATGGATAAAGTTTGGGCTAAAAAGTCTGGATTGGGATGGGTTGGAAAACATAGTAATTTGATCCACCCCAAAAATGGGTCGTTTTTTTTTATTGCTGAATTAATTATTGATTTAGATTTAGAAGCCGATGGTCCAATAAAAGATTATTGCGGAACTTGTACACGTTGTATTGATGCATGTCCAACAGATGCAATTGTTGAACCATATGTAGTGGATGGTTCTAAGTGTATATCCTATTTAACGATTGAACTAAAAGATGAAATTCTGCCAAATGAGTTTTCGGGTAAGATGAAAGATTGGATATTTGGATGTGATATATGTCAAGATGTTTGTCCTTGGAATCGATTTTCTACTCCGAATAATGATCCATTGTTTTCTCCAAATAATTTATTGTTAGATTATACCAAAAATGACTGGAAAGACTTGACAGATGAATTGTTTTCAAATTTGTTTAAGAATAGCGCTGTTAAACGCACTAAGAAGAATGGGTTAATGCGAAATATTAATTTCATTCAAAATAAATCATAATTTATGTCTTTAAAAGCCTACTCCGGAGTTTGGGATGAACAGGCAGCATCTCATTTATTAAGAAGAACGATGTTTGGTCCTACTTTTCAGCAAATAAAGTATGCTACCCAAAAAGGTATGGAAAACGTAATTGATGAATTACTCATTTTACCTGACTCAACCCTTCCTATAGTGGTTAGTGACAAAGAAGCAGTTGTTAGTCAGGGACAATCATGGGTAAATTCTCCTTTTCCAGTTATAAATCCGCAAGAAACTCAAAGTGCTCGCAATGAATCGTTAGCTGGATGGATATTTCAAAATATCCATAACGAATCTTTGAGTATTCATGAAAAGATGACATTGTTTTGGCAGAATCATTTTGCGGTAGAAGAAAGTAGTGATGCAAGAGCTACCTATTATTATTATAAGTTATTACGGGAAAATGCACTTGGAAATATTAAAGATTTAATAAAACAAATCACGATTAATCCAAGTATGTTACAATTTTTAAATGGAAATTCAAATACAAAGAATAGTCCGAATGAAAATTATTCGCGAGAATTATTGGAATTATTTTCTATTGGAAAAGGAGAACAGATAGGTGAAGGAGACTATACAAATTATACTGAGGCTGATATAAAAGAAGGCGCAAAAATATTGACTGGATGGAGAATTGATGGTATTCAAAGTAGCTTTAGTACAAAAGTAAATGCAACATTTGTTGCTAGTAAACACGACACAACAACCAAGAATTTATCTTCCAGATTAGGCAATATAGTTGTTGTAAATGGCAACGAAAATGAATATGCAAATTATATTGATATTTTATTTGAAACTGAACATGCAGCACAGTTTATAAGTAAAAAATTATATCGTTGGTTTGTAAATTATGCAATTACTCCTGAAGTACAAGTTAATATTATTGATCCAATGGTTCAATTATTAGTAGTGCATAATTATGAATTGAAACCAGTCATTAAAGCATTATTGTCCAGTGCTCATTTTTATGATATCACAAATCGAGGTACTATTATTAAAAATCCAATAGAATTGGTGTTTTCAATGTTGAATAGTACAGAGTCTAAGATTTCCTATACAACACAAATTAACTATGATTTTTATAGTCAGTTGGGTAGCATATGTGCAGTAATGGGGATGAACTATTTTAGACCACCGAATGTTGGAGGTTGGCCTGCCTATTATCAAGCACCTAATTACACGAGATTATGGATTAATTCTAGTTATATCAATTTACGTTTTTTGATTTCTTCTGTATTAACATTAACAGATAAGTTTAAATCTAAAATAGATAAAACTAAATCTTGGCAAATAGATTTGATTGGTTTTATTCAAGGACTTTCTTCTCCTTCCGATCCAATTCAACTAATAGATGATTTAGCATTGATTTTCTGTCCTAAAGGATTGTCAATAGAAGCGAAAGCGAAACTTAAATCACTCTTAACAAATGGACTTCCTGATTTTGAATGGTCTGTGCAATATGATGAGTATGTGAAAAATCCATCGGATATTTCTATGAAACAGGCGTTAATGTTTCGGATAGGCTTAACCTTAGATAATTTGTTTAAGTTGCCAGAGTTTCAAACAATTTAAGGATCTAATTATGGAAAGAAGAAATTTTATAAAAAAATCAGCACTTGCGTCGTTGACTATACCTTTCATGTTTAAGAATTATAGTTATGCTGCCGTAACTGAACCTTTATTTAATTTAAAACGAAGTGTAGAAGATAAAGTATTAGTTTTGATTTGTCTAAATGGAGGTAATGATGGTTTAAATACTTTAATACCAATAGATTCATATGCTAATTTATATAAACAACGAACAAACATTATTCTTCCAGAAAATAAGTTGATTCAAGTCACTACCAAAAATGCCTTTCATCCTGCTATGACAGGGATGGCAAATTTGCTTCAGAAAGGTAAATTATCTGTGATACAAAATGTAGGTTATCCAACGCAAAATCGATCGCATTTTCGATCAACAGATATTTGGACAAGTGGTTCACTAGAACAAACTATCACAACAGGTTGGTTAGGTAGAAATTTTGATAATGATTTTCCGGGTTTTCCAGATGGTTTCCCAAATGAAACATATAAAGATCCGTTTGCAATTACTATGGGTTATGAAGTTTCAGCTACTTGTCAAGGTGTTTTAGGTAATTTCTCTCATACAGTTAATAATCCAAATGATGCGTTAAATGTGTCATTATCTTCAG
Source organism: Flavobacteriia bacterium (assembly GCA_947446925.1). Lineage (GTDB taxonomy): Bacteria > Bacteroidota > Bacteroidia > Flavobacteriales_D > Crocinitomicaceae > CANHVK01. The sequence continues at coordinate 46,194 of CANFHU010000019.1, forward strand.
CAGTTAACGATGGCACCTATTATGGTAGTCACATGGAATTTTTGAGTACAATTATCGCTCAAACAAATAAATATGGAACACGTGTACTTGATGCAGCGAAAAAAGGCAATAATTTATCCCAAAAATACGATTCAAAAAATCAACTAGCAACGCAATTAAAGTATGTTGCTCAAATGATTTCAGGTGGTTTAAAAACGAATGTATATGTTGTTAATGTATCTGGTTTTGACACTCATGATTCCCAAGTTTTAGAATCGGATACAACACTCGGTAACCATGCTGATTTATTAAAAACTGTTTCAGAAGCAATTGAAGCCTTTCAAGATGATCTTACATTACTTGGATTTGAGCAACGAGTTATAGGCATGACATTTTCAGAGTTTGGTAGACAAATTGCGTCTAATGCCAGTTTTGGAACAGATCATGGCGATGCAGCCCCATTATTTTTGTTTGGATCTTGTTTAGAGACGCCTATTTATGGTAACAATCCAGTCATATCCGATCAAATAATTCACCAAGAAGGCGTTTCAATGGAAATCGATTTCAGGGATGTATATGCTTCTATATTAAAAGATTGGTTTGAGGTTTCGCCTGTAGAAATTCAAAAAATGTTTGCACATGAAATTAAGTTTCATCGTATAATTGGTGGTTGTTCATTAAACTTAGATGAATTAGTGGACGATAGTACATTGACATTGTTATATCCTAATCCTGTTTCAATTTCTGCCACACTTCGGATTGCTACACAAAATGAATTCGTAAAAGTTTCCGTTTATACATTATTAGGTCATGAGAAAAACAATATTTACGAAGGCATGCTAGCACAAGAATTGCATAAATTACCACTTGATTTTACCGATTTACCTGCTGGAAATTATATTTTGCGAATACAAAAGAACTCTGGAGATGAGAAAGTAAATTTTTTCAAGTTGAAAACGGATTAATTATTTTCGTTATTGAAAGAATTGTTAGTTATAAACAGTCCAATAAAAAAACTATAAAAACTCATTCCCGCAAGGGTAGACAAAGTATCCTCTACTAAAAAGGAGGCAACACATATAGAAAGGAAAATAATAGGGAGTAAATCTTTTTTACACCAAATTGTTCGAAATGTATTGGTAATATGCATTAAGAATAATAAAAGTCCAATAGTACCTGTTGCTATAGCTATTCCTAAAAATTGGTTATGGCTTTCTAATCTGTTTTTTGGCTCTAGCAACGAACTTAAATTGTCGTATTCTTTTTGGTAACTTTCTTTATAATCACCTATTCCCGTTCCAATTAACCAGTTTTTTTTAAAAATTGACCACCCTGTTTTCCAGTATTCTATCCGATGTAAAATACTATGTCCATTCGGATTTTCACGACTATTTAATTCAAAATTTAACTCATTCACTCTATTTTGTAAACCTGTTTTTAAATTTAAAATAGAAGGAATACCTAATTCAATGTTTTTTATGTCCAGATTGGATAATTTATTTATCCCTTCCGCATCTTTTGTCAGACCTTTAGAGGTCAAATATCTTATTAAGACAGAATGGTAACTAAAATCATTTTTTGTAAATGAGTTAAGTGCAATGTCAGACTTTGTTTTCCAAGTACTATCTAGTTCTTGTTCATTTATAAAACAATTTAATGGGTATCCATTTTCCATTGCTTTGGAAATAGTGTCGTGGAAGTATAGATGTCCTAATTTTGTGTATGTGGGATATGACTTTATATTTATTTTTTTTGGGGTAGAATTATTAATAATAAAGACGCCTAAAATTGATATTAGAATTATAATAGCAATAGAACTTAATGAACAAATTCGCACCCATTTATTGGGATTTTTCAATCCAATGATTAAAAGAACTAGGAAGCATACAATACATGTTAATACTCCACTTAAAACTTGTGCATAATATGTATAAAAAAGTAACCAGGTTAACCCCAACCAAACTATTATTTTGACACTAATTTTGGTCTTTTTTTGGAAAATAAGGATAAATATTGCAAAGACAACAAATAGAGAGAAGCGTATGTGTGAAATAAATAAAGACATGGTTCTTATATCTTTATCTGGAGAGAAATTTAGTTGAAAAGTACCGAAATTAATAATGCTTTCAACAATTACTAAACCTGCAAAAAGTTGTAAAATGATCAATTTGTTTTTATTCGATAGTACAGGTAATGCAACAATTACAATTGGTAAAAGAATTAAATTGCATTTAGATAGTAAGTCTGAAAGCCCGGGAAGAATAAGTTCTGACCAAAATAATGAGGTAATATAAAATCCAATGAATAGAATAAATAGAAGTAGGGATTTATTTTTCTTTATTCGATTAAAACCTTCTGAATAGTTTCCGAGTCCAATAAAAATTATAATAAAATATGCAGTACTTAAAGATAGAATTGCTTTACTAAAAAGTAGTCCGATAATAACCATTAAACACCCAAACATTAAAAGTGATTGGGTATTAATAGGATTCGTTTTTCGAAGAAACATATTGTACTAACGTCTATTTTTTCAATATCGTATTTATTTCTTTCGAATTTTGGATTATTTCTTTTGCTTTTTCTACGAAATCATCGGATTTAAACGCATGCACTGCTCTTCCTTTTTGAAAATAAAATCTGGATACAATTTCATTTTCTAAAATATTACTAATCTCTACTTTAAATTTTTCTAAATCACTTTCTTTCGAAGGGGTTAATTTTTTGAATAACGCCTCATATTCTGTTTTAGAATCATCGAAATAACCCTCTTCTTCAGCTGTTTTACGCATTTTACGTAGCATTTCTTCTGAAGCGGTTGTATAATCAAATGTGTCTTTTAAAACTAATTTTTTAAATTCTTCGTAATCCTCTTTGGTTAATGTAAAAGTACCTGCATCTGGGATAGAAGTATGTGTGTTTGCGTATTTAGTAGCGTAGTTAAAGATGAAGTTTTTGTTCACTAACATTGCAGTTAATCTGCTAAATTCTTTCTCTTTTATTTTGATATCTGGTTCGATACCTCTTCCATCTATCACTTCTCTGCCGTGAGTAGTTTTAAATTTTTTGATTAAAGAATCTGCAATTGCATGTGGACGTTCACCTTCCGCTTTTTCGTAGTACTCTAATTTTTGCACACATCTACCAGAAGGAGTGTAATATTTTGCAATTGTTAGTTTCATTTTTGAACCATATTTCAAATCGAAAGTTCGTTGTACTAATCCTTTTCCATAAGATGTAGTACCTATGATTACCGCACGATCCAAATCTTGTAAACTACCTGAAACAATTTCGCTTGCAGAAGCGGAGCCATCATCAATTAGCACTACTAAAGGAATCGTAAGATCAAGTGGTTCTTCTGTTGTTATATACAGTTTGTTTTCATCTTGAATTCTTCCTTTAGTACTTACAACAAGTTGATTTTTAGGCACGAACATATTTACAATTTTAACGGCTTCCATAAGTAATCCTCCACCGTTACCCCGTAAATCTAAAATTAACTCTTTCATGCCTTGGCCTTTCAACTCTTTAAATGCTTTTATTACTTCTTCGGATGCTGTTTGTGTAAAACTATTTAATTTGATGTATCCAATATTTTTAGAAAGTATGCCAGCATAAGGCACATCTGGAATTTTTATTTCATCTCTTGTAATAGGTATATTTAATTCTTTACCATCTCGTAAAACCTTCACTTGAATTGTAGTTCCTTTAGGACCTTTTAATGCTGCAGAAACATCATCGGAAGGTTTATTACACATGTCTTTACCATCAATAGAAATGATTTTATCTCCCGCTTTTAAACCAGATTTTTGCGCTGGATTTCCTTCATAAGGTTCGGATATATAGATGCAATTATCGATTTTACGAATTAAAGCGCCTATACCACCATATTGACCAGTAGTCATCATTCTATAATCTTCCATGTTTGCTTCATGGTAATATACTGTATATGGATCTAGTTCTTTCAACATGGCATCAATCGCCACTTTACATAGTTTTCCAGGTTTAGGTTCATCGACATAATGCAATTCTAGATTTTGATGAATTAAATCCATTAATTCCATTCCTTTGATAAGTTCGAATCCATTGGATTGTGCGGATAATTTTAAAGTAAATGTTAGAGCAAGAACTAAAAAAAGTATTTTTTGCATAATATAGTTATGTTTCAAGATGAATTAAGCGTCTAATTTACTGAATTCTGTGATTAATTTTTTAAAGAGTGTTTCCGTTTTTTTTAAAAGTACTTCGTAATCCATTTCTTCTTTATTTGTATAGACAAAAAATAAAGCTAATTGTTTTTTATTTTCTGAAAGGTAATCTTCTAAAATGTATTTGTTTTTACGAATAGTTTCTCTACATAAACGTTTGATTCTGTTTCTATCGTGTGCTTTTCTGAAAATTCGTTTAGGTGCTGCGATTACGATTTGGAAAGATTTTTCTGAGGGTAATTCGGAGAAACAATAATTAAGTACAAACGGAAATTGTTTCACACTGCGTTTTGCTTCAAAAATTTGTTGTATTATTTTTTGACTGCAGAGTTTGTATTCTTTTCCGAGGGATTGGTCCATGTACTAAAATTAGTGTTTTTTTTGTGGATTTATAAAATTAGTTTAATAGTAAGCGTTTTCGTGTGCGGTGTATTTTTTAATTTATTGTTTTTTTTAGAACTTAATTAATTCGTTTTTGAGTGAGTTTTTACATTAATTTATTGATAATTATTTTATTGTGGGTAATCTAAGTTATTTTAACATACCTTTACATCATTAAAATAAGAAAAAAATATGATTTTGAAACTAAAATTTGGTTTTTTATTGTTATTATTTGGGTGTACTAGTTCAACGCTTTTTGCACAAAAAAAAGCAAGTTTTACTTCGCCAGTTCAGGTGTGTGAAAATGCTGAAATTATTTTTAGAAGTAATTCTGCAGTTTCAGGAGCATCAATCAATGAATTTGCTTGGGATTTAAATGGGGATGGGATTTTTGAAAAGAAAACTTCTAATGATACTTTATCCTATGTTTATTTTGCAGATACTTTATCTACAAAGTATGGAGGTCAGCATTCGTTTGATGTTCAATTACGCATCGTAACTAGTTTAAACGATACATTATTTTCCCAAAAACGTACTATTAAAGTTAATTATATTCCAGTACTAACTAATTCTAAAACACCTTATTATGATACTGTTGCTTGTAAACTGGATACTTTGAAGTTTTTTAATAATTACTTTGTCTCTGAAGGGACAATAGAAAATACCTATTGGTATTTCAATAACCAGGATGAGACTTATACACAAACTTTTTTTAAAAGAGCGTTTACAAAGGCGGGTAAGTTTATTGTAAAAACCCTAGCGATTACAGATAAAAATTGTCGTAATAGTTCTGAAGGTATCGTTCATATAAAAGAGATTCCATCAGGTAAATTAACTTACAGTGGGGATACTACATTTTATAACGATAAGAACATAAATGTTATAGTAACAGGAGATTTCTCAAGTTTGGTTTGGAGTACAGGCGATACCACTCCAACGATTAATGTAAATACAAGTGGAATTTATACAGCATCCATTAAAAATGATGAAGGTTGCGTGATTAAGTTAACATCCTCAAAAATTAATGTAATGATTGAGAAAAAAATTCAAGCAACAAATTTATTGACATTGAATGATGATGGTAAAAATGATGCATGGAAAATATTAGAAATCGAAGCGTATGGTGTTTGTGAAGTTCATGTATTTGATCGAAATGGTTCAGAGGTATTTTCCAGTAAAGATTATAAAAATGATTGGAAAGGTAAAGATGAATTAGGAGAGAAAATTCCTGCAGGTACCTATTATTACACGATTAAAGCTAGTGAGTTAAAAGATATTATTAAAGGTACCTTCAACATTTTGCATTAAGTAATTTAAAACAATATAAAATGAAATTAGTTTTATTAATTTTTATTCAACTAGTGTTTATTGGGATTACTTTATCTCAGCAATTACCAGTTTTAGATCAAAATATTTTAAATCGTTACACACTACAACCAGGTTATACTGGAGAAAATCGCGGTTTACATACATGGGATGGTTTTAGAAATAACTTAGTTGGATTGACTCAAAATCCAACAACATTGGCTTTAAATATCAATTACCGTGATAGTGAAAAGCATGGTTTTGGAGCGAATTTGTTATCGGATAAGACCGGATTGTTTTCAAATACTTTTTTTCAATTATCTTATGCCTATAGAATTAAGTTAACTAATTCTGCATTATTAAGTTTTGGGATTAGTGCTGGAATTAATCAAAATCGTTTTGATTTTAATTCAGTAATTGTAGAAGATAAGACTGATATTGGAACAATCTCCAATACAGGTAAATTAATGTTTCAAGGTGGTTTAGGAGTTTCTTATTCAACATCCCGCTTTACAGTGGGCGCAGGTTTTCCGAGTTTGTATAGTTCAAAAGCTTTGTATGAGATTCGTTCAGTACAATATACATACCAATTAGATCCATTGTTTGTGTTGAATTCATCCTATGTATTTGATGTGACATGTTGTAAAGACATAGAATTAATACCTACAGTAATTATACGTGGGCAACACGCATTACCAACATTAGCAGATATTGTAGTAACCGCAAGATATAAGAAGTTATACTCTTTAACAGCAGGATATCGAACAAATGGGAGTTTCCCAATTGTTGCAATGGCTAATGTATACAAACAGTTAAAGATATATGCAGGCTATGATGCAAACATAGGCAATTTAGCAATTGCTTCCAAAGGTGGTTTTGAAGCCGGAATTGGATATAAATTTACTTTGTTAAGTGGAAGTGAGCATAAATTAGAGGATGCTAGGCTGAAACGTGCCCAAGATAGTTTAAAGAATGTAGTTTCACAGTTGAATGATAAATTAAGTATTTCTGAAAATGATAAACAAAAGAAAACTTCTGATTTAATTAAAGAAGTTGACAAACTTAAAATTGATAACTCAATTCTTAAAGTTCAAACGGATACATTAAGAGAACAATTAAAAAGAGCAATTTTAAAAGGTTCAGGTCCATGTAAACATGGAGATCAATATATTGATGAAAACGATGTGACTATTGATAAATCTAATGGATATTTTATTGTTGTTGAATCTTCTAAAAATCGGGTTGAATTAGAGAATAGTTTACAAGAATGGAAATTAAAGGAAAAATCAACTTTTATTCTTAAAAAGAAAAATTCTTTATGGTATTTAGTTGCAATCGAGAAATTAGAAACGAAGAAAGAGGGATTAAAACGATTAAAAGAATTGCGTAAAAAATATCCAAATGCTTGGGTTAGAATTCAAAAAAAATAATGGTTTAAATTATAAACTAAATTCAGATAAGATATGAATAAATTAGTGTTATTAATAGTGTTATTTTTTGCAATAAAGTTTGTTTCTGCACAAAATGATTCTACAAATACAGTAAATGATATAGTTCTTTTACAATTGTTTGGTTCAGCTGGAGGTACTATTGAAGCTTCTACTGGGCAATCTTTATCATTTTCTATAGGTGAGTTATTTGTAAATACAGAATCTAATTTTGGACAGGTGTTTACGCAAGGTTTCCAACAAGGTGATCTGTTTAAAGTATTAGATGTTGTTTCTTTGGAAGATTTAAAATTTGACGTTTCCGTTTATCCAAATCCTACAAGTTCTTATTTACATGTAAAAGTAGATACAGACAATCGTGCAGTTTTTGGTAAGGATTATGTAGTTGAATTGTATGATTTAGTTGGTAAGAAATTAAATGTACCAATGATATATGTTGATGGAATGACATTGCAATTGGATGTACAATATTTGCCAGTTGGTGCATACATAGCGAAGGTTTATGGCGTACAAAACGCAAATTGGGTAAGTTCATTTAAAGTTACTAAGGTAGCTGGTGAATAACACTTAGACACTACTCAGTGTTACTGGAAAAAAGTTAAATAAATATAAGTTAAAAGTAGAATAAAATCAAAACCAAACAGATGAAAAAACAAGTACTAAAATCGTTGTTGATCGTTGCATTTTTCTTTACATTAGGAAATGTATTTGCACAGCAAAAAAGTGACTTAGGGTTTAGTTACCAAGCTGTAGCGCGAGACGCAAGTGGATTGGCAATAAACAACAAAGCAATTGTGGTAGAGATTAGTATCCGTAAGGGAGGACTAACGGGTATTACACTATGGCAAGAAACGCATGAAGTGAAGACAAACAATTTTGGTTTGTTTAGTATCGTTATTGGTAAAGGAAACACTACTGGAGTAGGTAAATTAGACAGTTTCAAAGAAATTGATTGGTCGCATATGGATATCTTTACAGGTGTTCGAGCAGATTTTGGAAATGGTTTATTACCAATGGGTAACGTTCAATTACAATCAATTCCTTATGCATTTATTGCAGATTCAGCGCTGGCTGCTCCTCGATTTAACTTGAAAGAATTATTAGATGTGAATTCTTCTAATATACAAAAGAATGACATCTTGCGTTGGGATGGTACACAATGGAAATCTGTAAATTTTGATGGGTCTTTAAATGCTGTATATGCAAAATACAAAGCAGACTCTTTACAGTTGAATACGAATTTGGTAAATATCTACAATGAATTAAAAGCGAAAGCGAGTGCTGATAGTTTAGCGAATGCAACGTTATTAACTACTCAGATTTCAAATGTTCAAGCAAAAGCTATAGTTGATAGTGTTTTATTCTCTACTAATTTAACTAAAGAGGTTACAAATAGAACATCTGCAATCAATGATGTTAAATCAAAATCTCTTTCAGATTCAACTTCATTTAAAACGTTATTAGATAAAGCAAATACGGATTTAGCAAGCGAAATCACAAATCGTATAGCAGGCGACAATGCAACCAAAGCGAAACAAAAAGCTGATTCTACCTTTTTCAAAGGTGAAATAGATGTGACAAATAGCAATTTGACTACAACCGAAATATTGTTAAATACAGAAATTAAAGCAGAAGTTAA
>CANFHU010000020.1 GCA_947446925.1 Flavobacteriia bacterium
ACTCACAAACATAATGTCGTATTTATTGACTAATGTTTTTTCAATCTCCCATTCACTTAATATTTGTAAATGATTTGGGAAATATTCTTGAATTTGGGATAGTCGTATACTTAATTCTTCATTCGACTTAATGAATCCATTGATATCTACGACAGTAACTAATGCTTCTGCATTCGTAATCATTTTTTGGAAATAATTCACTAATTGAACATCTGAAGCACTAAAGAAAGGAATGATTATATTGTTGATTTGAGTTATGTTTTTTTCAATGAAAATTCCTACAGGAACGTTCGTGTTTAAAAGGATATCACGTGTTCTGTCGTCGAAATGGGATTTGTCAAATAATTTTTCTTTACCTGTTAATTGATTTTTTAGTCGTTCTGGGTTGATGATACGTGTTGTAAAACCAAGTACTTTACCTAAAAAACTTCCTTCATACATGGATTGACCTATTCCAACTAATAATAAATCGTAGAATCCTTTATTTGCTTCTTCTGCAACATCGGTAGGTACATCATTAGAAGCACGGAATATGGTTGTAATACGTTGTTTTAATGACCAAGCCTCTTCTTTTATAGGTGTCATTGTCTCCACTTCCAAATCTTTAATATTGAATTGGTGAATTTCATTCGTTTGAGCTAAATGCATCACATCAATTTCTGCATTGTCATTTAATTTACGTACTAAACTGTTTGCTAAACGAAGTAATACTTTACCCCTTTCTGGATTACCAAAGGATATTAAAATACGATATTTATTCGATTCTATAGCATCTGTATTGCCCTCTTCTTTTGCGGATTTACTAAAAATCCACTCGATGAAATCTAATGCTGGTCCAGTCATAAAAGTTGTGACTAAAGCCATTATAACCAGCATGGTAAATATTTCTTTGGAAAGAATACCTAAATCATACCCAATATTTAGTACGATTAATTCCATTAGTCCGCGGGTATTCATTAATGCACCAATAATTAATGAATCTTTCCAACTTTGGCCAACAAATTTAGCTGCTAATGCACTTCCGAAAAATTTCCCAGTAACTGCGACAGTTATAATTATGCCTGTAACTAACCAAAGATGACCATCATTTAATAAGCCAATTTCGGTACGTAATCCAGTAAATACAAAGAATAATGGGAGTAATAAAATAAGTGCAATATCTTCCACTTTTGTAATGAAAATATCTCTGAAACTAGTGCTTTCTGGCATGATAGCTCCAGCCATGAATGCGCCGAATAAAGCATGAATTCCAATACTTTCAGTCGCCCAAGCGGAGAAAAGTAAGATGATAAAGAATATGGCAACAATCTGTTTATTTAGATGTGTTTTTGAAGCATTTATTTCACCAATCCTACTTAAAAATGGACGAACAACTTTTAACATTGTCAATACATATAAAGCTGCTAAACAAATGGTATATAGTGCACTAACAAAAGTTCCTGCTTTTACGATTGCAATAACTGCTGCCAAAATACACCAAGCCGTGATATCATCCGCAGCGGCACATGTAATAATTACCGTACCTAATTTTGTTTTGTGCATACCACGTTCTTGCACGATTCGAGCTAAGACAGGGAAGGCGGTGATACTCATGGCAATACCCATAAATAGTGCGAAAGACAAGAATTGAGTTCCTTCCGCTGCAAAAGCATCATAAACAAAATATGCCAATCCCATACCTAAGGCAAAAGGAATAATAATGCTTGCATGACTAATTACTACAGCGTCATTCGCTTTGTTTTTGAGTACTTTGATGTCTAATTCCATACCCACCACAAACATGAAGAATATCAAACCAATTTGACTTAAAAATTGAAGATTCCCCAAAGATTCTTTTGGGAATAATGCATGTGAAAATTCAGGGAAATACATACCCACTAGGGATGGTCCAAGAAGTATTCCAGCCAATATTTCTCCAATTACGGTAGGTTGACCAATTTTTTTGAATAACCAGCCGAATAATCTGGAAACTAAAACGATGATTAGTATCTGAGCTAGAAGAAGTGCCAAAGGATGTTCAAGGTTGTGAAGTAGAGTTGTCTTAAATTCTACCCAGTTAGAATTGTGTGAAATTGGCAATTTAATTTTCTTACCTAATTCTAATTTTTTTCCAAATTCAATAATCCAATATATAGCAACCGAAAACCCTACGATGGTTAAGATATAGAAGATTAGATTTTTAAATTTTTTCATTGAGAAATAAGCATAACTAGGTCATGTGTTTGACCGGTGCAAAGAAAATAAAAAAACAGATACTAATATCAAGTAAACAAAGGTATTTTAAGGTATAAATTAATTATTTTTTGGAGTATATACTATTAGTATGTATCTTTGCTAAAAAAAGAATATGAAGACACTTTCTTTGAAATTAGACGATGCCATTTTTCAGGATACAGAAATTTTGACTACAAAATTACATTTAGCAAGAAATCGATATATTAATGAAGCTTTAAAGCTTTATAATGAGTATAATAAACGTGCGTTATTAAAAAAGCAATTGTTAAAAGAATCGAAAGCTTCAAGAAGCGAATCTTTAGCTATTTTACATGAATTTGAGGATTTGATAGATGAAGATTAAACAATTTGAAATTTGGCTAGCGAATTTAAATCCAGCAAAAGGAACAGAACCTGGTAAAGTTCGTCCTGTAGTTATAGTTCAAACGGATTTATTAAATGAAAGTCACCCTTCTGTTATAGTCTGTCCTGTCACAACGAATGTTTTACCCGAAAGTGAATTATTAAGAGTGCATTTAGATAAAGGGCAGCTTGAAGTTGTAAGTGATATTTTAGTCGATCAAATTAGAGCAATTGATAAAAAACGTCTTATTTCAAAACTAGGTGAATTAACACGTAATCAATCTGATAGGTTAGGAGAGAATATTAAAATAGTTTTAGATTTGTGACGAAAAAAAAGATTGGATGAAGATTTTATGTGTAATACTATTTAGTTTAATTTCTGGTGTAACTATTAGTTTTTCTCAATTAAAAAAGAAAAAAACAGAGGAATCAAAAGTACAAATTCCTGATTTGAATAAGTCAGCTAATGGTAGTGATGAAGTTGGGCCTACTTTGTCACACGAAAAGGATAGCGTTATTTTTATTACAGATGAAACTCCTGTTTTTCCAGGAGGACAAATAGCAATGAAAGACTGGATTGAAAAGAATCATGTGTATCCTCAAGACGCATTGGAGAAAGGTATAGAAGGGAGAGTTTATGTTTCTTTTATTGTTGATATCGATGGTAGTATATCAATGGTTTCAATTTTGCGAGGTTTAAGTCCTTCATGTGATAAAGAAGCAATTCGTTTAGTAAAGACAATGCCTAAATGGATTCCAACTAAAATAAATGGAAAAGCAATAAAAATGAAGCATTCTGTTCAGATCATTTTTAAGTTGTAAAATGAGGTTATTCAACTTTTATAATCGTTAAGCACTATCGAGACATAACAACCCGAAGCGAAATCCGTCGCATAGTAAAAGTAAAACCGGGTCCCATAGAATTAGTAAACGCAAGAAAAAATAGTGTTTGAGACGTAACGTAAGTGGAGGCGAGTTTATTTTTTCTCGTTTACGTTTCGTAATGGGTGGTTGCTTTTACAGCGACAAAGGTCTTTTTGCTTACTTTTTTTACGCTGAGTCTGTCGAAGTGTGACCGGAAAAAAGTAAGAGAAAACCCTATGTTTCGCACCACGAAACAACACCTCAAATCTCCAAACTTTCTATAATTTTCAATCCTTCCTTGTCCTTCAACGCCAAGCGTATCATACTCCCCGCTAAATCGCTCACCAACGTCGGTGCATATTTCTTTAAAAAGGGTAATTTCCCTAAAATTCGCATAATCTGAATCGCTTTGTATTCCGCTGGTCGATTTTCCACACGATTCCCATCTAAAATAGATGGTCTAAAAATGATGAAATTCTGCGGGTTTAATTTTTTAATTGCATCTTCTAATTCTCCTTTCATGCGCAAGTAAAAATTCGAAGAACTTGCTTTTGCACCTATCGATGACACAAGAATGATTTGTTGGGTGCCATTCTGAATCGCAGCATCGATACATTGATAAGGATAAGTGAAATCGATGACATATTGTTTTTCTTTGGAACCAGCGGTTTTTAACGTCGTCCCCATACAAGAAAACAAGGTGTATCCCACCAAATCTTGTTTCCAAGCAGAAAGGTTGTCAAAGTCAATTAAATGTTCTTCCAATTTAGGATTTGAAATTCCGAGCGAACGGCGAACAAATATTTTTACTTTTTCAAATTCGGTAGTATTTAAAAGTTGGTGAACCAATTCTGTTCCAACTAATCCGGATGCACCTAGTACGATTGCTATTTTCATTTGAGTTTATTTTTATTAAAGATCGCTTCGCTAAAAGAAAAAAGACATGTGATAGAATTAGTACTAAAGTTGAGTCTTTGCTCTTTTGTCTTATAGTCTTTTGTCTTATAGTCTTTTGTCTATATTGGATAACACAAACAATATTTATCTACAGGTTGTGAAAGTGCTGAAATATTCAAATTATCTGATGCCTGAGAAATGTCAATAATTTCTCCATTTTTCATCAAAATATTAATTTTTTGGTACTTCTTATTGTAGGCATTATTGCTTCGTTTTTCACTGTAAACGAAATAAGAAAGTTCCTCATCATTCAAATCATATTTAGCTTTCACTATTTCACGTTCCAATTGAATACGTTCTACACTAAATGGTTCTTTGGATAATTCGATTTTAAATAATTCACGATTAATAAGTCTTTTACATAAAAAAGATAAAATTTTATCGGAATGTTTTTGCCATACTTTGACTGCTCCAAGGATGTCGTAATCATCCATTTGTGCAAATTGTTCTAGAACTTCCGGATTGTTTTGAAAGTCATCTTTCGTAATTGCATTTTTTAAGAAAAATTGAAATGCAGGACTAGCAAATAATTCCACGTTTTGTGTGCTTAATTCTTTGGCTCGTTGCATGATTTTGATCAACATCAATTCAGAAGCTGTAACCGTTTTGTGCAGGTACACTTGCCAATACATCAAACGTCGCGCAACAATGAATTTCTCAATCGAATAAATCCCCTTTTCTTCTAGTACCAAATTTCCTTCATGCACATTTAGCATTTCGATGATGCGGTCTGACCCAATTTTTCCCTCAGAAACTCCGGTGTAAAAACTATCGCGATTTAAATAATCTAATCGGTCCATGTCTAATTGACTTGAAACTAATTGGTATAAAAAGTTTTTGTGGTATTTGTTTTTGAATATCAATAAAGCCAAATCTAATTGTCCGTCAAATTCTTTGCTTAAACGTTCGATGAAATAACTTGAAATATCTTCGTGACTAACTTTATTTACAATGTCATATTCCAAGGTATGACTGTATGGACCGTGACCTATGTCGTGTAATAAGATGGCAATTAAAACCGCACGTTCCTCTTCCGGATTAATTTCGTGACCTTTACGTCGAATGGTGGAAATGGCAATCGTCATTAAATGCATTGCGCCCAATACGTGATGAAATCGTGTATGTAATGCACCAGGATACACTAAATTGGTGAGACCTAATTGAGAAATTCTGCGTAAACGTTGAAAATAAGGGTGTTGAATAATATCGAAAATTAAATCGTCTGGAATGGCAATAAAACCATACACTGGGTCGTTAACTAATTTCTTTTTGTTTTTTCGGTGGAGAATTGGTCTCAATTGAATAAATTTAAAACGTTTTTACCAAAACTATAAAATATTAGGATATGGCAGCGAAAATTCTTTGGGTAGATGATGAAATTGATTTATTAAAACCACATATTCTTTTTTTAGAAGCAAAAGGCTACGTTGTAGAGACCATCAACAATGGTTCTGATGCGATTGATTTAAGTATCGAGAATGAGTATGACATCATTTTCTTAGATGAAAATATGCCCGGAATCTCTGGTTTAGATGCGTTGGTTCGCATCAAGGAGAAAAAGCCTTCTGTGCCGATTGTGATGATTACAAAAAGTGAAGAAGAATCTATTATGGAAGAAGCGATTGGAGGTAAAATTGCAGATTATCTAATTAAGCCTGTACATCCAAATCAATTGTTACTTTGTCTGAAAAAGAATTTAGAACAAGATAAAATAGTTTCGGATAAGGTGAATTCCAATTACCAGCAAGAATTTAGAAGTTTAGGACAAAAAATAGATGCTTGTGATACTATTCAAGAATGGATC
Source organism: Flavobacteriia bacterium (assembly GCA_947446925.1). Classification (GTDB taxonomy): domain Bacteria; phylum Bacteroidota; class Bacteroidia; order Flavobacteriales_D; family Crocinitomicaceae; genus CANHVK01. The sequence goes on from CANFHU010000020.1 coordinate 6,203, forward strand.
GAGTTATATCAAAAGATTGTTTACTGGGAATTAGAACTGGAGAAAATACAGGATTCCGGTATGTCTGAAATCTTACTTTCGCAAAAGAAAGAAGCAAACGATTTGTTTTCACGTTTCATTGAGGATAATTATACGGATTGGTTGCAAGATAGCAAGTCGGCGCCTGAAATGTTACATACTTTAATTAAAAATAAAGTTGCACCACTTTTACTAACTGAAAAAATCTATTTTGTACTTATCGATAATTTGCGTTACGATCAATGGCAAGTATTGAAACCTATTGTTTCAAAATATTTTACGGTAACAAAAGAGGAGGTAGTGTTGAGTATTTTACCTACTACCACCCATTATGCACGTAACGCGTTGTTTGCTGGATTAATGCCTTCTGAAATTCAAAAAATGTTTCCGAAATTTTGGGTAACAGAAGAAGAGGAGGGAGGAAGAAACATGTATGAGAAAGAATTGTTAGAAGCAAATCTGCAGCGATTGGGGAAATCGTGTAAAATATCCTACAATAAAATCACAAATTTAGAAGCCGGAAAGAAATTAGTAGATAATTTCAATCACTTGAAAAATAATGATTTAAATGTTATTGTATACAACTTCGTGGATATGCTATCTCACGCACGTACCGAAATGAATATCATCAAAGAATTAGCAGATGATGAAGCTGCTTATCGATCTTTAACTGCTTCTTGGTTCGAACATTCTCCCTTGCAAGACATCTTTAAGAAAATTGCAGATGCAGGAGGGAAGGTCATCATTACAACCGATCATGGAAGTGTGAAAGTGACGAACCCGATTAAGTTAGCAGGAGAAAAAGAAACGAATCCGAACTTACGTTATAAGTCAGGGCGCAACATGACTTACAAAGAAAAAGAGGCGTTTTCTATCCGCGATCCAAAACTAGCTTTCTTACCAAAATCGAACCTTTCAAGCGAATACGTTTTCGCCCGCGAAACGGATTACTTCGTTTACCCAAACAACTACAACCATTTTGTAAATTACTACATGAATACCTTCCAACATGGCGGAATATCCTTAGAAGAATTAATGATACCGTATGTGGAATTGGTTTCGAAGAAATAGTTTTTTTCAGTAGAGACACAACGCATTGTGTCTCTACTGAAAATCTTGTTGTATTTTTATCCCTCAAATCACCACCATGGACTTTCACATCACCACCCTCCACGACCTAAAATCCCCAGCAATCTACCTTGCAGACCTCCTCAATGATCATAAAATCGTCGCTCTTGAAGGACAAATGGGAGCAGGGAAAACTACGTTTGTGCAAACCGTATTGAAGTCAATTGGGGTCGAAGAGTTAGAAGGTTCACCTACCTATTCTTTGATAAATGAATATCATTCTAGTCTATTAGGAAAAGTGTATCATCTTGATTTATATCGATTAAACTCGATCGATGAGGTGTATGATATTGGAATCGAAGAATTATTATACCAAAATGTAGTGTGTTTCATTGAATGGCCAGAAAAGATGCAAGAAATGTTGCCAGATAACACAATTTGGGTGTATCTTCGCGTGGAAGAAGATTTAAGTAGAATCATAACGATAAAACATGAAGACTAATCCCGATTTATTAAAAGCATTAATTAAAGAAAGTGGTTTGTTACCACAAGTAGAAATGCTTGAAATCAAAAAGAAAAAAGGAAGCTTACATATTGGAATTCCAAAAGAAACTACGTTTCAAGAACGTCGTGTTTCACTTGCGCCAGAAGCAGTTTCTTTATTAGTATCTAATGGACATCGTGTGAAAATTGAAACAAAAAGTGGAGAAAACTCTAATTTTACAGACAACGAATATTCAGAAGCGGGTGCAGAAATTTGCTACGATCCAGCAGAAATTTATAAATGTGATATCATCTTCAAAGTTGCACCACCGAATGAGGAAGAAGTAGAAATGATGACTGGTGGTCAAACATTGATTTCTGCGTTGCAGTTATCGGTACAACCAAAAGAGATTCTTCAAAAATTAATGCAGAAAAAAATTACCGCAATTGCTTGGGATTACATTCAAGATGAGGACGGTTCTTATCCTGTCGTACGAACTATGGGCGAGATTGCTGGAACAACATCTATTACAATTGCTGCCGAATTACTTTCCAATTTCGAAACTGGAAAAGGGGTAATGTTGGGCGGTATTGCTGGTGTTCAACCTGCAGAAGTAGTTATTTTAGGTGCTGGAATTGTAGGCGAATATGCGGTAAGAGCAGCAATGGGCTTAGGTGCTTCGGTACGTTTATTTGATAGTTCATTGTCACGTTTAAGAAGGTTGCAAAATAACTTAGGACGACGCGTATTTACTTCGGTATTACAACCTAAAGTTCTTGCTAAATCCATTAAACGAGCAGATGTTGTAATTGGTGCAGTTCGTGCACCACTTGGAAGAACTCCTTGTATCGTAACAGAAGAAATGATCGAAGAAATGAAACCAGGTTCCGTAATTATCGATGTAAGTATTGACCAAGGTGGTTGTGTAGAAACTTCCCGTGTTACAAACCATAAAAATCCAACTTTTGTAAAACATGGTGTAGTGCATTACTGTGTGCCAAATATTGCTTCCCGTGTTCCAAGAACAGCTTCTTTTGCATTGTCTAATATATTTGCACCAATTTTATTGGAAATGGGAAATAAAGGTGGGTGTAAAGAATTGATTAAAGACGACAAAGGATTCCGTTCTGGAGTTTATATGTATAAAGGAACATTGACAAGTGAAGTGCTTGGGAAAGTGTTTGACTTGAAATATAAATCGATCGAATTGTTGATGTTAGGAATGTGATTTCGAGAACCTCAATAACCAATTGAGTGACGAAGCAACGAGTTGCATAAAAGGATAATTAATAAAAAAGCCAATCGGATAAGATTGGCTTTTTTGTTTTACAAGGAGGAATTTGAATTTTTCTCTTTCTTTTTTGCATCCTTGGCTGCACGTTTTTCTTTCAATGTTTTTTCTGCTACTTTTTTTCCTTTTTCTTTGGAACCTTTTTCTCCAGCCATCTTATTTGGTGTTAATTTCTAATGTGGTAAGGTACGTTTAATTACACCTTGAAAAACCACTACAAATAAAAGTTATACATTCCTAAAACTAAATCGAATAACCCAAGAAACACTCTATCTCGAAGCGAAATCGTCGCATTAGAAAAGTAAAGCCGGGACCCATAGAAATAAGTAAACGCTAGAAAAAATAGTGTCTGAGACGTAACGACAGTGGAGGCGAGTTTATTTTTTCTAGTTTACGTTTCGTAATGGGTGGTTGCTTTTCAAGCGACAAGTAGTTTTTGGTTACTTTTTGCTGCTCCAAAAAGTAACAACATTTTAAAGAAATCCCTTCCTTCCCTCAAAAAATCTCCTTAAATTCGCGTAGTAAATTTGAAATAAACAAAATAAGTATACCATGGTTTTTGATTTAGACATGATCAAAAAGGTTTACGCGAAATTCCCAGAGCGTATCGACGCTGCAAGAAAAGTAGTAAACAAACCTTTAACACTTTCAGAAAAAATTCTTTATGCTCACTTGTGGGATGGAAACGCTACAACTGCTTTCGAAAGAGGGAAGTCGTATGTAGATTTCGCACCAGACAGAGTTGCTATGCAAGATGCTACTGCACAAATGGCGTTGTTGCAATTCATGCAAGCAGGTAAAAAACAAGTAGCCGTTCCTTCTACAGTGCACGCGGATCACTTAATCCAAGCGAAAGTTGGAGCAACAAAAGATTTACAAGATTCTTTAAATCAAAACAACGAAGTATTTACATTCCTATCTTCTATTTCTAGTAAATACGGAATCGGTTTCTGGAAACCAGGAGCAGGTATCATTCACCAAGTAGTATTGGAAAATTATGCCTTCCCTGGAGGAATGATGATCGGTACCGATTCTCATACTGTAAATGCTGGTGGACTAGGAATGGTTGCTATCGGTGTTGGTGGTGCGGATGCGGTAGACGTAATGGCTGGTATGGCTTGGGAATTGAAATTCCCTAAACTAATCGGTGTTAAATTAACTGGTAAATTAAACGGATGGACTTCTGCAAAAGACGTGATTTTACGTGTTGCGGATATCTTAACTGTAAAAGGTGGTACTGGTGCTATCGTAGAATATTTCGGTGAAGGTGCTATTGCTCTTTCTTGTACTGGTAAAGGTACAATTTGTAACATGGGTGCAGAAATCGGAGCTACGACTTCTACATTCGGATATGATGATTCAATGCGTCGTTACTTAGCGGCTACTGGTCGTCAAGAAGTGGTAGATGCTGCAGATAAAATTGCGGATTACTTAACTGGAGATAAAGAAGTGTATGATAACCCAGAAGCTTATTTTGATCAAGTTATTACAATCGATCTAAATACATTAGAGCCATACGTAAATGGTCCTTTTACGCCAGATAGAGGTACGCCAATTTCACAATTAAAAGCGGAAGCGGAAGCAAACGGATGGCCTTTAAAAGTAGAGTGGGGATTAATCGGTTCTTGTACAAACTCTTCCTATGAAGATATCGCGCGTGCTGCATCTATCGTAGATCAAGCTGTTGCTAACGGTTTAGTTTCTAAAGCGGAATTTGGAATCAATCCAGGATCTGAGCAAGTACGTTACACAATCGCGCGTGATGGTTTCATCGATACATTTGAAAAGTTAGGAACGAAAGTATTTACAAATGCTTGTGGTCCATGTATCGGTCAATGGGATCGTACAGGTGCTGAAAAAGGAGAGAAAAATACAATTATTCACTCGTTCAACCGTAACTTCTCTAAAAGAGCAGATGGTAACCCAAATACACACGCATTCGTAGCTTCTCCAGAAATGGTTGCTGCTTTAGCGATTGCTGGTGATTTAGGTTTTAATCCATTGATAGATACGTTAACAAACGATAAAGGAGAACAAGTAAAGTTAAACGCTCCAACTGGTGACGAGTTGCCAAAAAGAGGGTTTGCAGTAGAGGATGCAGGTTACCAAGCTCCAGCGGAAGATGGTTCTGCGATTGAAGTTGCGGTTGCTGCTGATTCTTCTCGTTTACAATTGTTAGAGAACTTCCCAATTTGGGATGAGAAAAACATAACTGGTGCTAAATTGTTAATCAAAGCACAAGGTAAATGTACTACAGATCATATCTCAATGGCTGGTCCATGGTTAAAATACCGCGGTCACTTGGATAACATCTCTAACAACATGTTAATTGGTGCTGTAAATGCTTTCTCTGGTGAAGCAAACAAAGTGAAAAACCAATTGACTGGTGAGTTTGGTGAAGTTCCTGCGGTACAAAGAGCGTACAAAGCGGCTGATGTTCCTTCTATCGTTGTGGGTGACCATAACTATGGGGAAGGGTCTTCTAGAGAGCACGCTGCAATGGAACCACGTCATTTAGGTGTTCGTGCGGTGATCGTTAAATCATTCGCGCGTATCCACGAAACGAACTTGAAAAAACAAGGAATGTTAGGTTTGACGTTCGCTGACGAGGCGGATTACGACAAAATCCAACAAGATGATACTTTCAACTTCGTAGATTTAGTGGATTTTGCTCCAGGAAAACCATTAACATTAGAAATCGTTCACGCGGATGGTTCTAAAGAAAATATCTCTTTAAATCATACATACAACGATTCTCAAATTGAGTGGTTTAAAGCTGGTTCAGCATTAAACTTAATCAAATTACAAGAAGCGTAATTTTTGATATATTTTAGAGGAAGGTTCAGGCGAAAGTCTGGACCTTTTTTGTTTTTTAGTAATCGATAATAGATTTCACTCAATCTTATCCCATCCCATTACTTTAACTCCTGTGCGCAGTTGATTTTCTGTTCCGCCATAGATTAAATGCGCGTTCGTATTTGTGTTTAATCCTTTGAAATAATTTAGTCCTTTAAAAAAATCTTGTTTAATTGTTGAAGAGGATTTTATTTCATAAATGTCAATCGATGGATGGTTTTCAATAAGTAAATCTATTTCGTTGTTTGCATGGTCTCTCCAAAAATAGTACGAAGGGTATTCTCCCTTGTTGAAACTATTTTTCAAAAACTCAGTAATAATTAAATTTTCAAAGATTCCTCCTTTTGCAAAATGCAATGAAATTTCTTGTTCATTTTTTATACCAAGTAAATACGACAATAAACCGGTATCGTAGAAATATATTTTGGGTGTTTTTATAATTCTTTTGTTGAAATTAGTGTGATAAGGGTAGAGTCGGTAAGCAATATATGATGTTTCTAATAGACTCATCCACGCACTGATTGTTTTGTTGTCGACACCAAGTTCGTTCCCTAAACTCGATTGATTGAATAATTGTCCTACTCTTCCTGCAAGTAAATAAATAAATTTTTGAAAAAGATCTAAGTTGGTGATGTTTTTTAATAAACGCACATCACGTTCTACATACGTGCTTAAATAATTGGAATAATAATCACTCGAACGGATGTCAAAGGTTATTTTTCTTGGATAGGAACCATTTACAGCATAGTGCTCCCAGCTATTATAGTGATGTTCGGTGTTTTTTAATTCTTTATAGGAAAATGGTAATAGTGTAAACAATGCAACTCTTCCTGCTAATGACTGAGAGATTTGCTGCATCAGTAAAAAGTTTTGAGAACCTGTAATAATGTATTCACCAACCTGATTTCGCTCATCCGTAAATACCTGTAAATAGGAAAACAATTCTGGTACATATTGAATTTCATCAATTATTACTCCGTTTTTATAGGTGTTTAAAAATCCTTTTGGGTCATTTTTAGCAAATTCTCTATTGGTTATATCTTCCAAATTAACATAGGAATACTCCGGTTTTAATTGTTTAGAAAACGTAGTTTTCCCAGACTGTCTTGGACCGGTTATAGCAACAATTGGAAATTTATCTAGTAATTGTTGCGCTTTTGCGAATAAATGTCTTTGAATCATATTCAAAAATAGGAATTCAATTCCTAAATATCTAAACTTTTACCAAATTTATTTATGATAATTAGGAACTGAATTCCTAGTTATCATGAATTTCACTTCTGAATAAACTAAAAATACAACTTAATAAATCTTCAATGATCCCTTAATTTCTAAACTTCTTACTAGTGAAAATGGTTTAATTCCCGAATTTCCCTAACTTTAGTTTCAAAATTGCAACCATGGAAGAAATAAGAAACAAAGTACAAGAAAGTGGATTGATTTCAATGGATTTGGCAGATTTCAAGCCAGATGTAACCCTAATTTTTTCGTTAGATATTGCAGATCAATTGTGGCAGGGACTAGTGCTAAAAGAAAAAGATTTTAGAGATTTTATTGCGACACACGATTGGTCACTTTATAAAAGTAAATATGTGTTTATACATTGTTCTGCGGATGCAATCGTGCCAACTTGGGCATATATGTTAGTCGCTTCGAAATTATTAGGTGTAGCTAAAATGGCATTAGTAGGTTCTCGTGAAGATCTAGAAAAACAAATGATCGCATTAAATATTCTTTCATTGGATGTTACAAACTACATCGATGGTAGAATTATCATTAAAGGATGTTCGGATATTACCTCTCCAGAATTTGCTATGACGACCTTGATTCAAAAATTACAACCGATTGCAAAATCGATTATGTATGGCGAACCTTGTTCTACTGTACCTGTGTTTAAGCGCAAAAATTAATTCGGTATACGTCCAAAGATTAATCCTTTTTTTCTAACAACATCTATTAATTTCGGTAGTAATTCTTTTTGACGTACGGTGAATTTTGGATTGTCATGTACAACCAAAATGTCTCCACCAACTATTTGTTTTTCTGCTTTGGAGAGTATTTCTGATATACTAACTCGGTCATCAAAATCATAGGATAACCAACTCCATACGATAATTTTATACTGTTTAGAAATCTTCCGGGCACGAAGGGAAGATAATCTTCCATACGGAGGACGAAATAATTTAGAAGGTATATATGCAGCTGCTTCTTGTATACTCTTTTGATATTCTTGAAAGGAAGTTTTATGCGACTTCGTATGATACATCGTGTGGTTTCCTACTTGGTGACCTTCATTAAGGATACGTTGAAAAATTTCAGGATATCGTTTTACATTTTCACCGACACAGAAAAAACACGCTTTAATATTTTGTGCTTTTAAATAATCTAAGACCCATGGAGTGATGTCTGGATGAGGTCCATCATCAAACGTTAAATACACCTCATTGGTATTCAAAGAAAAACCCCAAATACGTTTGAAAAAGATTTTTCTTACGATACTTGGGGTTTTAAATATTCTCATTTATGTGACTTCTAAAAGTTGCTTTTTTTTCGTTCAACTGCGACTTTTAAATCCTCATTTACAGATGTAAACTGCGGTTTAAATTTCTTGTTTGCCTCAAAAAATCTAATTTTTAGAAGCACTTATATTTAGTATGTGTGCATTTAATTTGTTAGTTCGAGGCGATTGAAAAGTTGTTGAACGAGTTTACAAAAGTAAATGAGTGAAACGACTTTGAAAATCAACGATGAAATAGCGAATTAAATGCACACATTATTGTGCTTGCATCAATTGTTGAATCTGCTCCGGAGTCAACTGCTGCCCTCCTTGAGGTGCACCTTGAGGAGAAGCCATCTGAGGACGTGCTAAATAACCAAATTTAATTGCCACCGATTCTAAATGTGCTTTTAACTCACTTACTTCTGCACTTGCATACCCTTCATTACGTAAATCTGAACAAATACGAGGAATTACAACTTTGTATAATTTATTTATTCTGTTTTTTAAACGTTTTGAAATGATACTTTTTGCATTTCCAACTTCTGGATCTGCAGCAAAAGTGGCCAATACCATGTAGTTGTTTAATGCGGATACAAAGTCTTCTTTATTACTCATTGCGAAACGTGCTTCACTATATTCAAAGTAGTTTAAGATACTTTCAATTTGTGTTGCTACTTCTGTCGCTACTTGTTCACCTCGTTTCTTGTCTCCAGCACGGAATAATACACCTACATAATCATGTAAGGTTCCATCTGTATAAGCGGGATAACTCATACCAGGACCAACTTCATAATTTTCACGACTTGGAGTTGGCTCTCCATAATCAATTACATTCGCAATAGGCATCACTTCCAAGGAACGGTTGATTAATTTAATTGCGAATTTTTTGTTTTCGGCAATTTTCTTATCCGCTCCATTCAGAATTTCTTGTAACGAATCTGCTGATTGTTTACTGCCAGACTGACGTAACATTGAAATTTGTGCTGGATAAATCGATTTGTTTGTTTTTAGTTCTTCTGCTTCACGCAAAAATGCATCTGCTAAACGGGAGAAATGATCTCTATATTGTGAAGTATGTCTTCGTGTATAGTAATCCGATAAAACACCTTTTTTGTTCATCAAACCAAAATTGTAGACTTTCGTTAGATTTTCTAACATCTTTTCTTTGTCAATAGGTTCGTTGTCACGTAATGGTGTAAACTCATATGCGATACCATTTTGTTTTACAAAACCATTTGTATACAAGGCAATGGATACATCAGAACCACCAGGAGATGAGAAGTAAATTGGACGTTTCCAATCATTATTAGCGATTACATCTAACATCATTACTTGTTCACGCGTTAATGCTTGTTTGTCTATCGTAAAACGAATTTCGTTAGGTAAGTATTTGGCTTTGTCTTTACGTACGATGCCAGAAGCAACCACATTTTGTTTGTTTACTGGTACAATAAATCCTTTAGAAGGGAATACACGAAGTTTACTTCCTTGATTGCTTAATTGGTTATTATCGTCACGAACAAATTCCATGGCTACATCGATTGGTAAATAATCCCATCCTGTCTCCCAGGCTTTCAAACCTTCATTGAATTGTTGCATTTGTTCTTGTGGCGCTTGAATCATACCATTTGAATACGCCATCAATAATTCCAATGCAGAACCCATCATTTCTTCCACATTTTGGTACGTTGGTTTTGCTACAGGTGAATTAAATACTTTTTTGATTTCGTCAACACGCGCTTGTAAAGAAGGATCTTTTACTTGTACGCCATTCACAACTGTCGCATTGTTTGCTTGGAATTGTTGGAATGCTTGCTCAAATGCTGCTTTATTGTATTTAATTTTCGTAGAATAGATTTTAGAAAGGGTTTCTTTTGAAATTCCCATATTCATCATGTCTAACATAGACAAGAAATATACTTGATCCGTATTTCCTGCGTACATTAAAATCTGATCTTCTCTAAATTTAATTGGAAGTGGATCAGAATCGTATGCTTTCATTTTCATTTGGTCTGTATACCAGTCTGTTTGCATTAGAGATAAGTTACACACACGAACATCCGTACGTTTTTCTTCAACTTCTTGTAAGTACCATAATGGGAAAGTGTCATTATCTCCATTGGTAAATAAAATGGCATTTTTTCCACACGATTCCAAATAGTTATATGCTAAATCGCGCGCAGATGTTTTGTCACTTCTATCGTGGTCATCCCATCCTTGAACTGCCATGATTAAAGGTGCACCGATTGTTAACAAGATTGCTACAACTGCACCCTGCACTTCATTCTTCGATTTTTTACCGAGAACATGTGCAATAAAGGCAAGTAATATAGCGATTACTGCAACATAGATCCAAGATAATTTTGCGGTGTGCGCTTCATCACCCATATCAATCAACCCAAAGAATACTAATCCTCCAAGTACTATAAATCCAATTTTCTTATATAATTCTTTCGAAATTCCCTTGGAGAATTCATACAATGCATAGACGGAAAGTCCTATCCACATAGAAAATGCATAAAAAGAACCTGCATACGCATAGTCACGCTCTCTTGGTTCAAATGGTTTTTGATTCAAGAAGATAACAATTGCTAGACCTGTAAAAATGAACGTTAACAATACCACAAATGCATCTTTAGGCGCTTTGTAGAAATGGAAACACATTCCAATGACTGCTAGAATTAAAGGGAAGAAGAAGAATTTGTTGTTAGACTCATTTCCAGATGTATATAACGGAGCATTTGCGCCATTTTCACCCACATGCATTTTGTCAATCGAACTAAATCCACTGATCCAGTTTCCGCGCATTGCATCTCCATTTCCTTGTATATCGTTTTGACGTCCAGCGAAATTCCACATGAAATACCTCCAATACATCCAATTTACTTGGTATCGTGCAAAGAACGTTAAGTTTTCTCCAAAGGTTGGAAGTCGTAAACCATCGGCACCAATTTCTGCTCCATCTATATTTTCTTTAGCATCATAACGCGACCAACTTTTGTATGCTTCAGACTTGGTTGCGTCTCCAGTCCAATACATACGAGGGAAGAAGGTGTTTTGTAAGTACGTAGGTTCTTGTTGTTTACGGTATTCTTCATTTGTCACGAAGTATTTCTCAATTACTTCGTAGCCAACACCTTGTTTTTTAGCGCATTGATCTGCATTTACTTTGTCTTTAAATGCTTTCAAATCTTGGTCGCCACGCGTTACTACAAAGCGACGTGCATAGAATGCAGAGCGATCTTTCCAAGTCGTTCTATCTTCATTCATCACAGAGTTATAGTATGGACCATAAAGTACTGGCCAACTACCATATTGCTCACGTTTCAAGTAGGAGTGAAGGGTAACTAAATTTTCCGGGTCGTTTTCATCCAATGGTGTGTTTGCACTTGAACGAATAACGATGGTAGCAAATGATCCGTATCCAATTAGAAATACAATAAATCCTAATGCAGCAGCATTTAAAATAGGTTTGTCATTTTTCTTAGACCAACGTACCAAGAAAATAGATCCAATAATTAACAATAAAAAGAAGAATAAACTTCCAATATAAAAAGGCATTCCCAAAGAATTTACAAATGCGATTTCAAATTTAGAAGCCAAAGAAATGGTACCTGGTATGATACCTTCTTGAATAAATCCTAAGGTAAATACCGCAATGATTCCTGTAATAAAGAAACCTTTTAAGGTTACATCTTTGGATTGGTTGAAATAAACCACATAGGCAATTGCTGGTATCACCAATAAACCAAGTAAGTGGACTCCGATTGCTAATCCGAATAAGAAAAGGATTAAAATCATCCAACGTAATGGACTAGCAGCCATTTGTAACTCTCCATGTTTAATAGATTCTGTTTCTTCGTCCCATTTCAAGATTGCCCAGAAAATAATCGCTGTAAATAAAGAGGACATTGCATATACCTCACCTTCTACAGCGGAAAACCAAAATGAATCTGTAAATGTATAAGCCAAAGCCCCAATAAAACCACTTCCCAATACGGCGATTTCTTCCCCACGGGATAAAGTACGTTTCGTTTTTAATGCCATCTTCTTTGCCAGCATGGTAATCGACCAAAACATAAAAAGGATGGTGAAGGAACTAGAAAGTCCAGACATACGGTTGATCCACATCGCTACATCTTCTTTTGCAGCGAAGAATGAAAATAATCTTCCTAATAACATGAACAAAGGAGCACCTGGAGGGTGACCAACTTCTAGTTTGTATGCTGCAGTGATATATTCACCACAATCCCATAAACTTACCGTACTTTCAATCGTTGTGAAATAGACAATTGTTGCAATTAAAAATACAAACCAGCCTAAGTAAATGTTACTTTTTTTGTAATCCATTTTAAATTCTTTTGATATAAACTTTATTCTCTTTTTTGAGAACGACGAAATTAACAAAAATCTACTAGAAATTTCCGGAAATTTGGTAATAATCGTTAAAAATCAACCGACCTAGTCTGTTTATTTTTCCTTTGTTAAGGATTAATTAAATATTCATAAACAGGTACTTATCTAAAGTATATTTTTTTTAGTATATTTTTTTTAGAAATTTTCTTGTTGAAATAAATTTTCTATCTATATTTGCACTCAGTTACTGGCCTATGGTGTAACTGGCAACACGTCGGTTTTTGGTTCCGAAGAGTCTAGGTTCGAGCCCTAGTAGGCCAACAAAAGCTTCACAGAAATGTGAGGCTTTTTTGTTTTATATCAGTTGGTTACGGAGGTTTTGTGTAAAACTGAATTATTAACGGGGTCCGGAATAGGGTCCAATTAATTTGTAATTTCAACATTCAAGGATAATAGTAAAATAGAAAATCTACTTGAAAACGAACTGATGTTAACTGATTGGCAAAAATCCGAATTGGATAAAAGTTTGGCTGAAATTGAAAATGGTAAGTTACAATCCGAAGATTGGGAGGTTGTTAGAAAGCGATTGTTTGAGCAATATAAAATAAATCTCTAAATTTTATAAACGAAGATGTTTTAATTCAACGTGTAGAGGTCGCTGTCATAGAATCCCATGTTGTACAAACTATTAAGTAACTGATTGTGTATCATATCTGATACTAGTAAGTGTGGTATTTACCTTTTTAGGCATCAATTTTATGCAGTTAGTTTGACATTTTCAAATGGGGTGATAGATATAAATAAAAATGGGCTATGAACACTCATAACCCATTCTTTGATTTGTATAGGAATTAATCTTTATACAAAGTATTGAAAAATTTGTTTTAATTTAATTATATGATTTAAATTTAAATTCTTGAGGTTTTGGGGCTACCCCAAATAAGTGCTTTTTTACATGCTTCCAGCAATTGTTCCTACTATCATTAACCAAGTACTCCAACCGATTAAATCATACCCAATCATCATGGTTTTAGCTCTTCTTTTATAGCATAACAAATATTGAGGGTCGTTGAATAAATGCTTATTATTAGACAATAATAAGGTCTCTCTCCCTTTCTCAGGTTTAGGATTTGTTAACGCTGTACCAATCAAAGCAAATGGTCCAAATAAAAATCCTAATGTAAAATGTGCTGCTTTTTTACCATGGAAATTTTCAGCGTCTATATGACCAGCAAGACAGTTGTTTGGGTTGTCTGTTTGTTTTAGATAATTTGTATATATATTGTTGTTAATATCTTCAAATCTAACGGAGTATATCTCACTTGCTGGTATATCAAAAGTTTCTCCAAAAGTTTCAAAACTTAAAGTACATTCTTTTACTTTTTTTACTTTTCCAATAAAGGTCATTTGATTGTTTAATACTAATGTGTCGTTTGCATAACTTAAAGCAGAAAATAGAAATGCGATTAAGGATAGATTAATTTTTTTCATACAATTTTATTTTTTAATATGTTGCAAATATATAAATAATTACCGTTCGGTCATTATTTGATTTAAATAATATTACATTGTATTACTTCAAATCCTCAATTTTAATGCTTTAAAGTATTGTTAAACACGTCTTTAGTAATTGTTAGATACTTACCGAATTTCTTGTTGCCATAGAATCTTCTTCACTTGCAATTAATTGCCTTCTTGGGTGAATGTGGATCATAATAATACTTATTGCAAAGATTATTTCTTTGTCATGGATGCTATATTATACTTTATGTGATAAAGTATTTATGTTTTTTTCTTTCAATACTAGGAGGGTAATCTATATTTTGTTTTTTAAAATACTTTATCTACCTAGATTCTATTTACTGACCGATTGGTAATTGCATAAGGTGTGAATATTCGTGACTTTTCGGTCATGATACATGATAAGGAAATTCTATTAAATCTTGCTGCGATAATAAAAGAATTACGCAAAAAAAAAGGAGTAACGCAAGAAGAGGTGTACAACGCTACTGGTGTACATATTGCACGTGTAGAACAAGGTAAACGCGATGTTTCTTATACTACCTTACGGAAGTTATCCGCATATTTTCAGGTGAGTCTTGCTGTTTTTGATTGAGAATAATCACTTCTCAATCTCCATCTTATGGTGATCAAAATCCACTTCCTCATCGTAGATATCAAAGAATGGTTCTTTAAAGGATTTGGTGGTTACTTTACGTTCAAGGGATAAAAGTAATGAAGGAAGTATAATTAAGTTGGTAATCATCCCTACTAAAATGGTGATCGAAACTAACAAACCTAAGCCTTTTGTCCCGCCAAATTGCGAGAAAACAAACATGATAAATCCGAAGAATAAAATCACAGAAGTATAGAAAATACCGAGTCCCGTTTCACGAACGGAGATTAAAATAGATTGTTTGATATCCCACGTATGTAACTTTAATTCTTGGCGGTATTTTGCTAGGAAAAGAATAGCATTGTCAACCGTAATTCCTAAGGCAATACCAAATACCAAGAGGGTAGAAGGCTTAAGCGGAATTTGGAAAAAGCCCATAATACCTGCTGTAAACAATAATGGAATGATATTCGGAATCATGGATATCAAAATGATTCTAAACGAACGGAATAAAAACGCCATTAATAATGCAATCGATAGAATAGCGAAAATTAAACTTTGTACTAAATTGATGAATAAGTATTTTGTTCCTTCAGATACTACGACGGATGTACCTGTAAATGTTAGGTCATAATATTCCTCGTCGATTGCCTGACGTAAAATGTTTTTAAAATTCTTCTTTGTTTTATAAGCATCAATTTTACTTGGGTCTAAATCAAAAGCTGTTTGTAAATCTTGGTTTCCTTTCGATAAGATTGCTGTTACATTATTGAAAATCCAAGGGTATTCATATAACAAGGTATCGATAAGATCTTTTCTGCCTTTAAATGCTTTTTTAAATCTTGCTTCCACTTGTGGTTTTTCAGGATTCAAAATATTATCCACCTTAATTTTCAAGGCATCTACTTTTTTAGAAACGACATAAGAGCCCAGATCTTTCATTTGTAAGCGAATGCGTAAAGAGGTGTTTGTAGTATCTACTAATTCCTTAATAGACATGCTTCCACTATTTACATTATTGATGTCTGTTTCATCGAAGTATTTTTTAAGACGTAGTTTGTCGCGCGAAGAGATCAATGTGTAATGAGCGGAATCATTATCAAAATAAGCCATGTTAATGGACTTTATGAAATTTACAATCGATAAACTTTTAGAAAACAGCGTATCTTTTGCAAATTCTTGCTGGATATGATCTACTTTCTCCAAAGTTTCATTCGAAAATAATCTTCCTTTTTCTTTGTAGTTGATCAATATTTCAAAAGGAACTGCACCTCCAAAATTTTTCTCAATGAATTTTAAGTCTAATAAAATTGGATCATCTTTTGGAAGATCACTCGTAATATTACCAGTAGCAACGATTTTGGTCATCCCATACAAACTAATTACAACTACAGCAATTGAAATGATATACACCAACTTTCTATATTTGGAAATGATAATTATAATATATTCGATAAATCCTTTAGAATATACTTTATATAAGTGTTTTAGGTGTCTTTCTTTCGGTGGTTTGGAATAAGAAGCCATGATTGGTAATATGCAGATGGATAATGCAAAAACAACCATAATGTTTAAACTGGAGATTACACCAAATTGTGCTAATTTATCCGAACTTGTAAAAGTGCAAAAACCTACGGCAGTAGTTAAATTAGTAAGAAAGGTTACAGATCCTATGCGTTTAATCATAGTGAATAATGCGCGCATTTTGTTTTGATGCAAGACATATTCTTGGTGGTAGCGGGTAACTAAAAACACACAATTTGGCACCCCAATCACAATCAATAATGGTGGAATTAATGCCATCATGATCGATAATTGAAAATTAAACAAAGCAATGCTACCGAGCGCCCATATTACCGAAACGAAAACGACAATATTACACTGCATCACGATACGAAAAGATCGAAAGAAAATGTATAATAATAAGGAAGAGGCTAACACCGATAGACCAAGGAAAATATACATTTCATTCACGATTCGCTTACCAATAACGACACGCATGTGCGGTAATCCTGCGAAGTGAGGTTTACCAAAGTATTTGGAGTAGGATTCTACTAATTCTTCAATTTCGAATACAACTTTTGACTTCTTTTTATCGGCTAAGTATTTTTCATCCATCCCAATGAGTAGGAGAGAAACCTTTGTTTTGTCGTTGTATAACAAACCATTATATAACGGATTTTGTTTTACCTCCTGACGAATGGAATCGATGGATTTTTCGTGAAAGGTTGAATCCGAGAAAATCTTTTGAATTTCAAAGCGTTGCTCCGTTTTGTTATTGCAAATTTTATATAAAGTAGCTTCTGAAATGACACTTTCAACACCTCCAATTTCTAATATTTTAAATGCAAGGTCTTGCCACTTTACAAAGTTTTGTTCGGTGTATAGCGAGTCGGAATGGATTGCAATGGCTAATGTTGAACCATCTTCCCCAAATTGTTCTTTAAATTTTAAATAATCCGCTTGTGGCTGACTGTCTTTTGGGAGTGTATTTCCATATTTGTTATCTACTTTTAAAGAGGTAACCGCGAAATATCCAAAAAACACGGTGAGTATAATTACAATCGCTATGATAAATAGTCGGTTACGTAAAATTATACTCGCTAATGAATTCCACATTTTATCTCTTTTTTTTAAAGTATCAGCACAATAATACCAATAATTTCTGACTTTATGGGTAGTTTTTTTGTACATTTCGCCTTTTTAGAACGATTATTTAATCATTTATTAAACTCAATCTAACATAGATGAAATCTTATTTTATTTTTCTTTTTAGCGCTTTTTTATTTTTTTCTTGTAACTCTTCTAAAAAAGATACTACCACATTTTATGGTGCTGAAAATAAATTGTTCAACTACGTTGGTCGTATGGACTTTTCAGATAAATATGCACCTCGTTTTTGGGCGCCTGGTGTATATATTCAAGCGAATTTTACGGGGTCTTTTTGCGAGGTAGTGCTCAATGACGAAGGGTTTTTAAAAGAAGCTACCGAACATAACTATGTAGAGGTGGTCATTGATTCATTACCTGTTCGACGTATTCATCTTACCGGAAAAACCAATAAAATAATCGTTGCTCGAAATTTAAAAAAGGGGAAGCATACGATTACCATTTGTAAAACTACGGAAACTAAAATTGGGTATTTAGAATTCATAGGGATTCGTGTAGAGAAACTATTGCCATTTAAAAAGAAAAAACGGCGTATTGAATTTATAGGAGATTCAATGACCTGCGGAAATGGCATGGAAAATGATTCTATTCAATGTGGAGAGCGTCATTGGTTTGATCAGCATTGTGCCTATATTAGTTATGGTCCAAGTTTGGCAAGAAGATTAAATGCGGATTGGATGTTAACTTCCGTATCTGGATACGGTATGTCACGTAGTTGTTGTAATAACGACAAAACTATTCCTGAAATATATGATTATACAGATTTATCGCAATGCAAGATTAAATGGGATAAAAGCAACTATAGACCGGATTTAATTTCAATTTGTTTAGGGCAAAATGATGGAAAACAAAAAAAAGAAATATTTGTTTCTAGTTATTTAAAATTCTTGAAAAAAGTACGCAGAGAGAATCCCAAAACGATGATTTTAATCTTGGATAGTCCGATGGCAAAAGAAAGTTTTAAACCCTATTTAGATAGTATGCTAACTGAAGTTTTTAATAGGTTTAAGGATGACAATACCTACTTGTATTTTTACAAAAGGCGTTATGGTAATGGTTGTGTTGGACATCCAGACAAAGTGGAACATGAATTAATGACGGAAGAATTGTATGCGTTTTTAAACTCCAAGATAAAGTGATAAAAATCTGTGTAAAATACTTGTAATCATTATAATTATCAACTAAATTTCAATATGAACAAAATTAGATTAATTTGTCTATTCTCTATTTTATTCTTCTTAACAAATACTGTTTCGGCTACCGTAATTGATAGTTTGAAGCGTGAATTAAAAAAATCGAAAGAAGATACAAACAAGGTGAATTTATTAATAAATATTGCAGATAATTATTACAATTTAAATTTACAAACAGCTAGAAATTATGCTAAACAATCTTTAAAATTAGCGACCAGATTAAATTACACACATGGTAGAGTAAGTAGTTTAAATTTAATTGGTTCGACGTATGATGATCAAGGTGAATATAACTTAGCGTTGGAGAGTTTTAAAAAATCACTTAGTGTACCCAATAATACTAATAGTTTTGATTTAGCTCAATTATATGTAGGTTTAGGAAACATATATTTAACAAAAGCAGATTATTCCGAAGCAATAAACTATTATACTAAAGCAGTTCACTTATTTGGAGATAAGTTCAATCAACATAATAAAGCAATTATTTTGATGAATATTGGATTGGTTTTTAAAAAGCAAGAGAATTATAAAAAAGCATTGTTTTATAATGAAAAAGCATTAGCAATATTCCTGAAGCAAACTAATAGTGAATATGAAATTATTGATCTTGAAAATAATATAGCCGCAATCTATTTACTTCAAAAAAAGTATTCTAAACTTATTAATTTATGCATATCAATAATAAATAAAAGCGAAAAAATTCAATATAAATATGGAGTTGCAAATGCAAGTATTTATTTAGGCTTAGTTTATACAGAAAAATCCTTGTTTAATAAGGCAATTCATTATTTCACGAATTCTATAACCATCAATAAAGAGATAGATAATTCATTTGGACTTTCACATGCATATAGTGGATTAAGTGATGTTTATGCAAAAACAAACCAAAACGAATTAGCTATAAGTTACTTAAAAAAAGCAATGTCTATTTTTAAAGAGAAAAACATGCTTGAAGAACTTGAAGGCGCCAACCTAAAACTTTCAAAAATCTACAAAAAAAAGAAGCTGTTTCAGGATGCATTATATTACTATGAAATTTATTCGAAATTAAAAGATTCAATCTACAATGAAGTAAATGCACAAAAAGTTAATGATGCACTTACTAAGTATGAATCAGAAAAAAAGGAGAAAGCTATTGTCTTACTTCAGACGAATATCCGAAATAAGAAAAAAGATCAAGAAATCTTAAATGCCAAAATTAAAAATAGAAATAATATCCTAATTGGTGTTTCTAGTGTATTTGTATTATTGCTAATTACTCTGTATTTACTCAATACAAGAAGAAAATTGATTTTGAAAAATAAATACCAAGAAGAATTAAATCTACAACGAAACATTACAACTAAAGCAATAGTCCAAGCAGAAGAAAAAGAACAAACGCGTATTGCGAAAGATTTACACGATAGTATTGGTACATTTTTATCAACACTTAAAATTAATCTTCAATTGTTTCACGAATTTATACCAACCCAAAAATTCGACATCTACAAAAATGCCCTAAGTTTAATCGATCAAATTACCTCAGAACTTAGAAATATTATGCGGAATTTATCCAATGAAGTACTAAATAATCAAGGGATTAGTCAAGCAGTTAAGGAATTAGTAGATCAAACAAATGAATTAAAAGCAACAAAAATTGAGTTTCATATTGTTGGTGAAATACAACGTTTAGATGAAAATACCGAACACAATCTATATAGAATAACCCAAGAATTATTTAATAATTGTCTAAAATATGCTAATTCTAATCGCGTTTCATTTCAACTTATAGAAGAAGAAAATTCTATTGTTCTTATGTATGAAGATGATGGGGTGGGATTTGATATTTCAAACTTAAATGATTTAAACCCAAACCAAGGAATGGGTTTGAAAAATATATCCAATCGTGTTCACTTTTTAGATGGTACGATACATATTGAGTCAACACCAAATAGTGGTACAGTTTTTATTATCGAAGTTCCAAAAAGTATAAGTAAAATTTAGGTCGTTGAATAATTAAACATTAGCACATAAAATTTAAAACGTTCTTCCAATCCATTTTAGTATTTTTACTTTTTAAAAAATCCATCAACCATGTCTGAAAAACGTACTGATATCAAAGATTTAGGTGAATTTGGCCTTATCGACACCTTAACAAAAAACTTCACAACACACGTTTCAACCACATTAAAAGGTGTAGGAGATGATGCTGCAGTAATTTCTATTTCGGAAACAGAAGCAATGTTAGTGTCAACCGATATGTTGGTGGAAGGGATTCACTTCAATTTGATGTACACCCCTTTAATGCATTTGGGGTATAAATCGGTAGTGGTTAATTTATCCGATATCTACGCGATGAATGGTAAACCAACGCAGATTACAGTGTCATTTGCAGTCTCTAGTCGTTTTCCATTGGAAGCTTTAGAAGAATTATATGCTGGCATCAAAAAAGCATGTGATTTTTATCAAGTAGACCTTGTCGGTGGAGATACAACTTCTTCTTTATCTGGATTAGTAATAAGTATTACAGCGTTAGGAACAGCAAACAAAAAAGACATTGTATACCGAGGTGGTGCCAAAGAATACGACTTAGTAGTTGTTTCTGGAGATCTTGGTGGAGCGTACATGGGACTACAATTGTTAGAGCGTGAACGTGAAGTGTTTAAAGCGAATCCAAATATTCAGCCAGATTTAGACGGTCACGATTATTTATTAGAACGTCAATTAAAACCGGAAGCACGTAAAGACGTGATTTCTTTCTTGAAAGAATTGGAAGTAGTTCCAACGTCGATGATAGATATTTCAGACGGTTTGGCTTCCGAGTTGTTTCATATTTGTAAAGCAAGTAATGTTGGATGTACGATTTATGATGATCGCGTTCCGTTAGATGCAAAAACATCCATGGCAGCCATTGAATTTAACATTGATCCAATTACTGCTGCGTTGAATGGTGGTGAAGATTATGAATTATTGTTTACCGTAAAACAAGAAGATTACGAAAAAGTAGCAGCGAATCCTCATTTCACCGTGATTGGACACATTACAGATCACGCAAGCGGATTGAATTTAGTGGATAAACATGGTGCTGTAGTTCCTATGCAGGCACAAGGTTGGAATCATTTTGAATAGTTAAATGGCGAAGCAAAAAAATACCGAAAACAAAAAACTCCATTCGAAGTTGTTGGAACAAAAAAAGAATAAGAAACAAAGTCAGAAAGAAGCAAACAAAGCACGCATTCGACTAATGAATCAGATGGCGAATAAAAATAAAGAAACAGAGTAAGTTTTATAACTAGTCCTCATATTTTGGGTATTAAAAAAGCCAGAATAAATATCCTGGCTTATCAACATAAGAATTTTTATCTAAAATAATCCATTAATCTCTGCGTCAATCGCATTAATAATCTTTCCTAAATCCTCTTGGTTCTCAGGAAAACGGTTATTATCAATGTCGATGATCAATAATTTTCCTTTATCATACGTAGAAATCCATGCTTCGTAACGTTCATTTAAACGCTTCAAGTAATCAATACGGATACTTTCTTCGTAATCTCTTCCACGTAATTGAATTTGATGTACCAAGGTTGGAACACTCGCACGTAAATAAATTAATAAATCAGGAGCAGAAACAAACGATTCAATGAGGTTAAATAAAGAGAAATAATTTTCAAAATCACGTGTTGTCATTAAGCCCATGGAATGTAAGTTTGGCGCAAAAATGAACGCATCTTCGTAGATTGTTCGGTCTTGAATCACCATCGCATTTGTTTGCTTAATTTCTTGAATTTGCGTAAAACGACTATTTAAATAATATATCTGTAAGTTGAAGGACCAACGTTGCATATCTTCATAGAAATCATTCAAATATGGATTTTGTTCTACATCTTCGAAATGTGTTTGCCACCCGTAATGTTTGGCTAACATCTGCGTCAAAGTCGTTTTACCTGCTCCAATATTTCCTGCTACTGCTATATGCATTGTTTCCTGATTTTAAAATTCTACGAACTTCAAATATAGGAAATCTAACGTGTTCTTTTTTATTTCTGAAAAGAAAATTTTGAAAGTTTATTTTTTTCTAGAAAATAGAAAAATGCTCCTTGTTTTTTGAATTGTATAATGTCTCTATTAGGAAGTGAAAGGAATAGAGGAATAGGTTCTTTTTCGCTGTAAGCAAGGATTTTATCTCCGCACAAGACATATATAATGTTTTTTTCAATATGCATATATGTTCCTATTTGATTGGAGATAAAGTCAATTAAATTTCCGTAATTATCTAGTTTGTAAATTCCTTTTGTTTTATCATATAAATACAAAAAATTCCCTTCTTCTATCAATTGTGTCACTTCATTGTAGCCGAGTAAACTTTTTAAATTTTCTATCTTTACGCTTTGTTGGTTATTCGTAGAAAGTAATTCCAATGTTGAATTTTCCTGGTCGTACACCCAAAATTTATTATTTTGAAAGGATGCAGAAAATGTTTGTACATAATTCAAACTAAAGGTACTTAAATCAAAATTTTCTCCTTGAAATGTTAGACTATTATCTAACACACCAACTAATTGCTGTTCTTCCGAAAAAAACAAAATTTTCATCGGGTTTCTTGCATCTAATTTTGAGATATTTCCAATGGTTTTAATACTCTGTGTAAATAATAAATTTCCTTTTGGATCGTATTTTTTGAGTTGGTTTGCTTCAACAATAATTGTATTGCCAATTTCATCGATATCCCAAGCTGTGCTGAGAGTGATTAATGAAGATAAAGGGATGAAGTTGGAAGAATCCTGAGAAAAGCCAAAGAACGAAAAAAATGAGAGGAGTATAAGCATGTGAAATTTTCTCATGCTTGAGCATTTATTAAGGTTAAAACTTCCTCCAGAATATTACGGTCATTACTCAGTCTTGGAACTTTATTTTGTCCACCTAACTTGCCTTTTCCTTGTAACCAACGATCAAAAGTTCCGTTAGGTAAAATTTGAATAATAGGTAATGCAAGTGCTAAATCTTTCATTCGTTTTGCGTCGTAATCGGAATTGATGTTGCGAAGTTCTTTATCTAAGGAAACCCTAAACTGTTCAATATCATTTGGTTCTTGTGCAAATTCTATTAGCCATTCGTGTCCTCCTTTGGACGAATCTTCCATGAATTTTGGACCGACAGTGTATTCTTTTAAAGTCGCGTTTGTTTGTTTACATGCTAATGAAATTGCTTTTTCAGCATTGTCAACGATTACTTCTTCGCCAAAACAATTGATAAAACTTTGTGTTCGACCTGTAATTTTGAATTTATAAGGCAGTAGGGAAGTGAATGAAATTGTGTCACCCAAAATATATCTCCATAAACCGCCATTTGTTGATATTACTAGCGCGTAATTTGTATTCACAGTTACATCTGCTAGTGATAAAACGTTTTTACTTTGAACTCCATCAAACGAATCCATCGGAATAAATTCGTAGAAAATCCCATAGTCTAACATCAACAATAAATCATCACTTTCAGGGTTGTCTTGAATGCCAAAAAATCCTTCAGAAGCATTATACGTTTCGATATAATGCATAGATGGGTCAGGTATAAGACGTTCGAATTCTTTTTTATAGGGTTGAAAACTAACGCCACCATGCATGAATAATTCTAAATTAGGCCAAACTTCCTTCAGGTTTTGTTTTCCAGTAATCTCTAAGATGCGATTGCATAATACAAGTGTCCAACTTGGAACGCCAGCGATGATACATACATCTTCTTGGATAGTTTGTTTCGCCATCTTATCCAATTTCTTTTCCCAGTCGTCCATCAACGCTATTTCACGGGAAGGAGTTCTTCGAATTTCTGCCCACCAAGGAAGGTTTTTTACGATGATTGCTGAAAGATCTCCTAAATAGGAATTGATACCAATTGGATTTATTTTAGCGCTTCCCCCTATAATGAGGTGTTTAGCATTATATAATTTTCGGTTTGGATAGTTCGTGTAATAAAGTGCAAGTAAATCTTTTCCACCCTTGTAATGACAATCGAATAGCGAGTCTTTGGTTACAGGGATAAACTTACTTCGGTCGGATGTTGTACCGGAGGATTTAGCAAACCAACTCGTTGTCCCAGGCCAAAGTAAATTTTTGTCGCCGGCGATTAGTTTTTCAACGTCTGTTTTTAATTCCTCGTAAGTTTGTAAAGGAACAGTTTCTTTAAACGTCTTGTAGTTGTTGATTTGCTTAAATTGGTATGTTTTACCAAAAGATGTATTCGCTGCATTATGAAGCATGCGAAAAAAAAGTTCTTCCTGAACTTCAAGTGGAAATTTTCGAAATAAATCGATTTGATGTATCCTTTTTTTGATTACCCATGAGAATAAAGCATTAAAAGGCATACATAAAGTACGTTAAATAAATAAACGAAGAGCGAGATTTACCCCCAAATAATGATAGATGCTAATACGCCGATTACAATAATCGTGTAAATGAATCCTACTCCTTGAGTTGCTTTATCGAAAAAATTATCTGGATTTGACATAACTTTATTTTTTTTACAAATATAATAAAATGAGTTAAAATTATGAATTATGTGTTATAAAATATTAATGCATAATGCACAAACTTTTATCCTTTCAACTTCTTCACGATTCCAGTAGTCGAAAAACCTTCCTCTAAATCAATGACTGCTACATCACCTCCGTGAGCACGAACGATGTCTGATCCAACAATATATTTTTTTGAATTTTTATCTGTTTCATATGGATCATAATCAGCACCTTTTACAAGTACGTCTGGTGTCAGTTCTTTGATTAACTTCTCTGGCGTATCTCCTTCAAATAGTATAACAAGATCCACAAAAGTCAAAGATGCTAAAAGCGTTTGACGTGCATCCTCAGGGTTAATCGGCCTTTCAGCCCCTTTCCCTTGATTACGCACGGAAGTGTCTGAATTTATCCCTACTACTAAACGATTACCCAGGTCCGCAGCTTTAGCAAGGTAGGTAACATGTCCTTTGTGTAGGATATCAAAACAACCATTTGTAAAAACGATGGTTTCACCTTTCATTTTCCAAATGCCAATTTTACGTTTAGCTTCTTCTAATGTAACGATACGAGATCTTAAAAAATCAATTTTTGACATCTTCTTTGGAGAAATTTTTAGGTAAAAAGATAAATGAAAGTAGACCTAATAATACTAACATCAATGTTTGGGAAGCCCAAATAATCATACCTAATGCGTTTCCTATTGCAAGTGCATTTGGTAGTTTATCTTGTAATACGAGTTGAACAACCATTGCAATCAATAAAGGAAAAACACCGAGTCCCCCATTAGTAAAAATAATACCTAACGAACCCGCTATAAATCCTAATAAAATCCCACTAAAAGGAAAGTCTTTGGTTTCTTCTAAAGCAAAAAATGCAATGCCAAAATACCCAATATAGGATACCCAAATAAATAGTGTGTGAAACAAATAGCCAGAAGGGTTTTTGGTCTTGAAAATAGATAATAGTCCTTCAAAAATATCTTTGATAAAACCAATCACTTTTTGACGAAGTGCCGGTTTGTATTTCATGAAAACAAGTAAGCCAATTCCTCCAGCGACAATTATACCGTAGATAACTAATTTCCAGGGGAAAGCATTTGGGTTATTGGTTTGTTTTCCTCCAAATTTTATTGATATTTCATGGAAAATTCTGAAAAAATTATCCATGCCAAGAAGTGCAGTAAGTCCTGCTACAAGCAATAGCATAACGAAATCAACTGCGCGCTCAGCGATAATTGTTCCGAAAGATTTGGTGAAAGGTACACCTTCAGAACGGTAAAGCATTGCAGAACGAGAAGCTTCTCCCGCACGAGGAATGGTAAGGTTTATGATATAGCCAATCATCATGGAGTGATATCGATTCCAAAAAGAGGTTTTGTATCCTAATGGTTCAAGCATATATTTCCAGCGATATGCACGTGATGCGAATGCTAATATAGAAAGGAGCATAGAAAGTATGATCCATTTATAATCTGCTTTGTCTATCGCTTGATAAAAAATTTCTTTTTCTGTTTTACCCATTTTAGCAAAGATGCTATACATTACATAGCAACCGAAGGCAAGAGGTAGAACAGTTTTTAAGATTTTTATCAGAATCGTTTTCATGGGGTTAAACGATCAAGTTCGTTTGTTCGTTTGGGAAAACTAAGGATGGTTTGAATTTTTTAGCTTCTTCAAAATCCATGTATCCATAACCGATGATAATGATAGGATCTCCAACAGCTACTCGTCTAGCAGCGGGTCCATTCAGACAGATCGTACCACTATTTGCGTCTCCTTTTATAACATAAGTTTCAAAGCGTTCACCATTGTTGATGTTCACAATTTGAACTTTTTCACCTTCAATGATATTGGAGGCGTCCATTAATGCTTCGTCAATGGTAATACTTCCGATATAATTTAAATCCGCTTGGGTAACGCGTACTCGGTGTATTTTGGATTTTACAACTTCAATCAACATAATTTTTTCTATTGCGACGCAAATTTACAATAAATACTAGGAGATAATCATAAAACGCAAATTATTCTCGTATTTCCATATTGTCTATCAGTCTAACGTCACCAGCGTATGCTACAATACACATGCGTGCATTAGCACACCATTCGTTGGTAAGGTTTTCAAGGTTTATTGGGTTTACAATCTCAACATATTCTAACCTTAATGCACTTTGTTGAATGTGTTTTTCTGCTATCGATTTAATTCGAGACGGATTGAATTTGTCACTGTTTAATTTTGCATCTGATAATGTTTGGAATAAAACTAAAGCCTCTTTTTTTTGTTCTTCTGTTAGACGTAAATTTCTGCTGCTTAAAGCAAGTCCTTCCTTGTTTCTACTCGTCTCACACGGGATAATTTCTATTGGTAACTGAAAGTTATTTACCATAAATTGAATGACAGATACTTGTTGAAAATCCTTCAATCCAAAATAGGCTTTATTGGGATTTGTCAATTGGAAAAGTCTATAAACAACTTGACAAACTCCTTGAAAGTGTCCAGGGCGTAATTCGCCTTCCATCGTTTGGTCTAAGAAACCAAGATCAATTCCAGGGAATAGATATTCGTTTGGGTAAATATCTTCTATTCGTGGAAAAAAAACTAAGTCGCAATCTAGTGTTTTTAATAGTTCTATGTCTTTTTCTTCCGTTTTAGGGTAATTGCTTAAATCGTCCGAATTATTGAATTGCGTTGGGTTAACGAAAACAGTCACGATTACAAAATCACTTGTTTGTTTGGCTTTTCTTACAAGGGATGCATGGCCTTCATGTAATGCCCCCATGGTTGGTACCAGGCCGATGATTTTTTCTGAACCTATTTGAATTTTTAATGCAGTTTGTAATTCTGCGAGTGAGTATGCTGTAATCACAATGTGTTTGTTAGTGTTAATCAAGGACAAAACTATTCTTTTTTAATAAGATTTGGTATTTTTTTTGTAATTTTGCATACTATAAATATTTATACTTCCTATGGAGAAAAAGAGAATACTTTTTGTATCACAAGAAATCACCCCGTTTTTACCAAAAACAGAATTATCTCACACAGCAAGAAAGTTACCGCAAGGTATTCAAGATGCGGGTAAAGAAATCCGTGTTTTTACTCCGAAGTTTGGAGGTATAAATGAACGTAGACATCAATTACATGAAGTGATTCGTTTGTCAGGAATGAATTTAATTATTGATGATAAAGATCATCCATTGATTATCAAAGTAGCTTCTATTCCAACAGCAAGAATGCAAGTGTATTTTATTGATAATGAAGAGTATTTTAAAAGAAAAAACACTGTTACAGAAGAGGATGGAAGTATGTTTGCTGATAATGACGAACGTTCTATGTTTTTCTGTCGTGGAGTACTTGAGACAGTTAAGAAATTAGGCTGGCAACCAGATGTCATTCACTGTCATGGATGGATGGCTTCTTTAATGCCATTGTATATTAAAAAGAATTACAACAAAGACCCTCATTTTGCCGATACGAAGGTAGTAGTTAGTTTGTATGATAATGGATTTCAAACTCCATGGGATAGTCGTTTTGCTGAAAAGTTAGCTTTTGAAGGTTTTGACTCTGATGTAACTGAAGGTGTAAAAGACCCAAGTTATTTCAATGTAATGCAAACAGTATTGAAATATGCAGATGGAGTAACAGTAGGGAGTGAGGTTTTAGATGAGAACTCTACTAAATTATTCGATGAAGCGAATTGCATTAAGTTGGCTTATTCTCCTGAAGAGCAGCAAGTGAAAGCATTGTCTGAATTTTTTGATCGTGTTATCGAGGATGAAGTACTAGCATAAATTTTTTGTGATTTGAAACGAATATTTTTACTGTTATTAGTAGGCTGTTTTTTGAATTCTTGTAAAAAAGAGATTTCTAGTGCTGGACTTAATTTATTAAATAAAGAAAACGATGCTTTTGGCAGTGTAGATACTTTTGCGTTGAAAGTTGGTTCGATTTATGTAGATACCGTAACGTCTTCCAATCCATCTTATTTGATGTTGGGTTCGTATATGGATCCAGTATTCGGTAAATACGACGCTGGATTTTATGCACAAGCAAGAATTTCCGCATTAAAACCTGATTTTGGAGATGAAACTAAAATTGCAGTAGATTCTTTAGTGTTAGGAATGCGATTTTCCGATTATTACGGAAAGTTAGACGAGCAAACTTTTGAAGTGTATGAAATTACACAAGATTTGTCTGCAACAGGCGCGTACAATACCAAATCTTCGGTTTCAATAAAAGCAGAGAATTTGGTGTTACCTAATTCTTGTAAATTGACACCTAAACCTTTTGGATATAAATTTACTGAATTTGTGAATGACACTGTTCGAGATAATATTCGGTTACAATTAAATCCAAGTTTAGCACAACGATTTATTTCAGATTCGAAAAATTCTCCTGTAAATTTTGCAACAATGGATGCTTTTCTAACCTATTTTAAAGGGTTGCATGTTAAAGTTTCTAATAGCAATCAACAAAGTGGAACAGGAGGTGTTATGTCTTTCGCGTATCCACCTGTGTTAACAATATATTATAAGTTAGCTGGAGTTGCTAAGAAATTTTATTTTGAATTAAATGCAAGCGGTGTTCGTTTTAACCATGTGGAATGTGATTATGCAGGGACAGAGGTAGAAAAGTTAGTAAATGCACAAATTACAGATCAAAAAGACTTTTATGCACAAGCAAATCATGTTCGAGGAACGGTAAGTCTGCCTACCATTAAAGATATACCGAATAATTCAATCATCCATTTTGCTAAATTGATTTTACCTATCAATTATTCAAACACAAATTTATATGGTTTAAGTAATGAGTTGTATGTATCCATCCCTAACTCCTCCACTGATCAAACATTGAGATATATTACAAGTGGGGTATTAGATACTACATATAATGGTTATGTAGTTGATGTAAGAGATCACATACAACAAGTAATTACTGGGAAAAGATTGAATCACCCTTTAGTAGTTTCGCCTAAATTTTTTAGTTTGAGTGCGGAAAGAATACATTTCATAGGTCCCAAAACACTTGGTTCGGATAAACCAAGATTGTTAATTAAATATTCAACTTTTTAAATTTCAAGAATATGTGTGGAATTGTAGCTTATATCGGAAAGAAAGAGGCTTATCCAGTGTTAATTAAAGGATTAACACGTTTGGAATACAGAGGTTATGACAGTGCAGGTATCGCTTTATTAGACGGAGAAGAGTTAAATTTATATAAAAAACAAGGTAAAGTTGCTAATCTTGTAGCTTTTGCTGAGGGGCAAAATATTCATGGTCATGTGGGTATTGGCCATACGCGTTGGGCTACACATGGTGAACCAAACGACATCAATTCACATCCACATTACTCGATGGATAAGCGTATTGCAGTAATTCACAATGGGATAATTGAGAATTATGATACCTTAAAACAAGAGTTAATAAAAAGAGGTTATATTTTTAAAAGTGAAACGGATACAGAAGTGTTGGTTCATTTGATAGATGATATTCAAAAAACAGAACATACTACACTTGTTGAATCTGTTAGACAAGCCTTACAAAGTGTAGTCGGTGCGTATGCTTTAGTCGTTATTTCTGTAGATAATCCGACGCAACTTATTGCAGCTAGAAAAAGTAGTCCTTTAGTAGTTGGGATAGGTGAGGATAATGAATTTTTCTTGGCTTC
This sequence comes from Flavobacteriia bacterium, assembly GCA_947446925.1. GTDB lineage: Bacteria > Bacteroidota > Bacteroidia > Flavobacteriales_D > Crocinitomicaceae > CANHVK01. Next base: position 36,903 of record CANFHU010000020.1, read on the forward strand.
AGATGCTACACCTATCGTTGAATATACGAATCAAGTTGTTTACTTGAATGATGAAGAAATTGCGGTTGTCGACATTCACGAAGGTTTACGAATTACAAATATTAATAATCAAGAAAAGACTCCATACATACAAGAATTAGAACTTCATCTAGAAGCTTTGGAGAAAGGCGGGTATGAACACTTCATGATGAAAGAAATTTTTGAACAACCTAGATCGATTCACGATTGTTTTAGAGGTCGTTTAAATGCAGCAGAAGGATTTGTTTCTCTTGGTGGATTTAAGGATTATGAGAATCGTATTTTGAATGCAAAACGTATTGTTTTTGTTGCTTGTGGAACTTCTTGGCATGCATGTCAAGTTGGAGAATATTTGATTGAAGATCTAGCGAGAATTAACGTAGAAGTGGAGTATGCGAGTGAATTTAGGTATCGCAACCCAATTATCGGAGAAGGAGATGTAGTTATTGCTGTTTCTCAATCTGGAGAGACTGCAGATACTTTAGCTGCATTGGAAATCGCAAAATCAAGAGGTGCAATTATTTTTGGTATTTGTAATGTGGTAGGTTCTTCTATTTCTCGTATTACGGACGCAGGATCCTATACGCATGCAGGACCTGAGATTGGTGTTGCATCCACAAAAGCATTTACTGCGCAAGTTACAGTTCTTACCTTATTAGCGTTGCGTTTAGCATCTAAGAAAGATTCTTTAAGTAGAATTCGTTTTAGAACCTTACTATCCGAACTGGAAGCGATACCAGAAAAAATTAAGCGTGTTTTAGAGAAAGATGCAATTATTAAAGATATTGCGGCACATTATAAAGATTCTGCTAATGCACTTTATTTAGGAAGAGGAAGTTCTTTTCCAGTTGCTTTAGAAGGTGCTTTGAAATTAAAAGAGATTTCTTATATCCATGCGGAGGGATATCCTGCAGCTGAAATGAAACATGGACCAATCGCCTTAATTGATGCTGAGATGCCAGTTTTTGTTATCGCTACCAAAGGTACTTCCTATGAAAAAGTTGTAAGTAATATTCAAGAAGTTAAAGCCCGAAAAGGTAAAATTGTTGCAATAGTAACAGAAGGGGACGTACAAGTTAAAGCAATGGCAGATCACGTGATTGAAATACCAGACACGGATGAGCATTTAGTTCCTTTATTAGCAACTATTCCATTACAATTACTATCTTATCATATTGCAGTTATGCGTGGTTGTAATGTAGATCAACCAAGAAATTTAGCGAAATCGGTTACCGTTGAGTAATCGTCGAGATTTATATGTGAAAAAAGAGGCTAATCATTAATTGATTAGCCTCTTTTTGCTTTTTATAAGAAATTAAAGTATGTATTTCAATCTCTTTCTTTCAACCATGCGGTAACCGCTGGAGATAATTCTTTTTGTGATTTACCACCTACAAAAACACCAATGTGCCCTCCTTCAAACTTGTAAATACTTTTATCCTTAGATCCTACGTAATCATTTAAAGGAATCGTAGAAGATGGAGGTACCAAATGATCATGCACAGCATAGATATTCATAAGTGGCATGGTCAAGTTTTTTAAATCTACTTTTTTATCCCCTACAACTAATTCTCCTTTAATTAATTTATTTTGTTGGTATAAATCTTCCATAAATTGTAAGAAACAAGTACCTGCTTGATCTGGACTTTCAGCAATCCATTTTTCCATACGAAGAAAGTTCAATAATTTTGTTTTGTCTTCCATCGCATTTAATAAACCTGTTGATTTATGAACCTTCATCATCGGTTTAAGCATATCAAATCCATCATTTAAAAATGAACCTGGTATTAAGCCGTCAAATCCATCTACCAAGCTTTTAAAATCCATGTCTTTACTCCATCGAAACAATAAACCGTCGTTTTGTTCAAAATCAATAGGAGTAACATGTGTCACTAGATTTTTAATTTTCTCAGGGTGTAATGCTGAATAAATGACACTGAATGTTCCTCCTTGACAAATACTTAATATATTGATTTTATCCACTTTGTTTTCTGTTCTCACAAAATCAACACAATTATCAATATATCCATTGATATAATCATCCATGGAAAGGTATTTATCCATTTTGGTAGGTTTTCCCCAATCAATTAGATATACATCTAAACCAGCATCAAGTAAATTTTTTATGTAACTTCTATCAGGTTGTAAGTCTAGCATTTGGTATGTGTTCACCAATGCATAAACAATTAGAACAGGAGTTTTATAAGATGACTTGGTTGTTCTAGTATAACGATAAAGCGTTAATTTATCTTCTTTATAAACAACATCTTTTGGAGTAGATGCAATATCCACTTCTTTTATCTCGGAAAGATTTTCAAATCCTTTTAAGATTTTAGATGTGTTGTCCGATAACTCGTGGAGTAAGTTTGCTTGATTTAAATGCATAACGTATTTTTTTTGGCTAAAAAAAAGGGAAACCTAAATTTCCCTTTTCATTGATTGTATAAAAAAAATTAAACTGTAGTAACTTTTTTAGCGGTAGTTGTAGTTTTTTGAGCAACAACTTTCTCTGTAGTATTTACTTTGTTTTCTAAATTTTTAATTGTTTTCTTTAAATCATGAATCGTTTGGTATAACTCATTTAATTCAGATTTAACAACTAATGGTAATGCTTCAATTTTGTTTTCGAATTGGAATTCAAGATTTTTTTTGATATCCAAAGACAAAGTTGTCAATTCACCTTTTAATTTAGAAAATTCTTCCGTAGCAAATAATTTTGTGTAATGTTTTTCATTTAAACTAACCCACTCATTGAAAAATGGTTGGAAACTTGACGTGAAAGTTACATCTTTTGCTTTTTCAGTTACTAAGTTAGCTGCATCTTTCGCTACATTTTGTCCTGTAGTATAAAGCAAATATTGTAATTCAGCTAATTTCGTGCTGTATACAGAAGCTTTATCAATAGCTGTGATTGCTAATTCAATGTTTTCTTTCTCTTTAGTATTAGAAACTAATTTCAAAAGCGGAGCAAATAATTCAGAATAAGAATTGTTAACAGTACTGAAAGTGTTGTTAAATTTAGCGAAATCACCAGAAATTAAATGTGGGAATTTCTCTGTAAAAGTACTCCAGTATGTTTGAAATTCTTTATTTGTGTTTTTTTGAGTTTCAAAGAAATTTTGAACAAATTTCGTGTTATTCTCAAGTAATGAATTTAAGTTGTTGCTTGGGAAAAAGTTTTGAAACAATTCTTCTGTTATTTTTTTGTAATGCGTTGGTTCGAAAACTTGTTTGATACTGTCAACTGAAAAAGTATTTGTGTTGAAAGCATTAAACAAAGGTTGGTAAAATTCTTGCAACTTGTAGTACAGAGCATTTGTATTCAATGCATTTTTGAATAAATCTACATTGAAAGTATCTTTAGGTAAAGTTTTAGTTAAAGATTCAAAAGTAGAATTTAACGTTTTAGTCCAAGATTCAAACAAAGTATTCCATGTAGTATTAGCATGTAATAAATGTTCATTTGTTTCCGTAGTTGTTTTTCCAAAACTTGAAAGAGAATTATACAAATTCAAATTGAAGTCAGTTGCTTTTTTTATTGCATCTAATTGGTTTGTATAGATGTTTTTGTAAAAATCTTCTGCTTTTTCAGTAGTGAAATTCGTATTGAAAGGCACGTCTAATTTACTGTCTGTAGATAAGTTTTTGAAAATAGACATTTGAGATTCCCACCAGTTTTTATAAATTTCAGTAGATTTTTCAAAAGCGTTATCTGATTTCAAAGCCTCTTGAAATTTATTCGCTGTTTCAACAAAGGAGTTAATCGCTTTAGTTTGTGTCTCAACAACTGTATCTAATATTTGTTTTGTGTTATTCATATTATTTTTTCTTTATTTTTAAAGTTATCTGTACAAATTTCAACCATTTAAATGGAATAACCAAAAAAAGTTAGTATAATTTTTTAGATTGTTTGTAATTTTATTTACATATAAAGTCCACCATTGATATTCAAGCATTGACCTGTAACATATGGAGCGTCAATTAAAAAGGCTACTCCTTTAGCAATATCAGAAGGACTACCTAGGGATGCTGCAGGAATTTTAGAAACAATAGATGCCAAAACTTCACTTGGCATAGCAGCAACCATTTCTGTTTTGATGAAACCAGGGCATATGCAGTTGACTGTTATTCCGTACTTTGCAGTTTCAAGAGCGAGTGATTTAGAGAATCCAATTAGCCCCGCTTTTGCTGCAGCATAATTGGTTTGACCAAATCCTCCAGATTGTCCAATCACAGAACTTATATTGATAATTCTGCCGTATTTTTGTTCAATCATTTTATGAATTGCTAACTGAGAAGTGTTATATGCACTTGAAAGATTGGTGTTAATTACTTCGTCCCATTCTGTTTTTTGCATTTTACGGAACGACTTATCACGTGTTATCCCCGCATTATTTACAAGGATATCCACTTGTCCGTAAGCAGATTCTATTTCTTTAAATAGACGTTCGCTTTCTTCCGCTAAGGCTATGTTCGCTTGAATTGCTATTGCATTACCACCTTGTTTTTTAATTTGTGTTACAATGGCATTTGCTTCATCGACTTTTGTATTATAGTTTACAATTATGTTGAATTCTTTTTTGCCAAGTTCTAATGAAATAGCAGCGCCGATTCCTCTAGAACCACCTGTAACTAAAACTGTTTTAGTTGTATTATTAAGATCCATAACTCAAAGTTTTATATGGTGAAACATTTTGTTTTTAGTTTTTAAAAGTTACATATAAATATTCATTTTTATCTATATCATTCTTTCTTTTTTATTTGTAACTTTCCAATTCGTATTAAATACTGAATTATGAGTGAAAAGTTACATTTAAATCAAACATTTTCAACTGATTTCTCATTTAGTCAACAAGACGTTGCCGATTTTGCACGCGTAACAGGAGATAATAATCCTGTGCATTTGGATGAGGATTTTGCAGCCAAAACGATTTTTAAAACTAGAATTATGCATGGTATGTTGGGTGCTTGTGTATTTTCGAAGGTTTTTGGAACTATGTTTCCTGGAGAGGGGACAATCTATTTAAGTCAGTCTGTTAATTTTTTGAAGCCGATGTATGTGGATACAAAGTATAATGCTGATTTTGAGGTGTTGGAGATATTAGAGAAAAATCGTGCACGTATCTCGACTTCGATTCTTTCCCAAGAAGGAAAAAAAGTAGTTGTCGGAGAGGCTGTTGTTATGAATCTTGAAAAAATAGGTGAGTGATTTGTAAGTCAGAGGATGCTAAATCGATTTATTTTGAAGAAGTTGGAAATCTAACTTCGGATAAGTCGCTTGTTTTTTTGAATGGACTTTCACAATCAACGATTGCTTGGGGTTTTATGTTGCCATATTTTGAGCAATCATATCGAATAATACTATTAGATTTTATTTTTCAAGGTCAATCCGAAAAATCTGGAGATGTTCGTGATTTTGATCAACATGCGAGAGATGTGATAGCAGTTTTGGATACATTGTCTATTGAAAGAGCGACTTTTATAGGCTTATCCTACGGAAGTTTGGTGGCGCAACATCTAGGTGTAAATCATTCGCAAAGAGTAGATAAATTATGTCTGATGTCTACATTTGCAAATAAAACACCTTATTATGAAGCGATTGAATTATCTTGGAGAAGAGCTTTAGATTTTGGAGGTTATGGTTTAATGTTGGATGTCATGTTACCATTTGTTCTTGGAACATCCTATTTTTCTCATCCCTTAATACCTATCGATATGTTAAAAGCAGCGCGTAAAGATCTAGTAGATGCAACTGCTCTTGGTAAATTGATGGATGCTACCCATGCACGCAAGGATTATCGTTCCAGTTTAACTAAAATAGTAGCACCTACGATTGTGATACATGGAAGACAAGATGCTTTGTTTTCGGTGGAATTAGGTAAATCGGTGGCGGATCATATAGTGAACAGTCAATTTGTAGTGATTGAAGGTGCGGGACACACATTAAATTTGGAAGAAGTAAAATTAGTTTCAGAAACAATACTAAAATTTTTAAACAAGTAAGATGAAAGTTGCTTTAATTACAGGAAGTACTAGCGGTATAGGACTTGGTATCGCAAAAGAATTTGCTAAATCTGGATACGCTATTGCTTTCAATGGGTTAGAAGAAAATGGTGCCGAAATAGCACAAGAAGTTGGGGAAATCTTTGGTGTAAAAACGCATTTTTATGGTGCGGATTTACGTAAATCAGAACAAATTTATCAAATGATTCAAGATGTTGAATCCAATTTTGGTCATATAGATGTATTGGTAAATAATGCTGGGATACAATTTGTCTCTCCTATAGAAGATTTTCCAGTTGAAAAATGGAATGCTATTATTGATATCAATATGAATTCTGTTTTTCATGCATCAAAAGGTGTATGGAAGGGGATGAAGAAAAGAGGTTTTGGTAGAATAATTAATATAGCATCTGCTCATGGATTGGTTGCCTCTCCATTTAAATCAGCTTATGTGACGGCAAAACATGGTGTTGTAGGTATGACGAAGACACTTGGATTGGAAGGAGCACCATTTGGTATAACCGTAAATGCTATTTGTCCTGGGTATGTAAAAACACCATTGGTAGAGAAACAAATTAAAGAACAAGCACTAGCACATGGAATTCCAGAAGAAGAAGTAGTTTCAAAAATAATGTTGGAGAAACATGCTGTAAAAGAATTTGTTACTGTAGAAGATTTAGGAATGTTAGCTGTCTTTTTAGCGTCTGAATCTGGAAAATTAATTACTGGTACCGCAATGCCAGTTGATGGTGGTTGGACCGCACAATAGAAAGTTATGAAAGAGAAACATGTAGGAGTTGCATTACAAGGAGGCGGAGCGCATGGTGCGTTTACGTGGGGAGTATTGGATCGTTTGTTAGAGGTAGATGAAATCGTTGCAGATGGAATGGTCGGAACAAGTGCTGGAGCTATCAATGCTGTAGTTACTGCTTATGGTTTACATATTGGGGGAAAAGCAAAAGCGAAGGAGTTATTAGATAGACTATGGAAAGATATTGCACTTTCTGGTAATGTTATGTTTAAACCTTCTTTTATGGATTCTATGTTTTCCAATGGAGATATGCATAATACACCTGGCTACATGATGTTTAATGCGATGACACAATTTTTGTCGCCTTATCAAATGAATCCGGCTAATATTAATCCTTTACGTGAAATTCTAAATAATCTTGTTGATTTTGAAGAATTGAGACGTTATAATAAAAAGCGTTTATTTGTTTGTGCAACCAATGTAAAGACAAATAGAGCAAAAGTTTTTTCAAATGCTGAAATGACTGTAGATGCTGTTTTAGCTTCTGCTTGTTTACCTTATTTGTTCCAAGCGGTAGAAATTGATGGTGAATTTTATTGGGATGGAGGTTATATGGGGAATCCTCCGTTATTTCCATTAATTGAAAATACGGATATACACGATTTACTCTTAGTAAAAATTAATTCCATTAATATTAAAGATGTTCCTACATCTGCACGCGATATTGAAGATAGAATTACAGAAATTTGTTTCAATAGTAGTTTAATCAATGAAATGAAATTAATTCATTATCGTAATGAGTTGGTTCGTAAGGGAGTAGATTTACAAGATGGAAAACATTCCAGAGAGATTTTTGTGCATTCGATTTCTGCGCATGAAGCGTTAGGGCATATGAAGCATTCAAGTAAAATGAATACTTCGTGGGAGTTCTTACTTGAATTGAAACAGAAAGGTCGGATATATGCTGAAAAATGGTTACAAGAAGAATATCATTTGGTAGGAGTTAAATCTACCTTTGATGTTGAAAAACATTTCTTTGATAAGTATTGATGTCGCATGAAAAACGGTTTTCGAATCTTATTTACAGTTCTCGTTAGTGTTCTGTTTTTCATCGTTTTTTATTTAAGTATAGCTTTTATTTGTGCTCGTATTTCAGTTAATGATGTAGTTTCTAAGGAAGGAAATGTTACTGTGTATATTAAGTCTAATGGTGTACATACTGATTTAGTTCTTCCTGTAAAATCGAGAAAACTGGATTGGTCTAAAATTTTCCCGTATGCTAATACGAAAGGCAAAGACTCTACTTCTAAATTATTAGCCTTGGGGTGGGGGGATAAAGGTTTTTATTTAAATACTCCAACCTGGGGAGATTTAACCTTAAGTACTGCTTTTAAAGCCATGTTTGGTTTGAGTACTTCTGCTTTACATACAACCTATCTGGATACGATTCAAGTATCAGGTACATGTAAAAAGATTTTGATGACGCAGAATGAATACGATTTATTAGTTCGTTACATTAAGCGAACAATTAGTACGAAAAGAGGTAAATCCATTTTCATACCAACCAATGCGGTGTACGGAACAAATGATGCATTTTATGAGGCAAGTGGAAGTTACCATCTCTTTAGTACATGCAACACATGGACTAATCGTGCATTAAAATATTCAAATAAAAAAGCATGTTTTTGGACCCCTTTTGACACGGGAATTTTAAATCAATATCCATAATCTATTTGGATATGATTTTTTTTTAATATTTTAGTTCCTTGTTCTTAAAATATACGATAAACTAGTTAGAAAATATGAAAGGAATCATTTTAGCCGGAGGTTCTGGTACAAGATTACATCCGTTAACATTGGCAATAAGTAAGCAGTTAATGCCAATTTATGATAAACCAATGATTTATTATCCCTTATCGGTATTGATGGGAGCAGGTATAAAAGAAATTTTAATTATTTCTACACCACACGATTTACCACATTTTAAACGCTTGTTAGGTGATGGAAGTCGTTTGGGTTGCACTTTTGAATATGCTGAACAGCCTGAACCGAATGGTTTGGCACAAGCGTTTGTAATTGGGGAAGAGTTCATCGGTTCTGATAGTGTTGCATTAATATTAGGGGATAATATTTTCTATGGTGCAGGTATGCATGAACTACTGAAAGAAAACTTAAATCCAGATGGCGGAATTGTATATGCATATCATGTAAGTGATCCAGAACGGTATGGTGTGGTAGAATTTGATGCTGAAATGAATGCGCTTTCTATTGAAGAGAAACCACTTAAACCACGTTCCAATTACGCTGTTCCTGGACTATATTTTTACGATAATTCGGTGATAGAAATAGCTAAAAATTTGGAACCTTCTGCGCGAGGGGAATATGAAATTACGGACGTTAATTCGGAATATTTGAGACGTAAAAAACTTAAAGTTTCCATGTTAAGCCGTGGAACTGCTTGGTTAGATACTGGAACATTTCCTTCTTTAATGCAAGCAGGACAATTTGTTCAAGTGATAGAAGAGAGGCAAGCTTTGAAAATAGGATGTATTGAGGAAATTGCATTTAGAAATGGTTTTATTTCGAAAGAGCAATTGATCGATATTGCAAAACCTTTAGTTAAAAGTGGGTATGGTACCTATTTAATGTCGATACTATCTTAATGCAGCCTATAACTACTTACTCGCTTTATTTTGAAAAAGAAATAGGAGATTACTCTTTTCCAATTTCACCTGAAAATCTGTATCAACCGTTAGATTATTTCTTGCAATTAGGTGGGAAGCGAATTCGACCATTGTTGACTTTGATGGCTGCTGAAATGTTTGGTTCACCTAAAGAAAATGCCATACATGCTTCTTTGGCAGTTGAATTATTTCATAATTTTTCATTGATTCATGATGATATTATGGATAAAGCACCGCTACGTCGTGGTAAACAAACCGTTCATTTAAAATGGAATGACGATATCGCCATTCTTTCTGGTGATGTATTACTAATTAAGGCATATCAAGCATTAGCAAAGCAAGAACCTAGACATATACCTGCCCTATTAGATATGTTTAATCGCACAGCAGTGGAAGTTTGTGAGGGCCAGCAAATGGATATGGATTTTGAGTCCCGTAAACAAGTAAACATCGACGAATATATTGAAATGATACGATTGAAAACATCTGTATTGTTAGGATGTGCTTTGGTGTTTGGTGCTATTGTTGCTGATGCATCAGAAAAGGATCGTACATTAATTTATACATTTGGTCAAAATTTAGGAATTGCGTTTCAAATTCAAGATGATATATTGGATTTATATGGCGATCCAGAAAAATTTGGAAAACAAATAGGTGGTGACATTATTTCAAATAAAAAAACTCTACTACTTTTAAAAGCATTAGAACTCTCCCAAAATAATTCAGAATCAAATGTGTTGGAAATGTTGCTGATAGAAGATCATGTATTGAAAATAGAGACTGCTAAATCTATGTTCGATACATTAGGTGTTTTAACTTATGCGCGAGAGCAAATGAATTTTTATCAGGACATGGCGTTGAGCGCACTTAAAGAGATATCTGTGTCCCCTGAAATGAAAAAAACACTTGTTGAATTATCTGAATATTTATTTCAACGCGAAGTATAAATCTACCAAGAATATGAAAAAGATAATCAAACATGTCGAGGATTTCCACGATGCATTTGGGATCGTAAATAATTACGAACCAACCACAAAACTTTCTGAGGAGGAGATAATGTTGCGTTATAATTTGATGAAAGAAGAAAATGAAGAGTATTTGGAAGCAGCCAAAAACAATGATATTGTTGAAATAGCAGATGCATTAGGCGATCAACTTTATATTCTTTGTGGAACTATTTTAAAACACGGATTACAACATAAGATCGAAGAAGTTTTTGAAGAAATTCAACGGTCTAATATGAGTAAATTGGACGGTAATGGCAACCCGATTTTTAGGGAAGACGGAAAGATATTGAAGTCCGATCGTTATTTTAAGCCAAATATCAAAACCGTTTTAGATAAATAGAATTTTATTAAATACTATAAAAAAATAAGAGGCTGTCTCAAAACCAATTTGAGTAGCCTCTTTTTTATTTTCTATAGATTTCCTTAAAAATTCAATTTTCCATTTTCGGAAGATTCTCACGGAGTAAAAAAGTCTTTTAACGTCTAAAACAGCGCTTTTATGCTGCTTTTTTCCT
>CANFHU010000021.1 GCA_947446925.1 Flavobacteriia bacterium
AAAGACCTTTGTCGCTGAAAAAGCATCGGCTTTTATTGCGAAACGTTTGCTACAAAAACAAAACTCGTCGCCTTTCAGGACTCCTCAGACAGTTGTTTTTGTTACGCTACCTTATTCGCTAAAAGCACGATTTACTTTTTCTAGGCGACATGTTTTGCGACGCTGAAATATGTTTAGGTTGTATTCAACCGCTTTTTATGGGGAGGATTGTTTCGCTTTGCGAAACGGAGGGAATTCTGGTTTGCAATTTTAACTTTTTTATTTACATACATAATTTTCTTAGGTATATATAAAATAAAGTGTATATTTGTATCATGTATTCATCAGAACTTATCAAAGGGACTTTAAAAACGATCATTTTAAAGTTATTGTCGGACTCGAACGAAATGTATGGCTATGAGCTTACACAGCGAGTAAAAGAACTTACAGGTGGAAAAATTCAATTGACCGAAGGTGCATTGTATCCTACATTGCATGCATTAGAGGCGCAAGGGGTTTTGTCTACCAATGTGGTAAATGTAGGGAACCGCATTCGAAAGTATTATTCTATTACTCCAACGGGAAAGCAGTTAGCTAATGATAAAGTAAATGAATACGCTGATTTCATCCAAACGATGACTTTTCTTCTAGGTTTAAAACCTAACATGGGATAAGATGTATGTGTTAGATAAATCTCAGGTGGATTATATCCTCAGTGACATTAGACGTAATGGCATTGAGGCAGAGGAGCTGCAGTTAAACCTCTTGGATCACATCTGTTGTGTTGTTGAGAATGAGATGTCGCCCGACATGAGTTTTGAAGCGGTTTATGCAAGTGTATTGCCTCGTTTTTTTAAACATCAGTTACGGGAAATTCAAGAAGAAACAAATTTATTATTAACATTTAAAAATTATTACGCCATGAAAAAAGTGATGATTAACAGTGGTTTATTTACTGCTTTAACGTTTATAGTTGGATCTATTTTAAAAATAGGTCATTTACCGGGAAGTGCTCTACTGTTAGTATTAGCAATTACTTGTTTAAGTTTTGTCTTTTTGCCACTCTTTTTTTTATTAAAATCAAAAGAGGAAAAAGTCAAAAGCGCCAAAGTGATATTGGGGACAGGCGTTGTTTTTGGCATCCTGTTTTGCATGTCGACCTTGTTTAAAATTATGCATTGGCCTTATGCAGACTTAATGTGGTTGTTTGCTTTAGGGATATTATTCTTTGTTTTTTTACCGCTATTTTTCTTTACAGGAATTCGTAAGGCTGAAACAAAAATGAATACGATTTTGGCTTCTATTATGATTTTAACTGTGGGAGGATTATTGTTTACATTGACTGATTTACGCGCGAATGTTAACAAAGAGAGTTCTGTTGAAGTTGCAGATCTTTCATTGCATAATTGTTTAGAGCGAGCAACTTTGACGAATGAGAATCGATATCAACAAGGTAAAACGGATTCTGTTCAGTTGAAAAATGAAGCGTTAAAAAAAGAAGTAAGGACTGTTATCAAACAGATAACTGCTGTTAAGCAAGGTTTGTTTACTTATTTATCGGAAGGACAACTAGTTTCGGAAGCAGGTTTACTTAAACGTTATAAAGGAGATTTTCAAGGAGTTTCAAGGTATTTCTTTCAAGAAACAAACATGCATCCAGAAGAGGATAAATTGAAGTCTACTTTGCCAACCTTAAAATTGGCGTTACAAAAATTTAAAACTTATGTTGAAGGTACATATTCCAAAGATGTTGCAGCTATTTTAGATTTAGAAGTAGGTAGTAAATTATATAAATCTGGATTAAAGCAAGTTTCTTGGGAGTATTTATATTTCAATGCGGTCCCTTTTGAAGTTGCAATTAGAAATTTAGATCAACTACAATTAGAAATTAGAATAATTGAATCTGCTTGTATTCAGTAAAAGAATTTAATACTTCTTTTAGAAGAACCTTTAGGTTTTTGAATAAAAAAAATAGGCTGTCTAGAAAAGACAGCCTATTTTTGATATAATTATCTAAATAATTAGAAAATCTCGTTAGCAGCGAAGTGGAATACACCTTCTCTTGCAGCGCTCTCATCTGAATCAGATCCGTGAACAGCGTTACGTCCTTTGCTTTCAGCGTATAATTTACGGATTGTACCTTCGGCAGCTTCTGCTGGGTCTGTAGCACCGATTAATGCTCTGAAGTCAGCAACTGCATTGTCTTTTTCTAAGATCGCAGCGATGATTGGTCCAGAAGTCATATATTCTACTAATTCACCATAGAAAGGTCTTTCAGCGTGCTCGATATAGAATTCTTTTGCTTGAGCTTCCGTCAAAACAGTAAATTTCATTGCTTTGATTTGAAAACCTTTACTTAAGATAAGGTCGATAATTTTACCAGCATTTCCGCTTTCTATAGCGTCTGGTTTTAACATTGTAAATGTTCTGTTAGTTGCCATTTTTATAATTTTTTTGACAAATATAGGTAGAAAATAGGGACTTACTTTTTTTGCAGCAAAAAAAGTTAACAATACCTATCGTCTTCGTTCTAATACCTTAATTTAATGTTGTATATGTATGAAAAAGGTTAATTTTGTAGACTATAAATAATAATTATCACCTTCCTCAATCCCTCCTCCCTTCGACATGCTCAGGGTAAACAAGGAGGGAAGATATGATTATGAAAGAAATAGAAAATTATTTTAGTTCGATTGATCCTACCTATGCTGCGTTGTTAGCGACAACGTTCACATGGTTATTAACAGCGATGGGTGCTTCGTTGGTTTTTTTCTTCAAGACGATGCATCGCGCAGTATTGGATGCTATGTTAGGTTTTACTGGTGGAGTTATGGTTGCTGCCAGTTTTTGGTCGTTATTGAATCCTGCGATTGAAATGTCTGAAAAGATGTATCCTACGATGAAATGGATGCCGGCAGCGGTTGGTTTTGCGTTAGGTGCTATGTTTTTATTTGGGTTGGATAAGGTGATGCCACATTTGCATTTGAATTTTCAGGAAAATGAGAAAGAAGGAGCGAAGACTCAGTTACACAAATCCATTTTATTGGTATTAGCGATAACCTTACATAATATTCCGGAAGGTTTAGCTGTAGGTGTCTTGTTTGGTGCAGCATCCTTAGGGATTGACGGTGCCACGATACCTGCTGCGATTGCATTAGCGATTGGAATTGGAATTCAAAATTTCCCAGAAGGATTTGCGGTTGCGATGCCTTTGCGAAGAATTGGGATGAGTCGTAGAAAAAGTTTTTGGTACGGACAATTATCTGCTATTGTGGAGCCTATTGCTGGGGTAATTGGTGCGCTAGCGGTTGTTTATATGCAACCTATTTTACCATTTGCATTGGCATTTGCTGCTGGAGCTATGATTTATGTGGTTGTAGAGGAGGTGATACCGGAGACGCAACGGGATAAATATACGGACATTGCAGTTCTTGGATTTATTGGTGGTTTCTTGGTGATGATGATTTTGGATGTTGCTTTGGGGTAGTAGGATTGAAAGATTAGCAGATTGCAAATTAGCAGATTGTAGCCCTTCGACACATTTCGACACATTTCGATAAGCTCAATGGGGATAGTTCAGGGTAAAAAAATCAGGGTATAAATTTCATAAAAAGTCTTCTGGAGTAGAATTTAATTTTCTAGTTCAATTTTATGTTTTTGTGTAAAAAAAAGGTAGTATACAACTTGAATATTTACATTAAATAAAATGCTTTTATAAATTCATACTGAAAGTAATGAATGAAATTTGCTAAAGTTTTTATTTAAATAGTTTTTGAAGTGATTTGTAAGGAGATAATTAACTTCTTTCTTTGTTGTTTTGGGGTGTTTTGTTTGATGGTTGTGTGATGAAAAAAGTTTCACTGTCGGTTACGAATTGGTTCATGGTTCTGTCAAAATGTTTGTTTAACACTGCTTCTAGTTGACCTTCGTTCGAATAGTTATAACTGATTTCTTGCGCATTTTCATCGATTTGAAACCTCTTGTTTTTATTGTTCCAAAAGGTTTGTGTCGTTTGAATAATGTGGTTAGTTTGATCCAATACATGGGATATTTGGTACACTTTTTCCCATTCCTTTTTTTGTGAAGTATTAACAACGAATCCAATTTGTCCGATTAAAATATTGTTGTTTGAATAGATTAATGAATCTTTGGTTGATTTTTGCCAGTTAGTTTCTTTCTCCCATACGAAATTCGTACTTGTTTCGCACATGTTATTATTATAGGAGTAAACTGTTTTAGAAACTAATTGAAACTGATTTTTTTCATCATCCCACGTGTGGTTTGTTTTACTTATGCAGTTATTATTTTTGTATTGGAAAGTGAATTTTTGACAACCAATATTCGTCCATTGCATTTCTGACCAAATAAATCCAATTTCAGCTGTTTTGTATTTGTTTTGGTCGTATTTGATTTCCCATTTTGCTAATTTATTCCAACCAGTCGTCTCCATGATGTCGTAACGGATAGTTTGTAAGCTATCCCAAGGATTGTATGTGAAAATTGCCTGCTTAAAAGGTTTTATATTCCAATTATTAGTAGTATCATTCCATTGGTAATACAATTCGTTGATGATTTGATTTTTTGTATTGTAGGTGAATTTGGTTTGAATTGAAGGTGTAGATGTATTTGTAAATACAGCAGCACTTTCCTTATTTCCATTTTGATTATAGGTAAAAACAATCGAATCGCTAACTAACCACGTTTTTTGTAAAGGATCAAAATTTCTATATAATTCACAGAAAACTTTTGGGTTTGTTGTATTTTCTTGTGCATACATATAGCAAGCATAATTTCCGACAAAAAATAATAGGAGGATTAGAATTTTGCTGTTCATAGAATTTCTTTTGCTATTCATATTAAAGTTACGGATAGTATAAAAAGATAAAATTTAACTTTTGAATAGTTGTTCACTTTGCATTGTTTATTTATCTATGGATGTCGAAATAACTTGAATAACGTCTTGTTTAATGTTATATTATTTTTTGTTTTTATAAAATTGAAATATGATTATACCATCAACTAAACTGGGTATTCTGTTGGCGCTAGTTCTTTTTTTTACTGAGGTATATCATATTTTAGTTTTTTTTTTCGTTGTAATCTTGCAGTATAATTCAATACTATGTCACACACTTTGATTCAAAAATATAACGTACCAGGTCCAAGGTATACCTCTTATCCAACGGTTCCGTTCTGGAAAAATGCTACTTTAACGGAAAAGGCATGGTTGGATACAGTTCATTTTAATTATAAAACATTCGCTTCGAACGAAATCAGTCTATATATTCACTTACCTTTTTGCGAAAGTTTATGCACTTTTTGTGGTTGTCATAAACGAATTACCAAAAATCATGCGGTAGAATCACCTTATATTGATGCAGTTATAGCAGAATGGAAAATCTATTTATCCAAACTAGATTTTATTCCCGTAATACGAGAGTTACATTTAGGTGGTGGTACCCCAACTTTTTTTAGTCCTAGTGAATTAAAACGATTAATATCTTCCTTAGTTTCCATGGCTTCCGTACATCCAAGCGCATTTGAATTTAGTTTTGAAGCACATCCGAATAATACTTCGGATGCGCATTTGGAAGTGTTATTTGGGCTTGGTTTTAAACGTTTGAGTTTGGGGATTCAAGATTATAGTCCAACCGTTCAGCAAGCGATACACCGAATACAACCTTTTGATACCGTTGCCAAAGTACATGCCAAAGCAAAAGAAGTTGGTTATACATCGATTAGTCATGATTTAGTTTTTGGATTGCCTAAACAAACCCTGTCTGATATTCGGGATACCGTTTCTAAAACATTATTGCTTTTACCAGATCGTATTTCCTTATATAGTTATGCGCACGTGCCATGGATAAAGGGAGTTGGTCAACGAGGTTATGACGAAAATGATTTACCTCAAGATTCGGAAAAACGAGCATTGTACGAAGTTGCAAAATCTTTGTTAGAGGAGGCAGGTTATTTGGAAGTAGGCATGGATCATTTTGCATTACCGCATGATTCACTAGCTATAGCGATGAAAAACAAAACATTACATCGAAATTTTATGGGGTATACTACTCAGGATACATCGATGTTGCTAGGTTTAGGAATGTCTTCTATTTCAGATAGTTGGTTTGGTTTTGCGCAAAATGAAAAAAACGTGGAAGATTACCAAGAACGCGTCAATCGTGGTGAATTACCTGTATTTCGCGGCCATATATTATCTCCAGAGGAATTACTAATTCGTCGTCATATTTTGGATTTGATGTGTCATTTTGCAACTGTAGTAAATGATAAGACGTTTTTAGAGGAAATAAAAGTTAGATTGCGAGAGATGGAAGCAGATGGATTGGTTGTTTTTGATGGGAATAAGTTACTAATAACAGAAGCGGGAATTCCATTTGTTCGTAATGCATGTATGGCATTTGATAAGGATTTGCAAGGGGGGGGGGGACGAGAAAGGATGTTTTCGAAGACGGTGTGAGCTTTCTTCACACAGTTTTAGAAAACATTGGTCGCGATTCATCGCGACCGTGAATAAATCGGGTGAATAAATCGGGTGAATCAATCGGGTGAATCGCGATTCACCCTAACTTAAATAGATATGGGGGAAGTTTGTTATCATTGTGGAGATGATGTTATAGGAAAAGGATATTTGTTATTGGAGAAGCAATTTTGTTGTACTGCCTGTAGGACTGTATATCAGATTTTGCATGACAATAATATGGATGCCTATTATTCTTTGGAACAAAAACCAGGGGTTAAGCCATCCGCAAATTCGGAGAATAAGTATGCGTTTTTGGAGTTAGAATCTATTCATGCTAAATATATTCAATTTAAGGAAGGCAATTTAGAACGTATTACTTTGTTTTTACCTGCTATCCATTGTTCTTCGTGTATCTATTTACTTGAAAATATATCTAAAATTGAACCCGCAATATTAAGTTGTCAGGTGAATTTCACGAAGCGTGAAGCAGTTATAAATTTTGATTCCTCTAAATTAAAACTATCTGGTTTAGCGGGTTTATTAGATAAAATTGGATATGCGCCAAATTTTGGTAATCGAAAAGATTCAGAGAAGAAGTTGGATAAACAATTTTTATATAAGTTAGGAATTGCAGGTTTTGCGTTTGGAAGTATCATGCTTTGGAGTTTTCCAGAATATTTAGGGATTGAAGATATGAATTCGAAGATGCGAAATTTTACTTCTTATCTTTCATTTATCGTTTCGTTACCTGTACTTTTTTATTCCGCAAGTGAATATTTTGTTTCTGCATATAAAGCATTGCGAGCGAGAAGTTTGAATTTAGATGTGCCAATAACCATTGGAATTATAGCATTGTATGGACAAAGTTCCTATTCTATATTTGCTGGAGAAGGTCCGGGGTATATGGATTCGTTTGCCACTTTTATTTTTTGGTTGTTGATTGGTAAGTGGTTTCAAAATAAAACCTACAAAACGCTATCGTTTGAGCGTGACTATACCTCTTATTTTCCAGTTGCGATTACAAAATTAACTGGAAATATCGAAGAAATTGTAGAAATTGAGGTGCTTAAAGAACAAGATGTCATATTCGTTCGAAACGAAGAAGTGATTCCATGTGATTGTGCATTGATATCAGAAGAAGCGCGGATAGATTACAGTTTTGTTACCGGTGAATCTGTTCCTGTTACTAAGAAAAAAGGGGATTTTATTTACGCTGGAGGAAAATTGATAGGACAACGGGCAAAGTTTACCGTATTAAAAGCATGTAATCGTAGCCAATTGACCCAGTTATGGAACGAAGTTTCGAAAGAAGATAAAGGAAAGAATCAAAAAACGGCACAAGACAAAATTTCGTATTATTTTTTAGCGATTATTTTAGTTATTTCTTTGGGTGCAGGCATTGCTTGGGCTTTTGTGGACCCCTCTAAAATAACCCAGATTGTCGTTTCGATATTGATTGTTGCATGTCCATGTGCTTTGGCATTATCCAGTCCATTTACCTTGGGGAATGTTATCCGTGTTTTAGGTAGAAAAGGAATGTATGTGAAAAATGCAAAGGTTATTGAGCGGATGAACGAGGTTACAGATATTGTATTTGACAAGACAGGAACCTTGACCACTGGTTTATTGGATGGAATAGAATATCAAGGAATTACATTAAGTGAATTTCATAAAAACTGTATTTTGCGTGTTGCTAATTCTTCTACGCATCCACTTTCTAGAGGGATCGTTTCTTTCTTAAAAACGCAAACGGTATTAGATGGGCATGAAATGACCTATTTTGAAGAAATTTCGGGGAAAGGTATTCTAGCAATGGTGGAAGATCTTGAAATTCGTATGGGATCACGCGCATTTGCTGATGCACCTATAGATTTAGGTTTGTCGGATGAAACAGCGGTGCATATACAGATAAATGGTATCTATTATGGAAGATTTATTTTTCATTCCGAATTAAGACCTGGCATAGCAGCAATGATAAAAGGCTTGACGAATTATCGTTTACATGTATTGTCTGGAGATAACGAAAAAGACAAAGAAGCGTTAGAAGCAATTTTTCCAAAAGGGACCAACATCTTATTTCATCAAAGTCCGGTGGATAAGTCAACTTACGTTGACAAGTTACGAGAGACGAGTTATGAGAGACGGGAGACGGGAGACGAGAGTCGAAGATCCGTCACTCTTCACTCATCACTCATCACTGTCCTAATGGTTGGGGATGGATTGAATGATGCTGGTGCATTAGGGAAATCGGATGTGGGGATTGCGGTTTCGGAGGATATTTTTCGTTTTACGCCTTCTTCGGATGCAATTTTGGAAGCATCGACTTTACGTATGTTGCCACAGTTTTTAAGAATATCACGTTATGCTAAAACGGTATTGAAAACCTGTTTGGCCTTTTCTGTTTCTTACAATGTTATTGGATTGAGCATAGCCATTTCGGGGCAGATGTCACCGTTAGTAGCAGCGATTTTAATGCCGATAAGTTCGATTACGGTGGTGTTTTTGAGTACGTTTATGGTGATGCGGAAGGCCCTTCGAGAGCCTCAGGGGCCTAATTGAAGATTAGTTGACATTATTAACCATTAAGAATTTAAGTGCTAAGTTTAGTTTGAAGATTATTAAGAGACCTTTGGTCTTGAGTGGGTGGTTAGATTAATAGACATAAAAAAAGCCGCTCAAAGTAGAACAGCTTTTATTTTATGGTGAAATTTGAAAGGTAATCATCATAATTAATTGATTAATAATGACATTCCGAATGTTAACGGAAATACATCACTAGTTTTATTTGTTTTGAAAAGTGGTGTTAACGCATAATTTGCAAAGAAACCAATGTCTTTATAGCCAAATCGAACGGTTGCATCTAATTTATATTGATTTAAAGCATAGTCACCTGTGAATTTTTGAACACTTTTAATGTGGTCAGTGTGTATTTTTTGAATTAATTTAGATTCAATTAAGAAACTTCCTATAACGCCTACTTGTAAATAAGAACTCTTCGCAATTTCTTCTTTATTTCTTAATTCTAGTAATAAGGGTACTTGAAGATAAAGTGAACGAAGTTTGTTTTTATCAAATGGGTCTTTAAAAGTTGAAGGTACTACATAAAGCGAATCGTTTAAATATGTTAGTGTCTGGTTGTTTTTGATGGAAATAGAAGACCAATTGAAAGATAACCCAGAGGTAATTCCTACATAGTGTTTATAAATAGGAAGTCTTCGATTGAAAAAGTTAGCCGTAAGAAAGAATGATTTTCCCGGATCATTTTGCAAATAATTATTTGTCGTAAAAGTGGTAGTCCCATTTTTGTTTAATAATGTTGTAAATCCGAAATCTAAACCTCTTAATTTACTCCTATATTTATTTTTTTCTTTACATTCTTCACATTCTTCGTCTATTTTCTTTTTTGTAGCGGTAGTGTCTTTTTTTGTAGCGGTAGTGTCTTTGCTGTCAAATGTAATTTGTGTTACCTCGTTGTTTTTTGTGTAAATTTTTACAATTTTCTTACCGAGGTTTAATTTTGCAGTATCTAGTTCATCTTTTGATTGCCCGAAGGACATGAAACCTAATGAAAGGATGAGGGATGAGGTTAAGATTATTTTTTTCATATTTAATACGTTTAGTTTTTATGTGTTTTTCAGTAAGACATTCTGGATTCAAAAAAGTTACAGGAGCGATGATTTTTTAATTCAAATAGTATAAGTTAGTAGCGCAGAGTTTTTGGGAGAAATGCACTCTTCTCACTCGAAAACGCAAGAGCGTCCAAAAAAAACTCAAAAAAATCGCTGCGCTAATAAATGTAAACCACTTTTTTTGCAATGAATTTGTTGATAGTGTCGTACCTTCAATTCTATCCAAAATTATTTTTTTTTAAACTGTAACTTTTTACCCTTAGTTTTGTCTTACACTAAAATCAATCAGTGAACGCACGCGCATACAACCAATTAGTAGATACATACGCAGACAATGTGTATCGCTTTGCGTTGAAGCATTTGAAGAATGAAATGGATGCAAAGGACATTGTTCAGTCGACCTATTTAAAAATGTGGGATAAGCATGAGTCGGTAGAACTTGCAAAGGGTAAGTCTTATTTGTTTACAACTGCCTATCATTTGATTTTAGATTTTTTGAAAACTGGGAAACGTTTTCAAGGAGAAGAAGCAATCATTGAAGTGCAAAATGAAGACAATCCTTCTGATTTTGATTTATCGGAGACCTTGAATTGGGCTTTAGATAAATTGCCTGAGATACAAAAGACGGTTGTACTTCTAAGAGATTATGAAGGATATAGTTACGATGAGATTGCAGAAATTGCTGGAATTTCTGAATCGCAAGTGAAAGTGTATATTTTTAGAGCGAGAAAGACCTTGAAATCGATATTAATTGAAAAAGAGTTGGTCGTATGAGAAAATTTAATTTGACAAATTACGAGTCCTACTATATTGATTATTTAGAAGGAAACTTATCGGAAGGGGATAGAAACGCTTTTGAATTCTTTTTGAATGAATATCCAGCATTACAATTAGAAGGTGAACTTCCTGTTTTTACCATAAATGCGGATGAACATCTTTCCAACGACTTTGTTAATCATTTACGTGTCTTTGATGAAAAGGAAAAAGTGACTGAAATTACCATTGATGGTTTTTTAATTGCGTCGACTGAAGGAATACTATCTACAGTAAAACAGCAGGAATTACATGCTTATTTACTAAAGAATCCGAGTCATTTGGATTCGTTAGGCATGTATCACAAGACAAAATTAACACCGGATTTAGAAATCACGTATCCTAATAAGCAAGGTTTAAGCAAGGGGAATACACGACGTTTACTTTTTGGGATTGTTTCTGGAGTTGCGGCAGTTTTTGTTGGAGTAATATTATTGTTTCCCTCGCAGGAAATGGTTTATCATCAAGCGAATAAGCAACATTTAAAATCGAACACGAACAAACATTCTCAAGCGATTAAAACGAAACCGACATCACCAAATGAATTCTTATTCGGTGGAATGGAAATACCTGTACTATCTTCCACTAATCAAACAACAAGTAAAACAGCGTTAGCACAACAACAGGTTGATTCTGATACTAATTTGCTTATTGTTCAACAAGAATTGCTAACTATCGAAGAACCGAATAAATTACAAAATATCTCTAAAACTATCGAAGTTGAGAATACAGAATATGTTGCTTTTTCAGAAATGAAAAGTCCAGTGGAACCAATATTTCGATTTGCTTTAAAGAAGTTTAGAGATAAGATTGATATTCGATATGCAAAAGCTACAGAAACCAAACAAGGTGGTTTTTATTTGAAGTTGTGGAATTTTGAGGTTTCTAGAAAGGTGAGTGCTACTGGTGATTTGGCAGTTAAGTAATTTGAAAATTTGAAGATTAGTTGATTTGAAAATGTATTAATGTGTAAATTTCCTTCACTTCGTCACTTCGTCACTTCGTCACACGTCACACGTCACACGTCACTTCTTCTCACACTTCGTGTACTTATGGCAACAATCCATGACCACTTCTTTTTTCTCTTCGGAGAAAGATACTTTAGGACTTATGTATGGAATGTTTAAGTTCATACCGCGAAGAACGATAAGTAGACCTACCACAGTAATGAGGTAAGGCAAGTAGCGATTAATTTTACTTCGAATAGGATTTCCAAGTTGTTGCGCGAAAAGACTGAAGGCAACTAATCCAGGGAGAGTTCCTAAGCCAAAAGCGAGCATACTCGTAGCAGATAGGAGGGGAGTTCCCAAAACAACTGCAGTAATTAATGCTGTATAGACCATGCCACAAGGGAGTAGTCCGTTTAAAACACCTAGTAAGAACAATTTTACAGGACTTTCCGAACGCATGATTTTACCCATAGAGCGAGATAGGAGTGACGTGTGACGAAGTGACGAAGTAAAAGGATTTTTGAAGAAAGTTAATTTATTTCTCCATGCATAGATGATAATACCGATTCCAGCGATGATACTGATTGCTTGTAGAACTCCGAATAATTTAATACCCATTCCAATATATCCTACGATATATCCAAGGATTGCATAAACTAAAACCCTACCTAGATGGTATTGCAAAATACCAAAAAGCATTGCAGATTTGGAAGAACGATTTAAGGGTATTGCTAAAGCAATAGGTCCACACATTCCTAAACAATGTAAGTTTGAAATGACACCAAGAATAAATGCAGGTATGAAAATCGTTTCCATGGTTTATTATTTAAGCATGATTTCCTCTTTTTGAAGGAACTTTTTGTTTTCTATTTGATAATGAATGTTGATGAGGTATAGCCCTTTTTGTAATTTGTTCTTTTCTACCATCATTGTTTTTGTTCCTACTTCTGCAAACAATTGGTCCCCTTTTTTATCGTTCGGTTTGAAGAATTCAACAGACACCGTATCGATTTTTTCTTTCACAGGGAACTGCAGTATTATAAAGTCTTTGTTTTCTGAAACTTTCACTTTTTCTTTTGCATCATTCGCATTGCGTTGCGCTTGAATTTCTTGTTCGTAGGCGATTTCTTTTTTGTAGTAGTCTTCGCTTTCTAAATCTGTATTTTTTGACATTAGCGTGAAAACCATCCATAGGATGAAAGTCATAAATGATGCCATAAAAATGATAATTCCTTTTCCCCAATTCATAGTTGTTTAAGATTTTTAAGATTTTCCTCCCTTGAGAAGAGAAAGTTCTACTTTCGAAGAACGAACGATAGAGCTGTGAGGATTAAGGAGGGTGACCAATTTATCACCTCCCTCAATCCCTCCTCAAGGAGGGAGGATGAATATTCTACATTAATGGTCCTAGAAATTTCACTTTGACGCGTTGAATTTCTTTCCCGTTTCCTAAGATAATAATTGTACTTATTTTTTTTCCGTTTTCCATTGCCCCATACGGGTATTTGACAATAAATCGATCTTTTAAATGTGCTTCTTTTTTTAAGTGAAGATTATGTACCACTAACTCTATTTTACCGATGTTGTCGTCTAATTTTAAATTGATTTTATAATTTTTCCGTGTTTTATTGGAAAGGTTCATTTCAAAAATATTGCTGATATAGCCAGAATTATTTGTTTGGTATGTAGTTCCACGTTGTCTGAAAATAGTTGCTTGAAAATCTTTTCGAGTGAGTAACAAGGAAACAAAAACACCTAAAATTAGTACTAATAATGCTGTATATGCTTTCACTCGTTTTGTCCATTCAAAGCGGGTTCCATTTTTGATCCCATTTTCAGAAACAAAACGAATCAATCCCTTTGGTTGTCCTACGCTTTCCATGATGGTGTCGCATTCGTCGATGCAGGCAGTACAATTGACACATTCTAATTGTGTACCATTTCGAATATCGATACCAGTAGGGCATACATGGACACATAATTTACAATCGATACAATCTCCTTTACCAGCAACTTTTCGGTCTTCTCCTTTTTTTATTTTTGCTCGGTCTTCCCCGCGTTTATGGTCGTAAGCAACTACCATCGTATTTGGGTCAAGAAGTACCCCTTGGAGTCTACCATACGGACAAATGGTTGTACATACTTGTTCTCTTAATCTGGAGAAAACAAAATAAAATACCGTAGTAAATACTGCAATTCCGATAAATCCACCTACATGTTCGGAGAATTTTCCAGTTTGAATATTCCAAAGCGTATCTGCGCTGATAATATAGGCAAGAAACGTATTCGCAATTAGAAAAGAGATACCCCAAAAAATAGCATGTTTTAAGGTGCGTTTAACTATTTTTTCGCGTGTCCAAGGTGCTGCGGCTAATTTTCGTTGGTGGGTATAATCGCCTTCAATCCAATATTCGATGCGTCTAAAAATCATCTCCATGAAAATGGTTTGTGGACATACCCATCCACAGAAAATTCTACCATAAATGATGGTGAATAATATGATGCCTACAACTCCTAGTATGGTTGCAATTGCAAAAAGATAAAAGTCTTGTGGCCAGAAAATTTTACCAAAAAGAATGAATTTTCGCTCTAAAACATTGAGTAAGAAAAATGGTTCTCCATTGAGTTTGATGTGAGGCAGGGTAAATAATACGAGTAATAATAAATAACTCGTTATCTTTCTATAATTATAAAATTTCCCTTTAGGTCTTTTCGGGAAAACCCAAATTCGTTTTCCTTTTTCATCAATGGTTGCCACTGAATCTCTGTATGTTCCTTCTGCATCTTCCATTTGAGTTACGAGTTACGAGTTACGAGAGACGAGATGCGAAGTGACGTTTCATTTCGTCACTCCGTTACTCGTTGCTTCATCACTCCATTATTTCTCCTTGTGGTGCTTTTCCTTTCGCATCTGGTAAAGACAATACAAAAGAAGCTACTTGTTGTAATTGTACTGGATTGAATTTAGAATTGTGTTCAGGCATACCGTTAGGAGTACCATTTTTCACGGTTTTAAATACATCTTTAATGTCAAATCCGTATATCCAATTTTTATCCGTTAAGTTTGGACCGATATTACCTTCTCCTTTCGGGTTATGGCAAGTAACACAGTTTGTTTCAAACAATGCTTTTCCTTTGCTTAAATCGCCAGCATCTTTCATCAAAGTAACATTCGATTCATCCACATTCATAGCCATTTTGGATAAGTATGCTTTTACTTCTGCATCTGCTTTTTTGATTTCTTTTTCGTATGCTTGGTACTGTAAATCACCTGTATTAAATACGTGGTAATTGAATAGGTAAATTACTGCGGTAAGTATCGTAATTCCGAATCCCCAAACCCACCATGGTGGAAGGTTATTATCCAATTCGCGAATTCCATCGTATTCGTGGTGCATTAAGATCGTATGTTCTTCTTCGATAGGAACAACATCTGTAAGTACTTGATTTAATTTTTTTAATGCTTTTACCTCTTTTTCTTTACGTTTACGTTCATAAACAAGTGCTAAAAGACGTTTGAATTGCGATTGCAAATAGATAATTACTAGTAACAATACGACATTAATTGTGATTAGAAAATAAATATCTGCATTTTCTACAAGGATCCATGGTTGAGGATCAGTAGATGGTTCAGGGATAGACATGGCAAGCATTGTATTTCCCGTAGCCATTAACCCAAACGTAAGAATTAGGATTAATGCTTTGAAGATCGTTCCATTTTCTTTGTTTTTCTTTTCCGCTATTTTATTGGTGAAATAATCTGATTTAACCAAATTGATAATGGAAGAAGATAAAATAAAGATGACGATTAGCATAATTACAATAGAAACGAGTAACCAATAAAAAGTGTTTAAGTTTTCTTTATAATTTGGTTTATACACAATTTCAGTTGCCACTTCGGAAGTTCCAGTTGCTGTCTCTGTTGGAGCTGCAGCGACTGGAGGATTATCTACAAACGTTAGTATCGCGTCTAATTCCTCTTTACTTACTTGTTGTCCTGGCATTTCCATTGGACTGAATCCTTTGATTGCTTCCGCCATTTTACTTTTACCAGAAGCAATTAATCCCGTTGAGTTGGTCACCCAATCGATTAATAGATCTCCTTCACCAGCATCGGTCCATTTTTGTTTCACTCCTTTTAACATTGGTCCTGTAGAAGCCTTGTCAAGTAAGTGACAGGTATTACATTTTGCTTTGAAAAGCGCTTGACCGTCTTGGGCATTTGCTGATACTATGAACATAGTAAAAGAAAAAAGCGCTATGGCCTGTTTGAATAACTTTTTCATCGTTCTATCTTTTAAAATCCTACTTCATTTTGAATTTCTCCCTCTGCATTTGTTTCAAAAGGGATGTTGCTCAATTCATTTACTTCTTTTTTCTTCATACGAATCACGTAAGTAAGCATAAAAGCAAAAAAGAGAAAGAAAATGAGTAGAGAGATGATGGGGTAGATGGAAACCCCATCGATACTCGTTAAATTATGTTTTATGAATCGTAACATTGTTTTTCTTATTTAAAGTTTGTAACTGTAGTCGTAGACATTGCATCTTTTCCTAAGCGTTGTAAGTATGCGATCAATGCAACGATTTCTTTTTTCTCCAATTTTGCAATTTCTGCTTTAACATTGACTGTTTTCAAAATTTGCGCAGGTTGGTTATTGATGATATCTGTAGCGATTTCATTTGCTTGTTTTTGAAGATCTTTCAGTGCAACGTTTTCGTATCCTTTTGCATAAGGTACACCAAGTGTGCGCATTGCATTGATTTTTTTAGCAATTAAATCCGTTGTTAAATCATTGTCTTTCAACCAAACATAGGCAGGCATGATCGAACCTTTGGATACATCTTTTGGACGAATCATGTGTTGGTAGTGCCAGAAGTTAGATTTTTTGATTTTAATGTTTCCACCTTCACGTGCTAAATCCGGACCAGTACGTTTGGAACCCCATTGGAATGGGTGGTCGTAAACAAATTCCCCTGCTTTTGAGTATTCTCCAAAACGTGCTGTTTCGAAACGCAAAGGACGAATAAGTTGCGAGTGACAATTGTAACAACCTTCCCGGATGTATAAGTCGCGACCTTCTAATTCAAGTGGTGTGTATGGTTTCACACTTGCAATGGTAGGAATGTTGCTTTTTACAATCATCGTAGGTATAATTTGAACTAGTCCACCAATAGAAACCAATAAGATTGCTAATAACATCATTTGGAAAGGTTTACGCTCAATTTTACGGTGCCAGTATTCTCCTTTTACAGGCGCTAATTTCAAGTCTTTCGTAACTGTTGCTTCTGCCTCTTCGTTTTCCACCAAATTTCCTGATTTTGCAGTTTTTACTAAGTTGAAAGCCATCATTACAGCCCCTACGATGAATAACAATCCACCAATAGAACGTAAGATGTAGAAAGGTTTGATGATTTGAACCGTTTCCAAGAAATCTTGGTAAGTTAATGTACCATCTGGATTAAATTGTTGCCACATTTGACCTTGTGCAAATCCTGCATAATACATTGGAATTGCATATAAAATAATCCCTAAAGTTGCAATCCAGAAATGTTGGTTTGCTAATTTTTTAGAATATAATTCCGTTTTAAAGATTTTTGGGAATAACCAGTATAGCATACCGAATGTAAACATCCCGTTCCAACCTAAACCGCCAACATGCACGTGTGCAATGGTCCAATCGGTAAAGTGAGAGATTACGTTTACATTTTTCAAGGATAATAAAGGACCTTCAAACGTAGCCATACCATAACAAGTTAGGGCAACCACCATGAATTTCAACATGACATCGTCACGAACGCGATCCCAAGCACCACGTAAGGTCAGTAAACCATTTAACATACCACCCCAAGATGGTGCGATTAACATGACAGAGAAAACTACACCTAAACTTTGTGCCCAATCAGGAAGTGCAGAGTACAATAAATGGTGTGGTCCAGCCCAAATGTAGATGAAAATTAATGCCCAGAAGTGGATGATAGAAAGTCTGTAAGAATACACTGGTCTGTTTGCTGCTTTTGGAACGAAGTAGTACATCAAACCGAGGTAAGGTGTTGTTAAGAAGAATGCAACCGCATTGTGTCCATACCACCATTGTACTAAAGCATCTTGTACACCTGCATACCAAGAGTAACTTTTAAAGAAAGACACAGGTAATTCAAAAGAGTTGAAAATGTGTAAGATAGCAACGGTTACGAACGTAGCGATGAAGAACCAAATTGCTACATATAAGTGTTTTACACGTCTTACAACAATCGTTGCAAACATATTGAAACCAAATACTACCCATAAAACAGCGATTAGGATATCAATCCACCATTCTAACTCTGCATATTCTTTTCCAGAAGTAATACCGAATGGTAGTGTTGCAACCGCACATAAAATGATAAACTGCCAACCCCAGAAGTTGATGTTACTTAATTTATCACTCCACATACGTGTTTTTAGTAAACGTTGCAGTGAATAGTAAACCCCTGTAAAAATTCCATTTCCAACAAATGCGAAAATCACTGCATTGGTATGCAATGGTCTAAGGCGTCCGAAGGATAGAAAACTAAATCCTAGGTAATCGTTGAAAAATTCGGGGAACGCTAGTTGTAGCGCCACGATTAACCCTACTACCATTCCGGTGATACCCCAGATGATGGTTGCGTAGGCAAAATTCTTTACGATCTTATTGTCGTAACTAAACTTTTGTACTTCCATTGTTGCTTGTGTTTTGGTTATTATTTATTAACTCATCTTCGAATAAGATTCGCACGGAAGGTGTGTAATCGTCTTCGTATTGTCCTGTTTTTATTGCCCATAAGAATGACACTAAAAAAAATAGTGCTACTACCAAACTTACAACGAGCATTATGTATATGATTCCCATGATGCAAAGTAAGGGAAGATGTAAAATTTAGTAACTGACTCGAATTAGATGAAAAGATGATATATGTCATGTTTTCACGTTTCTAAAAAAACTGAAAACATTTATTTACTTTTATAGCAAATAGTTCGAATGCGTATTTTCCTTTTATTATTCTTTTTACCATTTTTTACTTTCGCGCAATTTCATCCGAAAAAGATTGGGGAAGTAACTGGATTAGTGTGTTTTAGCGTGTGGGAGGAAGATACGATGGGTAAGGTGTTAGAAGGTTCCAAGGACGTGATTTTCCAGCATAATTATTCCGTTTCGATTTTACAGATGAAGCATGCGGATAAAATTTCGGTAGCTGAATTGACTTCTAACGTTTTTGCATTTGTAAGTACCCCAAAAACAAGCGTTAAAAAGTCTGTAATAACATGGAATGATACTGTATTAGGAGTGAAAAAGAAATTGCGCTTAGCACGAAAAGTGGTAGAAAATCCTATCCAACTTGCATTTGTGAAACGGAATGGTCGATGGATGCAACAGGTACAATCAATTTCGGTTGTTGGAGATACAGCGCATGTTTTACCGAAACGGGTGTTACTTTTTATTAATGGGTATCGCGGATATGAACGGGAAGAAAATGAAAGTGATAATTTGGTGACATCCAAAGATCGTTACCATTATTGGTTTAAGTTAGACGACCGATTTATAGATACCTTAAAACCAAATGAAAGTTATTATTTAGATGGTAGTTTAAGTGTGAAAACTTCCAATCACCGGAATACAATTCGCTTTGTGAAAAGTTATTATTTGTCCAGCCATTTTATTTCTAGAAAAGACTCCTTGAAAAGGTATCAACGCTTGAATATAGATCCAAATCCGGAAGGTTTTAATTACAGAAAAGAAAAGGGAAGAATCGGAGGTAAAGCACTGTTCATGAAGTTACATAAACACGATAAAGATACGATAGATATTGTATGTCATAGTATGGGATATGCGTATGCTTTAGGGATGATTGAAGTACTAAAAGAAAAAGTTGTTTTTGGAAATATCTATATTCTTTCGCCAGAG
This sequence comes from Flavobacteriia bacterium, assembly GCA_947446925.1. Lineage (GTDB taxonomy): Bacteria > Bacteroidota > Bacteroidia > Flavobacteriales_D > Crocinitomicaceae > CANHVK01. The sequence continues at coordinate 19,774 of CANFHU010000021.1, forward strand.
AATGGTTGTCAGGATGGTGCTGATTGGACGCAATTTCATCAAGTATGGCAGTACGGTAGTAATCTCGACCAAGCAAATCCAGATCCAATTTGGGAGCAAGATGGGATAGCGCCTCAGTGTCAAGTGAAAGGACTCTATTTTGACGCAACACATGGAAGGGCATTTATACCTAAAACTTGGCCGAAGAAAAATTTTGTCGATAGCCACATGCCATATAATTACGATTGGATTTTTGATCGTATTCAAAAAGGGGAGGCGGGGTATATTCGACGTTGATTATCTTATACGGTACACCAACGAAATTTGTCCAAATACTGGGTACACACTAGATCCTAAACTAGCAGTATTATGTACAACTAAAAAGTTATATCCACCAGTTGCTATTGCACGTAAATTATAGGGAAGTTTGTAACTTACGCCTCCTTCCAAGCCCATTACAAATGCATGGTTTTGATATCCAAGTGATTTAAAATACTCTCCCAGTTTTGTTTGTTCGTATCCTAGATTTATTCTGAGAGTAGGAGCAAGTTTTTTGCCAGAACGAAAGTAATAGGCGAAAAATGCGTCGTAATGATTTATAGGTAGTGCATTTGATTGAAAAGCAGTTCCTAAACTAGAAAAAGTCATGTTAACACCTGCATTTAAAGGTAATTTACCTACTAGTTTTGCTAAATGAAATTCTGCTGTAAATCCATTTTCGGTATAAAAACCAGTGTATTTTTGACTACGAATTCCAAGTTCGACGCTTGGTTTTATGGAGTCTTGTGCATGTGTAACTATGGAAAATAAAACACATAGTATAGTTATTCCCTTTTTCATAGTGTAGAAAGGATTTCGTTAAATAGGTTGTTTTGTAGCTCTATGTCCTCTGCCGTGATTACATTTCGCCCTTTAAGTCTGGTAAACACGTGTAACTCTGAATTTATAATTTTCACCTTTAGTTTTTCCTTGTTTGTTATTCCACGGTAGAGCAAGGCGGCTCCAATAGGGTCGGCAGAACCATCTTTTTTTGCTTTGTAAATGGTTAAAGAAATATTATCCGGTAAAGTTATTCCGTTCTCTAGTTTTTTACGCAATACTTGTGTAATCGTATTTAATTGTTCCAATGCTTGGTAAGGCCTATATTTATACCAGTAGCCATTTTCTCCTTGTTCCATGGTAGATGCACTATATCCTAAGGCTGGTCCAACTGCCGAAATTAATGCTAACGTTTTGTTCGAGGGAACGATAATAGGATCAATAAAAAACACCTTTTTTAGTACATCCGTATTTAATTTTTTTGCACTAATTGCTTCTAGAAGTAATGGACAACCGGTGGAGGATCCAATAAAAGAGATATTAGTGTACCCCAGCGCGCGTAAAGCATTATATTCCGTGATAATTGGTGCTTGCCAATCTTCCCAGGTTGCATTTTTAAAATCGCTGTAATCGCGTCCGTGACCTCCTAATAAAACAACTGAAATTAAGGCTTTCCCATTTCCTTTTACGAAGTTTTTAAATTCTAACCATTCAAATGTAGAAGCTGTAAATCCGTGTACGGCAATAAATACAGGTTTAGATTTGTCTTGTACAGAAGGATTCAGATTTGCAACGGAGAGTAAAAACTTTTCAGGGTATGTAAGACTTGAATCGTTAATTGTTGTTCCATCTAAATCGATTGCATTGTCGATTGGTGGAAGTTTATCTGATTTTTTACATGCGGTAAATAAGCAGATAGATAGGGATAGATAAATAAAAAGTTTCATTTATTTTTTTTGATAAAATTAGTGTTTTTTTACCATTAAGACATTTAGAACAGTAAGGGAAGGGTTAATATTGAGGGATTTGAGAAATATATCGGAATAATATATAAATGAATAATGACCAAAGTTCACTTAATGTACTTCGGTTTTAGACATTTTTTTCTTACTTAATTTCTTATTGGTTAGTCTGCCCGATTTATTTTTTTAATTATCTTTAACTATGCACTTTTTATCACAATTAGCCCATACCTTAAAGCACAATCTCCCAGGAGAACGAGCACATTTACCTATGTCGCCCTTGCATCGCCCTGTGACAAGTGCAGTGATTCAAAATCTTACGGAATACAAAGAATCTGCTGTTGCAGTAGTATTATTTGAAGTGGAGAAAATAGTGCATTGTATTTTGATTCAACGAACAGAATACGACGGAAAGCACAGTGGTCAAATAAGTTTTCCAGGTGGAAAAAAAGATAAAGAAGATATCGATTTAATAACTACTGCTAAACGTGAATGTTTGGAAGAAGTAGGCGTGGATATTTCGAGTGCGGAATATTTAGGAAAATTGTCACAAGTGTATATTCCAGTAAGTGGATTTTTAGTCGAGCCGCATGTTTTTTATTATCCAGAAGTTCCTGCATTTGTGCAGCAAGAACGAGAGGTGGCCGCTGTTTTTACGATTTCACTCGATGAATTACTCGCGCAAGATGTAATTAGCGAAATGAAAGTAGAAACGGAAAACAAATTAGTGAAAATGAAAGTTCCTTGTTTCGCTATTCGAGATAAACAAATTTGGGGTGCGACAGCGTTGATATTGAATGAATTGAGGGAAACGGTCCTTCGACAGGCTCAGGAACCGAAGTGACGAGTGATGAATGTGAAGAGTGACGGTCCTTCCTTTCGACAGGCTCAAGGACCGAAGTGACGAGTGACGATCCTTCCTTTCGACAGGCTCAAGGTAAACGCGGCTCAGGAACCGAAGTGAAGAGTGATGAACGATAACTAAAATTTAAGAAGTTATAATTAAATAAAGAAAAAATGAGAAATATCAAAAAGTTTATATTAATTCTTTCAATAGGAATATTTATTTCAATTCTTACTATTTCCTGTGATCCGATGTACACAAATAATTACACACTTGAAAACAATTCAGACTCTACTTTGTTTGTAAGTGTAAATAGTACGTATAAAAATGATTCGATTTCTTCAAAATTGATAAGTTATAATTGGAAGACAATTCTTGCGCACACTTCAGAAGTAATTAATAAAGATAGAATGAGAGGTGAATTAAAAGATGATCAATTAAATTATTTTGGTAATTCGATTAAGTTGACATTTGATACACTTACAAAAATTGGAGTCAAAAAAGAGATAAATAATTATTCTAATTGGAAAAGAATAATAATTAATAATACCAACGAATATACTTTTTCAATTGCTACCTCCGAATTAAAATAAAAGAAGCAATATACTGACCTTTCTCATGTTTTTGTTCATTCCCATTGCATATATTTGATAGAACTTTAAAATGTAGAAATTATGAATGCTGCACATGTACATATGTTGCTTAATCACCTACCAATTATTGGAATAATCGTAGGTTTTATAATTTTAGTTAGTGGTTTTGTTTTCAAATCGGCTTTGACAAAACGCATCGGAAATATAACTTTATTTTTTGCGGCAGTCTTTGTGTATCCGAGTTTTAATACTGGGGAAGGAGCAGAGGAAGTAGTCGAAAATCTGCCAGGTGTAAGCGAAGGTTTGATTGAAAAACACGAAGAGTTAGCAGAACAAATGGTTAATTTTGTGTCGATCTTACTTCCGTTATTATTGGTGACATTTTATGCTGATTGGAAACAAAAAGGGGTTTTAAAGTATGCACAATGGGCTGTCTTAGCAGTATCTTTCATTGTTATCGTATACGGCAAATTGGTTGGTACTTCTGGTGGAGAAATTAGACATACAGAAATACGTACTGAACAAGTTGGAAGAGGAGATACACCATCGCTTATTAATAAGGAAGCAGAGGGAGAAGACGAGGATGAATAACCCCTCACTTCTTCGGTTTTCCAACACGTTTTTTTCCTCCTCCCGTCGCCCGTCGCCCGTCGCTCGTCACTTTTTTCGGTCCTTTTCCAAATAAACTTGGTTTATTTCCGCTTTTTTTTGCTTTATATGTTGGTTCTTTTGCCGCAACAGGTTTTGCTTTCGGTTTAATTTTGGATTTATTACTTTCCGAAGTTGATTTCTCAATCATGGAAAAAATATGGTTTAATTCGCTTTCGGTTAAATCACGCCATTCTCCTAATGGAATACCCGTAATGGAAACATTCATGATACGCGTACGTTCCAATTTGCGCACTTCATATCCGAAGTATTCGCACATACGACGAATTTGACGGTTTAAGCCTTGAATCAGGGTAATTCTAAAAACCAGTGTGCTTTCTTGGGTGACCTTACATTTTCGCGTTACTTGTCCTAAAATCGGAACACCAGTCGCCATGGAGGTAATAAACTTTTCGGTTATTGGTTTGTCCACCGTCACTAAATATTCTTTCTCATGCGCATTTTCTGCACGAAGAATTTTATTGACGATATCTCCATCATTGGTCAAGAAAATTAATCCTTGGGAATCTTTGTCTAAGCGACCAATATTAAATACTCTCGATGAATGATTGACGTAGTCTACGATATTGCCTCGAACATCGTCTTCCGTAGTACACGTTACACCAACCGGTTTGTTGAATGCAATGTATACGCGATCTTCCATAGAAAGCGGTTCCAAGCGTTGACCATTTACGGTTACTCGATCCCTTGGTTTAACAACATCTCCAACTACAGCCTTGCGATTGTTGATATACACCGTTCCTTTTTCAATGTATTTATCTGCCTCTCTTCGAGAACAAATACCACTCTCAGCAATGAACTTATTTAGTCGAACTGTATTGTTGTTTTCCATACTACAAAAGAAAGCAAAAATTATTGATTCAGTTACATATAATCTCAAATATCAGTAATATCTAGAAATGTAAATATTAAGGTTAGTTGTATTATTTTTCCTTGTAGAGAATGAATTATGAGAGGTGAAAGTTGTGTGTTTTTTAATTTCAGTTGAATCTTATTAACTGTTGTTTATGTTAAGTTGTTGTATTTCATTATTTTATATTTTTTTCACCTGCCTTTGTGAATTTTTGTTTAAGTTTTACATAAAATAATTAAACAAAATAGATGAAATACGTTTTTGTTGAACTATATTTGCTTATATCTAAACAAAAACATGAAAGTTTTTACCATAGCCCAATTGGAACAGTTTTCCGGCATCAAAGCACATACAATACGTATTTGGGAACAGCGTTATAATGCCTTACAGCCAAGTCGTTCAGAAGGAAATACGAGATACTACGATAACAACCAATTGCGTAGACTTTTAAATATTTCCAGTTTGATGGAATATAAATACAAACCTTCTAAACTTTGTATTCTTTCGGATGAAGCATTGGGTGAGTTGGTGCAAGAACATTTACTTTCCAAGCAAGATGAAAATCCGGTGAATGAATTTTACATCACCCAATTAATTGCTGCAGCAACAGCGTATAATGAACAGTCCTTTTCAACTATTTTCAACGCAGCGATTGCAGAAAAAGGATTGAAATTAACGTATGGAGATATTATTTATCCATTGTTGGTTCGGGTTGGTTACATGTGGACACAAGATTCTATGTTGGTAACACAAGAGCATTTTATGTCCAGTTTGATAAAACAGAAAGTTTTTACCGCAGTTGAACAAATTGAAAATACCATTATTACTTCCGATAGAACTTGGTTATTATTTCTTCCAGAAAACGAATTTCACGAACTAGGTTTATTAATTGCAAACTACATACTTAAAAGTACCGGTAATAAAGTGTATTATTTAGGAAGTAATGTTCCACTTCATGCTTTAAACACTACCTTAGAAGATTTGTATGTTTCCGATGCCTTAACTTTTTTGGTACATACACCATCTGCGGAAGATATTAGCGAATATGCTAAAATGATGGAAGATCACAACGTGTCATTGCACATCGCAACCAATGAACAGACAAAAAAATATTTGTCGGATAAATTAACGTGTACTTGGTTGACAAACCTTAATGAATTAGAACAACATGGCTAAAATAGCAATCATAGGATCCGGTTTTGCTGGAATAAGTACCGCTTCATACCTAGCGAAAGCAGGAAACGAGGTACATGTATTTGAAAAAAATACTACACTCGGAGGTAGAGCACGTTCATTTACTACGGAGAATGGGTATCTATTTGACATGGGGCCAAGTTGGTATTGGATGCCAGATATCTTTGAACGATATTTTCGAGATTTCGGTGTAAATGTGTCGGATTTATATGAATTAAAATTACTTAACCCTTCGTTTGATGTCGTTTTTGGAGAAAAAGATACGATGCATGTTCCGGAAAATTTCGAGGAATTATGCGCCTTGTTTGAATCCATCGAACCAGGGAGCAAGTTGAAATTGATTAAGTTTTTAGAAGAAGCGGAGTTTAAGTATAAAGTTGGGGTAGATGAACTTATCTACAAACCAGCAAATTCTATTACAGAATTTATGACACCAGATGTCATGAAAGGTGTACTTCGTCTACAAGTATTTTCTTCATTTAGTAAACATGTTCGAAAATATTTTACCAATCCGAAACTGATTACGTTGATGGAATTTCCAGTGTTGTTTTTAGGAGCAATGCCACAAGATACTCCGGCTTTATATAGTTTAATGAATTTTGCAGGACTAAAATTGGGTACGTGGTATCCGATGGGTGGTTTTGGAAAAGTAATAGATGGTATGGTGCAAGTAGCGGAACAATTAGGTGTTAAATTTCATGTTAATTCTGCTGTCCAACATATTAACGTCGAAAATGGATTAGCTACTTCCCTTACTATCCAAGACCAAAAAATAGATTTTGATGCCGTAATTGCAGGGGCAGATTACCATCATGTAGAAAGTAAATTACTCCCAGAAAAATATAGAAACTACGCAGAAGCGTATTGGGGTAAAAAAACATTTGCACCGTCTTCTTTAATTTACTATCTTGGTGTAAATAAGCGTATTTCAAATTTAGAACACCATACACTTTTCTTTGATGAGGACCTGACGCAACATGCGAAAGAAATCTATAAAAATCCAATGTGGCCATCTAAACCTTTATTTTATGCTTGTTGTCCTTCGAAAACAGATTCATCTGTAGCACCCGAAGGTCATGAGAATTTATTTTTATTGATGCCTTTAGCACCTGGGTTGACAGATTCTGAAGAATTACGTGAAAAGTATTTTCAACAGATGATGCAACGTTTAGAAAAACAAACAGGAGAAAAAATCATGGATTTCATTGATTACAAACGTAGTTACTGTGTCAATGATTTTGTTTCAGATTACAATTCCTACAAAGGTAATGCGTATGGTTTAGCCAATACCTTAGGACAAACAGCAATTTTTAAACCGAAAATTAGAAATAAAAAAATTAATAATTTGTTCTATACCGGACAGTTAACTGTTCCAGGACCTGGAGTTCCACCTTCGTTGATTTCTGGGAAAATAGCAGCAAATGAATTAATAAAACAATTAATACCTTAAAACGATGAAAGCACTATTTGATGAGGTGTCAGTGATGTGTAGTAAATTGACTACCAAGCGATACAGTACTAGTTTTTCGTTGGGAATTCTTTTCTTGAAAAACCCTTTACGAAACCCAATATACGCCGTTTATGGTTTTGTTCGTTTTGCGGATGAAATTGTAGATAGTTTCGATGGCTACGATAAAAAATATTTATTAGATAAGTTTCGTGCAGATTTATATGAAGCACTGGAACAACGTATTTCCTTAAATCCAATTTTAAATTCATTTCAACAAATTGTACATCAGTATAATATTGATATTGAATTGGTGAATGTTTTCCTAGATAGTATGGAAATGGATTTAGAAAAACAGTTCTATGTGAAAGAAAATTATGAAAAATACATTTTAGGTTCTGCAGAAGTGGTTGGTCTAATGTGTTTGAAAGTTTTCTTAAACGGAAACCAAGAGAAATACGACGAATTGAAACCATACGCCATGAAGTTGGGTGCGGCTTTTCAAAAAATCAACTTCCTACGAGATTTGAAAGACGATTACCAAACATTGGGAAGAACGTATTTTCCAAATGTAGATATGACGGAATTTACGCTGCAAGCAAAAAGAGAGATCGAACAAGAAATTGCGTTAGATTTTAAAGAAGCCTTGATTGGAATAAAAAAATTACCTGTTTCTTCTAAAGGTGGTGTATATTTGGCATACGTATATTACTTGACCTTATTCAAAAAAATCAAGCGTGTTTCGGTGGATCGTGTATTGGTAGAGCGTATTCGCGTAAGTAACGGAGAGAAAATAGCATTAATGTTTAAAAGTATGTTACAGTTCAAAACGAATATGTTGTAATGAAATTTATCCTGTTTTTTTTACTTCCATTTTTCTTTGTTAGTGCTACGAGCGTTGATACTGTTTCGGAAGCAAGAACATTCTTTAAAACAGCTGCTTTCAACCCACAATCGTGTGCTTCCTTGATGTATGGTTTAAAAAATTATAATGAACACAACAATCCTACTTTAGCTGCTTATAAAGCATGTGGATGGATGATGAATGCTAAATATGCGATTAATCCCTTGGATAAATGGAACTCATTTTCTAAAGGTAAAACCTTGTTACAAAAATCGGTAAGTAAAGAACCCCAGAATGTCGAAATTCGCTTTTTGCGTTTAGCTATGCAATCCAAATCTCCATCTTTTTTAGGGTATTCGGAGGACATACCTAAAGATAAAAATTTTGTACTGCAGCAGTTTAAGTCTTTGGAAGATATAGAATTGAAAAATTTGATAAAAGCATTCTTAGAAAAAGCAGATGTTTTATCCGCTACAGAGAAAAAAATAATTGAAAACTATTGATTATGAATAATTTGTATCTTAATGTATTGATTGTTGTTATTACCTTTTTTGGAATGGAAGGCGTTGCGTGGTTAACACACAGGTATGTTATGCATGGTTTTTTATGGAATCTACATAGCGATCATCATAAAAAAGAGGTAACTAGTTTCTTTGAGAAAAATGATTACTTCTTTGTTATTTTCGCCGTACCCGGAATGCTTGGTTTAATTATTGGCGGTCAACATGACTACAATTGGGCTTTTTGGATAGGCTTAGGAATTACAATTTATGGAGCAGCCTATTTTTTTGTTCACGATATATTTATTCACCAACGGTTTAAAATTTTTCGTAATGCGAATCAATTGTATTTTAGAGCGATACGTAGAGGACACAAAATGCATCACAAGCACCTAGGAAAAGAGGAAGGCGAATGTTTTGGTATGTTATGGGTGCCTTACAAATATTTTAAAGAGGCCCGCTCGAAATAGCAAGTGATTACCAAGAATCTGCAATTTGTAATCTGCAATCTACCAATCTGTAACTTCTCTGTAATTTCACCCTAAGCTTGTCGAAGGGCTGCTAATATCCCAATTTGCAACTTGTCAATCTGCAATCTGTCAATTTGAAATCTTTAAAATCGTACCCTTGCAAATCCCATCGCAAACGATAAACTATGTGCGTCTTTTTGGAAGAACGATAGAGCATCACGAGAGGATACACCAAATTCATAACCGCCATTTCGTAAAATGAAGTTGATTCCGACAGGCATATTATTTTTGTAAATTCCACCTCCAAAGTATCCACAACTTAATTGTAGCCATTTTAATATACGTAGATCACCACCGAAAGAAATCACCGTATTTTTGATGTTCCCTGGATTGTCAGAATTAAAAGGGGCCACTAAATCAAACCCAATACCTAAGATTTTTCTCCAATGAAAACTTGAGCCAAAACGAAAGGTTGCTGCGTTGTTTAATGTGTATTTCTCTTGTCCTTGTAGCGTTAATAATCCACCTTTTGTAAGTAATTGATTGACTGCTTTTGTTAAATTATAATCGTTTAAACTATTAATTCCAATGGTACCGATTAAGGAATCTTTCACGCGGTAAACATTTCTGTCGTAGGTAACCGAACCTAGGTTGTTTACTGCAAGTGCTACTTTTAATTTATTCCAGAAAATAGCACTTACCGAAAAATCGAGTCCGTATCCAGATCCTACTGCAGGCGGAATTCCTCCATTATAATTTTTAACCGTATTTACTGCGGAAACTACCGCTTGATAATTAATATTAAAAATGGAAGATAAGGAAGAATGTAAATCAATTCCAGTTCCTGTTGCGTCTAAGTCGAACATTGCCATGGACTTAATAATTCTTCCACCAACACCAGCATATAAATTAAATACACTGTCAATTCCAACTATTTTTCTGCCGTACCCTAAATTATAGGAACGATTCCAAACCATTTTGATGGAAGAACCATGGAGTAGTTCGCTTAAATGCAGTGGAATTGCCATTGTACCACTTACTACAGCTTGTAAGGAATCGGAGGATATAGAAGTAGAATTCGGTATTCTAGTTGTAATGCCACCTATTTTCACATCTAAAGAATCAAAAAGATTAGAGATTTTACCGTTGATTATTAAGTCTGTAGCATTTGTACTCAATTTAGAATACCACTGATAATTTTCACGTACATTAAAAGCAATTCCTCCAAATATTTTCCCTTGAAATGCGAATCCACCCCAGTTATAATCCCCGAAAATAGAAACTCCTGCCTGGGCATATTCGGAGATGGCTGCTTGTTGATCTTTCCAGTTAAAAGGACTTGCAGTATCACCTATTATGGATTTATAAATTGCGCTTGAAAAATTTTTTAAACGTTGTTGGGACAAAGCGTCTGAAGATATTCCAAAGCCAAATTCACTGGATCCCATGGTGAACTTTTTCTTCTCATAACCAGTTCCCCAGCCTAATGCAGAAGTGTTAACTCCTAAACACTGGTAATCGGTCAAAAAGGTCGTTGCAACTCCTTTTCCAACTGCTGTGTAAGCAACCCCTTGGGTCTGTGCATAAAGTATATTTGTGCAAATTAATGCAATACAAATCAGGATAGTTTTCATCGACATTGATTATAAATATGGTGTAAAGATATAAAAAGCCAAAACACTTCCTGAAAAAATAATACCCCCCCAACCTCTAAGTTCGAATCAATTCAACAATCTTAAATTTCATCCTAAGCCTGTCGAATGGCTTCTAATCTCTAATCTGTTAAACTACAATTTCACCCTGGGCATGTCGAAGGGCTACCAATATAATGACAATAATCATGTTTTTCTGTGAGTAGCATCATTCATCGTGCTTTTGAATCTTCATTACTTTGCTTCAGTTAATTATAAAACCCAACAATATGCCATTCTATCAAAAACACGGTACAATTCCTACAAAGAGACACGTCGTTTCTAGACAATCTAACGGGAATTTATACCACGAAGAATTAGTAGGTACAGAAGGGTTTGCAGGAATGTCTTCATTAGTATATCATTTACATCCGCCTACAATGGTGAAAGAAATGGGGGAGGCATACTCTGTAAAACCAAAAATAGCAGTATCTGAAAATTTAAAATGTTTGAGTTTTGCAGGTTTTCAGTTAAAACCGGAAGCAGATTATATTAAAAGTCGTAAAACACTTTTTGTAAATAATGATATGCATATTGGTTTAGCTGCCCCGAAAAATTCTACGCCTTATTTTTTTAAAAATGCAGACGCAGATGAAATGATTTTCATTCACGTTGGTAAAGGTACATTGAAAACAATGTATGGTAAAATTGAGTTTGAATATGGGGATTATTTAATAATTCCAAGAGGCACCGTATATCAATTAGACTTCGCTACAGAAGAAAATAAATTATTAATTGTTGAGTCTTTTAGTCCGATTACAACACCTAAAAGATACCGTAATCAATATGGACAATTATTAGAACATTCACCATTTTGTGAGCGTGATATAAAAACGCCACAAGCGTTGGATACGTTTGATACAAAAGGGGAGTTCTTAGTGAATATTAAAAAACAAGGAAATATTTATCCATATACGTATGCCACGCATCCATTTGATGTCGCTGGTTGGGATGGATACCATTACCCGTATGCGTTCTCGATTTTTAATTTTGAACCAATCACAGGGCGTATCCACATGCCACCGCCAATCCACCAAACATTTGAAGGTAACAACTTCGTAATCTGTTCGTTTGTACCTCGTATGTACGATTATCATCCAGACGCAATTCCTGCACCTTACCACCACAGCAATATTGATTCAGACGAATTACTGTACTATGTAGATGGTGATTTCATGAGTAGAAATGATATTCAAAAAGGACAAATTACGTTACATCCAGGTGGATTGCCACACGGACCTCATCCAGGTGCTATCGAAAGAAGTATCGGTAAAAAGGAAACGAATGAATTAGCAGTGATGATTGATCCATTCAAGCCAGTAATGATTACGGAAGAAGCACTGGGATTAGAAATCAAGGATTACTATAAATCCTGGGTAAACCAAGAAATGTTGGGGTGAATCGCGATTCACCCAAAAGAATCAACCGCAGGGGTGAATCGCGATTCACCCGAGTAGGTTGCGATTCACCCAAAGGAATCAACCGTAGGGGTGAATCGTGATTCACCCGAGTAATCGTGATTCACCCGAGTAATCGTGATTCACCCGAGTAGATTACGATTCACCCACAATTAAAAATTAAAAACTGAAAAACATGGAAACAAAAGACTTAAAAAACGTTGAGAATTATAACTATGGGTTAGAAAAAATCTTCGCTGAAGCACAAGATTTTCTTCCAATTAATGGTACAGACTATGTAGAATTATACGTAGGAAATGCAAAACAAGCAGCACACTATTACAAGACAGCATTAGGATTTCAATCTTTTGCCTACCAGGGTTTAGAGACTGGTGTAACTGATAGAACTTCCTATGTAGTTAGACAAGATAAAATTAAATTGATTTTAACCACTCCGTTAAATTCAGAAAGTGAAATTGGTGAACATATCAAACAACACGGAGATGGAGTGAAAGTGATCGCTCTTTGGGTGGATGATGCAAGAAAATCGTATGAAGAAACAATCAAAAGAGGAGCTAAATCTTACTTTGAACCACGTGTAGAATCCGATAAAGACGGGGAGGTTGTTCGAGCAGGGATTCATACGTATGGAGATACGGTACACATTTTTGTAGAACGTAAAAATTACAATGGTCTATTTTTACCTGGTTTTGAAAAATGGGAGTCTGAATACAACCCAATACCAACTGGATTGAAATATATCGATCACATGGTGGGAAATGTGGATTTGGGAGATATGAATAAATGGGCGAAATTCTACGAAGAAGTTATGGGATTCGCAAATTTAATTACTTTCGACGATAAAGATATTTCTACAGAGTACACTGCTTTAATGAGTAAAGTGATGACAAATGGTAATGGTCGTATAAAATTTCCAATTAACGAACCAGCACACGGTAAGAAAAAATCGCAAATAGAAGAATATATTCAATTTTACGGAGGTGCTGGATGTCAGCATATTGCAGTAGCGACAGACGATATAGTTTTTACGATTTCAGAGATGCGTAAACGTGGAGTAGAATTTTTACATGTACCAGGTGATTATTACGATACCGTTTTTGGACGTGTAGGAGATATTCAAGAGGATATTGAAACCTTGAAAAGTTTAGGTATCATGGTAGATAGAGATGAAGATGGTTATTTATTGCAAATCTTCACAAAACCTGTAGAAGATAGACCTACGTTATTTTTTGAAATCATCCAACGTAGAGGAGCAAACTCTTTTGGTAAAGGAAACTTTAAGGCTTTATTTGAGTCTATCGAGGCGGAGCAAGCACGAAGAGGAACCCTTTAAATAGCACAAATCGTTCGGGTGAATCGCGATTCACCCAAAAAAGCACGAGCAATCGTGCTTTTTTTAGGTAGGAATTGAAATAAAAACCCATAATTATGTTAATGCCTTTTAACCTTAATAAGTGGATTGAAGATAACAAACACTTATTACAACCACCTGTAAATAATACTGTTTTGTATAAAGATTCTGATTTTATTGTGATGATAATCGGTGGGCCAAATGCACGAAAAGATTTTCATTATAATGAAGGAGAAGAATTATTTTATCAATTAAAAGGAAGTATGAAATTGCCTATCATTCAAGATGGTAAACGTACTATAATTGAAATTAAGGAAGGTGAAATGTTTTTACTTCCAGGTAAAACGTATCATTCACCGCAACGTTTTGCAGACACCATAGGACTTGTCATCGAACGAAATCGAAAAGAGGTAGAATTTGATTCATGCACCTGGTTTTGTGATGCATGCAATGAGAAATTATATTCCGAAGAATTTAAATTAGAAGATATAGTTGGTCAACTTTCCAATCTGTTACAAAAAGTATATGATTCAGAGGAAATTCGTACATGTAAAAAATGTGGTACGATAATGGAAATCCCAACCCCCGAAAACAATATTTACACGTACGGGCGTGACGTGTCGCGCCCTAAAACGTGACGTGTCGCGTCCCCCCAAAAAAAAATGACGTGTCGCGCCCTGATTTTTTATAAAATAAAAAATCATCAATCATCATCCAACCATCATCATCCAACCATCATCATCCAACCTAATTAAAATCATCAAACATCATCCATCAATAATAGTATCAAATCATGTCAAATCAAAAATCAGCAACCATTATAGGCTCAGGACTAGTAGGTTCATTATGGGCTGTTTATCTTGCAAAAGCAGGGTATAAAGTTACAACATATGATCGTCGTTCAGACCTTCGGAATGTTGCGTTATCAGCAGGTAAATCGATTAATCTTGCAACCTCATTTAGAGGGTGGAAAGCATTAGACGCTGTAGGAATTGGAGATGCAATACGCGAGATTGCAATACCTATGTACAGTCGAACAATTCATGCACTCGATGGCACAATTTCTACATTACCATATGGACAAGAAAACCAAGCAATCTATTCTGTTTCGCGTGGAGAAATAAACGCGAAATTATTAGAGATTGCAGGCAAAAATGAAAATGTAACATTAAACTTCGATGTAGATTGTGTATTTGCAGATACAAAAACAGGGAAATTTAAACTGAAAAATAATAGAACAGGAGAGGAAACAGAACACCAAACGGATTTATTATTTGCAAGTGATGGCGCCTTTTCAGCAGTGAGATACCATGGGTTCCAAAAATTAGATCGCTTTTCCTATAGTCAGAATTACATTGAAGATGGATACCGCGAGATCTTACTTCCTGCAAATGCAGATGGAACACATAAATTAGAAAAAAACAGTTTGCATATTTGGCCAAGAGGTCGTTTTATGTTAATCGCTCTTCCAAATTTTGATGGCTCATTTACTTGCACTTTATTCATGCCTTTTGATAACCATGAATATTGTTTTAATAAATTGACGGATAGAAATAAAGTGCAAGATTTTTTCAAGGAAGTTTTTCCGGATTTCTATGATTTACTACCTTCTGTTGCAGAAAGTTGGGAAGATCACCCTTTGTCTGCTTTAGCATTAATTCGTTGTTATCCATGGACAAATGGGAAAATGGCTTTAATGGGAGATGCTGCACATGCTACCGTGCCTTTTTATGGACAAGGAATGAATTGTGGTTTTGAAGATTGTTCAATCATGTGGGAATTGATGCAACAACATAACGAAAATTGGCCGTTGATTTTCCAAGAGTATGAAAAATCAAGAAAACCAAATTGTGATGCAATGCAGGATTTATCCTTGCAAAATTATACGGTTATGCGCGACAAAGTGACGGATCCGGTATTCAAAATGATTCATAAAATTGAACATCGTTTGGCACATCTTTTTCCGGAGGATTTCACACCGCTATACAGTATGGTATCTTTTTCAAATACGGAATATAAAAATGCCTTGAAATATGGAAATGAACAACAAGAAAAAATCCGAAATTGGATCGAAATCCATCAACTCGACGATTCAATGACCATCGAAAAACTCGACGAATTACTCCAAAAACTTCCACTGTTGGGGTGAGTCGTGACTCACCCGAATTGAGTCGTGACTCACCCGTTAATATTAATGTACGGATGTTGCAATGCAACATCCCATTTTTTATAAAATAAAAAACAAAATCCTCAAAATGAAACAATCAACCATAGACCTCATTTCACGTATCGAACAAAAATTCGAAGCCATCGATCAAAATCCAGAAACACATCTAGAGGGTTTAGTATGGGCAAAACCAATTACCTATTGGGATTACATCCAAACAGATGCATTACTTGCTTTACAAACACAACGAACTACGTTGCCAGATGAAATGGTATTTGTTATGTATCATCAAATTAATGAGTTATTGTTCAAAATGATGTTGTGGGAAGCAGAACAAGTAACAAAGAATACGAATTTAACTGCTCCTTTTTTTGCGGAAAAATTAGATCGTATTAGTCGTTATTTCGATATGTTAGCATCATCATTTTCCATCATGCAAAATGGGATGGAAACGGAACAATACCTGAAATTTAGAAATACGCTAACTCCAGCAAGTGGTTTCCAAAGTGCACAATATCGTTTGATTGAATTTGCTTCAACGGATACCATTAATTTGATTGATTATCGTTTTCGTGAAACAATTGATCGAAATACACCGATAGAACATGCGTACGAACATTTATATTGGCATGCTGCAGGGAAAGACCATAAAACAGGAAAAAAATCAACATTAATTCGCTTATTTGAAGAGAAGTACAAAGAGTTGTTTTTACGTAAAATGGAAGAATATAATACTTCCAACTTGTATGCGAAATTCAAATCTTTACCGAAAGAGGTACAAGAAGATTCAACACTAATTCAAGCGATGCGACATTATGATTATACTGTTAACGTAACCTGGGTTATGGCGCATTATAATGCTGCGGCAAAATACCTACAACCAGAAGGGGAAATCGTAGAGGCAACTGGAGGTAGTGATTGGAGAAAATACATGCACCCAAAATACCAAAGAAGAATTTTCTTCCCAGATTTATGGTCACAAGAAGAAATTAAACATTGGGGAGAAAACCTCTAACCCGTTCGGGTGAATCGTGACTCCCCCATATTTTTAATCTAAAAAATTCCACTAGGGATGTTACTCAGTAGCATCCCTTTTTCTTTTATATTTTTACTCCTTTTTATACCTCAACTTTACATCATTTTTAGTAACTTTGAGTTAAATGAAAAGATTAAAATTAAATAGCCTTATTCTAATCATATTATTGGTAGCAACACTTGTTCCTACGCAAATCTTTCATTATATCCATGTTGTTTCTGATCTAACAGAACATTACCAACACCACAAAGACAAAGATTGGGGAGAATTTATTTCGCATGCAATGACTGCCGGTAATGAGTCGGATACAAACCATCCAGAGCACCATCATTCGCCTTTCCATCATCATAATATCCATTGTACTTCTAACTTTGTAAGTATAATTCCGGAGATACCACATTTTACTTTAAAGGAACAAATGCATTTTTTGAATGCCGAAAACCAAAAATTTGCAGTGAAAGAACCGTTCATTTTGGAAGTAACAGCTGCTATCTGGCAACCGCCAAAAATTAGTTAATGAATTTTTATCACGCTTAGCGGATAATTCAAAATTACGCAAGTAATTATTTCATTAATCAAAACCATTTTTATGTTAAATAAAATCATTGAATTTTCTGTTAAACAGAAATTAATCATTGGACTATTTGTAATTTTCCTAATAGGATATGGATCCTATGAAGTAACCAAATTACCAATTGATGCTGTACCGGATATTACCAATAATCAAGTACAAATTATTACTGTAGCACCTTCATTAGGTGCTACAGATATCGAAAGGTTAGTCACTTTTCCAGTAGAACAAGCAAATAGTAATATACATGGACTAAAAGAATTGAGAAGTTTCTCACGTTTTGGCTTGTCTGTCGTGACACTTATTTTTGACGATAAAACGGATGTCTATTGGGCAAGACAACAAGTACAAGAACGGATTCAAAATGTGAAAGATCAAATTCCTCCTGGCGTTGGAACCCCAAGTATGGGACCTATAACAACCGGATTGGGGGAAATTTATCAATACATGGTCAAAACCAAGAAAGGCTATGAAAGTAAGTATAACGAAACAGATTTACGTACGATACAAGATTGGATTGTTCGTCGTGACTTATTACGTGTAGAGGGGATTGCAGATGTAAGTAGTTTTGGTGGAAAACTGAAACAATATGAAATTGCAATAAATCCAGATAAATTAAATGCTTTAGGTGTTTCGATGGACGATGTTTTTCAAGCGGTCGAACAAAATAATCAAAATACCGGAGGGTCCTATATCGAAAAACAAGCGAGTGTATTGTTTATTAGAACGGAGGGACTAATTGGTTCTAAGGAAGATATTGAAAACATTGCAATAAAAAATACAGATGCAAATGTTCCGCTTTTACTAAAAGATATTGCTAAAGTAGAAATAGGACATGCAATCCGTTATGGAGGTATGACCTACAATGGTCAAGGAGAAGTTGCTGGCGCTGTAGTAATGATGGTGAAGGGTGGAAATAGTTCCAAAGTCATCGAAGATGTGAAAGCGAAGATTGAAGCAATTCAAAAAACACTTCCAGAAGGGGTGGTGATTGAGCCGTTTTTAGATCGAACAAAAATGGTGGATAATGCCATTCATACCGTGGAAACAAATTTGTTAGAGGGTGCACTAATTGTCATATTTATTCTTGTTCTTTTCTTGGGGAATTTCCGCGCTGGTTTATTGGTTGCAAGTGTTATTCCGTTGGCAATGCTTTTTGCAATTATCATGATGAACATTTTTGGGGTAAGTGGTAATTTAATGAGCCTTGGTGCACTCGATTTTGGATTGATTATCGATGGAGCTGTAATCATTGTGGAAGCAACCATGCACCAACTGGAACATAGTAAACGTTTCCAAAACATGCGAAGATTTAGACAAATCGAAATGGATAATGTCGTAAAATCTAGTGCAAGTAAGATGATGAATAGCGCTGTTTTCGGACAAATAATCATTTTAGTAGTATATCTACCAATTTTTACACTAGAAGGAATCGAAGGTAAAATGTTTAAACCAATGGCACAAACGGTAGCTTTTGCTTTAATTGGTGCGTTCATTCTTTCGTTGACCTATGTACCAATGATGAGTTCTATTTTATTAGCTAAGAAGGTAAAACTAAAACCCAATTTTTCTGATCGATTTTTGGGAAAAGTAGAACGTGTCTACCAAAACTTACTTCAAAAAGCACTTCAAATTCCCAAAACTATTGTATCCTTAGTAATTGCCTTTTTTGTTCTCGCTTTAATTGTGCTTACAACGTTAGGTGGAGAATTTATTCCAGCCTTGGAAGAAGGCGATTTCGCTGTGGAAACGCGAGTACTCACTGGCACAAGTTTGAAATCTTCCATGGAGATGTGTTTGCGTGCGGAACGAGTTTTAATTCAAAACTTTCCGGAGGTGATTAAAGTTGTAGGAAAAACGGGTAGTGGTGAAATACCTACGGATCCAATGCCGATGGAGGCTACGGATTTGATGATAATATTGAAAGATAAAAAAGAATGGACATCTGCCAAAACTTTCGATGAATTGGCAATAAAAATGCATAAAGCGTTAGAGGTTGTTCCTGGTGTGACATTCGGTTTTCAATATCCCGTTCAAATGCGTTTCAATGAATTGATGACTGGTGCACGTCAAGATGTCGTTTGTAAAATTTATGGGGAAGATTTAGATACCTTGGCTGCATATGCGAATCGTATCGGAAAATTAGTAGCTAAAATCAAAGGTGCAGCGGATTTATACGTGGAATCTGTTGTTGGAATGCCGCAAATTGTGATTAAGTACAATCGTGCAGCATTATCCCAGTATGGGCTTACCATTCAGGATATTAACAGAAATGTAAATGCTGCTTTTTCAGGACAACTTGCAGGACTTGTTTATGAAGGAGAGAAACGTTTTGATTTGGTAGTTCGTATGGAAAAGGAAAGTAGAACAGATGTAACGGATGTACAAAATCTGCTAATTCGAACCCATGCTGGTATTCAGATACCATTAAGTACGCTTGCGGAAGTGAAAATTGTAGAAGGTCCAAACCAAATTCAACGTGAAAATACCAAACGCAGAATTGTCATTGGGTTTAATGCGCGCGGAAGAGATGTACAAAGTCTCGTGGAAGAATTACAATCCAAAGAACAAGCAACAATCAAGTTTCCTGCAGGATACACGGTCGAATATGGTGGCTCATTTAAAAATTTAGAAAAAGCAAAACAGCGCTTATCAATTGCTGTACCGTTAGCATTGTTGCTGATTTTCATATTGTTGTATTTTGCATTTAAATCAATCAAACAAGGCTTACTTATTTTTTCTGCAATACCACTTTCTGCAATCGGGGGCATCTTGGCTTTAGCAATCTTAGGACTTCCTTTTTCCATTAGTGCTGGTGTTGGTTTCATCGCACTTTTTGGTGTAGCGGTCCTAAATGGAATTGTATTGATTGCAGAATTTAATCGTTTGAAAATGGATGGAATGACTGATTTGAAACAAATTGTACTCATGGGTACAAAGATTAGAATGCGACCTGTATTAATGACTGCATTTGTGGCTTCACTAGGCTTTTTACCGATGGCCATGAGTCATGGTGCAGGTGCGGAAGTACAACGTCCGTTAGCATCCGTAGTAATAGGCGGTTTATTACTTGCAACATTATTAACTTTATTTGTCCTTCCTGTATTGTATGTTTTGGTGACTAGTGGTAGTAATGTTAAAATGAAAGTGAAAACGGGTGTTATCTTGTTACTAATTACGCTATCTATCAGTGGGAAATCATTCGCTCAAACACCAATTTCTTACCAGGCGGCAGTAGATAGTGCTATCGCAAACAATCTGAATTATAAAAACGAAATTCTTAAATCAAAATATAAAGAACAATTAATTCGTACGGCAACTGCTTGGAATACAACAGATGTTCTTGGTGAATATGGAAGATTGAATAGTAGATATACCGATAATCGAGTTTCTATTTCTCAATCAATAGATTTTCCATTGGTTTACGCCCGAAGAAAAAATGTTTTTAAAGAAGATTGGAAATTGGCAACAATTCAAGTAGAATTAAAAGAAAAAGAAGTAAAAATCCAAGTTGGAAATTCTTATTTTGCTTTACTTGTCTTAGCGGAAAAACGAAAATTATTACAAAGAATAGATAGTGTTTATGCAACCTATCTGTCGAAAGCTGAATTAAGAATTCGTTTGGGGGAAACAAATATTTTGGAAAAAATAACGATTGAAAATCAACGTGTGCAGATTGGAAATCAATTAAAACAATTGGAAGATGTAATAACCATCGAACAAATGCATTTTCAATGGTTGTTAAACACAAAAAATCAATTCGTTCCTGCTGTCTCCAACGAAAAAGTCAGCATGCTTTATAAAATAGGCCAACGACCTGCGCTAGTAGATCTTCCAAGTATTAAATTAATTGACGCACAAAGAAAAGCTGCACTCGCGCAATTAAAATTAGAAAAGGCAAAATGCCTACCTGGGATCAACCTTGGGTATGTTTCAGGAACAATGTATGGTTTTGGAGCAGATAATAATTTTTACACACATGCTTCCCGTTTTAATGCTGGTCAAGTTGGTCTTAAAATCCCTGTTTTTTCGAAACAAGGTCAGAATATTAAATTGGCTAAAATAAATACGCTTATAGTAAATAGTCAATCAGATGCTGAACGTATTCGTATTCAAAATGAAGTAGATGCACTGTTTAAACAGTTTGAAACACAAAGTAAAATCATGCAGGATCTAGAAAAGATTGCCTTACCAAATGCAAAAATTATTTTTGAAACTGCGCAAAAACAATTTGTCAATGGTGAAATAGATTACCTCGAATGGGCAATTTTAATTAATCAAAGTATTTCCATTCAAAGTGATTATCAAGATGCATTAATGAAATATAACCAATTAGCAATCCAAATATGTAATTTGTAGAGTCGCGTTGCCACGCGACTAATTAAAGAACGCAAAAAAAACGTAAGGATGTTGTACTACAACATCCCAAATAAAATAACGTAAGGATGTTGTACTACAACATCCCAAATAAAATAACGTAAGGATGTTACATTGCAACATTCAAAAAAACAAAAAAATATGAAAAAAATATTCCTAACCATATCCATCTTAACCCTCTTAGGTTGTGGACAAAAAGAAGAAAATAAAACGGTTGAATCGACTTCCAATGTGGTCGAAAGTTCCATCGTAAAATTAAATGCTGCACAAATAACAAATGCTGAAATTCAAACTGCAAAATTGGTGGAAAAAGAAATTTCTGCTACAATCCGTCTAAATGGAAAAATTGATGTGCCACCGCAAAATTTAATTTCAGTAAGTGTTCCACTTGGAGGATACCTCAAATCTACCGAAATGCTACCTGGTAAAATTGTGCGTAAAGGACAAGTGTTGGCTGTATTAGAAGATCAACAATACGTAAGACTCCAACAAGATTATTTGTTGGCGAAAGTCAAATTAAAAGTGGTAGAAGGAGAGTACTTGCGTCAGAAAGAATTAAATGCAAGTAAAGCAGCAAGTGATAAAATTGTGCAAGCAGCAGAAGGTGAGTATAAAAACGCTAAAATTAATGTCAAAGCGTTGGAAGAAAATTTAGAGTTGATAGGCATTCAACCTAAAAAATTGGATGAAACCAAAATTTCTAAACGCATAACAATTACATCCCCAATCAATGGGTATGTCTCCAAAGTGAATGCGAATATAGGTAAGTATCTAACGCCAAGTGAAGTGTTGTTTGAATTAGTAAATGTTGCGGATATTCATTTAAATGTTTCTGTTTTTGAGAAAGATTTAGCGGCTTTAGTAATTGGACAAAAAGTAATCACATATAATAATAGTAATCCAACCAAAAAATACGAAACCGAAATTATATTAATCGGACATTCTCTTTCTGCAGATAAAAATACAGAAGTACATTGCCATTTTAAAAATTACGATAAAAGTTTAGTGCCAGGAATGTATATGAATGCAGAGGTAGAACTAAAAAATAAACGTGCGCACACGATTCATGAAAATGCAATTTTGCGTTATGCAAATCAAGATTATGTTTTTATTCAAGTAAATAAAACCAACTTTGAAATGTTACCGGTTAAGGTTGGTGCAAAAGAAAATGGCTTGGTAGAAATTGAAAATTATGCAGAGTTGAATGATTTCCCAATCGTTGTAAATGGTGCATACTCCCTATTAATGAAACTTAAAAACACCGAAGAGTAGGGGCGCAACGCATTGCGCCCAACATACATCATATCAACGCATTGCGCCCAACATAGTAAACCATTATCAATGCGTTGCACCCAAAATAGTACATCATATCAACGCATTGCGCCCAACATAGTAAACCATTATCAATGCGTTGCGCCAAAAAAAAAACGGGATGCTGAAAAGGCATCCCGTTTTTTGTATATTACTCAATTATTTGGTGTCATCGTATATGTCATCAAATCCAGACTTTTCTTTATTCATTTTCTCCAGTTCTATTTTTCGTCGAATGGTATATAGCACTTTTTCTACGGTTTCATATTCTCCATTTGGTACAGGACTGGCAGCAGGATAGGAGTGAAGTAAACCATCTGCATCAAGCAGGATATAATTTGGAAACGATTTAATCTGATAACGTTTAAGTATTGGATGGTCAGCAGTCACATAAAACTTTTCCCAGGGTATAGATGTAAAATAGGCTAGTTGTTCTTTTGTTTGTTTATTATTTTCTTCAATAATGGTAACAAAACGAACAGTTTTCCCGTATTTTTCATAGAGCGGAACCAATAACTCTAAATGTTTTTTGGATTCTAGTAACATAGGATCCATGAATTGAATGTAAACATAATTTCCGCTAAAAGTTTGAAGTGTAATTGTGTCTTTTTGATCGGATGAAATAATTTCAAAATTTGGTGCTTTCATACCTGGAGCAAGTTCGGTAAGTCGTTCTACAATGCGTTGCGCCATACCACGGTGAACTTTATATAATCCAAAGTGACTAATACTATCTAACATGGTAATAATGTTCGATTTTGGATAATCTTTTCCATTGTATACTTCCGATAATGATTGTATTGCAATTAATTCTCGAATCCGAGGATTACGTAGAGTAGCATCCGAACCTAATGCGCGCATTAACTGGGATGGACTACTACTTAATATGGATTTATAGATCTTTTGATTTAGGTCGGTGGAAACCATCGCGAAAATATTTTTGTAATACAAAGTCAGGTAATCCATGTATTTGTCATTTTCATAATTAACAGGGAAATCTTTCAGGTAGATTAGAAATTTTTCAATACGTGTCTTCATGCCAATGCAATTGATATCATCCAATGATGCAATACTATAGCGTAAGTAGGTTTTGAAAAAATAAGATGTGTCTGATTTATAATACTTATCCACATTCAATTTGAAAGTGTCCAATTGTTGCGAAAATTCCAAAGTGGAAGTTGTTTTTCGATTTAAATACACACCTAAAAAATCGTGCACCCAATTGTCAAATTCTAAAATTTTATAGTTTATATCTGCTTTTGGTAAATTAATAAAGGCGATTTCAATTTTGTTTCCTTGTGGTCGAAATGCATTATAAGGATCTTTATCCGGTAGTGAAATAGTGTAAGTACTACCAGGACTTGCATATATAAAGCCTGTGTTTTTGAAACATTTAACAATTACTTTTTCAGTGCGAGCTAATGTAATATCTACTTGAAAACTACTGTCTTTTTGAATAATAGCCTCTCCAACTAAACTATCTTTTAACGATAAATAATCTTTGATTAAATAAAATTCAATTTTTTTACCTACAAATCCTGTCGTAGTACCTACAATGTGCACCTTAGATTGTCCAAACGAAAACCCAATGCAATAAGTAAACAGAAAAAGGTAAATTAAATTTTTCATGCAAGTAACATTTCAGATAAAGATACAAACGAAGAAATAGCACCATTATTACGTGCAATTTCACGAACAATGGTGGCACTAATCGGAGCAA
Source organism: Flavobacteriia bacterium (assembly GCA_947446925.1). GTDB lineage: Bacteria > Bacteroidota > Bacteroidia > Flavobacteriales_D > Crocinitomicaceae > CANHVK01. The sequence continues at coordinate 44,590 of CANFHU010000021.1, forward strand.
CTGCTGGATCTGTCATAAAAAAAACGGTTTCTATACCGGAGATTTGTAAGTTCATTTGCGCAATGGCTTTCTCATATTCAAAATCATTGGTGTCACGTAACCCACGTAATATGTAGCGCGCATCAATTTCTTGACAATATTCTACCGTTAATTTTTGATAGGTTGTAACTCGAATTTTCGGGACATCTTTATAAATATGTACAATCTGATTCTTACGTTTTTCCAATTCGAAAAAATAATTTTTACTGGTGTTAATTCCAATTCCAATTACAATCTCATCAAATAATGGAAGTGCTTTGTGAATTACACTTTCATGTCCCTTGGTAAATGGGTCAAATGAACCTGGAAATAAGGCTATTTTTTTCATATTTTATTTCAATCTATAAGTAAATATAGTAATTTATCACGTGTGCAACTGTTGTTACTTTTTAGTCCTTCAGAGATATCCAAAATGAATTTTGGGAATTGTTAACAATGGATTAGTCAAATCCTCGGTTTCTTTTCTTTAAATTTGATAGAATGAATCGCTCCTCGTTTATTAAATTACTTGGCTTATCTTCTCTATCTATGTCGATGATCTCTTTCAACGATTTGTTCTCGTTTTCAAAATCGTTACCCACAACGGAAAAAATGCCCGTGTTATTTATTGGACATGGAAACCCAATGAACGCTATTGAAGAAAATTCCTTTGTACAAGGTTTTCGAGAAACAGCAAGAAAGTTACCCAAGCCTACGGCAATTGTATGTATTTCAGCGCATTGGGAAACGAAAGGTACGCAAGTAACTGCTATGCAAAGCCCGCAAACAATTCATGATTTCGGTGGGTTTCCTCAAGCTTTGTTTGATGTTCAATATCCTGCACCAGGAAGTCCAGAGTTAGCAAAAACAGTTAAGGAAATTTTAGAACCTACAAACGTAACATTAGATCAAAACTGGGGATTGGATCATGGTACTTGGACGACGTTAATACATTTTTTTCCAAAAGCGGATGTACCTATCATTCAACTTAGTTTGGATTACATGCTTTCGCCGCAACAACACTATGATTTAGCAAAAAAGTTACAAATTCTTCGTTCTAAAGGAGTGCTTATTGTAGGTAGTGGAAACATCGTGCATAATCTCGGATTAGTTGATTTTAGGAATATAAATAAAGAAAATTATGGGTACGATTGGGCGATAGAAGCTCGTGAATTAACCAGTAAATGGATACTTGACGGAAATCATATTCCTTTAATTGACTTCAAAAACCAAGGGAAAGCACTGAATCTTGCGGTACCAACTCCAGAGCACTATCTACCTTTATTGTATATTCTTTCTTTACAAGAGAAAACAGATAAATTAGAACTGTTTAATGATAAATTAGTAGCGGGCTCTTTAAGTATGACTTCCTTAATTATAGGGTAATAACTATGAATTATAAATGGAAATCACTAATTTCACTAATTCATAATCCATAACACATAATTCATAATCCAATAAAATGTTGTTTCACGACTTAAACCTACATAAAAATATTTTAAAAGCCTTAGATGATCAAGGGTTTACAACTCCAACAACAATTCAACAAAAAGCGTTTTCAGTCATCATGTCGGGAAGAGATGTTGTCGGTTTAGCACAAACAGGTACTGGTAAAACACTTGCTTTCTTATTGCCAATTTTAAATATGTTCAAATTTGCTAAGCAATTTGAACCTCGTTTTGTTATCTTGGTGCCAACGCGTGAATTAGTCATGCAAATTGTGGAAGAAATTGAAAAACTGACTACGTACATGAATGTACGTGTATGCGGTGTGTATGGTGGGGTAAGTGTCAATACACAAATAGACCTTATTTTGGATGGACAAGATATTATTGTTGCAACGCCAGGAAGATTCTATGATTTAGCATTGAATGGTTCGCTTAAATTGAAGTCAGTTCAAAAAGTGGTAATCGATGAAATGGATGAAATGTTGAATTTGGGTTTCCGAACACAACTAAAAAACATTCTTGAATTATTACCGCCAAAACGCCAAACGCTTTTATTTTCTGCAACAATGCACGAAGATGTAGAGTTTTTAATTGATGAATATTTCAATAATCCGGAGAAAATTGAAGCTGCAGCGCATGGCACGCCGATTGAAAAAATTAAACAATCCATTTTCAAAGTCCCTAATTTCTATTCCAAAGTAAATCTATTAATCAATTTATTAGAGAATAATGCGGATAT
>CANFHU010000022.1 GCA_947446925.1 Flavobacteriia bacterium
AACAGACAACTCCATTCGTTCTATTTCTTGAACTACGGACAGTTTAAAACTCATTGAGTAATCCTTTTGACTACGTTTTTCGTAAACGACTTTTTCTACTTTTTCCATAACGATTAAAATTTTGTATCGCTATTTCAGGACTAGACAATTACAAGAAATTAAGAATGGTCTAAAAAGCATACAGTCCGCTTTTATTTTATTAGAAGCAGACTCTGAAAAAATCAAGACTTTAATTAAGGACCAGAGATATGATTTACTTACTGCGCATACTGTAAAAACAAAAGAATTATATGACCAATTAAAGCAGATTGAAATCAAGTACAATGCTATTAAACGTCTTCTAAATGAGGATTTTGAAGAAGATAAAATAGAGATTGAAATACTAATTAACTGGTTTAGATGATTTTCATTTTTTATATCGGAATATAATATTTAGGTTTGAAATATAAAAATTAAAAATTTTAAATATGTTAAACGATTTAACAAGAATATTCGAAAATTTAACAATTGAAAAAGGGAAAATATCCGATAAAAAAAAGGAATCCGCTAAAAAATTAGCTATCTGGTTTAAAGAAAAATGCGAAGAATATTATTCGGATATCACCGATGAAGAAATTATTGAAAAAGCAAGATTTGCAATAATCAACATAGAAGTAATCAAAAATTACATCCCTAAAAAAAAGGATAAAAAAAATAAAACGGATGAAAAAGTTGAAATCGTTGAAAAGGATAAAACGGATTCAAATTTTGTGTCAGAAAAAATTAAATACAAAAGAAATACTTTAAAAAATATACAAAAACAATTAAATCATCTTTTTTATAATTCTAATGAAATTAGAAGTTATTCAACATTATCCGACGAATTTTTAGAAAAAACATTTCCTTATTGGACAAAAAAAGAACGAAATACAGTAATTAGAATATATGAAAATTATTTTAGATTATTAATAAATCAAGATGAAAATGCAGCCTATGATCGATTAGTGGAGGGATATAGTAGAATTCCGAAACAATCCATAATTGACATAAGTCCAGGATATTTTATTCAAATGAAAAAAAGTCTTTGGTCAATTAATGTCTTGGAAGATGAATTTAAAGAAGATGCAAATATTAAAAAGGCACAAAAAAAATGGAATTCACTTCTAGATGGTATAGCAGATGTAGCTTATAGCAGTCCCAATAAATCTCCATTCACGAATATAGAAAACTTGAATGGTCATCCTGAATTATCGGATGAAATGCATGAAGACTTTGACACGAAAGACCACGTAGAAAAAATTAGAGATTTTGCACGAAAAGTATATTCTTTAAACATCTTAACAAAATCAGAAAAAAAATATTTTGAATTATTAATTAATTGTACCTATTTCGAAGATGAATCCAATGAACCTATCGAACACAAAATTTCATTTTTAGCACTTGTTCAAAAACGATGGGATGAACTTGGTAACAAAAAAGTTAATGGTCGAAAATTATTATCTCGATTACGGAAAAAACTTCTAAGTGTACCTGGTTTAAAAGAAGGACTTCATTTTATTACCCTAGATACAGACAATACAGAAGGTATTGAAGCTTTAGATTTTCTTTTAGCAAATATGTATCCAAACACTATCTCAAATAAATCAGTAGCATATCAGTTTTCACCTGAAGAGTTAGAGAAAATGCTTGAATTAAAAAAGATACTTCAAAATGAAGATATAAATGATGACAAAAAATTAAATTTCAAGTTTGAAATCGATCGTTTCCCAGAAGTTTATTTTGAGAACAAATTGGAAAAGTTAAATGAATCATTAATTAACGAATTACATACGAAAAATTCTGATGATGAAAATTCTGATGATGAAGAAAGTATATTCCGATATAAAAATTATATAAAAAAAGACCTTCCAAAAAATATTAAAGATAAAATAGCAAATCACGAAACTTTAACAGAAGATGAGAAAAAAGATCTGTTTGATTTGGATGAATATGTGAAGCATCCAAATTTTAATATAGATTCTTTAGGAATATACGAATTATCTGGGGGGGCTAAATCTGAAGGTAAAATCGTATTATATAAAGATGTTATTGAAGCTTATGTTAAAAACCGAAATAAAAAACATTATAACATCGATGAAAAAGATGTTCGATTAAATGTATTGATGCACGAATTAGGGCATTGGGTTTCTCATTGGCCTATTGCTAATAATTCCAATTGGAGAATCGGTTACAATACGGGTCATAAAAAAACACAAGAAGCAATTGCTCAATTTATTGCATATTGGATGACAAAAGGCGATGAAGATTTGGGGAAAGCATTTAAATTAATGAAACCTACAAAGAAAGATAGTCCCTATCTATTATATGAAAATTTAATATCACAAGATATTTCTGAAATCTTAAATAAGATTGTAGATTTAAGAAAACATCATTATTTAAATGATTCAGCTCAATATCGTTATTTAGCGGATTCCTCTTTAAATTACATAGATAATCCTATGCTAATGCACTTAAAAACTTGTCTTATTTTTAATGACTCGCTTGAGGCTATATCTGATTGCACACTAGATCCAGAGGCTATTCTACTGATACAAGATGAAATAAAAAAAGAGGTAAAAGAAGGAGTAAAAATGGAAGATTTAGATTCGCTAAAAGAATTTTTAAATGATTTAAATATTAGCGAAAAAGAAGAACTAATATTTACAGGGGAATATGATAATATTGCTTTTGAAAAATTTGAAGATAAAACTTTATATAAAATCATAGTACCAAATCCAAATCAAGTAGAAGGCGAAGACAGGAATTATGTAGTATGGAAATATGAGGGAGATAAAGTTTTGAAATTTAACAAAGAGACAGATGAACTATTTTCAGATTGGGAAGCTAATGAAAATTTTAAAGCTAAATCAAAGTTTAGAGCTCAAGCAAAGTTAATATATAAATATATTTATGGTGACAGCCGTAGTTCAAAATTATCTGCTGATATGGGGGATTTAGGTTTTTAATTAATAATTATCATTATAAACTTATTTAGTTACTAGAATTTGTCACAAATCAACATCCTAGCCGCTTCTATAAATATAAATAATTATTTACTTAAATTTTTAGACTATGTTAACATTAATTGAGTACACAAATTTCAGAAATGGGTTAGCACACCTTTACCCAAATTTACAAATGCATCCTTCTTATGAAGATTATGTTGAATATGAAAATTTATGGGAGAAATATATACTAAATGCTGCCACATTACTCAAAACACAACTTCCTATAAAAAGGATTGGTTTAATTGGGATGGAAAGTGCTCCTGGAGGAACTGAACACCCGCACCCTAATTATATTTTTTATAATACACATCAGATAATTAGACAAACAGGAGATGATTATCTTAAAAATATTTTTAATGGATCTCATATAATACCAGGCTATTATCATAACGGTTTAACTAAGCAAGAATGTCTAGATGGATTAATGAATCAAACTGACTTTGCTAGAAATAAGCGACCAATAATTTTATTTGATTTATTACCAACACATGGAATTAGCCTGAGCACACCTGTTAGAACGTTTCTTGGATCAGGTGTAATCCCGGAAATTAATTTAGAAATTCAGAACAAAATGAATTTTATTTTAATAAATCTTTTAACCCCATTATCATTGACTTGGTCTGATGTTCATATTAGATTTGCTTGTCCTCCTTCTACTGTAATTTTACCAAGTATTATACCAACAATTATCGATAACAATACACAAGATGCTACTATTCATCTTGTAACAATAAACACAATGGGCGGAGGAATAGCACCAAATCAAAATGCTCTAAGAGATAATATTATTTATCATGGTTTTTAATATTCTATGATTAAATATAATTATAAAAATTAATCAAAACTAACAACAACTACAAACGTTCTTACATGATGTAAGAGCGTTTTTTTTATTTGTGTAAAATATTAAAATCCAACCATTTAAACTTTATAAATTCATTGTTTTTGGGGAAATCTCCACTTATAAAAGATTTATTTTTACATGGTTATATTTCGATTGAAATCAAACAAACACCATAATCAAACATTAGATATTGATGTTTTTAAAATATTCTTATCAAATAGTTAATTAGTTAATCAATTAATAAACTGATAGTTAATAATTTTTTTTCAAAATATAAATTAATTTACACTTTTTTTTGACACAATTTTAATGAAACTACACTTATAAATAATGATAAGGAAATATAAACTCTTAAACATTATTTATGAAAAATTTAACATTAAAAATTGTATCAGGCGGTCAAACTGGTGTAGATCTAGGTGCTCTAAAAGCAGCAAAAAAAGCTGGAATCGCTACGGGTGGTTGTTTACCTAAAGGGTGTAAAACGGAAGACGGAATAGATCTTAGTCTTAAAGTTAGATATAGTATGTATGAGTCTACTAAATCTGATTATAAAGATAGAACGGAACAAAATGTACGTAAAACGGATGCTACTGTTATACTAACTGGTGTAAAATCTAGAGGTTCTGATTTAACTAAAAAAATCTGTGAAAAATTCGAGAAAGAGTATGTATTAGTAGATATTAACGATCTAGATGCTTCCGAAAAAATAGTGAATTTTGTGCAAGAAATTTTTAACAAAAAATCTAGAAAAATAATTTTAAATGTGGCTGGAAATAGAGAGTCTAAATATCCTGGTATTGAAAACAAAACGATGGAAATTTTAGAAAAATGTTTTTCTATATGAAATTTTGTTTTCTTCAAAATATACTAATGAAATTTTTACGAAATATTGGTCAAATGAGAATTAATAAAATCATTAATCATTTAAAATCAAATTATTATGAAAAAATTATTTTATATGATTTGTATCCTTTTTCTATTTATAGAAAAGTCTAATGCTCAGTCTGCTATAGAAACCGAATTTGTAAAACAACTTAATAGTTACCGTAAAAAACATGGTTTAGGTCCTGTAATCTATGATGCAGAAATATCAAAAGTAGCTTTATACCATGCTAACTATTTGGCAAAATGTACTAAGGTTAATCATTCAGCTCATAATGATAAATTACCACATGATGAACAATTTGATGTTAATGATCATAAAGAAATGAATTTTGAACAAAGAATTTCAATGTTGCCCAATAAAAATATATGGGGAGAAATACAAATACAAGGTAATCTAACTAGTAAAAATACTTCAATTTCAGAGATTGTTAAAATTGCAATTAAAGCATTTGATTCGTCTCCAAAACACAAAGCGATTATGTTATGTGAGGATCTTAATGAAGCTTCAAATAGTATAGGCGTATCTATAGTAAAAAAAGAAATAGCATACGAAGAATATGTGGATTATGCTATAAACATAGACTTTGGAGTGCAAATAAACAAGTAAATCTAATTGTTTAATAATAGTATAATCAATGAATTGAATGAAATAGTGATCTAGTTCCTTAGTAGTGGTTTCTTAATGTTTAATAATTAAAATTTATAACTATGAATTACAAAAATTTAGCCGATGTACCTGGTATCAAAAAAATCATCCCTCAGATGTTTGTTTGGCATGTAACATTACGGGAGAATAGAGATACAATTTTTAAATTTGGTTTACGACCCGATAAAAGTGAACATAATTGCGTCTTCGCAAATAATCACGGAAAAAAAATCACATTATTCTACCCGTTTTGTCTCGAGATTTACAACGATACCTATCGGAATGAGAATCTAATTAAATATGATTATTGGCGCATAGACACCACCTTGTTCGACGCAGACTGGTATATTGATCCAAATATGAAAAATGGACCAAAAGAGTATATGGAAGATGACCAAGATTATATTGCAACTGAAAGTCGTATACCCAAATACGCTATGGATTTATTTGAAGTATTAGATGTGTTTTACATTAAAAAGATGTATGTAGTTGTGTCTGGAAAAGATAAAATAAAGGGTAGAAATCACTCTATTGCCTTAGGAGGCAAAGAAAATAAAGAGATAAAAAAACAAATAGCTGAATATCGAAAAGAACTAAACATCACAAAAATTTATACAAGAAGGTATCTCTATTTTAATGAAGAAAAAGAAGATTTTCCATTAGGAGCTCGAAGCGAGTTTATTTACCGTCGAGAAATGTTTTATTGATACGTACTACTTCTACTTGCATTGAGAATTGAGTTCATTTAAATTTCATTTGAGATAAAATTTAAAAAATAAAATACTGTATTTGAGGTTATTATAAATTATTATTAAAATTCATTAAAATTTATTGTCACATAATCATAGTCACACAGCTTAAATAAATATACAACTAATATTTACTTAAAACTTTTATGATTATGAAAACTATTCAAATTAATTCCGCAAACAATTTAACTTTTTCAATTACCAAAAATCGCATTAAAACAAATCCAAATCCTCAAAAAAAGTCTGGTTTTGATTATGCATTCATTGAAAATGAAAATCACATAAGAGAGTCTTTTAATCAATTATTAAAAAAGATACCTAAATCTTCTGGCACACTAATTATTTCAACACTTCCCTCTCATCTTCAAAAACCTACAACAATTTCATTAATCCGATCCGATGAAAATTTAAGGGAAACGCTTCGTCTTAAAGGGATCAACTACTTAAAAGATATACTTTCTACTTACCTCATATCTAAACTTCAGATTCAATTGGCTTATGCCGATTGAATCACCATTTTTCACTAATTATTAAAAAAAATAACCATGGAAAATTGGAAAAGAAACATTTTGGAATTCCTTCATAAAGAAGAGTTAATCCTTTACATCGGATGGAATAAAATTCTAGAAGAATGGGTCGAAGAATGGGGGGAGTTTATGGGACAAATTAAGCTTGGTAATATTCAAGTAAAAAATAATGGAAAGGATATTGAAATCTCACTTTCAAATGATATCGAACAAACAATTAATTTATACTATTTTTTAAAGTTTGATGAACAAACGGCTCTTTATGATCAAATTTTATGGATAGAATATACACTACATTACGATCATCAAACTGAAACATATACAAATACCATTGAAGAAATATCCAGAAAAACAGACCCAATACATGAAAAAGAATTTGTGCTATCCTACCTAAACATTTTATTTATAAACTATTATACAAAATACAATCATTTATAATTCACCTTTAAAACTAAATACTATGAAACTTTTAACGATGACATTTTTACTTTTTACAAGTTTTTGTTTACTTGGACAAACCGATAAGTTAGAATCAGTTAGTATTCGAGACACAAAAAAAATAAAGGCTATCCTCCAAATTTTCAAAGAAAAAAGGATGCAAGACTCTATCGCAAAAGCAGAAAAAGAAAGAGCGTTAGAACTGGAACAAAACCCATATCATTTTTACTATTACGATGAAACTGCATATGATGAAAATGGTAATTTAAAATACACTTCCGAAGATCACATTGATTATAAGATCAATCCAACCAAAGTTGACTTCGATTTTTTTAAATCTTGGGGAGTTAATGTTTCCGCCATAGATACACTAGGAACTTTTATCCCAATGAATTTTGCGTTACTCGATACGTTGTATTTAATAAACAATGTAAAGTTCAATAATCATTTAAAATTGGATACTTTGTGGCAAGATGAATTTCTTGAAGACTTCGCTAAGGCATATGTCTACTATTCCAAAAAAAGTTTGATGATGCGACACTTAAACTATATATGTGATGATCTGATTTTAAAAAACATAGTTGTTGGTATTTCTGAAAACAAAAAACTAAAAAAAGATCTAGGAAGTAAGCGTTTGAGAAATCTTCAAATTTGTGTCTTTACCCATAAAAATAGTCAAAGTATTAATGTTGTTATTTTGGTAAAAAAGAGATTCCGACACAATTATTACTATCTATAATACTGTTTTAATTTTAATTAAAATTTATTTTGAGTGATAATGTCACATTTGAAATAAATCATTCCTTATTTATATGTAACACTTAATCTAAAAGAATATGGAAAGTTGGAAAAAAAATGTAGAAAAATTACATGCTGAAAATGGATTTTTTTTAGTCTCTGAATGGAATCATCAATTGTTTTTATGGATCTCCTCCTGGAGAAAAGAAATTGAAAAAGATCAATTACATGTAAAATTTGACAGAAAGGTCGATTGCTATGTTTTTAAAATCTCAAAATCAATTCATAAACCATTCATTATTAATTTATATTTTGAAGTAGTCGATAATCAACTTGCTTTGAAACTAAATTACACACGACGATTCCTACTTGAAAAACACATTTACAACATCTTTAATCCTTCCTCTAATTTAACAGAATTAGATGACTACGAAATAGTAGATGAAGTACTATTCAATTACCAAGAACCAATCCTTGAATGTGATTTTGTATTAAATTATCTCACGATTTTACTAAGGAATTATTTAAAAGAGTTAGGTACTTTTGAATAATATTTAACTCGTTTATTATCAAATATTTTTTCATTAATTAATTTAAAATCTATACTATTATGTCAATACACACAAAATTTTTAGCAGGTAAAAACGGTATTGTTTTTATAGGATTAAATGCAACTGAAGAAGCGGTAAATATCGGTTCCGTTTTTTGTACGCGCGTTCATTTTTGGAAAATACTTAAGGATGCTGGGTTAATAAGTGAATGTACGCGTACAGAAAACACCTATCCATTCGAACACATGGCCAGTGAAGTTTTTATTTCCGGAAACTTATCTGCACACCCGGATGGTTTGGGATTTACAGACATGATTGATGATAATACAATAACAAGTAAAAATTCGAATTCTGTGAAGGTAGAATCATCGCATTTGGAAAGTTTGAAAAACCGCTTAAAAAAGGCTGACCCAGATAAGATTGTGTTAATGGGAAAACGTGTTACCGATGAATTTTTAAAAATGGACGAAACCTTAAAGGAAATATGGAAGTCTAGAAAAAATGAAGGGGATGATAAAGCATACGACTATTTAGGTGAAACAAATTTCTTAGGAAGAACAATGAAAGTGTATGTCGTTCCTTTTCCTGAGACTTCTCCGGTATCTAATAAGCACTTGTATTATGAGATTATTTTAATGAAATAATAATAGTAGATACAGCACAAAATTTTTCAAAAATCATTAATAAAACGAGTTTTACAAAAAGAGTATCCCAAAAGAGAAATTTTTATAAAACTCGTTTTTTTATGCTTATTAATTTTCAAACCACAAAAAAAGGCTAATCAAACGATTAACCTTTTCATTTTTTTATAATCTTCGGTTCCTGAACTTGTCGAAGGACCGTCACTTAGTTTACACTGAGCTTGTCGAAGTGTCACTCTTTTAGTTTCTATATAACGTCGCTTTTACTGCGTTGATCAATCTTGCTGCATTTGGCAATGCCTCCTCAATCAATGTTGGTGAGAATGCAAATGGTGTATCCGTTTGTGTTACACGCATTACAGGTGCATCTAAGTAATCGAATGCATAACGTTGTAAGTGGTAAGCGATTTCAGAAGAAATAGAAGCCAATGGCCAAGACTCTTCTAATACTACACAACGATTCGTTCTTTTTACTGATTCCACGATGCAATGGTAATCGATCGGACGAACGGTACGTAAATCGATAATTTCACAAGAAATACCTTCTTTCGCTAAAATTTCTGCCGCTTCGTGCGCCACTTTCATGATTTTACCAAAAGATACGATAGTAACATCGGTACCTTTACGTTTGATATCTGCAACACCAATTGGAATGATGTATTCTCCTTCTGGAATTTCACCTTTATCTCCATACATTTTCTCAGATTCTAAGAAAACCACTGGGTCATTATCGCGAATTGCCGCTTTTAATAAACCTTTTGCATCGTAAGGCGTAGAAGGTGTAATCACTTTCAATCCTGGTACGTGTGCATAAAATGCTTCAAAACTTTGAGAGTGTGTTGCTCCTAATTGTCCTGCAGGACCATTACCACCTCTAAAAACAATTGGACAGTGGTATTGACCACCAGACATTTGCAACATTTTCGCAGCACTGTTAATGATTTGATCCGCCGCTAAAATAGCGAAGTTCCAAGTCATAAACTCCACGATTGGACGTAAACCCATCATGGAAGCTCCAACAGCAATCCCTGTAAAACCTAATTCAGCAATTGGTGTATCGATCACACGTTTTGGACCAAATTCATCCAACATCCCTTGTGATACTTTATACGCACCATTATATTCCGCTACTTCTTCTCCAAGTAAAAATACATTTTCATCATTACGCATTTCCTCGTTCATCGCCTCACGAAGTGCTTCTCTAAATTGTACCGTTTTCATACTTTACAGTTCTTTGTGTTTGTGGGCGCAAAATTAAGAATATTTCTTAGGATATGTATTTCATTATGTGATTATTTAACACAAAGCGCACAATGACACTGAGAAACACAAAGGTTTTGTTGGATTTAGCTTAGATTGGGATGGAATTTAAAACAAAACACACATTAATATTTAGAATCAAAAAGGTTTTTTTGTTTCTTTATGTTTATCTACTCCCTCTTGGTGAACTTTGTGAACCCCTGAGAATTTATGTTAAAATCAGCACTCTAAAATATTTTCTTGTGAACTTTATATTAATTTTGAAACCATGAAAATCAAGTTGATTTGTATCGGGAAAACTGGAAAAGACTTTCTAGTCGCGGGTGAGAAAGAATACCTTGACCGACTCAAACATTACGTGCAAGTGGAGCGCATCGAAATTCCAGACATCAAAAACGCAAAGAAGTTAACTTTCCAACAAGTAAAAGATGCTGAGGGAAAAGAAATTCTAGCCAAATCTGGAACGACTGACCGTATCTTTTTATTAGACGAACGTGGTAAAACCTATTCCTCCGTTTCCTTTTCACAGTTTATACAAACGCAATTCAATCAAGGGGGAAAATCCATCGTTTTTGTTATTGGAGGTGCATACGGATTTTCAGAAGAAGTGTATGCAAGGGCAAGTGGTAAAATTTCGCTTTCCACGATGACCTTCTCTCACCAAATGATACGCATGATTTTCTTCGAGCAAGTATACCGTTCGATGACCATTCTTAATAACGAACCTTATCACCATGAATAACGAACTAGTTGTAGTAACACCATTTCAATTTTTAGGGCAAGATGAACGAGGAACAACCGCTGAAATTTCACTCGAACGAACTGTTAAAGCACTTTCAATTTTTCGGAAAAAAGACACCGTTTTTGGTAACCATTACCATACTGGTTCACAAGCAAACAAAAATCCTGAAATTTTCTGGTTATTACATGGCGAATTAAAATTTGAATACCGCCACATCGAAAGCAAAGTATGGATTGTTGTAGATGTCAAAGCTCCTGTCAAAATGGATATTTATCCGAATGTACTTCATCGTGTTACTGCTCTTACGGATGCGTATATGTTGGAGTTGAATAGTTTGCAAGAGCATGTGGATGACACCAAAAGAAGTGACGAGTGACGGAAGTGACGAGTGACGAAACGATAATTATCAGGAGTCGGTACTTTCTTTCGAGAGGCTCAAGGTGAACTAGGCTCAGGAACCCGGAGTGAAGCCCCGATAGCTATTGGGAGACGATGTGATGAGTGACGAGTAAAGAAATGACGGGTGATGTTCCTTCGTCAAGATCTGGAATAGAATCAGCTTACCTGAACAAAATCTTCGGCAGTCATTACACTAATTGTCGCATGTTTATAATCGCGTAAGTTACGCGTCAAAAGTGTTTGAATATTATTTTCAATGGCTGTATAATATTGTAAAGCATCTTCAAAATCTTTGAATTCAGAAGACAATGCTAATTCAACCGTTTTTTCAGTAACTGGTAATACAGTAACTAATGTTTTAAAATTCAATAGTTTTCTTCGCGCTTGATCAACATTAAACTGTCTTGATAACAAATAATTTAAGTTAGAAAAAGAAAGAGAGGAAACGAAAATTTTAATTTTTTTTCGATCGGCTTTAGAAAAAAGAATAGATGCACTTTGCGCAAACGGTTCTCGACCACTCAGTAAATCAAGTAAAATATCAGTATCTACAAATACCTTTTTCACTATTTGTATTTTTCAGATAAGTAACTCGAATACTCCTTTTTAACATCGTAATCTTCTGGTAATTGAATTATACTCGTCAAACTTTTTACTAAAGGAGTTATTTCTTCTTTTTCAGTAGTGTTTTCTGTGATTGATGATAAATAATTTTCAATCATTTTAGACAAACTAGTATGTTGCTTCTTTGCATACTCTTTTGCTTTCTCAATAATTAGGTCGTCGAGCTTTAATGTTAACTTAGTATCCATAACTTTATACGTGCAAATATTAAATAAATATACGTACAATTTTTCACTTCTTCAAATTCTTCAGTATATCATTCATCATATCAATCTGAACCTTTTGGATTTCAATCAAATCTTGTTGTTGGTGCAACATCAAATGGTCGATTTTTTCATGAAGAATTCGAATCTCTAATTCCGACTTTAAATTGATCATGTAATCCTTTTTGGCACGTTCACGGTCTTTTTCTTCTTGACGATTTTGACTCATCATAATCACTGGTGCTTGCAAGGACGCAATACACGATAAGATCAAATTCAATAAGATAAATGGATACGGATCAAAACTTTTGTTTGCTAGAAAAACGATATTGATGATAATCCAAATTAAAATAAATACACCAAAATAGATAATGAACGTCCAACTACCACCAAAACTGGCTACTTTATCTGCTAAGCGTTGACCATACGTTAAATCTACTTGCACCAAGGATTCTTCCGCTTTATCCGTTAAACTCGTTTTCTCATTCAGAGAATCCAGTACTTTTTTCTCTAAAGAATTAAGTTCACCCATCTCTTTATGCAAAAATTCTACCATGTATTTCTCTCGAAAAATAGCCAATTCTTGCATTGAAATAAAATCCGTTTCTTCAAAATCCGAAAATTCTTTGCGAATCAAATTTAAAATACTTGGACTTATTAATAAGCCCGCTATTCTTTCCGATATAGGATAGGTGATCCCAGATGTTTTACTTACAAATGTTTCCATATTTTTATTTTATTGGATGGAAAGATTCGAGAAACTAGATACCCCAATCAATTTTTCATCGTCATTTTCGTACATTATTTCAATGCTATCCTTAGCATAAGTCAACGGAAAATCATTGGAAATTTGGGTGGTTCCTACAAAGATTTTATCCTCCCCTTCTATCGTAAAATAATAGTAACTATTTCCATTTTTCACATCGGAATTCATACGTGCTACCACTCCTTTTTTAGAGATTTTTTTAGATAAACTTTGGGTATTTAATCGATTTCCGTTGGTATTAAATGCATTTCTATACGCCATCAATGTTTCCATCAACGTATTCCCTACCCCTACTATCGTGTAATCTTCTATCGCAACCATCGCATACATTTTCACCAAACCAGCATTATCTTTCAACGTCATCACATACGTAGGTATGTTGTTGATATTATAGGGTGTTGGAATCGTCGCGGTATACCCTTTTTCTTGGACTTTACCCATCGCCGAATTTTGCGCTGCACTTTCGGTAGCACCACTTTGTTTATACCAAATCGCTTTTTTCGTTCGGGTATCCACTAAAACAAATCCTACAGTCGATTCGTCTGCACCAACGGAGGTTAATCCAGTATACCAATACGACTTATTATCTTCTCCATATACAAGGGTTAAACCCTCGGTAATTTTCAATTTATTTTCATTCGAGAAATTCCAATAACCATGTACAAATTCACCCCAATCATTTAATTGTTCTTCTATGAATTTTTCTGGTTGAATACGGTCAATCCAAGTCGGCACGTTATGCATAGCATATTCTACGATTTTACCATCTGCAGCGTTAACCACCAAAACACTCACTGCATCGGATCCATAAAACCCTACTTTTTTCTTGAATTTTGTCACCACCCAATATGGCATTCCTTTATCGTCAATCTCAAACGTAAAATCAGTCAATCCCACCGTACAGTGACCATGCATATAGATGTGTCTGTATAAATTATCTCCAAAAAATGCAGCCGATTGATACTTGATTCGAATGGACTTCCCTCCTACTTGTTGCACCAATTTTACATCTCGCTCGTTCGTTGCGTTCACCATTACATATCCGGGAGTACCAGCACTATTTTTATTCCATTTGAAAAATCCAGAATGTAACAATGGAGCAACCCAATACAATTGATCATTCACTTTTTGAATGGTAAATTCACCTAAAGTCACTTGAGATCCTAATCCAGATTGCGCTCCTAATACTTTATCCCCAAGATTATATGCCAATTCTTGATCTACAACACGAATTTTATTCAACGAAATTGGGGTCATATGGTTTTTAAAATCTGTTCCTATTTCCACATTCCCAATCAAATTACGATACGCTTGATTGCGAAATAATGACCAGGAAGTGATTGCAGGAATTATGGTCGCATATACCACACATAGTGCAATACCAAGTATCAAGAATTTATTTGGCTTAAAATGTATGTTATTCCAAGTTGGTTCTCCCTTTTTGGAAATCTGCACCAGTGGTGTTGAAGATGTCAGTATTGGTTTTAATAGAAATACCACTAATACCAGAATTAAATAAAAAGGTAATCCCCAAAATCCATAGTTGAAAACTGGCATGGTCCAGTATAGGGAAACAATTATAAGTAGAACGCTTAGGATAACAAAACGATTTTTAGACATGGTTTATTTTTTAATTAATGCATATAAAAATACGATTTTTCAGCGAATCTTATTCGATTAAAACGAAACAATAGAATAAAAAAATATAAGGAAATTAGAAAAAATAAAAACAAATAAATATTTGATATACAATTATATAAACGAATTTAATCAATTATAAACGAATAACAAACGAAAGCAAATAATTAATTAACGAATAAAATTTTGGACTACCCACAACTTTGCAGAGTCGAAACAAACAAATAGACAAAAAACAATTTTAGTATTCATTAAAAAAAACAAAAACACATGAGTAATTTAAGAAACAAAGTAAGTTTAATCGGACGAGTAGGAATTAAACCAGAGAAAAAAGAAGTAGGTAACGGATACGTGGTAACACGATTTTCAATTGCGATCAATGAGTCGTACAAGGACAAATCTGGCGAATGGAAAAACAACACGAATTGGCACTATGTTCAAGCATGGGGAAGTTTAGCAGAACGTATTTGCAGATCCATAGACAAAGGTATGGAGGTAGCCATCGAAGGAAAATTGGTGAATAAATCCTACGAAACGAAAAGTGGTGAAAAACGAAATACTACTGAAATCGAGTTAAACGACCTAGTAAAAGTTGGAGAAAAAAAAGCAAGCTAATTAAGCTAAGAGAAACGTGTGACGAGTGACGTACGAAGGGAAGTTGCTCGTCATTCATAACTCATAATTTATAACTCATAATTCAGAAACATGAATCACGTAAATTTAATAGGGAAAATTAGTTCGCAACCAATAGTTACAGAACTTACCAACGGAAAGAAAATCGCACAATTTTCATTAGCAACACAAGAAACGTTTTTAGACGCAGCAGGAAATACCAAAACAAGAAAACAATGGCATCGAATCAGTGCTTGGGGAAGATGGATTAAGGTTCTGGAAGAGTTTGGCGAAAAAGGATTAGGACTAGCGATCGAAGGCAGGTTGAATTCCAGATTTTACAAAGCAGCAACAGGAGAACGTAAATTGGTTATGGAAGTAGAAGTAAATGATTTAGTGATTTTGTAGGGTGTAGGTAGGTTGTGATACGAAGGAAGGGGTTTGTGGGGGGGGGGCGTGGGGTGAGGGGATATGAGGGGGTGAGGGGTTAGTCACGACTAACCCGAACTAACCCGAACTAACCCGAACTAACCTGAACAAATTTGATATTTATAAATAAAACAAAAAAAATGAACAAAGTAGTTTTAATAGGTAATATGGGCGATTTTGCCAAAGTAACAGAATTTAGTAACGGTGCGAAAGTAGCACGTTTTCAGTTGGCAACACATTTGGGCGTAGAAACAAAATGGTACCGCATGTTTGCCTGGGGAAATATTGCGCAATTTATAGAGCGATTCGGAAGCAAAGGCAAACAAATTGTTGTGACTGGAAGAATGGTGGAACGGACGTATGTAACGAAAGAAGGGGTGACAAAAAAAGTGGAAGAAGTGGAAGTGAGGCATGTGGTGGGGATGTGAGAGAGGTTACAGGGGTTTCAGGGGTTAGTCGCGACTAACCCGAACTAGCCCGAACTAACCCGAACAAGGATAACCAATTAAAAAAAACCAATAAGCGATAAAATGAAATATGACCCAAAAACATATAGACGAAGAAATAGTTATCGAAAACCAGACCACGATTATGGTGGAAACGCAAGTTATTTTATAACGATGTGCGTGATTAATAAGGAAAAATGTTTATCCGAAATTGTATTAGATAATAAAACGAATAAACCAATTGTGATTTTGACGAAATATGGTGCGATTATAGAACAACAAATAAAATGGTTATGCGAACAATACGAATATATCCGAATACCAAATTATGTAATTATGCCCAATCACATACATTTTTTGATTGATATGTTTAGTGAGCTAAAGAATGAAAACACCAAAAAAGTGAAATCCATGGCTGAATTAATGGGTGCATTTAAATCCACATGCTCCAAACACATCCATTTGGCTGGCAAGTCTGAATTTACTTGGCAAAGAAATTATTTTGACAATATTATTCGTTCAGAATGGATGTATACTAACATCATTAAATACGTGGAGAAAAATCCATATTACTGGATATTTGGAAAAAGTAACAAATTTAATTTGCAGCAAGAGAAGTAATTGTCTTTATCGTCTCCTCAATATGTTTGTCAGGATTCATTTGGTTGTTAATAATATGAACGATTTTACCTTCCTTATTCACAATATAAGTAACGCGTCCAGGTATTAAACCAAATAAATTGGCAGGAACTTTAAAGGATTTGCGAACGGTATTGCCTTCATCCGATAATAAATTAAACGTTAATCGAAATTGGTCTGCAAACTTTTTGTGGGACGCAACACTGTCTGCGCTAATCCCAAAAACAGCACAATCCAACGTATTTAATTCCTGCATCGCATCGCGAAAAGAACATGCTTCTTTTGTACAACCAGGTGTATTATCTTTTGGATAGAAATAGATTATAACATGCTTAGATCCTATATAATCTTTTATGTTAATCATTTCTCCGTTTTGATTTTTTAACGAGAAATCTGGACAAGTATCACCGATGGAAATAGACATATAGATAGAGTTATGAATTATAGTTTATGAGTTACGGATTATTATTTATGTGTTGTGGATTACGAATTTAGGGTTTCTTTATAGATAGCTATCGTTCGTTTGGTGGTCGTTGCATGCTCTACGATTGGTTTTGGATAGGAAGAAGTTCCAAATTCTGGCACCCATCTTTTAACATACACCATTTGTTTATCAAACTTATCCAACTGTAATGCTGGGTTAAATATTCTAAAATAAGGTGCAGCATCACAGCCGCTACCAGATGCCCATTGCCAACCTCCTGCGTTGCTCGCTAATTCAAAATCCAATAATTTTTCTGCAAAATAGGATGCTCCCCAACGCCAATCAATCAATAAATGTTTTGTTAGAAAACTTGCAACCACCATACGCACACGGTTATGCATATGTCCCGTCGCATTTAATTCGCGCATTCCTGCATCTACTAACGGATATCCTGTCTTTCCTTCACACCAGGCTTTGAAATGGAGTTCATTATTATCCCAAGGTATACGATCATACATAGGTTTAAAAGCATGTTCTGCACTCAAAGGAAAATGAAAAATTATCATCTGATAAAAATCACGCCAGATCAATTCATTCAAGAAAGTTTCATTTAGGTCCTTTGCCTGACGCGCAAGCGCACGAACACTAATTGTACCAAAACGCAAGTGAACCCCTAGCCTACTTGTTCCAGTAATTGCAGGGAAATCTCGTTGTTCGGAATACTTAGTAACTAAGGTTTCATTTACTGATTTTGCTGGAAAATCAACTGTTTTAACACCTGTAAAACCTAACTCATGTAGGGAAATTAAAGGCTGCTTTTCGTTAAATATTTTAAGATTATTCAGGTGTTTTTCGCTTGGATATGCTACTAAATCTGCATCTGTTAATCGTGCTTTCCACTTTCTGGAATACGGTGTAAAAACCGTATACGGCTTTCCATCGTCTTTAACAACTTCTTGCTTTTCAAATACAACGTGATCTTTTGCTCCAACAAAATCAATATTTCTATCTTTTAACAATTCAAAAATTGCTGTATCTCGTTGTAAAGCATATGGTTCGTAATCTCGATTTACAACCACTTTTTGTATGTTGAACTCTAAACAAATCTGGGGAATTAAATCGATTGGATTACCAAAATACACACGTAAATCGGAACCAGCATTTTGATACTCTTTTTTTAAACGATCGAGTTCATGATGGATAAATATAATTCTTTGATCATTTGGTTTTAAGCGTGTTAAAATCGTTGAATCAAAAATAAATATTGGGATAACTTTCCAGTCCGAATTTAACGCCTTATACAAACCGTGGTTATCTTCCAAACGAAAATCCCTACGGTGCCAAAAAAGAATATTATTTACCATTGTAATACACACTATTTCTTTCTGTTTCCCAAAGGGTTAATTCAATAGTATATTTTTCGTCTAAACGTTGGCGAAGTTTATTCCAAATTACCAAAGTAATATTTTCGGCTGTTGGAATCAAATCAGCAAATTCTGGACAATCTAAATTTAAATTTCGATGATCAAAAGGTTCTTTAACCTCCTCTTCGATAATATCGGAAAGTATTTTTAAATCAATAACATACCCAGTTTCTGGATCAATTTCTCCATCCAAACAAACTAACAACGTATAATTGTGTCCGTGAAAGTTTGGGTTATTACATTTTCCAAAGATGGCTTCGTTTTTTTCATCCGAAAAAGTTGGATTATACAAACGGTGTGCTGCATTAAATGTTTCTCTTCTACAAACTTTCATAAAAATCTGGGGTTATTTTATCTGTAAAATGTTCGATAATATATTTAAACCAAAATGTAAATTGATTCGGATTTGTATGAATTTCAGACCTTACATCTTCCAAACTTACCCACCTAAAATCTTGTGCTTCCTCTGGATTTACATTTGGTATTCCATCAAATTTACCTAGAAAAACATGATCTAACTCGTGTTCCGACAAATTATTCTCTAATTCTGTTTGGTAAATAAAATAAAAGGCATGTTTTAATGGCACTGCGATCCCCATTTCTTCTTGGAGTCTTCGGTGCGCTGCATCTAACGTAAGTTCATCTGGTCTAGGATGCGAACAACACGTATTCGTCCACAAACCAGCAGAATGGTACTTTCCATCTGCACGTTGGTGAATCAACATTTCATGCTTTGCATTCCACAATATAATCGAAAAAGCACGATGTAAACAGTTCTTTTGGTGTGCTTCTAATTTATCCATCTCCCCGATTGGCAAATCATTTTCATTTACCAAAATTACTTTTTCACCCATAGTTTATTAATGAATTGAGACTCCTTTACTTGTTTTCAGCGTGTCCGACTTTGGCTTATTTCTGCTTAAACTAAACGAAAAAGTACACCCTAATCCAACAGTGCTTCGTACGTTGATAGTTTGGCTGTGGGACTCAATAATATGCTTAACAATAGCTAATCCAAGTCCAGAACCACCTTCGTTACGTGTTCTACTCTTCTCTACACGATAAAAACGTTCAAACAAACGTGGGATATCTTTTTTGTCGATACCAGGACCATTATCCGATACTTCTACCAATAACAATTCATTCATTTCATGAAAACGAATTTTTGTTTCTCCAGCTTCATTTCCGTAATTAATGGAATTCGTAATTAAATTTAATAGTACCTGTGCAATTTTTACGCGATCTGCATATACCTGATAATTAGGATAATCTTTCGCGAAAGTAATTGATATTCTTTTTTCGTTTGCTTTTAATTCTAAAGAATCAATGATTTCTTTTGTTAATTTTTTTATGTCGAAAAGTTGAAAATCCATCTGTAAAGCATTGACTTCCAGTTTCGTAATCTGATCTAAATCTTCAATTAAATTGACCATACGATCCACAGAATTCGAAGCGCGTTCTAAAAACATACGATTGACTTTTTGATCTTCCAAACCACCTTCAAGTAACGTTAAAATATAACCCTGAATCGAGAAGAGAGGTGTTTTTAATTCGTGTGCTAAGTTTCCTAAAAACTCTTTTCGAAACGTTTCACGCTCTTTCAGGTTGGAGATTTCTTCGTTACGCTCTTCCGTCCATTTTTTGGTTGCACGTTCTGCTTCCTCAAATACTGCTTCAGTAAGTTTAAAAGTTGGTTGGATATTCGCTTGCGATTTTTCTTTTTGGATGGATCGATATAATACCTTTAAACGTTTATTTACAAAAAGGTCGATAAAATAATAGAAGATATAGAATGAAAATGTTCCTAGTACAATTGGCGTTAATACCAAAAACCAAATAGGAATGTTAACATCTACAAAATATAAGATGGCAAAAAGTAGAAGTGTAAATGCAAATACAAGAATACTTGCATAAACGATAAAATAAATTGGTTTGCTATTTTTCACTATTCACAAATGTATATCCAACACCTTTAATAGTGCGAATATAATCATCTCCTAGCTTTTCTCTTAATTTTCGAATGTGAACATCAATTGTTCTTTCACCAACAATGGTTTCTGTACCCCAAACTTTACCTAAAATTTCTTCTCTCGTAAATACTTTTTGTGGCTTACTGATCAGTAATTCAAGCAATTCAAATTCTTTTTTTGGTAATTGAATTACTCCATCTTTCGTTTCTACTAAATATTTTTCGCGATCAATTTTAATTTGACCAACTTCAATGATTGTGTTCAATGCTTGTGGTTTGATTCTTCGCAACAAAGACTCCACTTTACTAATTAATAAACGTGGACGAATCGGTTTTGAAATATAATCGTCGGCCCCAGCTTCAAATCCTGCAACTTGAGAATAATCTTCTGCACGGGATGTTAAAAAAGCGATAATTGGTTGCGGAAAAGTTGTCATTTTACGAATCGCGTAACAAGCTTCAATCCCGTCCATTACAGGCATCATCACATCCATAATAACAAGAACTGGCTTATTTTTTTGAAAAACATCCAATGCCATTTGTCCATTACTTGCAGTAGAAATTGTGTATCCCTCTTTTTCTAGATTGTACTTTAAGAACTCCAAAATATCTAAATCATCATCCACTAGTAGTATATGAATTGATTTTTTTTGAGTAGGATCAAATGTAAACATACAAGAAGATTATTAATTTTTTTAGCAAATGTATCCCCAAAACATAAGTGTCTGCTTAAGTTAAGTTTACTATTACATTAATGATTAATAATTCAAATTAACGGACAGTTAACATTTGCTTAACAAACGGAATAGTTTATTAAAGGAACTTTGTTGAAAATTTAAAATACGTATGAAGAATCTATTTTTAATCGCTGTTTTTTCTCTTTTTACTTTAGTAATTAACGCGCAAAATGCAACTATTCAAGGTATCATAATAGATGAAATGAATGGTCAAACTATCCCAGGAGCAAAAGTTATTCTTGATAGTATGACAAGATTTACTTCTTCAGATTTTGACGGTAAATTCGTATTTGAGAATTTAAGTGTTGGAGAACATTATGTAACGATTAAATATCCTACCTACACTACAAAAAAAGTTCCTTTCTCTGTTAAAGAAAATGAAGTAAGTGAAATAAAAATCACAATTATTTCTACCGAAAAAGAATTAACAGTTGCTCGCGTAAGAACAAAACCAAAAACAGAAACAACCTCCGCCTTATTAATGGCACAAAAAAATGCAACATCGGTAACAAGTGGTATTACTGCTGAAGAAATTAAAAAAACACCAGATACTAGAACGAGTGATGTGTTAAAACGTGTTAGTGGTGCTAGTATACAGGATAACAAATTTGTAGTTATTCGTGGGTTGAATGACCGATATAATTTTGCAATGTTAAACGATGCTCCACTACCAAGTTCTGAGTCAGATCGTAAAGCATTTTCATTTGACATTTTCCCATCGAATATGTTAGACAATTTAGTAATCACAAAAACAGCTACACCAGATTTACCAGGAGAATTTGCAGGAGGAGTAATTAACATAAAGACAATCTCTCCAAGACCAAAAGACTTTCAAACCATTCAAATTGGAACATCTATAAATACGATAACCACATTTAAAGACTTTAAAACTTCAGGAGGATCCTCTACAGATTTTTTAGGTTTAGGAGGAAATACTCGTAAATTACCTAGCGAAATTCCTGGAACGAAAGAATTTGAATCGTATACAAACGAACAAAAAGCAGAAGCGGCAAAATTAATGACACCATCATGGAAACCGATAAGCGGAACTTCATTACCTAACTTTAATTTACAATACAGTTTGGGTAAAACATTCGCATTAAAAAATGGACATAAATTTGGATTAGTTTTTGCCTATAACTATAATGTTACTAGTCAATCAAACGAAACTGTTCGTCGTGAATTTGAAGAGCAATCGAAAGGTGTGGTAACAAAAATGGAATTAAAAGATTCTGTATTTGCAAAATCTATCTTAAATACAGGAATGTTAAACTTTTCATATGAATTCAATGATAGTAATAGAATTAATTTTTATAATATCTATTCCATTTCAAGTGATGATCGTATAAATGTTAGAAAAGGGGTACGTGAATTAGATTCTGATCCACGTCAATGGGAAAAATCTACGAACTTTTGGTATACACAAAACTTATTAAACACAAGTCAACTTTCAGGAACACATAAAGTGGCAAATTTTTTAAAAGTGAATTGGGCAGCAGGATTGAGTAATATTGCCAGAGATATACCTAATCAGCGTCGTGTAGTTTATCAAAAATCTACTTACCTAGAAAATGACACCAATGCAAATTATGCAGCGATAATTCAAAAAAACGGTACTATACCAACTGCTGCAGGAAATATGTTTTGGGCAAAAACTAAAGAAACCATTTATTCAGGTAAAGTAGATTTAATTTTCCCATTTGAAATTAAGAATACAAAACAAGAAATTAAAGTTGGAGTATCTACTCAGTATAGAACACGTGATTTTTCTGCGCGTAACCTTGGATTCTCTCAATACAAACCTACAGGTAAAAAATTCAACGATAGTTTAGTAAATCTTGCTCCAGATGAAATTTTCGCAGCATCTAACCTTGGACAACTTGCAAGTGGAAAGGGAGGATTTAAATTAGATGAAGCAACTAAAGTCAGTGATAGTTACCGTGCAAATTCACTATTAAATGCAGGATACGTTATGATGGATTCAAAAATCACACAAAAATTAAGAGCTGTTGGAGGTGTTCGTTTAGAATCTTACAATCAGCATTTTAATTATACTGAGTTTGGTAGTAATCTTGAAAAAAACATTGACACTACTGTTGTTGATTTATTACCTTCGATTAACTTGATTTATGGATTGACTAAGAAAATGAATTTACGTGCGAGTTATTACAAAACAGTTTCACGTCCTGAGTTTAGAGAGTTAGCTCCGTTTGCCTTTTATAATTTCGTAATGGATAATATTCTTTCTGGTAATCCAAACTTAAAAAGAGCAACCATTGATAATTACGATGTACGTTACGAAGTGTACCCATCCTCTTCGCAAATGTTTAGTGTTTCCGGATTCTTCAAAGAATTTGCGAACCCAATCGAGTTAATTAATCGTACAGGAACATCAGGTGCTCCTGAATTATATTATACTAATATCAAAAAAGTACAGAATTTAGGAATGGAGATTGAGTACCGAATCAAATTAGATATCTTCTCTAAAAAATCAAGCGATTCGTTGAAGAAAAATGTATTCTTAAGTAATTCAACGTTATACTCAAACGTTTCTTTTATCAGTTCTACTGTTTTCTTAGATAGCATTGTTGGTTCTGGTGGAAATCGTCCAATGCAAGGTCAATCACCATACATTGTTAATGCTGGATATCAATTTGAACACCCTAGTAAGAATTGGAGTATGGCAATTAATTACAACATTGTTGGGCAACGAATTTTCATCGTTGGAAACACTCAAGAACCATCAGTTTGGGAAAATGGTAGACACGTAATTGACTTACAATTTGCCAAAAAAATTGAAGACAAATGGGAATTCAAATTCAATGTTAAGGATTTATTAGCACAGAAACTTTTGTATTTCCAAGATCTTAATAATGACAAGAAATATACGAAAGGAATTGACAATCGTTGGCAAGAAATTTCTTATGGTCAAACAATTTCATTAAGTGCAACTTATAAGTTTTAATCAGCAAACAAATTGGTAATCAAACGGTAAAAAATTAAAGGGAAGGTATTAATCTTCCCTTTTTGTTTTGATAACAATACTAACAATTCGTTATTTAAGATTAAACATTTATTAATCTTTGGGTAACATTCTTACAAAATTTGCACTGTTACTTTGCATCATAAAAATTAAACGAAAAATTATGAAGAAAATTTACTTAAGCGCTTTTGCCTTGTTATTAGGATCTGCATTAAATGCACAAGATGCATTTTGGACTGAAACTAAATACCGAGGTGCATTTGACATTACTGACAACACTGCAAAAACCGATTGGACAAGTGGTTGGTCTAATTTCGACCCAGAGAATGAAGTTTATGGAGCAACTACGAAAACCGTAGATGCTGATATAACTTCTAATACAACTTGGAGTGGAATTATCTTGTTAAAAAATAAAGTGTATGTTAAAAACGGAGCTACATTAACGATTGAACCAGGAACTATTATTCGTGGCGATAAGACTACTCAAGGTTCTTTAATTATTACAAGAGGTTCTAAGATTATGGCAGATGGGACTATCAATAACCCGATTGTATTTACGTCTAATGAAAATGTTGGTGCTAGAACAGAAGGCGATTGGGGAGGATTAGTATTATTAGGAAATGCTCGTAATAACCAACCTGGAGGTGTAGCAAACATCGAAGGAATCAACCCAATCGAAGAAACAAAGTTTGGAGGTAATGACGATGCTGACAATTCAGGTATTTTACGTTATGTTCGTGTAGAGTTTGCTGGTATTGCCTTACAACCAGGTAAAGAAATTAATGGTGTTACTTTTGGTTCTGTAGGTGCTAAAACGATTGTTGACAATGTTCAAGTATCTTTTTCAGGCGATGATTCATTTGAGTGGTTTGGTGGTGCAGTTGATTGTAAACACTTAATCGCATACAGAGGTATTGATGATGATTTTGATACTGATTTTGGTTTCAGAGGTCGTGTTCAATTTGGTTTGATAATCAGAGACCCTGAGATGTCTGATGCTGCTGGGGCTTCCAATGGTTTTGAATCAGATAACGATGCTGCAGGATCTAATGCTAAACCTTTAACTGCTGGTGTTTTCTCAAATATCACAATGGTAGGAGCAAAAGGAAATGGAACAGTTGTATTACCAAATGGTGAAAAATTCGAAAAAGCATTTTGTATTCGTAGAAATTCTAGCATCTCAGTATTCAATACTGTTTCAACTGGCTGGGAAAAAGGACTATCTATCGAAGGTGTTGCTGTTGAAGATAACGTAACAGGAGATTCTTTAGGTTTTGTAAACAATTCATTCGTAAACTACACAACAAACACTAAAGTGGTTACTGCAACACAAGGATTTTACCAACCATGGTTTGGACCAAAAAACAATGATACAACTGCATTAATAGCTGATGTAAAATGGGCAGATTTGTTCAAAGGATTAGGAACAAAAGTTGACGCACGTTTAACAGCTGGATCAGTTATTGCAACAACTGCTGATTTTACACATAATAAATTCAAAGAGAAAAGCGCTTCTATTGCTGAAGTAACAGTTTTAGTTTCTGAAGCTAACATTTTCCCTAATCCAATGAATGTTAATGGAGTTATTTCATTTAATTTACCTACTTCATCTGAATTAACAATTAATTTATTTGATGTTACAGGAAAAAAGATTTCTACGCTTGCTAATGGAACTTTTGATGCTGGTAAAAACAATGTAGCTATCAATGCTTCAAGTTTAGAAAATGGATTTTACTTAGTAGCAATTTCAAATGGAACTTCTACACAAACTGTTCGCTTGGCAGTAGAAAAATAATAAACTACATTCAAAATTAGTCATAGGCTAATTTTAAATTAATACCTAGAAATGGCTGTTCAGAAATGAGCAGCCATTTTTTTTTGCACCTACTTTACTTAACATTCAATTAATAAACCAAGGCGTAAAACAGCGTAAGTTTAATCTAATATTACGAATACGATTTTGGAATTAATAAAGCGTTAATTGTGAATTTATCTCTTTGCTGTTTTTATGAAAGATATTTGCTCTACTAAATAGTTTCATTCAAACAAAAACACAACCAGTTAATTAACAATGACTAAGCCCTTATTATTTAGCCTACTAAGTATGCTATTTTCGACATTATCTTCCTACGCACAGCAAGGATTGGAAAAAATAATGGTTGAAAAATATTATATCACCAATAGTTACGATACTACTGCCAATGAGTATGCTGGTAAACTGCCTCTAGGGTCCGTGACTTACCGAATCTATGCAGATCTTTTACCTGGTTATAAATTTTTAGCGGCTTACGGAAGTCCTGAGCATACCTTGAAAATCGCAACAACTACTACCTTTTTTAATAATATAGATCACGGTGCTACCATTCCCAATGTAATTCCTTACCGAACACTTCGAAAAAACACCGTAATGCTTGACTCTTGGTTATCGGTTGGGGCAGCTGGAGAAGATTGTTATGGTATTTTAAAAACCGATGATGACACCTTAGAAACCATCCAACACGAAAAAAAGTTTTTGGCAAACACTAAAAAATCCATGGGTATACCATTAACACAAAAGGATGGGATTGTTCGTCACGACAACGTACCTCGACCATTTTTCTTTCACATCGATAGTGCAGCCAAAATTTTTGATGGAAATCATCCAGGTGGTTTATTTGAAGTTAAAAATGGTGCATGGGCATGTTTAGGAGGTTCTAAAGGAGCAGATTCATTAACCAATAATCGTGTGTTAATTGCACAAATAACGACAGATGGAGAACTTTCGTTTGAATTAAACATACAAGTTGCAACGCCTATAAAAGGAGTAAGTCAACGCTTTGTAGCAAAAGATCCGATTGAGGATGAAATATGTATTCCAAGTTTAATATACACAAGTGGGAAATAACCCTTCAATCGTTTTAAGGGAAAATTATAGAATAAGAATTAAAAAAAAACACATGAATAAATTAGTACTAGCGCTAGGATTTGTAACCTTTCAATTTTTGGGATTTGCTCAAAATGGTTTAGAAAAAATTATTGTAGAAAAATACTACATAGCAACAGCAGCAGATTCCCTTGGATCTGTAGGAACATTACCAGTAGGATCCACAACCTACCGTGTGTATGCAGACATGTTGCCAGGATACCGTTTTCAAGCCTTATATGGTAATGCAGATCATGCACTAAAAATAAACACATCTTCTTCTTTTTTCAACAATGAAGATAGAGGAGCTACTACAGCAAACGCTATAGCATTTGCTAAATTAAAAACAAATACGGTTGCTCTTGACTCCTGGTTTTCAGTTGGTGCTTCTGCAACTGGACAATTTGGTGTGTTAAAATCAGAAGATAATGGTGCTGCAAATTTATTAACCTTAAGTACCTTATTAAAAAATAATGCAGCAGCAATGGGAATTCCACTTACTACACAAGATGGTAATCAAGCAGGGTCTCCTGAGGCGGTTACTTTTGTTGGTATTGACCCAAGTGGAGGTATCTTTGATGCTACCAGTTTACAAGGCAATTCCTTCCAAACAAATGACGGTGCTATTTCTGCATTGAATGGAGCAACTGGTCCTACAGTTGAAAACCGTGTTTTAATTGGACAGTTTACTACCAATGGTGTTTTCACTTTTGAATTAAACATTCAAATCGGAACACCAACGCCTGGTGTTTCTGAAAAATATGTCGCTTCCAATCCAGTGAATGGAGAGTTTTCTATCCCTTCCTTAATACTTTCTGGGAATAATCCTCCTGTTGTAGAAGTTACATCTCCAAGCAATAATGCAAAATTAAAAACAGGAGTTGCAACTACCATCACTGCAAATGCTACCGATTCAGATGGTACAATTACGAATGTAGAATTTTTTGAAGATGGAAAATCCATCGGAGTAGATAACACAGCACCTTATTCTATTGCGTATACACCAACAGATGGAAATCATACCATCACTGCTTTAGCAACTGATAATAAAAGTGCACAGACAACCTCATCAGGTGTAAACATTCTTGCTAGTAACAATATCCCTCCTGTCATCACTATTACTGCTCCAAAAATTGCACATTTGGAAACCGTTACAATTAACGCTACTGCTTCGGATGCCGATGGTACTGTAAAAGAAGTTGCATTCTATATAGATAGTGTATTAGTTGGCACAGATGTTACCGCTCCTTTTAGTTATGCTTGGACATCCGTACTTGGAAAACACAGTGTATTTGCAATCGCAACAGATGATAAAGGCGAAAAAACAAAATCTAACAAAGAAATAATAGAAGTTGTAACGAATGTATTACCAGAAGTAGCAATTATATCTCCTACGAATAACGATAATACTATCACTACAGGTACAAACCTATTAATTCTTGCAAATGCTTCGGATGCAGATGGTAAAGTGAACAAAGTAGAGTTTTTCGTTGATGGAAAATCCGTAGGTATTGATACAGAAACTCCTTATTCTGTTAATTATGTTGCAGTATCTGGCAAACATTATATTACTGCAGTTGCTACCGATGACCAATTAGCTACTACTACATCTACAACCATAAATATTGAAGTAAAAGACAATCAGTTACCATTAGTAAGTATCACTAATTACTTTGAAACAGTTTACAAACTAGATGTAGTAAAAATCACAGCAAATGCGTATGATTTAGATGGTACCATTTCAGAAGTAGAATTTTTCATAGATTCTGTCTCAGTTGGTATAGATCAAATTGCTCCGTATAGCACAGAATGGATTGCTACACCAGGTATTCACCACATCAAAGCTGTTGCAAAAGACAATAATGGCGCAAAAACAGCTTCTTCGATTAAAACAATCGACGTAAAAAGTTTTACTGCAGGTATAGAAGATCAAGAAATAGCTGGTGTTAAAGTGCAAGTATATCCAAACCCAACATCTTCCCACGTCACTTTTAATGTAACCACTTCAAATAATGAAGCATTTACATCCTTCCAAGTGATAGATAATATTGGAAGAATAGTTCTTGAAAAAGAGATGAAAAACACACAAAAAACAGTAATAGAAACCATCGATGTACAACAGGTAGAGAAAGGTGTATATCATTTCCATTTTACCATTAATGGTAAACAAATGGTTGAAAAATTTATTGTTGAATAATCCATTTTAACTACCCTATGAAAAATCTAACACAAACGTTACTCTTATTCCTTTTATTGATATCCACTATCGGATTTTCACAAGGTACAGTTAGGGGTAAAATTACCGATGAAAAAGGAAACGCTTTGTACAACGCAAAAGTGTATTTTAAAAGCGACCGTACAAAAATTGGACTATCTGATTTTGATGGTAATTTCACCATAGAAAGTAAATTACCAAGCGATGTAATGGTAATCAATATGGCGAATTTTCAACTCTTAGAAGATACCATCAAATTTGGCAAAACTACATTATACTTACAAGATTATTCCTTAGAACCAAAAGTTACAACTATTGGAACGGCTATTGTCAAAAAGAAAAAGCCAAAAGCGAATGATTTGTACATGGAGAACATCAAAAAAAATTCTGCTACAACCATCGACTATGTATCGGCAGAAACCATGAAAAAAACAGGAGATCCAAACGTTACGGCAGCAGTTTCTCGTGTATCCGGTGTATCTACGAATGGTGGTCTAATTACAGTGCGTGGTATTGGAGATAGATATGTGAAAACTACCTTAAATGGTTCACGAATTCCAACGTTAGATCCTTTAACTAACAATATCAAATTAGATATATTTCCTGCAAGTTTGGTAGATAATATTATTATCACAAAAACTGCTAGTCCAGATCTTCCTGGAGATTTTTCAGGAGCCTATTTGTCGGTAGAAACAAAAGATTACCCGGAAAAATTAGATGTAAACGTAGAAACACAATTTGGGTACAATGAACAAACAACCTTTAAGGATGTGGTTTCTTCCCAACGTAGTAAAACGGATTGGTTAGGTTTTGATAATAGTCTTAGAAGTAATAAAAATGAAACAATAAAAAATCCCAATTTATCCCCAACAACTTACCAAGAAATGAATGCTTTAGGACTTGGTAATTACTACAAATCACTTGGAGTAAGCGATTGGAAAGATGGTTCGCCAGAAGGAGATACGTATTTCAAAATGGGATTAATAGAATTAGGATTATTATCCAAAAGTTCTGTCAATGATCCAAATGCAATTAAAACAGCAACGAATGCTTACAATGCAGCGTATAAAACAATTGCATTTGATAAAATAAATCCAAACGGTACAGACTACAATAATGGATTTTCACACAATTGGAATTCCATCAACCGTAAAGCTCCAATGAATTTTAGCCAAAGTTTCAGTATTGGAAATCAGGTGAAATTATTTGGAAAACCACTTGGTTATATTGTAGGGTTTAGATATGGTACCAATGTACGTTTTGATCCAAATGGCGTTTCACAACGTTTATCTGGTGACACTTCGCAACTTGGATTTGACGCTAAGGATAATGCAATTATTAGTAGAGAAACAAATGGCTGGAGTACCCTACTAAATCTTGCATATAAGTTTAATGACAAAAACAGTATCTCTGTAATGTTCATGCCAAATATCTCAGGAACAAACGATGTTGCGAATTTCGTTGCAAAAAGAGACAACAGTCCAGATCAAGAAGCTAGAACGCTTGTAAATCAATTTTACGAACAGCGTCAACAATTTATCTATCAGTTAAAAACAGAACATTATTTACCGAAATCTAAAACGAAAATCGACTTCAATACTTCCTATACAAAAGGGAACAGTATTGCGCCAGATTTTAAAGTGTTACAATATGGGTACATGGTAAATAATATTTTGGATAGTACTTTTAACTATATGTTCTCACCAACAGCGGGAGATGGTATTAGACGTTATTACCGTTACTTAAACGAGAACATTATCGATTCTAGGGTTTCTGCAGAAATTCCATTTAAAAGTTCTAGTACAGATTTAGCACGAAAAATCAAATTTGGGGGTGCATTTCAACGTAATGATCGAACTTCGAATTTAGAAGAATACTACTTAAACAATGGAAATAAAATCGGAGGAGACAATTTATCCTCTAGCGATCTAGACGGTTTTTTAAATGCAGACAAATTCACGTTGACAAATCGCACGATAGATTATTATTATACATCTAGAGATTTTGCAAGAAACCACACATTTGGTTTTAGTACTGTTAAAGCAGGGTTTGTAGCGCTCGATTACACATTGAAATCTGGATTACGTTTAGCTGGAGGTTTACGTGTAGAACAATCGCAAATATTCTCGGATGTGAATGAATATTATGCGAAAGGATATGCAAAGAATGATATACGTCGTGAAAACCTAGGAGGTTTCTCGGTTGTAAATGCAGCAGATTTAAAAGAAACGAATTTTTTACCAAGTGCAAATATCGTTTACAAAATCAAACAAATTGAAAAAGCACAAGTTAACCTGCGTTTAAATTTTAGTCAAACTGTAGCACGTCCAAGTATTCGTGAATTAAACGATGCGGCAGTGTATGATAATGAGTTCCGAACTTTGATTTATGGAAATTCAGACTTAAAAAATGTACATATCAAAAACTACGATTTTAGAGGGGAATCGTACTTCAAAAATGGCGATAACATTTCTGTAAGTTTATTTTACAAAGACTTCCGTAACCACATTGAAATGGGATTTGGATCTGCTGGTATTACTTGGCAAAACATCGATCAATCGACTGTGAAAGGGTTTGAATTTGAAGGAAAGAAAGGACTTGGAAAACAATTTGAATTACGTGCAAACATTACATTAGTTCAATCTAATTCCGCATTCGTCCGCAAAGACATGACTATCGTAGATGGGGTTAAACATTTTACAGTAATTGATACCATCAATCGTCCTATGTTTGGTCAAGCACCATATATAATTAATGCAATCTCTACCTTCAAATCGGATAGTTTAGGTATTACTGCATCTTTAAGTTATAATGTGCAAGGTCCAAGACTAGTAAT
Organism: Flavobacteriia bacterium; assembly: GCA_947446925.1. Taxonomy (GTDB): domain Bacteria; phylum Bacteroidota; class Bacteroidia; order Flavobacteriales_D; family Crocinitomicaceae; genus CANHVK01. Next base: position 32,297 of record CANFHU010000022.1, read on the forward strand.
TACAGGAGTAGTTAAAGGATTCCCAGATGTATATGAAATGCCACGAAATACGATTGATTTTAAAATCACCAAAAAATTGGGGAAACACTTTAATACAAGTTTGATGGTGAGAGACATATTAAATGCAAAAGTACGAAGAGCGTACCGCATGAATAATGGCTATATCGACTATGACAACTTTAGATATGGAACCAATTTCATACTTTCTATTGCTTACAAATTATAATTTTTAAAAATTAACATCATGAAATTAAAACAGTTAATTTTATTTATTGGATTTATATTTACTTCCATCTGGATGCACGCACAGATAGAAAATGTGCTAGTAGAAAAATACTATATCTCCGATGATTTTGACGGATTGGATACAAATGGTGGACATTTACTTCCCGGTTCTGTTACTTATCGTATCTATATTGATTTAGCCCAAGGAAGTAAATTATTACGTATTTATGGGGATAAAAATCATCCGTTTATTCTAAAAAGTACCGAAACAATTTTTAACCACAAAAATGATGGACAAAGTTTTGGGAAAGATTTCTCTAAATCTCGTTTTAACAACAACACAGTAGCGCTTGACAGCTGGTTAACCATCGGTCAGATAAGTAAATCCATCAATAATCAAACCTATTATGGAATTCCAAAAGACCAAGATACAGACGGTTCATTTGTTGGGGGAATAAACAATGATGGAGGAAGTAGTTCCATACCATTTGGATTGTTAAATAATACAGATCCAAACGTTGGTTCTCCCCTATTCCTTAAAGATGGTATCCAATTAACAAATAACACTCTAACTAATTGGGGGGATTATGGAATCATTAGCAATGCGAACGATTCAACTGTATTTGGTTCACTTGTTGCAGGTAAGGCATTTGAAAGTTCTAACTTTTATTTAAGAAATGCTGGAACTACTGGACCGGATAGTGTAAAAAATCAAATACTGATTGCACAGATCACCACTGCTGGAGAACTTTCTTTTGCAATTAATGTAGAAGTATTAGAAATGATCAATGGCGTACCGACAAAAGTACAATATGTATCCAATGACTCTATTTTAATTCAAAATAGCGTTTGGAATGAAAAGTTCAGTAAGTTTTTGAAATATCCATTCGCTTGTGGATGTATAGATAAAAATTACATTGAGTTCAATCCAAAAGCGGTATGTAGTGAGGTTACTGCTTGTAAAACAAAAATTGTTATTGGATGTACCGATCCTAAAGCATGTAATTATGACCCAACTGCGAATGTGATGGTACACAACCTTTGTTGTTACCCTGGATCTTGCAACAATAGAGATATTGCGGAAGTTTGTCCTTCCTTATTAGAAGAATCATTAACCTTTGAGATTCATCCAAACCCTAGCCACAATTATCTTTATATCAATGCAAAAACTGGTAAAACAGAATTAATGCACTATACTATCTACGATGTTTTTGGGAATAATGTACTTACAAAAACGCTAGGAAATAAATCCGTTCTAATTGATGAAGAAGTAAATATCGAAAATTTACCAAACGGAATTTATCATTTACGCTTAAGCGTTGGAAATTCAGTTGAAAGTAAAACATTCATAAAAAATTAAGAATCTGATGAAAAGAACAATCTATATCATAGCAACAAGTTTCCTATTCTTTGCAGGAATGATTAGTTGCACGAAAGAAGATGTCGCAACAAATACTCCAGAATATGGAAGCATGACAGACATTCAAGGTAACACCTATAAAACAGTGAAAATAGGGAACCAATGGTGGATGGCTGAAAATTTAAAGGTGACCGTTTTTAATGATAAAACACCTATCAATGCCATTTCAGAAAATGCAGCAGATTCCATTTGGGAAAATACTACAAAAGCAGCTTATTGTATGTACGACACCACATTGGGAGCGCTTTATAATTGGAAAGTAATTGATAATATAAAAATGATCGCACCGAAAGGATGGCATATACCTAGTGATGACGAATGGAAAATGCTAGAAAAAACGTTGGGTCTTTCAACTTCTGAAATCGAAAAAACCGCTTGGAGAGGAACAGTAGAAGCAGATAAATTACTTGCAAAATCAACTTCAATTCCAGAAAGTAATTCCTATGCATTTGGCACCAATGAAAGTGGATTTACTGGATTATTTGCAGGATGTCGTTTGTTTAGCGGTAGCATCAACAAAGAAAAAAACACTGCATTTTGGTGGACGTCCTCCCCTTCCACAGGAAACGAGGCTTGGTATCGTTATATCGACGCTAGACAAAAGAAAATATTTCGTCAACATACATTTACAAACTATGGATTCAGTATCCGTTGTATCAAAGATTAATTAAAATCCAGCTAGTTATGAAATTAATATATAGTATCCTTATTTGTTTATCCAGTTTTGTACTACATGCGCAAGATTCGATTCAAGCAGCTACTTCCAAATGGAAGAAACACCAAATAGGTATCACCTATTCTCCGGATTACAATTTTCGCTATTTACAAGCAGAATCTAATGCTACTTGGCTTAAGAACATTGCTGATTCGATGGAAACACCAAAATTTGGATTCTCGACTGGTATAAATTATTCCATTAAAATTGGTGAAAAATCTACGCTTAGTACCGGTGTACTTTTTACAGATAATGGAGAAAAAACAAAAAGTAATGTAAATCTTCAAACCGTAAATTATACGAATCATTATTATTTTGCAAGCGTACCATTACGTTTAGACTATACCTTACATGCTAAAAAAGTAGCAATCTATACTACTCTTGGTGTAGCTGGAAATTTCTTTATTAACCATAAAACCGTCATGTATGAAGATGGTAAAAAAGAAGCGATTCAGTTTAATAACCATACGGATTTAGCAGCATGGAACATTGGAGGAATCGCAGGTTTAGGTATGAATGCTAAATTAGCAGACAATTGGTTTTTTAAATTAGAGGTACTTTACAAACAATCCATCACACCCGTAAACAATGATCCTGTAAAAAAATGGTTATATGCTGTTGGTCCAAATTTCGGATTGTTTTACAGCTTCAACTAATAAATTAAAGTATAAATGAATCTGAATAATCGGAATACAGTACATTTAATACTTTTTATTTTTACGCTTTTACTTTATGGCAATACAATTCAACATGGATTTGTATTAGATGATTATTCTGTAATTACAGAAAATAGTGTGACACAAAAAGGAATAACAGCAATTCCTGAAATATTTACACATTTTTACAGATATGGACATGCGGAAATGGGTGATGGATTATACCGACCATTGTCCGTCATTATGTTTGCTATTGAATGGAATATTTCTCCCAACAATCCTGTTATTCATCATTTTGTAACTATTTTATTTTACCTATTAACCATACAGATACTCTACCTTTTTTTACGCAGAATTTTACGTAACTATTCACCGATCCTACCGTTAAGTATTGCCCTACTTTTTGCTGCACATCCAACACATACGGAGGTAGTAGCAAATATTAAAAGTAGAGATGAACTCATGGCATTCTTTTTCTCCATACTTGCTTTATATTATAGCCTTATTTACCTAGATGCTAAAAAAATTAAATCCTTATGGATAAGTTGCTTATGCTTTTCACTTGCCTTATTATCTAAAGAAACAGCCATTTTACTAGTCGTAATATTACCTGCTACGTTCTATTTTTTTTCAGAAGAATCTTGGAAAACTTATTTCAAACCAGCAATATGTTTTGGTACCATTGCCCTACTTTTTCTGATACTTCGTTATTATGTACTCGCAAACAATGGATCGAGTTACGAAATTGCCGTACTAGAAAACCCACTAATTCATTTGTCGTTCACGGAACGGTTTCCAACGACAATAAGTTTGCTAGGTCATTACCTGTTTTTATTATTTATTCCAGATAAACTACTCTATGACTATTCATTTAACCAAATACCAATCGTTTCTTATACCAACACCAACTTTATATTATCACTATTAATCATTTTATTTTTAATAATTTATAGTCTTTATACTTTTAAAAAAAAGAATGTAATCACATATGGAATTATATTTTTTATTTTGACAATAGCACTTTTTAGTAATATTCCATTAAAAATAGGTTCTATATTTTCTGTACGATTTTTATATTTTCCATCGCTTGGATTTTGCATAGCACTTCCTTTGCTTTTAAATGGTTTAATTGCTAGAAAATACCCATTATCTAAAAACACGATAAAAAATAGTTTTGCTAGACCTCAAAAAACACTTGTAATAATATTAATAGCAATAACTAGTTTATTTACTATTAAAACAATACATCGAAATAGCGCTTGGAAAGATAATTTCACCTTATTTACTTCAGATAGTAAAGCATTAAAAAACAATGCAAAAGCACATTTATTTCTGGGTGTTGAATACATTAAACGAGGAGAAAAAGAAAGAATAGATTCAATGGAAAAAATAAGACTCATTGAACGTGGAATACATGAATTAACTTGGTCAAATACTATTTACCACACTTCCTTGGAAACATTGGAAAATCTAGGGAATGCACATCAAATGATACAGCAAAATGATTCTGCTATCTATTATTTTAATAGTGCTCAAAAAATAGATATAACGAGTTCCAATGGAAATCTTGGAGATCTTTATTTTGATAACAAAGCATTTAAAAAAGCCATTCTATTTTATAAAAAAGAAATCTTTTTCCATCCAAATTCAATTAGAGGATACAATAACCTTGGTATGACCTACGCAACCATAGGTGAATTTGATACCGCATTAATTTATCTCCTGAAAGCAATAAAAATAGAACCCTCTAACCAAGATGTTCAAATGCTCCTTGCAAATGTGTACAAGGCAAAAGGAGACGAAGAAAATTTTATCAAGTATTACACCTTAGCGAATCAGATTACCCACTAATCATCCTACGCTATTAAAAATTAGGTGAAATAAACTAACTATTAAATTAAAATGAACAAAAACATCGTCAATACATAAATTGATATTCTTTAGATAATAAATCCGTCACACCCTTGTTGTATTTACTTCGCAAATTTGAATTATACTAAAAAATTAATTCACGTTTCGAATATGAAAAAAACTACTAAAAAAATATTTCTTGGACTTGGACTGGCGCTTGTAGGTACCGTTGGACATGCGCAAGATGGATTAGAAAAAATTATTGTAGAGAAATATTACATTTCTACAGCCGCTGACTCCATCGGATCACTAGGAACTTTACCTGTTGGATCCGTAACTTACCGTGTGTATGCAGATATGTTACCTGGTTATAAATTCCAAGCTTTATATGGTAATTCGGATCATCCTTTAAAAATAAATACCAGTACCACTTTTTTTAATAACGAAGATAGAGGTGCTACTACAGCAAATGCTATTGCAAGCGCGCAACTAAAAAACAACACCGTTGCTTTGGATTCTTGGTTGAGTGTAGGAGCTTCCGCAGCAGGTCAATTTGGAGTGTTAAAATCCGAAGATAATGGTACAGCAAATTTACTGACATTAAATTCTTTACTAAAAAACAACATTTCCAAATTAGGTATTCCGGTAACAACGCAAGATGGAAATCAAGCGGGTTCTCCAGAAGCAGTTACTTTGGTTGGATTAACCACGGAATTGGATGTTTTTGACGCTACAAGCCAATTTGGAAATTCATTTAGCACAACCAATGGCGCTATCTCTGCATTAAATGGAGCAGCTGGACCAACTGCCGAAAACCGTGTTTTATTAGGTCAATTTACCACAGATGGTGTTTTTAGTTTTGAATTTAACATTCAAATAGGTACCCCTACTCCTGGTGTTTCACAAAAATATGTAGTTTCTAGTCCAATCAACGGAGAAAAAACAATTCCATCTTTAAAATTTGAAACCAATGAACTACCAAGTGTAAGCATTACATCTCCTGCCAACAACGCTACATTCCTAACTGGTGCAACCGCAACTATCACTGCTTCTGCCGGGGATGTAGATGGAACCATTGCACAGGTAGAATTTTTTGTAGACGGAAATTCAGTAGGTATCGATACGAATGCTCCCTATGAAAACACCTATACGACAACAACTGGTGCACATGTATTAACAGCGGTAGCAAAAGACAATAAAGGAGATAGTACGCTTTCGGAAGCAGTAAATATAACAGTTAGTGATAACATTGCTCCTACAGTTAGCGTTGAAGTAATTCCTACTGCAATGACTGGTGAAATGATTGCCATTAAAGCAACAGCAAACGATAGCGACGGAAATGTTGCTTCCGTTGAATTCTTCGTGGATAATATTTCTATCGGAAAAGATAATTCGACACCATTTTCAATCAATTGGAATGCTACCCTTGGAAGTCATAAAATTAAAGCAGTAGCAACCGATAATAAGGGATTGACAGGAACTTCTAAAGACTCCACGATTACTGTGAAAAATAACGAAGCACCAACGGTAACCATTAGTAATCCAGCAAATGCAATTACTGGAGACGAGGTAACCATTAATGCAACAGCAGTAGATACAGACGGATCTATTAGCAGTGTAGAATTTTTCGTAGATAATATCTCTGTAGGTTCGGATGTTACTAGTCCATATAGTATACTTTACAAAACAACCGAAGGGAAACATAAAATAAAAGCAGTTGCAACGGATAATTTAGGATTAAAAGGGACATCGAAAGAAGATTCTATTTTAGTTGTTAATAATCAAATTCCAATCGTTACGATTACTACTCCTAAAAATGCAATTTCGGGAGATGTAGTAACATTTACTTCCACTGCCGAAGATAAAGATGGCTCTGTTACGCAAGTAGAATTTTTTGTAGATAATATTTCTATAGGATTTGATGCATCCGCACCCTATACGATCCAATGGACAACAACTACTGGGGAACATCAAGTAAAAGCAATCGCAACTGATAATCGAGGTTTCAAAGGTTCATCCGCAGACTCAACTTTGAAAGTGATAGCTAACATAGCACCAACCGTGGATTTAATCCTTGATTCAACAGCAAAGGTAGATGCTAATGTACTAATAACAGCTATTGCAAGTGATTCAGATGGAACGGTGAAAAAAGTAGCATTCTATGTAGACAATGTATTGATTGCTACAGATTCAATTGCACCTTTCGCTACGACTTGGAAAGCAATTACCGGTAATCATACTGTAAAAGTAATTGCGAATGATAACCGAGGTTTAACATCCACTAAAACAAAAGATATTATGGTAAAAGAAAATAATGCAGCTATTGAAACCGTTGCAACAAACATTCAAACAATCGTGTATCCTAATCCTGCAACTAAAGAACTTTCGATAATTGCAAGTGAAAATGCACAGGTTTCATTAACAGACATTTCTGGTAAAACTATTATTGAACCTACCGAAATATATGCAAACACTACGCATACTATGTACATTCAAAACATATCCTCTGGTGTTTATTTAGTGAAAATTTCTACTCCTACTTCCAACAAAACGGAGCGTGTGATCATTCAATAAAAAACAATTAAAAACTAAAAAAGCCACAACGAATGTTGTGGCTTTTTTAGTTTTTAGACCTTTATTAACATCTAACTATTCATAATTGCTACACACAACATTAACAAACAAAGCACTATAAATCAACACATTAAAACATAAGATGAATTTTGTATTAAAAACATGTTAATCTAATATTGGAGAATCCAGCAAAACATTTATCTACCGCGCTTTTTTTTAACATTCAGCCTTAAAATACTTATTTTATTGATAACAGTTTTTTTATCAATACGCAGGCAAAAGCAACCGAAATTTGACATGAAAATTGAATGCATGTTGTGTTCAGTAAAATTTTTAAAAAAATTAAAAAATGAAAAAGAAATTACCAATTTCAAAAATGATCGCATCTGCGGCATTAGCTGTAGCAGCAATCACGCCATCTTTTGGCCAAGCTAATTTAGGTGCTGCTTGTGGATGTCCAACAGTAGCTTCTAGAACAACGGTATTGCTTTCTTCCTTACCAGGATTTACAGCAATCAATGGAACGTATGGTGGTGAATTAACTGCTGGTGCTGTTCTAACATGTGATAAAACATACATTATTGACCAAAAAATTTACATTCCATCTGGACAAACTTTGAACATTGCTCCTGGAACTGTATTAAAAGGAAGAGTAGCACCAGACGGAGCAACTGCAGGTGTTCCAGATCCAGCAAAAGCTTCTGCTTTAATCATCGAAAGAGGTGGTAAAATTTTAGCAGATGGAACTGCTGACTGTCAAATCGTTTTCACTGCTGAAGCAGATGCAGTTGACGGAACTTATGCAATCGCTAACAACGGTAAATGGGGTGGATTAGTTATCTTAGGAAAAGCTTCAAACAACTTGACATTAGCGGCAAATGGACCATTCGTACCTGGAGGTGCTGGTAAATTAGCAGTTGCAAATGGTTTAGGTACCATGGAAGGTTTTGCTACATCTAACACACAAGATCAATATGGTGCTAACTTAACAGCTGGTGAATCTTTTGATGATAACGATAACTCAGGTATCTTAAGATATGTTTCTGTACGTCACGCAGGTGCTATCCTTGCAGTTGGTGCAGAGTTAAATGCAATCTCTTTAGCATCTGTTGGTCGTGGTACAACTATCGAACACGTAGAAACAATTTCTTCTGCAGATGATAACATCGAACTTTTTGGTGGTACTGTTAACTTAAAATATATCTCTACATTATTCGGTAATGATGATATGTTTGACTACGATTTAGGTTGGTCAGGTAAAGCGCAATTCTTATTCGGTATGAAAACAGATGTTAATGCTTCTGTAGATTCTGATAACGGTTTTGAAGCGGATTCAGATGATAACAAATCCAACAACAACCCAAAATCAATTCCAGTTGTTTACAATGCTACAATCATTGGTAACTCTAAATCAGCAACAACTTCTGATAACTCTTCTATCGCAGCTATCAATGCAAAAGAATTAACAGGAGGTGAATTCTATAACTCTGTATTCGCAAACTTCAAAAACGGTTTCAACATGGTTAAATCTGTTGGTACTGTAAGAACAGGAACTTCTGAAGCTTACCATAACTGGTCAACTGCAAACGGAAATGGTTCTGGTATTTTGAAAGTAAAATGTAATACATTCGTTGGTGTTACTAACCCATTAACTGTTGGTTCTTCTGCTGCTAACGTAGTTACTGCAGATAACGATCAATTTGCTGCTGACGGTAACGTAATCGTTGTTGGTAACACATTACCAGGATTTGATTATTCTTTTACAGTAAACAACACAACAAATGCTTTCTCTGGAAAAAATGATGTAACTCCTAATCCATCTTTATCTGTTTCTGGATGTCCAACTGCTCCAGTAGATGGTTTTTACAGAGCTGCTAACTACCGTGGTGCTTTCTCTTCTAATGCTAACGAAAACTGGTTATCTAACTGGTCTTATTCTCAAGTGTTAGGTGCTACTAAAGGTCTTGCTGCATGTCCTACAGACATCAACGCAGATGGTGTTACTAACGTAAATGACTTCTTACAATTGTCCGCTTCATTCGGTACAAGCTGTAACTAAAAAAATTAATGCCGAGTCCTAAAATTTAGGACTCTGCTCATTTTAAAAAATAAAAAAATGAAAACAAAAAGACAAAAAAGAAGAATTGCCAAAAAAATCTTATTGAGCTTAAGCTTAGCTTTATTAGGTGGTGGATTTGCTCAAGCGCAAAATGGTTTAGAGGGAATCATCGTTGAAAAATACTACATCGCTAATGCTGCGGATGCTGCTGCTTCAGTAGGTACACTTCCTGTAGGATCTGTAACTTACCGTGTATACGCTGACATGTTACCAGGATTTAAATTCCAAGCATTATATGGTAACGTTGCTCACCCATTAAAAATTTCTACTTCTACTTCTTTCTTCAACAATGAGGATCGTGGAGCTACAACTGCAAATGCTATCGCAAGTGCACAATTAAAAAACAATACCGTTGCACTTGACTCTTGGTTCTCTGTAGGTGCTTCTGCAACAGGTCAATTAGGTGTTTTGAAAACAGAAGATAATGGTGCTGCCAATTTATTGACTTTGTCTACTATCCTTAACAACACTGCTGCTGCAATGGGAACAGGATTGAAAACACAAGATGGTAACATCGCTGGTTCTCCAGAGGCTGTTACTTTCGTAGGTATCGATCCAACTGGTGGTTTATTTGATGCAACAAGTCAATCTGGTAACTCTTTAATCGTTACGGATGGTGCTATCTCTGCATTAAATGGTGCTACTGGACCAACTGCTGAAAACAGAGTATTATTAGGTCAGTTTACAACAGACGGTGTTTTCCGTTTTGAATTTAACATCCAAATTGGTACACCAACTGCTGGGGTTTCTCAAAAATATGTAGCTTCTAACGCTGCTGCTGGTGAAACAGTTTTAGAGTCATTAACATTAGCTCCAAACAATCCTCCAACAGTAAGTGTAACTTCTCCAGCAAACAATGCTGCAATTATTACAGGTACAAATACTACATTAACAGCTTCTGCTGCGGACGTAGACGGTACAGTTACACAAGTTCAATTCTTCGTAGATGGTACATCTGTTGGTACAGATAATACGGCTCCATATACGGCTAGTTATACTGCAGTTGCTGGTAACCATAACATCACAGCTGTTGCTACAGATAACAAAGGAGATAACACTACTTCTTCTGTTGTTGCTATCACGGTTGCGGATAACCAAGCTCCAACTGCTACAATCGCTGGATCTAACGGTATCGTTGGGGATGTAATCACTTTAACTTCTACTGCAGCTGACGTGGATGGTTCTGTTGCACAAGTAGAGTTCTTTGTAGATAACGTTTCTGTAGGTGTAGATAATGCTGCTCCTTATGCTACTACTTGGACTTCTACTTTAGGTGTTCACGCTATCAAAGCAGTTGCTACAGATAACTTAGGTTTAACTGGAACTTCTACAATACCAAACATTACAATCGCTGCTAACAATCCTCCAACAGCAACTATCGCTTCGACTTCTCCTTCTATTGCAGGTTCAATCATTGCTCCTACAGTTATCACAATCAACGCTAACGCAACGGATTCTGATGGTACTGTAACCGGTGTTGAATTCTTAATCAATGGTACAGTAGTTGGAACAGATAACACTGCGCCATATTCTTACGCTTGGACAAGTACTCCTGGAGATAAATCTTTAACCGTTAGAGCTACAGATAACAAAGGTGCAGTAACTACTTCTGCTGCTCAAACGTTCTCTATCGCAGATCCAAATGCACTTCCTTACGAAATCCGTACGGTAGATCAAAAATGTAACATACCAACTTTCAACATCGCTGTTGCTGCTGCTGCTACAAACACAGTAGATAACGTGATTGGTTATGATATGGTGGTTGCTTATGATAAAACGAAAGTTACTCCAACTGGAAATATTACTGTAAACAGTGACTTGATTAACCCAACTTACGTTCAAACTTCTAATGCGATTAATGCTGCTGCAGGAACAATGAACATTTCTGTTTACTTCAACGCAAATGCACCTGCTAACGCAAAATTCGCTGGTATTGGTAAAATCGTTACTGTAGAATTTAACAAAACTGTAAACTTTGCATCTGTAGATACTGCAGTAATTTCTTCTTCTTTCTTACAAGAGTCTTACATCGGTGGTGTTTCTGCTAAATCTGTTTCTGCTGGTAAAGCAATTACGCACAAAGATTTCAGTTTCCCAATGGCATTAAGATTCTGGGGAGATAACACTCCAATCAAATTTGACGCTGGACATCCAAATGATTACTTAGCTACTTCTGTGTTTGGTACAGATGTAACTACTGGTATCAAAAATGGTAACAATGTGGAAGTAAAAGCGGATATCGATGGAAATATGACGTATGACTTAAACAATGGTTTAGGTGTTAGTATCGTAAGAGATATCGCTAATACAACGGATGTATTTGACGTAGTAAACGCAGGTGACGTTAACATCATTAACTCTATCTTGTTAAATGATGTAGCTGTAACTCCTTCCGTTTATCAAATTATCGCTGCTGACGTTAACATCGATGGTGTTATTTCTGCAGGAGATATCTCTCAAATCAGACAAAGAGGTGCTTTAAGCATTGGTGAATTCAGACAAGCTTGGAACTATTCTAACGCTGGTGTATCTAATGGACAACCTTCTAAAGACTGGACATTCGTTGATTCATTAAGAATTAAAAACAATCCTGCTTACAAAATTTCTACTACGTATCCTGCAAACGATATCGCTGGTGGTTTCTCTAAATCAAGAGTTCCTGTAACTCCTTTCTTCTTACCTGCTACAGTAACTGATTTTGCTATCTGTCCAGATATCAAACCAGAAACGTACAAAGGGGTAATGTTAGGTGATGTAGATGGTAGTTATGCTAACTTCACGCACAATGGTTTAGTGAAAAACTTAGAAAACAAAATCGTTTTTGATTTTGCTAACGTAACTGTAAACGGTTCAACCATTGAAGTACCTGTTTCTATCGAAGGTGAGAAAGCAGTGAAAGGTCTTGACTTCGCAATCAAATTCAACGAAGATGTATTAACTTACAAAAACGTTGTTGTGAAATCTAACGAAATCGAAAGCTTCAGCCATTTCAATACAAATGACAGAACTTTACGTTTTACTTCGAATGATTTCTCTTCATTCGACAAGAATTCTAATTTAGTTTCTATTCAATTTGACGCTGCAAACGGTAAAATCAACATGCAAGATTTAACTTCTGTAAAAGGTATGTTAGATGGTAAAGCTGTTAATGTTGAATTAAGAGGTTTAGCTGCTGGTGTTGCTGCATTAGATGCTTCTAACTCTGTGAAAGTGTACCCAAATCCTGCTGCTGGTTCTTTAAACATCGTTGCTGGTGTTAACTCTAAAGTAATCATTACAGATATTTCTGGAAAAGAAGTAATCTTTACTGGTGACTTAAATGCGAACATGCAACAAGCAATCAATGTTTCAAACTTTGCTAACGGAATGTACTTAGTGAAAGTATATAACGAAAACTTTAACAAAGTAGAAAGAGTTGTGATTAACAACTAATTATACGTTTGATTTTCAGAAGAGGTCGTGGTGTAAGCCACGACCTTTTTTTATGGACAAAAAATCAAGTAAATTAACATTAAATAAACAACGATTTAAACATATGATAGCATATTGTTTCATGTGATTTAGTGATTCGAAAGTAAATTTGTTTAGTTACTAATAGTAAAAATAAAACCCATAAACATGCATAAAATAGTTTGGATACTGATACTGTTATTCACAATACAACTTCAAGCAAAAGAAACGACTCCTAACTGTAATAATAATTCATTACTTCCTACTCCACCTCCAGATGTAGCAAATGACACACTTTTTTTAGATTTACAAAATGCCGTATATTCATTTACAAACGCGGGTACATTTTTAGATATTCCAATTTTTGTAAGATCCAAAGGGCCTGTAAGTTCTTTTGACTTTAGATTAAAATTCAATCAAACGAAACTTACTTATATAAGTACAACAATTGTTGAAAAGCAACTACAACCCTTTACTTCCTTAAACCCAAATGATAATTTTTTAAGAAACAATACGGCTGGTCCTAGTGTATCCTATGTAATACCAAATAATACCACGCTTGTATCTGTTCGTTTTCAAGTCAATATACCATGTTCTAGTATCACGGAAAGTGATTTCTTTTCGATAACAACATTATTGGTTGGTTATCCGTGTAAAAACCAGGTGACTCCTGTTACACCGATAACTACCAATACACTATTAACAACAAGTCTACTTGGTATCGGAGCATTAATTGAATTTAAAGCTCCGTTAAAATCATCCGGAATTCCTATTACTTCCTACAATTGGGAGCTTGGAAACGGAATAACTTCCACCAATCAACATGTAAACACAACCTATCTGGATCCAGG
>CANFHU010000023.1 GCA_947446925.1 Flavobacteriia bacterium
CGTAAGTCTAGCTCCGCTGATAGTTCACCCCATTCTTTTTTTGAAAACAAGTTAAGAATTATTGTCTTCAAATGATTTTGATTATTGAAAAATCAGAAGGCAATAATCAATAATAACTATGGTACAAATCTAAAGGCTCCGCTGTTTTTTTTTACCGCGTAACAGTAATGAAGTTAATACTGCGGTTCAAACCAATTCATTTCCTCTACGAGCATCCAGTAGTAACTAAGTTTATCAAGTATTCTAAATCATCTCTCGAAAGTTTTCTAAACTTCTCTCGTCACTCTTCTTTCTTCTTACTTCTTCAAATACATTTCCACGCGTTTAGTAATCAAGTTGAATAGTAATTTCGCGTCTTTTTCGTTCAGTTTCTTACCAAAACGAATAGTTTTACCAATATAATCAAACTCAATTCGCTCTCCATTTTGAATCCATGGGGAATTTTCCCAAACCGCTTGAAATGAATTTTCCTTCGGTTGTTGTGTTCTGAACTTTTGAATATTCTCTAAAAAATAGTTGGTAGATTTACCATAGCCACGGATAGACTTTTTAATCGATAAACCATCTTTATCAATTTTAATTAATTCTTTTCCCCAAAGAATCCAAAACAAAGATTTTCCAACTTTAAATGCATAATACACCCAAAACACCAGAAAGATTACCACAATCAATTTTTCTTGTTCGTTTAATTTTAAGGTGTTAAATGCCCAAAACATCGTTATCCCAATCACCATCCACATCGAAAACCAAGCACTCATTAATCCTTTGTGCCAAAATACATTTTCTGGAGCGATGACAATGGTTGTCTTATTACCTGCATCTTGAAAACTTGTACGTGTACCAATAAACTTCATAACTTTTTAATTTAACGTTAATATCTCTGTAGTGCTACCATTAAATAACACACTTTCACCAACCTGCTTGCCAACTAATAAGCGTACCAAAGGAGCATCCATGCCTAAAGCAAAAAATGATTTACCTCCTTGTTCCACTTTACCCAAACCTATCGAAACGTAAAAATATCCTTTGTCGGTGAGTAACAAACTACCTAACTGCACCTTTGTATGGTTTGTATCTGTCTGTATGCGTTGAAATTGTTGTTGTAATACCAATAATTGGTTGATTTGATGGGTCAATTTTTCTTGTTCCAACTGCGCCATGGAAACTGCAGTTTCATGTTTATCACCCGCCGAACTTTTTGTATCCTCACTTGCTACCGCAGCGAAACTTCCAGCTAAAATGGATTTTAACGCTGTAATACGCGTTGCAAGTGCTTCTTTCAAAGATTGATGTGCTTCTATTTTTGTCATGATTCACGCGGTATGAATAACGTACGAGCCATTGGTCCTAAATTAAAAATAGCATCCAAAATACTTAAATCTCCCACGAACGCTTGTTTATCTTGAAAAACTTGAAAATAGTGGTATTCCTGCTGATAAGGATGTGCCGTATATCCAAAACGATAATCGGTATCCATGGATGTCACAGACTTAAATTCGGAAGAGCAGCTAATCGCTAAGGGGAGTTGTAACCACTGTTGGATGTGCGCTAAAATTTGAATATTAAAACCCACCAAATCTGGTGTTTCTTGATAAATCAACGCTTTTACTTCCTCACCATAATGCTCAAAATATGCTGCATGTTTATACGCACTCTCCAAGGCGCGCCAGTGGTCCTTGCGCCAATCTTTGGTAGGGGATACAAGTATGTCTTTGGTTGCCGTTTTTGAACCGTTTGGTTTGATAATTGGAACACTTAATTCCTGCATTCCATTCGCCGTCAAGATTCGCGTACGGTTTCGCAAACTTTGTTTGACAAAATGTTCATGCACTTCCAACACAATGTCCGTATGCGCAACCAAATCTTTGTAATACGATATACTTCCAAAATAAGCAATTGGAAAAAGGGCAGACATTACTTAATGAATTTAAGAATACGATCGTAACGGATATTTGTAAAGAAATTCAAGTTACTAAGTGGTGATTTGGACAACCAAACAACCGAAGCTTTCCCTACGATATGGTCCTCAGGAACAAATCCCCAGAATCTTGAATCCGCAGAATTGTAACGATTATCTCCCATCAACCAGTAATAATTCATCCCAAATTTATAGGTAGAAGTAACCTTACCATCAATACTAAATTTCCCGTTTTTTTCTACCAAGGTATGTCCTTCATAAGCAGTAATGATACGTCGATACAAAGCAATATTTTTGGTAGTTAAGGTTACAACAGAACCTTTTACAGGAATGGTTATTTTCTCAAAGTTTGCAACAGAATTCCCATGATTTACATCACGAGGGAAATAACGCAAATTCTCCAATTTTTCAATCGCATTAAATCCTTTTAGAAGGGCTTCTTTTCGACGTTGTAATTCTGCACCTTTAGGAACGTTAATCTTAAATTTTGCATTTGGAAAATCATGTTTCAACTTAGCGAGTTCTGCACGCGTCAAATTCATTTCGAGTTCCATCGTATTCCCATTATCACTCAAGATCGAATAATCCCCTCGCCAGCCTCGTACTGGATCATTTGGTGTGTCCGATGGCTCTAAACCATATTGTTCATACATCATATTGGTAAAGGAAGAAGTAGAACCGGTATTTTGGAAATTCGAAACGGTATATTGTAAATTTTGATGCTCAGCTACAAATGCCTTTTTACCATTGATATATAACACCGAATGCACTATTTCAAGTTTATCTCCAGGTATACCAACACAACGTTTTATGTAGTTTTCTCGTTTGTCTACAGGACGATAAATTAAACCATAATGTTTAATCATTCTACCTTCTCGGTGATCCATCGCAACTTTATCCACCGCTAACATTTTACGTGCTTTTGCCTTCCAACGATCTAAATGATCCAAAAATTCAGAACCTTTACTTGCCATAATACGAGCAGTAGCATTTTTATAAGCAATTTCATACACCTGGTTCGGTGTATTTCTCAGAGCAGGATTACTGGTAACAATACTATCAGCTATGCTACGCATAAAAGCATCGCGGCCATATTTTTGAAAAAACATGCGTTCTGCTTCATCAATTAAAATTCCATGGTAATCATGTCCCATTAATCCATATGGCATACGTGGATCAAATACCGCTGTATCTCCCGAAGGATAATTAAACACCACAACATCGTTCCGTTTTACCTTTCCTAAACCTGGCAGACGCGTATAATTTATCGTTTCAATATCAGAATACGATTTAACATTAATGAATGGAATATTATTATGCACCAACGGAAACGATACTGGTGTTACCGGAACTTTACTTCCATACGCCAATTTGTTTACAAACAAGAAATCGCCAACCAATAACGTTTTTTCCATGGACCCCGTAGGAATTTGGAAAGGTTCAAACACATACGTTCGTATAATACTTGCTGCAATCAATGCAAATAGAATTGTATCCCCCCATTCTTTGTAGGTAGATTTTTGGCCAGTTTTATCTTTACTAAAAAAACCAAAAATAAAAGCAACTATATGTCCAAGCAATGGAACTGCTAAAAATAAAACGATATGGTCGCCAATACGACGAGCTTCCACATCTTTAGGATTTGCCCAATTCGTTGGAGAAACAACTTCACTATCTTTTAGTTTTGCCATTAATAGGTAAGGGAAGAAAATCCCTTGTAAAGTATCTTGCCAAGAATATCTTCCAAATTTTCGGATATAACTTACGTTCACAACGGCCCACATCCAAATGTGGATACCCGGAAAAATCATTAATAAAGACCACCAAGGTTTATTAATTCCAATTTTAAATGCAACATAATAATTGTATCCAGGAATCAATGCTTCCCAAGATTTACGACCAGCTTTCTCAAAACTTGTCCACCACATAGCAAGGTAAGGGTGTACAAATAAGAATAAATAAAAATAAAGTACGTTCATAATGATTTTGTTGTCGAATTACATTTCTTTTAACATTTCTGAAATGGTGAACATCCCTTTTTTAGTAACTATCCATTCTGCGGATAATACAGCACCCAACGCAAAACCACGACGATTGTGTGCTTGATGCGTAATCGAAATAGTATCAATAGGAGAGGAGTATGCTACAGTATGCGTTCCTGGCACATCTGGAATGCGATGCGCTACCACACCCAATTGCCCATCAGCAGTATGCGGAACTTCCCCTTCAGCACATACCCAAGAAAAATACGAATGGTTATTTTGAATGATATCATTCGCTAGTGAAATAGCTGTTCCACTTGGAGCATCTACTTTTTGTGTATGGTGAATTTCGTCAATCGACGGTTTATATTCAGAATAAGGACTTAATAATTGCGCTAATTTACGATTCAACTCGAAAAATAAGTTTACCCCAATACTAAAATTACTTGCGTACAATAAACTACCATTTGTTACAGCAACCATTTTCTCCACCTCTGAAATTTGTTCATTCCAGCCTGTTGTACCAACTACAATCGGCGTATTATTCTCTAATGTTTTTTGGATGTGCTCTAGTGCTAAATTTGGTTTTGTAAATTCTATCACCACATCCACCATATCCACATCTTTCACCGTTAAAGGAAAAACACTATTGGATTTAAATAAGATTTCGTGTCCACGTTCGATGGCAATTTCTTCAATCGCTTTGCCCATTTTTCCATAACCTACTAATCCTATTTTCATAATTTATTCTATTACGTGAAACAATTTTGTATTTTTCGACCTAAATATAAGGTTTTCTTCTTGATTTAGGTTTTGGTAAATTTTAAAAATTCTATTTTTTAACTTTCTTTCCTTGTTAACTTCACTAATTGAAGTTAAAAGTAAGTTGAACCCCTGCTGTACTCTGTAGGTAAGTAGGTTGAACTTGCATAGTTATATTAGGACTTATATCAAAATGAAGAAAGTGAGCATCTATCGAAGCTTCAATGATTTGTAATGCATACACACCGCCAACCAACAAACCAAACATTGTACGTTTTCTAACCGCACTTTCATGTAGCGTAATTAAATCGCTCGCAGTATAATTTGCCCATTTAGCAGAAATTAAAGTGCTATTTTTTTCTCGATTATAATACTCTGTTCGAATTTCACTTTCCGTTCGAACTGCATCTAAAAATAAACTACCTGTACCAAGTAAGGATGCATAAATAATTGGCACCTTCCAATACGCTCCATAACGTCCTTTTGGACTGTAATACTGATTGTACACTTGTCCTGCCCCAGGAATAACGAAGGACCAAATAGCTGCTTTCTTAGGTGTATGCGCACTTAATTGGATGGAATCTTCCGTAGTTCGTTGTCCAAAAACATTAAAACAAATTAAAATAAAAATGAAAAAGAGTATTTTCATTTATTCAATATTTCTATAATACGATTTAAATCCACTTCTGAATTGAATTGGATTGTGATTTTTCCAGAACCATTTGCAGCCTTTTTTATTTCTACTCTGGTAGAAGTTTTATCGGAATAATGATTGCAAAAATCACGTTGTACCGAATTAATAGAAAGAATGGCAGGTGTTGATTTTGTTGGTGGCGTTTTTGTTACTGAAACCCCATCGCGGATCATTACTTCTAATTCACGTACCGATAACTGTTCGTTTAAAACACGTTCATGTAATTCTAATTGTAATTCTTCTTCACCTGCAGAAACTAATGCACGTGCATGTCCCATGGAAATTTGACCATCGCGGACGGATTTTTGTATTTCCGCTGGTAATTTTAACAAACGTAAATGATTCGTAATACTCGATCTACTTTTAGCAATTTTTTGACTCATTTGCTCTTGGGTTAAAGAACATTCTTCAATAAGTCGTTGGTAGGAGAGTGCTACTTCAATAGCATTTAAATCTTCACGTTGAATATTCTCCACCAAAGCCATTTCCAACATCTCTTGATCATTCGCTACACGAACATACGCTGGAACTTCTGTTAATCCAGCAATTTGCGAAGCTCTAAAACGACGTTCACCAGAAATGAGTTGGTATTTACCTCTTCCGGTACTACGAAGAGTTAATGGCTGAATAATACCATGAACTTCAATACTTTTACTTAATTCTTCTAATGCTTCTTGTTCAAAATGTGTACGTGGATTAAAAGGATTTGCTTCGATATCTTGAATAGAAATCAAGGAAACAGAGCCAATCGCACTTTTATCCTCCCCATTCGATTTGTTGGATAAATCTGGAGCATTTTCCAAAAGAGCCCCTAATCCTCTACCTAGTCCACCTTTTTTCTTTTGTTCAGCACCCATGTTATAATGAAATTGTTTTATCGTTATTGGAAATATTTGTCAAATCATTTTTTTGTAAAATTTCGCGCGCAAAATTTAAATAATTAATCGCGCCTTTACTTGCAGCATCGTGCATAACAATTGTTTCACCAAAACTCGGTGCTTCTGCAAGTTTGGTGGTACGATGAACTACAGTTTCAAAAACCAACTCTTGAAAATGCGCTTTTACTTCATCTACCACTTGGTTAGCCAATCTTAAACGAGAATCATACATCGTAAGTAGTATACCTTCGATTTCTAATTTTTCATTTAATCTACCTTGTACAATTTTAATGGTATTCAACAATTTACTCAAACCTTCCAATGCATAATATTCACATTGAACAGGTATAATTACAGAATCAGCAGCAGTTAAGGCATTTAATGTAATTAATCCTAAAGAAGGGGAACAATCAATAATGATAAAATCATAGGAATCTCGCACTTTTTGCAATGCGTTGCGAAGCATATATTCACGGTTTGGAAGGTTAATCATTTCTAATTCTGCACCAACTAAATCCATGTGAGAAGGTAAGATGTCCAAATGTGGATTATCTGTCTGAATAATAATCTCGCGTGGATCAATATCATTAATCAAACACTCATATAAATTACGTGTGTTTTTAGGATCTAATCCGACGCCAGAGGTAGCATTTGCTTGCGGATCGGCATCTACCAATAAGGTTCTTTTTTCTAAAACTCCTAAACTTCCACTTAAATTTATTGAAGTAGTTGTTTTCCCAACTCCACCTTTTTGATTCGCTACAGCAATAATCTTACCCATTTCTTTGAATTTTGACTATAAAGATAAACTATTCGCAAAGGAAATTTAAGGATTTCAGGCAAAATAGTTATTAACTTTTAATGTTAGAAATTGATTTTACAGACTCTCAAAAGTAAAAGAATCGTCTGATTTATCATTTCTTACAAAAGAATCTGTTCTAAAATCTCCGGATTCATTTAACTCATTTAACTTATCCATAATTTCATCTAAACCCTCTTTAAATTTCGCAAAATCTTCTTTATATAAAAAAATCTTATGCTTCTGAAAATACTCTCTACCATCTTCAAAAACCTTTTTACTCTCTGTCAAAGTCAAATACAACTCATTTCCTTTGGTAGTTTTGATATCAAAAAAGTATGTTCTTTTACCTGCTTTTACAGATTTACTAAATACTTCATCATTACGATCATTTCTTTTTTCATATTCCATAACCTATCAATTAAAAAAGTTAATAAAAAATTAGTTTGCTAATTAAGTCCTATTTAAGATATAAATATACAGCTTAATTTTGTTTGTCAACGTGTTAATACACTAGTTTTTAAGCGAATTAACAAATGTAACATGTATTTCACATCTTAATAACGTAAAACTTTTTAAATCGTTGTTTATTTTTTTCTCGGACGAGGAATTACTGGAGTATGAACACCACCACCACCAGGAGCACTTTTATCCGATGGATCGACCCATTCGTTCGGTACTTCTACTTCCATTATTTTACCAGTAGCGGGATCAATAGTGGTTTGTTTAATAGTTTGTTTATCAGGAGAATTAATTCCAATCACATCTTCTTTTAACACCCATTTATCTTCTTCAAAAATATAGGCATCATGCGACATATCAGGTACATAATACTCGTAAAAACCAGTCATTGAAGGAGATTCAGGGGATAGGTGATCAAAGATGATGCGTTCAAAATTGACTTCATATTTCAAACTCATCAAGGATTTTTTAGAATATTCAAAACATACACGTCTTTTTACCTCTCGCTTATTTTTAAAAACTAAATCACCAAATTTCACGTGAGTTCCATGTATACTTATTACGTCTATTAATTTAGAATGACTCAATGTACCATTACTACGCCAACCTAAAAGTGTATATAATTTTTTTGATCCTTTTTCAATTGGAATAATTTTATAATACAGGGCACCGTACCAATTATTTTCCGTCAAAACATCCTGTGACATAGGTGAAATAGTGCTTTTTTCTAAAAATTCAATCACTTTATTTTTATGTTTTCGCTTTCCTTTACGAACTAAAAAACAATAAAATCGATTCGAAGCATCTTCCATTTCAACATTCCAACAATAAAGTTTAAAAGCATTATCTGGACTTGTTATAATACCTAACGAAGTAAGTGACTCAAAAGAATAACTATAAGAAGTAGGATACTGAATCGTTTCCAACAAATAATCCCTAAAAACTGTATTAGCGTTTATTTTATCTTGATCTGTAGAAGATTTGCGAAGTGTATTTAAAAAAATAGCCAATCGCTTTTCACGATTGGCTATTAATGTATCTTTTTGACTAAATAATGATGTAGATACTAGACATAAAAGGAAGATAGATACTGCTTTCATATCTTAATAACGTACGTTAATTTAATTTAGTATTACAAATGCATGAAATCTTTTTTGGCTAATAATTCATCCTCAGATTCGTTATGATTTGGATCATCCACACAACAATCCACTGGACAAACAGCAGCACATTGAGGCTCATCATGAAAACCTACACATTCTGTGCATTTATCCGTAGCAATATAATATACATCCATATCTACTGGTTCAAAAGCGTGTTGAGCCTCAACATCATCCCCGTTCAAAGTAGTAATCATACCTTTTAAAGAAGTACCATCGGAATATCTCCATTCAGCACCTCCTTCATAAATTGCATTATTTGGACATTCCGGCTCACAAGCTCCACAGTTAATGCATTCATCCGTAATCATTATCGCCATAACAAGTCTTTTATTTATTTTTTTTGCAAATATACTATCCTAAAAGTAATTTTAGAACTAACAAAGTTCTTTTATTTCATTCATAATTTTTAATGCAAATTTAGTTGCATTTTCCTCTGTATTACTCTCCGAATAAATTCGAATAATTGGTTCAGTATTACTTTTACGTAAGTGAACCCATTCATCACCTATGTAAATCTTCACACCATCTAACGTATCCACTTCTTCATCTTTATATTTTTCAGCCATTTGAGTCAAAATAGCATCTACATTAATCGAAGGTGTCAATTCGATTTTATTTTTAGAAATAGTATAGGTTGGATAAGAATCTCTCAATGCAGAACACTTTAACGATTTTTTTGCTAAATGCGACAAGAATAAAGCAATCCCAACCAAGGCGTCACGTCCATAATGGGAAGCAGGATAAATAATCCCACCATTACCTTCACCTCCAATTACAGCGTTTTGCGCTTTCATTTTCGAAACAACATTTACTTCACCTACTGCCGCTGCAAAATAGGTAAGTCCACGTGCCTCAGTAATATCTCTAAGTGCTTTTGTAGAAGACATATTAGAAACCGTTGTTCCTGGCGTATGAGATAATACATAATCCGCAACAGCAACAAGTGTATACTCTTCACCAAACATAGAACCATCTTCACAAACCATGGCTAATCGGTCCACATCTGGATCTACCGTTATCCCTAAATCCGCACCAACCTCTTTAATTTTCTCGGATAAATCCGTTAAATGCTCAGGTAAAGGTTCTGGATTATGTGGAAAATGTCCTGTAGGTGTACAATACATCTCCGTAATTTTAGTTACCCCCAACGCTTTTAAAAGTGCTGGAACGAAAACTCCACCGGAAGAATTTACTGCATCTACCACAATAGAAAAATCTGCTTTACGAATTGCTTCGACATCTACTAATGCTAGATTTAAAACAGCATCGATATGTTTTTGTAAATACGAATCATCGTGGGTAATTACCCCTAAATCATCTACATCTGCAAAATCAAATGCTTCTTGCTCTGCAATTTCAAGTAATAATTCACCTTCAGCACCAGAAATAAATTCTCCTTTAGAATTTAATAATTTCAACGCATTCCATTGTTTTGGATTATGACTTGCTGTAAGTATAATACCTCCCTGTGCATGCTCTAAAGGAACAGCAATTTCAACTGTTGGGGTAGTCGACAATCCTAAGTTTACAACATCGATACCTAAACCAATCAGTGTACTACACACCAAATCAGATATCATTTGTCCTGATAACCGTGCATCACGACCAATAACAACTTTTATTTTTTGTTCTGGATATTGATTTTTTAACCAACTACCATATGCCGCAGCAAATTTTACAGTATCAATAGGAGTAAGTCCATCATCTACTTTACCACCAATGGTACCTCTAATTCCAGAGATAGATTTAATTAATGTCATACTACTTATTTTTCAAAAGACTTTTTTAAGGCTATCATTTTGATACAAGCGATCGCACACTCTATTCCTTTGTTACCATGAATACCACCAGAACGATCGATTGACTGTTGGATTGTATTATCCGTTAAAACACAAAATGAAATAGGGGAGTTGTATTCTAACATTACTTTCATAATACCATCCGTTGCGCCTTTACATACAAAATCAAAATGTTTAGTTTCACCTTGAATTACAACACCAATTGCAATCACACCATCCACGTCGGTTTCATCCAACATCCATTGTGCAGCTAATGGTAACTCAAAAGCACCAGGTACATAACGTAACAATATATTACTTTCAGGTACATTATTTTCTAATAAAGCTTGTTTCGCTCCTGCTAACAAATTATTAGTAATGGAATCGTTCCACTCAGAAACAACGATGCCGATTTTAAAATCGGCAGCGTTTGGTATTGAATCTTTGGAATAATCTGATAAATTCTTTAAAGAAGTAGCCACAATTATTTTCTGTTTTTGGTTCTAGCAATATATTTGTCAATAGACTTAGAATTAGAGAAATTTAAATAATTCCCTTTGATTCTAGTGTATAATTCATTTGCTTCTTCGTAGTTTTTCATTTCTTCCGCTACCAATGCAGCCTTGAATAAAAACGTTGGAGTCGTAAGTTCATTTTCATTTTTTTCTGCAGCTTCTAAATACAAATCCAATGACTCTTGGTATTTTCCTAATTCAGAATTACAATCCGCTAACAAACCTAATTTATAGACAGAAACATACGTATCATTTACGTCTACATCTTCTAACGATTCGATTGCTTTTTTAAAGTCTCCTTTAGTCATGTATTGACGTGCTAATACAAATTGAGCAACTTCACCACCTTGTTTACCATCGTATTTTTTCACTATAGGCTCTAATTCATTAATAGCAGCATCCGTAGAATCTTTCACTGCTAAGTTTAAACCTCTGTAATAAGATTCTTTTGATTTTTCATTACTTGGTGACCAAATAAATTGACGATAAGCAAAATACAACACTAATAATCCAAGGATTGAACCGATACCATAGGTTGCAAAACGAAGATTTTTATTCGTTTGTAACTGACCTTTAAAGTCATTGAAAGAAAATTTTTCTAGCATAATTGCGATATTTTGTATGCAAAAATAATATTTTTTTAAAAGCATACGGGAAATTTATCGAATAAACCAAACAAGATACTAACAATCAATATGTGTATTTTATACATTTGTAATGGAATATTCGAAATGCACCAGTAAAAACCAAACTAAACAGATATGAATTTGAATGAATTTGTTTTAAAAACAAACCAACTTTCTGAAAAATCAATTGCAAATACAATACAACTGTTACAAGATGGCGCAACTATCCCTTTTATTGCTCGCTACCGAAAAGAACTTACCGGAAACTTAGACGAAGTACAAATAACCGCTATTCGTGATACAATCAAAAAATTCGAAGAATGTATTCAACGTCAAAAAAGTATCTGCAAAGTAATCGAAGAACAAAACAAATTAAGCACCGAATTACAAGATACAATCTTAAAAACATTTGATTTAACCCTTTTAGAGGACATCTATTTACCTTTCAAACAAAAAAGAGTTACACGAGGTGAAAAAGCAAAAAAATTAGGATTAGAACCTTTGGCTAAAATCATCATGAGTCAAAAAGGCGGAAATCCAATGCAACTGGCAACTTCTTTTGTTAAAAATGGAATTGAAAATGAAGAAGACGCAATACAAGGAGCAAAAGATATTATGGCGGAGTGGATGAACGAAAACATTCACCTAAGAACACGACTTCGTAATTTATTCAACCGAAAATCCGTTGTTAACACCCGTATAATGAAAGGGAAATCATTAGAAGGTGAAAAATATAAAGACTATTTTGAATTTTCGGAAGGAATTACAAAAATTCCATCTCACCGTTTTTTAGCAATTTATCGAGGGGAACGCGAAGGGATATTAAGTTTAAAAGTGCAACCAGAAAAGGATGAAGCAATCGAATTAGTGGAACGTTTTTTTGTCAAAGACAAGGATAAATGCGGTCAAGTCGTAAAAGAAACGTGCAAAGAAGCATACACACGCTTATTATCCTCTTCCTTAGAAAACGAACTTATTAATGAAGCAAAAATAAAAGCAGATAAAGATGCTATTCGCGTATTTGCAACCAATCTTAAACAATTATTATTGGCAGCACCGCTTGGAGCAAAACGAATTTTAGCTATTGATCCAGGATTTAGAACAGGATGTAAAATTGTATGTTTAGACGAAAAAGGGGAACTATTGTTCAATACAACCATCTTTCCACATGCCCCACAAAACGAAAGAGATAAATCTGCGGCCAAACTAAGTCAGCTAGTTCAAATGTATAAAATTGAGGCAATCGCAATTGGTGATGGTACGGCTGGAAGAGAAACGGAAAACCTGATTAGAAAAGTGAAATTTGATCGAGACCTGAACGTATACATTGTACGTGAAGATGGTGCTTCCATCTATTCTGCAAGTGCAATAGCGCGAAAAGAATTCCCTGACTTCGATGTAACCGTTCGTGGCGCTGTATCTATCGGTAGAAGATTAATGGATCCTTTATCTGAGTTAGTAAAAATTGATCCAAAATCGATTGGAGTAGGGCAATACCAACACGAGGTGGATCAAAAAACACTCAAAAACTCCTTGGACGATGTGGTAATTTCTGCCGTTAATAAAGTAGGTGTAGATTTGAATATCGCTTCTCCCTATTTATTACAATATGTTTCAGGATTAGGACCTGGAATTGCTGAAAATATTGTTAAATACCGAAATGAGGTCGGTCTATTCAAAAATAGAGAAGAATTAAAAAAAGTTAAATCACTTGGGAACAAAGCATTTGAACAATGCGCAGGTTTCTTACGAGTAACAGATGGTGAAAATCCATTAGATAACTCCGCTGTACACCCTGAATCCTATCACTTAGTGCAAGAAATTGCAAAAAAAACAGAAACCTCTATTGTAGATTTGATTGGAAATGAAAAATTATTAAATACACTCAAACCTTCCGATTTTCCATTTGCAGATACTTTTACCTTTGAAGATGTATTGCATGAATTAAAAAAACCAACAAGAGACCCTAGACAAAAAGCACGGGTTTTTGAATTCGATACAACTCTTAAAACAATTGCAGATGTTAAAATAGGAATGAAAATTCCTGGGATTGTTACCAACGTAACAGATTTTGGAGCTTTCGTTAATATCGGTATTAAAGAAAATGGACTAATACACAAATCTCACCTTTCCGATGCATATGTGTCAGACCCTTCTCAATTCATTTCAATTCATGAACACGTATGCGTAGAAGTGATGGAAATTGATGTGGAAAGAAAACGAATTGGATTAAAGAAAATAAAGAACTAAATAAAAAATAAGTTCAAAAAAAAGAGGCTGGATAAATCCAGCCTCAAAAGACAATAAATTAAATAACTTAAAAACTATGCTTGTTTTACGTTAACTGCATTTAAACCTTTTTTTCCTTCTTGAAGTTCGAAAGTTACCTCGTCATTTTCTCTGATTTCATCAACCAATCCTGAAACGTGAACAAAATATTCTTTGTTCGAATCTTCCTCTCTAATGAAACCAAAACCTTTAGTTTCGTTAAAGAATTTTACTATACCTTTACTCATAGGGCAATATTACGAATAAAGTAGATAGGTTGTACATAAATACCTAATTTTCTATGAATTATTTTAATTAACAACAAAAAAAGAAAGTAAATAAAATCACAAAACACTGAATTACAAATACTTAAAATAAATTAGTGAATAATTATTTTTTTACTATTTAGAAGTTTTTCTTTATTACATTTGAAAAAAACTACAAATCATGCTCAAAATTATTTCTACAATAAAAAAAATATTGCCATACTTTGTAGATGTATGGCAATATTTAGCAATCATTTTATTATTTATTCTTGCTGCTATTTTTTATTTATAAACTTTCTATTAGATAAAGGCATCTAATGTATATTTGTGTTTTAATAAAAAATTGATTTTTTGGACTATAAAATAAATATTTCAATCGTCGTTCCTTTGTTTAATGAGGAAGAATCCTTAGTAGAACTTCATGCTTGGATTCAAAATGTTGTGCTTCTTAATAATTTCTCCTATGAAATAATTTTTATAGACGATGGAAGCAAAGATAAATCCTGGCAAATTGTTGAACAATTACAATCCATCGATCCAAATGTACGCGGAATTAAATTTCAACGAAACTATGGTAAATCTGCTGCATTACAAAAAGGTTTTGAAGCAGCAAATGGCAAAGTAGTAATAACCATGGATGCTGATTTACAAGATAGTCCAGATGAAATTCCAGAACTTTACCAAATGATTTCCAAAGAGGATTATGATGTAGTTTCCGGTTGGAAAAAAAGAAGACATGATCCGATTTCTAAAACAATACCTACTAAATTATATAATTGGGCAGCAAGAAAATTGACTGGTATTTATTTACATGACTTCAACTGCGGACTAAAAGCATATAAGTATGAGGTAATAAAAAGTATTGAAGTGTATGGCGATATGCATCGTTACATACCTCCACTAGCAAAATACGCTGGTTTTACAAAAATTGGCGAAAAGGTAGTAGAACATCAAGCAAGGAAATATGGTGTCACTAAATTTGGATTAAATCGCTTCATTAACGGTCCGCTTGATCTACTTTCTGTAGTTTTCATGGGACGCTTCGGTAAAAAACCAATGCATTTATTTGGAGCTATAGGTATGTCCTTATTTTTTATTGGATTTGCATTTGCTTTTTATATGATTTTCGATAAACTGTTTTGGCATACTACTGCAAAACATTTAGTGGAACGTACAGAATTCTTTTTAACCCTGGTGTGTATGATTCTTGGTGTTCAATTCTTTTTAGCAGGATTTTTAGCAGAATTAGTTGGTAGAAATTCTTCTACACGTAATGTATATTTGATTGAAAAAGAAGTATAAATGTGGGTGCAAGAAATTGATTCCGATTGGACACTTTTTTTAGATCGTGACGGCGTTATAAATCAACGTAATTTTAATGGATATATTACTTCGGTTGAAACTTTTCATTTTACACCATACTTCTTAGATTCTATTCCTATACTAACCAATATTTTTGGTAAAATCATTGTGGTTACAAACCAACAAGGGGTAGCGAAAGGGGAAATGTCCATAGATAAACTACATGAAATTCATTCCTACATGAAACAAGCTATTCAAAAACATGGGGGAAAAATAAATCATGTTTTATCCGCAACTAACTTGAAAAATACAATAAACGACCGCAGAAAACCGTTACCTAATATGGCTTTTGAAGCTAAAAAAATATTTCCAACTATAGATTTTACGAAATCAGTTATGATTGGGGACACTAACTCTGACATACTATTCGGTAATAACTTGGGAATGAAAACAATTTTACTAAAAAGCACCGAGCAGATAACTGTTAAAGCAGATCTAGAAATTAATAATTTTAATGAACTAAAATCAATACTTCAACAATGAAAACTAGTATATTACTTGTATTAATATGTATTTTCAATCCTGTTTTTGGTCAAAACAAGTTGGATGAAAAAGGAAGAAAACAGGGGATTTGGATAAAAAAAATCCCACAATCAAATGCAGTAGATTATACCGGTCAGTTTAAAGACGATAAACCTTTTGGAACATTTATTTATTATTTTCCTTCTGGAAAGAAAAAAGCGGAGATTAATTACATAGCAAGCAATATAACATATACGATCATGTATCATGATAATGAGACTATTCTTGCACAAGGAAAATTTATAAACCAACAAAAAGATAGTACTTGGAAAATGTATTCGAAATCTGGTAAAATAAGTATAGTAGAAAATTATAAACTTGGACTATTGGATGGTGAACGTTTGGTGTATTATCCATTAGGTAATTCCGAAACTAAAAAAGATCAATTAACACAAAAACAAGTTTATTTGAATGGAAAATTACATGGAAAACAAATAGATTATTTTGAAAATGGTAAGATTTGGAAAGAATATAATTATTTAATTGGAGTAAAAAACGGGGAAGAAATTACTTATAGTCCATATGGAACCATCGAATTAAAGGATTTCTATTTTAATGGTGTGAAAAATGGATGGTGTCTTGCCTTTGACAGCATCGGCTCTCAGGTAGTTGGGAAAGTATACTATAAACTAGGTCAGCGATTAGATAGTTTAGCAACCATCCAATACCTAGTAAGGTTAAAACTAGCCGAACAACAAAAAAAACAGAATAATAATCAAATCAACAAAGAAAATCATAAACAAAAAAAGAAATGAGAATATTAGTTTTATTTATTTGTTGCATTATTCTCATTACTTCTTGTAAAAAAACAATTGATACTCCAGTTCAAAAAGATTTTACATCTGACCTAGCATATTTTGGTCTAAAAAAAGGTAAGTATATTGAATATGTTGTGACACATATAATCCATGACGACGAAGTGGATATTCACGACACACTAATATTCCGATTGAAAACAATTATTGGGGACACAATTACAGATAACGAAGGACGTAAAGCATCAAAATATATACGATTACTTTGGAATAACATAAATGAAACATGGGATATAAAAGATGTTTGGACAACTATAATTGATGGGAAAAACGCTGAATTAACAGATGAAAATCAACGAATAATTAAATTAACTTTTCCAATTAATAAAAGTATATTTTGGAATCCGTCTATATTTTCTACTTTACCTTCAGAAAATTACACATACGATAAAATTCATGTTCCGTTAGTTTTAAACAATCATTTATTTGACTCTACAGTAACTGTTGTACAAAACAATTATCTCACTTTGGTGGATTACAAATTTCAAACAGAGACCTATGCCAAAAATGTTGGTCTAATTTCAAAATATTATAA
The DNA here is from genome assembly GCA_947446925.1 of Flavobacteriia bacterium. Taxonomy (GTDB): domain Bacteria; phylum Bacteroidota; class Bacteroidia; order Flavobacteriales_D; family Crocinitomicaceae; genus CANHVK01. Next base: position 17,346 of record CANFHU010000023.1, read on the forward strand.
AAATTTACGCATTAAAAATTTTGACACCTTACAGGTTAAAAAGGGGGAAGAATGGTTTTATACCATGACTAAATTTGGGGATGAATAATCTATAAGATAACAAACCTCAACCTTTTTTTAAACATTCATTGACATTGATAAATGTAAATTCTATATTTGCCACCAAATATTTATTTATAACGAATTTACGAATATGCGTAACAAAGGATTTTTTTGGTTTTTGACAATCGTTTTGTCTGCCGTTTGTGTCTATCAATTATCATTTACATGGGTTTCCAGTTCCGTTGAGGAAAAAACTGAAAAAGAAGCAGTAATTAGAGTTACAGAATTAGAATCTGAAGCTAAAAAAAACAATGGTGAAGCAGTTTTACCAAATGGAACAACAATAAACTTTTCAGATCCTGAGAGTTACGAATTAGCAAAAGCAGCTTATATCAACCTTATTCTTAAGGAAAAAGCAGATGATAAAGTATATCCTGTATTAGGTTCTAACTTCCAAGAAGTAAAAAACAAATCGTTAGCATTCGGCCTTGACTTAGTTGGAGGGATGAGTGTTACTCTAGAAGTATCTGTTCCTGAACTAGTAAAAAGTTTAGCACGCAATCCTCGTGATTTACGATTCAAAAAACCATATGAATCTGCACTGCGTATTCACATGTCTAAAGGTGGAGATTTCATTTCCTTGTTTGCATCCGAATTCAAAAACTTTAATGGAAGTGAAGCATTAATCGTAAGAGAACTGGCAATCACTGAAATTGAAGAATTAACTAAAAACACTTCTAATTCAGATGTTATTTCTTATTTAAAAAACAAAATTACATCTTCCATTGATGGTGTTGAGCAGATTATGACAAAACGAATCAACCAATTCGGTGTCGCACAACCAAACATAACAAAAGATTCAAGAACGAATAGAATTTATATTGAACTTCCAGGAGTTCAAGATGAAACAACAGTAGCTAAAAAACTTCAATCTACTGCGAACTTACAATTTTACGAAACGTATGAAAAAAATCAAATTCAACCTTTCTTATCCCAAGCAAACTTATTATCTACACAAAAAGAAGTTGTAATCGAACCAGTAGACACAACTGCACAAGATTCAACTGCTATAGCAAAGAAAGATTCTGTTAAAAAAACCACTACTAAGCCATTAACTTTTGGTTCAAAAGAAAATAGTTTAGAAACATACTTAAACGGTGGAGATGGAGCTGTGATCGGTACTTGTAAAGTGGAAGATAAAGAAAAGGTAGATAAAATTTTACGTAGAAATGACATCAAAGCAGTTTTCCCAATGGATATGGCTTTTATGTGGTCTTCTAAACCAGAAAAATATGGTAATACAAAAGAAGAGAAATATGTATTGTATGCTGTAAAAATTCCAGAAGGGGGTAAAGCACAAGTAGGAGGTAAAGATGTTAGCAATGCTAACAAAGGATTAGATCAAGCTTCAGGAGCTGTAACAGTAGATTTAAGAATGACTGTAGAAGGTGGTGAGAAATGGGCGCAAATGACTCAAAACAATGTTGGTCGATGTGTTGCAATCACGATGGATTCTGTTGTATATTCTGCTCCAAGAGTAAATGAAGCAATCACACAAGGTAATACACAAATTTCTGGTAGTTTTTCGATACAAGATGCGGAGGATTTAGCAGGATTATTAAATGGCGGAGCCTTACCAACCCCATGTGTTATTAAAGAATTAACGAAAGTTGGACCATCTATTGGGTCGGAAAATTCGCAAGCAGGTTTAATCTCTTTTGCTTTTGCCTTTTTAGCAGTATTAATTTACATGTGGTTGTACTACGGAAAAGGTGGTATGGTTGCAAACATCGCATTAGCAGTAAACGTTGTATTCATTTTAGGCTGTTTAGCATCTTTTGGTGCTGTATTAACATTAGCTGGTATTGCTGGTATCGTATTAACAATTGGTACCGCCGTCGATGCAAACATCTTGATATTTGAACGTATTCGAGAAGAAATAAAAGCCGGAGTAAGTAACACAGAAGCAATTAATATTGGTTTCAAAAAAGCTCTACCTTCCATTATTGATGCGAATGTTACCCACTTATTAGTTGGTATCATCTTGAAAGTTTTCGGTAAAGGAGAAATGGAATCTTTTGCAACAACTTTAATTATTGGTATTTTCACTTCATTATTTACTGCTATTGTAATTTCAAGGTTAGTAATTACATATATGTTGGAAAAAGGAAAATCAATTTCCTTTAGTACTAACTTCTTGAAAAATGCATTTCAGAACTTTAATATAAACTGGGTTGGAAAAAGAAAATATTATTACATTTTTTCTATCACTGTTACTTTACTAGGAATCTTCTCTTTATTTACAAGAGGATTAAAACAAAGTGTTGAATTTACAGGTGGTAGAACTTACTCTGTAAAATTCGAACAGCGTGCTGATATCGAATTAATTCGTAAAAATTTAGAAAAAGTATTTGTAGAAAATGGAGAAGTTTCTTCAATTGACTTAAAAACTAAATCAAGCGAATACTATGTGGAGATAAACACTAACTATAAATTAACAAACGATAACGCAAATAAAGAAGTTACAGGAAAATTAGTGGAAGGTTTAAATGCCTGTAAAAACAAACTTGGTAAATTTGAAATTAAAGAGCAACGAAGTGTATCTGCATCTATTTCGAATGAATTATGGACATCTTCAGCGATCGCTATATTAATTTCTTTAATTGTTATTTTTGCCTATATCCGTTTACGATTTGAAAACTGGCAATATTCTTTAGGTGCAATTGTTGGTTTAGCGCATGATGCCTTCTTTGTTGTGTCCGTTTTCTCTTTATTACATGGTTACTTACCATTTAGTTTGGATGTGAACCAAGCATTTATAGCTGCCATATTAACTGTTATGAGTTATTCAATGAATGATACGGTAATTGTATTTGATCGTATTCGTGAAAATTTAAGAGCGAAAAAAGAGGGTGAAAACAGAGAAGATATTATCAATAAATCTTTGAATACAACATTGAGTAGAACATTTAATACGTCAATGATATTATTCTTGGTTATATTAATTATGTTCATCTTTGGAGGACCAGCAATTAAAGGATTCTTGTTTGCCATGTTAATAGGTGTGGTAATTGGAACTTACTCATCAATTTGTATCGCAACACCATTGTTGATCGACTTAAATAAAAAAGCAAAAAAATAATTAAATATAATTATTGGAGTTCATTTATTTTTTTGTAAGTTTGCACTCCAAATTAAATCGAATTAAATAAAATAATATATGAAAGCAGGAATTCACCCAGAAGATTATAGATTGGTAGTATTTAAAGATATGACTAACGAATATGCATTTTTATGTCACTCATCTGCTTCTTCTAACGAGAACATTAAATGGGAAGACGGTAACGAATATCCATTAGTAAAATTAGATATCTCTCACAAATCACACCCATTCTTTACAGGAGTTGTTAAGTTTGTGGATACAGCAGGACGTATTGATAAATTCAAATCAAGATACGGAAGACATATCAAATAATCGAATTATATTGTTGAAAAAAAAAGCCCTCTACGAGGGCTTTTTTTTTGTATTATTGTATCCAAAAAAAATATAAGTATGTTCTATAAACGGATATACTTTTTTTATTCTATGCAACATAAAATTACAACATCTATCTTACTATTATTTTTATCTGCTTTTGCTTTTTCAGGTAAAATTGATAGGGCATATGCTAGTTTAAAAGTTTTAAACTATTTTGATGCAAAAAAATGTTTTGAACATGAAGTAAAAAAACATGTTGTACCCGCATCCTATGGATTAGCTATCATCTATTATCGAAATGATAATCCTTTTCATAATATTGATTCAGCATATCGATATATTGTGCTAGCAGAACAAAACTTTTTTAGTCAATCTTCTAAAGATTCCTTGAAATTTTCTAAATATGGAGTAATCTATGAGTCTATTTTATCTTTGCGAACTAAAATTGTCACGGTTTATTATCAACAAGTACAAAATGAAAATACCCAAGCAGGATACGAAGCATTCACATATAAGTTTCCATGGTATTCTAAAAACAATGATGCGATTCATAAACGAGATTCAATACTTTTAGCAAAAGCGTTATGGATTAACAAAAGTTTCTACTATGATTCAATTATTAAAAACATTCCACATTTTGAATTTTTACAAACAATACAAGATAGATATGAATTAACGTTTTTTGCAGAACAAACAAATTCAGGTAGAACAATTGATTACGTAAATTTCATTCAGAATAACCCGTCAAGTAAATACATTACAGAAGCACAAGATAAGGTTTTTGAAATTGAAACTAGACAAAATACCGTAGATGTATATTCCAATTACATAGCACATTTCCCAACGTATTACAACACAAATACTGCATGGAAAAAATTGTATAAACTTTACATGTACGAATATACAGATGAACGTATTAAAAGGTTTAAAAAAGAATTCCCTGATTATCCCTTCAAAGACGAACTTCGACGGGATATGGATTTAATAAAACTTTTTTTATTTCCTTTCAAGCGAGGAAACTTATATGGATTTATGAACCATAAAGGCATCGAAATTTATTCACCTCAATACGAATCTTTAAATTTATTTAGTGAAGGTTTAGCACTAGCCATGAAAAATGGACAATATGGATACGTAGACAAACTTAATAATGTTATAATTCCATTTCAATTTGATTTTGCAACAGATTTTCTTTCTGGTCGTGCTATTGTAGAAGTTGGAGGTAAATCGGGTGTAATTAATCGTTCTGGTAAACTAATACTTCCATTAGAATTTATCGATTTGGGGCAATATTCAGAAGGATTGATTTATGGTAGTAAAGATTCTCTTTATGGGTATTATGATATTCATGGTAAAAAAATTATTTCTGAACAATTTACAGATGTTTTTCCATTTTCAAAAGGTAGAGCAAAAGTGGTAATTAATTCAAAACAAGCTATTATTGATACACTCGGAAATTACATTGTTGAACCAATACATAAAGAAGTTTTCTACTTTTCCGATTCACTCTTAGTTTTCAGGGATAGTATTTTATTCGGAATAAAAACATTAAACAATAAAATAATTGTAAAACCAATTTATGATAATATTTCTCCCGTTCATTTTGGAAGATCTATCGTTATTTACAATAATAAATTAGGTTATCTAAATGAACTTGGTGCCAAATCCATCAAACCGATGTTTGATGTAATCCCAAACTATTTACAAATTTGTACTTTTCATGAAAATTATGCTAAAATTAGAATAAAGGGAAAATATGCGATCATTGACAAATCCGGAAAATACATCCTTAATCCAGAATACACAGGTTTGGGTGAAGTTTCCAAGATTGTTGCATTTAACAAAGGAAAACAATGGGGCTATTTAAATTTAGAGGATAAAACAATTACCATCCTTCCATTATTCGATTTTGCTTCTAGTTTTCATTATGGTTTAGCCATTGTAGACGTTAAAGGACTTCAAGGAGTAATAAATGAAAAAGCAAAATGGATTATCCCAACAATTTTCACAAGTGTTAAATTAATTGCTGATAATTATTATCTGGTATATAATGGTGCAAAATATGGTTTATATTCTTTATCAGGAGATCAACTAATTCCTCTAGAATATGATCAAATACGTTCTGTTTCTAACGATTTACTTGTTTTAAACAAAGGAGATAATTTTTACTATTATCATTTACTTGAACATAAATTAATAAGTCAATCTCCAGAAAATGAATAGTTTTTTGAATTTAATTGACAAATATAAATTTAGCATTCTTGCAGTTTTTGGACTATACATTGGAATTTTTATGTATTTACAAATTTCCTCGTTTGAAAAATCTTACTATATCGAAGGCTGGTTTTCCGATAAGAAAATAAAACATGATGAAATTATGCTCGAAATACAACCAGAAAATGTAGAAGTACAAAAAGAATTCGCATCTAGTGTTAAGAACGTCGTTCGGGATCAAAACGACACTAGAGACAAATCGATGGATAAATGGACAGAAACTAAACCTGCGAAAGAATCCTCAAAAGAATTTACACGTTATTCAAAAGAAATAGAACAATCCATAAAAGCATTAGAAAAACAATTTTTTAACGAAACAGGTGGAGAAGAAAAACGTAAAAAAATTATCGAAGAAAGAAACAATAAATTAAGTAAAAACAGTGAATCCAAGAAAACATCTAATACTGTTGTTACTAAATCAGGTGGAGATAAAGTTTTTGGTGGAAATGTAATGGTTAATTGGTCCTTAATCAACAGAGATCCGCATCAAAACGATCCTTATTTTGTTAGGAACCCAGGGTATACTTGTGGGGATAAAACAACTGGTTTAGTTACGATAAGAATAAAAGTTGATCAATCTGGTAGAGTTGTAGAAGCAAAATATAATTCAAGCGCTAGTAATTCTGCAAGCCCATGTATGATTGAACAAGCTATAAAATATGCATTAATTTCTCGATTTAATTATTCGAGTACCTCAGTTTCACTACAAGAAGGTACAATCCGTTACACTTTTGTTTCACAATAAAGTAGATTTAATTAAGATTCTAAATAAAATAAATAATTAATTTAACAGAAAAAAACTAATATGAGTAAATATCCTTGGACCAAAATCAAAGATTATACAGACATTCGTTTTGAATATTTGGATGGTATTGCTAAAATTACAATCAATCGTCCGAAAGTGTATAATGCATTTAGACCTGAAACTAATTTAGAAATGATAGATGCAATGAACATTGCGCAAGAACGTCAAGATATTGGCGTTATCGTTTTGACAGGGGAGGGTGATAAGGCGTTCTGTTCTGGTGGTGATCAAAATGTTAAAGGAGTTGGTGGATATATCGGTACCGATGGCGTTCCACGATTAAATGTATTGGATTTACATAAATTAATACGTTCCATTCCTAAACCAGTAATTGCAATGGTAAATGGATATGCAATCGGTGGAGGACATGTACTTCATGTAGTGTGCGATTTAACTATCGCATCTGAAAATGCTCGTTTCGGTCAAACGGGACCAAAAGTAGGAAGTTTTGACGCTGGGTTTGGATCTAGTTATCTTGCTAGACACGTCGGACAAAAAAAGGCACGCGAGATTTGGTTTTTGTGTGAACAGTATACAGCAGAAGAAGCTGAAAAAATGGGAATGGTAAATAAAGTAGTTCCGTTTGAAGCATTAGAAGACACAACGATACAGTGGTGTAAAACCATTTTATCACGAAGTCCAATGGCAATCCGAATGATAAAAAGAGGATTAAATGCTGAGTTAGATGGTCAACGTGGACTAATGGAATTTGCAGGCGATGCAACGTTAATGTATTATTTAATGGAAGAAGCGCAAGAAGGAAAGCATGCTTTTTTAGAAAAAAGACAACCAAACTTCCAACAATTCCCAAAATTCCCTTAATTGTATGCGTATAACATTTGTAAGTTTATTACTTCTTACACTCGTTTTTACTGCCTGTAAAGAAGAAAATGATCCTAAAGCGGAATTGTATTTTAAAGAAGGTACAAAAATGCTAGAGTTGAACGAAACAGAAAGTGCTTTACTTAAATTTCGTTCGGCTCTAGATTATAAAACAAATGAATCTTTACAAGCTACTATTTATCGAAATATATCTATTGCTTTTCAAAATTTAGAGGAATTAGATTCTGCTAGTTTTTACTCCCAAAAAGGATATGAAGTAGCGCCATCTGATTCCTATATTTTTTATATTAATCGTGCAGAATATAATTTATTAAATAATAATGTATTTAATTCCATTAAAGATTTAAAACTTGCTAAATCTTTGAATCCAAAACAAATGGAAGTTTACCATACCTTGTGTTTAATTTATTCAGGTGAATATGGAGATGCTTACTTTGACCCGATTCTGTCGGAGTATTATGCCAAAAAATCATATAAAATAAAACCATCAAATACAAGTAAAGAGCAACTTGGATCTATCTATTTTCAAAATGAAAAATACAAAGAGGCAGTAAAAATATTTAAAGAATTGTATGCAAAAGATCCAACAAATAAAAAATTTGAATTCTATTTAGGGCAATGTTTATATTTTGCAGGAGATGAAAAAGTGGGGGAGGCGCATATGAAAACTGCTGCAGAACGAGACGAATCTTGTAAGTTGATGTATCACGAAATTTTTGAAATAGGACAAAATTTAGAGTGAATTGTATTCAAAAGCATAAAAAAAAGTATAATTATTTAGTTATAAATACATATTTAAACAATGAATAAATCCATTATTGGTCGGAAAGATAAAATTGATATTCCAGCGCTATCCATTGAAAATATTGCTGTAAAAATAGATAGTGGAGCATACTCTAGTTCTATACATTGTAGTTCTATTGAATTGGTTTCTACCAAGCAGGGAGATCAACTAGAAGTAGTTTTTTTAGATGAAACGAATAATAATTTTAATGGTAAAAAATATATTTTCAAAAATTATCGAAAAAAGAAGGTAAAAAGTTCAACAGGTGATGAACAAGAACGTTTTTTTATTCAATTACCAATTATTTTATTTGAAAAAGAATTCCTTACAGACTTTTCATTAACTAGAAGAAATGGCTTAAGAAATCCAGTTTTATTAGGAAGAAAACTGACTAGTAATCATTTTGTGATAGACACCAGCATGACGAATGTTTCTTACAAACAGAAAAAAAAAATACATAAATAAACTTAAAGTATTAAAAATATTAAAATCATGAAAATTGCCATTTTATCTCGTAATTCTAATTTATATTCTACTAGAAGATTAGTAGAAGCTGCAATTGAGAGAGGACACGAGGCACATGTTATAGATCATCTAAAATGTAACCTTGAAATAGAGCAGAAAGGTCCTTCTATTTTTTATTTAGATAAATACTTAGAAGGTTACGATGCTGTTATTCCAAGAATCGGAGCTTCGGTTACATTTTATGGTACAGCAGTAATTCGTCAATTTGAAATGATGGATGTTTTTTCTGCAGTTAGTTCGAGAGGAATCGTACATTCAAGAGATAAATTAAGATGCTTACAAGTACTTTCTAAAGAGGGCATAGGATTACCAAAAACAGTTTTTACCAATTATTCTAGAAACGTAGAACATGTGGTGGAATCTGCTGGTGGCGCTCCTGTGGTATTAAAATTACTGGAAGGGACGCAAGGATTAGGTGTTGTTTTAGCAGAAAATCAAAATGCTGCTCAATCCGTACTAGAGGCATTTAATGGTCTTAAAGCCAGAGTTATAGTTCAGGAGTTTATTAAAGAAGCAAAAGGGGCAGATATTAGAGCTTTTGTTGTTGATGGAGAAGTAGTTGGAGCCATGAAGCGACAAGGAAAGGAGGGTGAATTTCGATCCAATTTACATCGAGGAGGTTCTTCAAGAATTATCGAATTGACAGATGAGGAAAGGGATGTTGCGATCCGAGCTGCAAGAGCAGTTGGTTTAGGAATTGCTGGTGTAGATATGCTTCAGTCTGAAAGAGGTCCATTGGTATTAGAAGTAAATTCTTCGCCAGGATTAGAGGGTATAGAAAAAACGACAGGTGAAAATATTGCTGGTAAAATCATTCAATTTCTTGAAAAAAACATTTAAAATAGAAAATTAAAAGTGCGGAAAATTGTCATACTAGGAAACGAAATTACACCTGGAAAAACGGAGGAATTAAATTTGGATGTTGCTCATTTACATACAAGTACTCCAATTCAGGTTCCAGTTATAGTGAGTAGAGGTTTAGAAGAAGGTCCTGTATTATTATTAATGGCAGGAATGCATGGCGATGAAATTAACGGCATGGAAATTATCCGACGTGTCATACATAAAGGTTGGCACAAACCAACTAAAGGAACAGTTATATGTATTCCTATATTTAACATTTTTGGATTTCTAAATGTTTCACGAGAGTTGCCTGATGGAAGAGATTTGAATAGATCTTTTCCAGGTTCAAAAAATGGTTCTTTAGCAAGTCAATTTGCCTATCATTTTATGAAAGAGATAGCACCACATACAGATTATATTTTAGATTTTCATACTGGTGCCTCCCAAAGAAGTAATTTCCCACAAATTCGTTGTGTTTTTAAGGATGAAGAAAGTATTCGTTTAGCAAAACTATTTAATCCACCATTCATTATACATTCTTCCCATATAAGTAAAACAATACGAGAAGCAATGCATCGCAGAGGAAAACATATTTTGCTTTTTGAAGGTGGAAAAACAAATTCTATTGATGAATTTATAATTCATGAAGGTTTAGAGGGAATAAAAAGAATGATGCATGCACTAGATTTACGTCATTTTAAACTAGAGAAAAACGAACATAAATCCATTTTAATAAAAGCAACTAAATGGATAAGGGCTAGTCATTCTGGAATGTTTTTACCACTGATTAAAAATGGATCACGTGTCAGTGAGGGAACTGTTTTAGGATTAATTACGGATCCTTTTGGTAAGATCGAACGAAAAGTAAAATCTACAATAGAAGGCTATGTTTTCTGCGTGAATGAAGCACCTATTGTAAACAAAGGAGATGCTATTTTTAATATAGGATCCCCAAAAGAAATTCGACAAGAAGGATTAATTCATCAATCAATTATCGATTAAATTGTGCTTTTTCGCAACTAATTTTGAATATTTTACGTTGTAACAAAAGAGTAAGTTATAACAAAACGACAACAATTCCTTTCATTTAATTTAAAAATTGCAAAATTAAATTTGGTATTGCTAGTTTTTTCGTTGTACCTTTGCACTCAATTTTTCGGGTTCATTCTAAAAAAGAAAGTTAGTAAACATGAGACAACTTAAAATTACCAAGTCGATTACAAATCGCGAAAGTCAATCTTTAGACAAATATTTACAAGATATTGGTAAAGAGGAGTTAATAACTGCTGAGGAAGAAGTAGAGTTAGCTCGTAAAATCAAACAAGGTGACCAACGTTCTTTAGAGAAATTAACTAGAGCAAACTTACGTTTTGTCGTATCTGTTGCTAAACAATACCAAAATCAAGGTTTAACATTACCAGATTTAATTAACGAAGGAAACTTAGGGTTAATCAAAGCTGCGCAAAAGTTTGATGAAACTCGTGGTTTTAAATTTATTTCTTATGCTGTTTGGTGGATTAGACAATCCATTTTACAAGCATTAGCAGAACAAGCACGTATTGTCCGTTTGCCGCTTAATCAAGTTGGTTCACTGAACAAAATCAATAAAGCTTTTTCAAAATTAGAGCAAGAATTTGAAAGACAACCATCTGCTGAAGAATTAGCTGAAGCTTTAGAAGTTCCGGAAGATAAAATTAAGGAAAGTTTAAATGTATCAGGTCGACACGTTTCTATGGATGCACCTTTATCCACTTCTGAAGATGGTGGTACATTAATGGATGTAATGGCAAATGCGGATTCACCTAAAGCGGATCATGCGTTAATGGCTGAGTCTTTACAAAAAGAAATTGAGCGTTCTTTAAGTACTTTGACTGATAAAGAAAGAGAAATTATTCGTTTATTTTTTGGAATTGGAATGAACCATGGTTTAACTTTAGAAGAAATTGGTGCGAAATTCAATCTGACTAGAGAAAGAGTAAGACAAATCAAAGAAAAAGCGATTCGAAGATTACGTCATACATCTAGAAATAAATTATTAAAATCTTATTTAGGATAATATTTACGGCTGCATCTCAATAGGAGTTCAGCCGTTTTTTTTGTTTATATATTAATTTTCAATTTTAACACATGGAATCTGCTGTAGGTTACGAAAAAGAATTAAATGCACATGTTCAAAAAGAACGTGCTGCTGTAGTATTAGCTAGTAAAACTGGTGAATTGCTTTATGATAAAGGCATTGAATTAGTTTTATACAGAAATCACTTATTGGATAGAACGGTATCTGAAATTTTAAATTTACATGACTATTCAAAAAATGTAGTTGAAAAACCAGTGGATGTTTTTACAACTTCTGAATTAGCTTCTGAAATCTATGGTATGAATTTGGCTCCGTCTAAATTAGATATCGGTAAACTTGCAACTGAATGGATTGCTGAACAAGCAAACTATGAAAATAAACGTGCATTTTTAGAAAATAAATTAGCAGGATTTGATTTCGTAACTGCAGGTGGCTTAGAACCAAGAGATGTAGTTTTGTATGGTTTTGGTCGTATTGGTCGATTGGCTGCACGTGAATTAATCAAACAAGCAGGTAAAGGTCAACAATTACGTTTACGTGCAATTGTAACACGTGGTGCTACCGATAAAGATATTATCAAGCGCGCATCTTTATTAAGAACAGATTCTGTACACGGTGCTTTTAAAGGTACTGTTGAACCAGATTTAGAGCGTAGAGCTTTAATCATTAATGGTCAAGTTGTTCAAATGATTGACGCATCTAATCCAGAAGATATTGATTATACTGCATACGGTATTGATAACGCATTAGTAATTGATAACACTGGAGTTTTCACAGATAGAACAGCATTATCAAGACATTTAAATTCTAAAGGTGTATCTAAAGTTTTATTAACAGCGCCAGGAAAAGAAATTCCAAATGTTGTATATGGTATCAACCAAGGTGAATTAGATTTAGAAAACGAAAATATCTTTTCAGCAGCATCTTGTACAACCAATGCAATTTCTCCAGTGTTAAAAGTAATTCACGAAAAATTAGGTGTTGTTAAAGGACATATTGAAACGGTTCACGCGTATACAAATGACCAAAACTTATTGGATAACATGCATAAAAGTTCTAGAAGAGGACGTTCTGCTGCTATCAACATGGTAATTACATCAACAGGGGCTGGGGCAGCTGTAACGAAAGTAATACCTGGTTTAAAGGACAAATTAACTGCAAATGCAGTACGTGTACCTACTCCAAATGGATCTTTAGCTATCTTAAATTTAAATGTAGAGAAAAAAACTACCGTTGACGAAGTAAATGAAATATTAAAAGATGCTGCATTAAACGGAGATTTAGTTAATCAAATCTATTATTCATTTGATCCTGAATTAGTTTCTTCAGACATTATTGGTAATACTTGTTGTTCTGTTTATGACTCAAAAGCAACAATCGTATCTCCAGATGCTGAAAACATAGTTTTATATGCATGGTACGATAACGAATTTGGATATACTAAACAAGTGATCCGATTGGCTAAATATGTAACTAAAGTACAACGTAAAATTTATTATTAATCGATAATAAATTTACAAAGATTGTTGAACCTCGAAGAAATTCGAGGTTTTTTTATTTTACACCAAATCGGTATCCACCCACCAAGCGAATACTAAAATAGGTTTGAACGTATTTTAATCCTGTAAATTGAATGGATTTATTGTCAAAATCTGTGTGAAGCATTAAAAACCAACTAGGAGTATTGTACCCACCCATAACGCGAATATCATAACGCGGTGCAAGTCCAATAAAATTTCGAGAAGTTTGTGCTGTATGATAACTTTTTTCTTGAATTACTAATCCGTATCCTGACAAAACACTATAATTCCAATGATTTTTAACATAGACAAATGCAAAACCAGGAACTATGCCGATATCAAATGCACGAATAGAAGATGCACTTGTTTTAGTATTATTTAGATCTTCCAAATAATAAGGTAGGATAGGGGTGTCATTGTTATTAAGTCCGAAAGAATTTATGGTACTTTTCAAATACCAAGTATATGCTAATTTATTGAAAATAGCAGTTTTTCCTCGTAATGCAGACATGGTAAAATTCTTTTTATGAAAATACCACATATTTATCGAAAAACTTTTTGAAGTTAAAAGAGGCATAATATCATTTGGATGTTTTTGGCTAAACTGATTAGAATCATATTGATAAGCATCCATTAAAGCAAATCCCCGATAACGGTAAAAATCAACATCAAAGAATACCTTTTTATAAGTAAAATCAAACCCTAAATGAAAATATTTAGAATATCCATAATTTTTTGTTGGTTTAATAGAGCCCGGTAATTGTATACTAAACCTTGCAGAAAACCATTTGTAATTGCATCCAAGACCATAAAAATCATGTATGTTATTTCTAAACTTTAAATTAATTGGAAGTTGGTTGCGCATTGTTTCCAAATTAAATGGAGCAGTATTAAAACCTAAATCATTGTATACAATAAAATTATCTCTAAATGTGGTAGTGGATACTGTATCTTTTTGAGTGAAAGAAAAAAAAGAACTGAACAAAATCAAAGTATTTATAATTAATACATTACATATTTTTAATAGAACAAGATTTAACTTCATTATTTATACATGGATTATTTAAGACACTAAAATTACACATCCAAAATTAAGTTGTAAAAGTAATCGATGTAAATGAATTATTGGTGTTGAATATTTAGTAAATTTGTGTACACAGTCACCGAATTGAGCGATGTTTATCCGAAAATTAATACTCTTATTTGTAATTTTAGTAATCAACAATTTATTGATAGCGCAATCTCCTATTCCTACATTACTTTCTACTGAAATTAATGTCAATTATAAAGGAATGGACACAACAACCAAACCAAAGGATACATTAATACTTAAAATATGTTTTGGAGATTCCGTTGGTTTAGCACCCAAAATTACTTATGTTGCACCTCAATTAGATACTACCAATTTAAAATATGAATGGGTGATTGGAGGTATTGGTTTTTACCAAAATAAAAAAATGTATTTTAAACCAAAATACAGTAATGGTTATTACGTAACATTAAATATTTACAAGGATACAACAATTGAAGATAAATTTATATCCCGAAAACTGGATTCTGCGTTTTTTAAAGTTCAAGTATCTGCTACACCAAAATACAAAGCATTTAAAACTGTTCCAAGTAATATATGCATGGATAAAGTAGTAGATGTATATATGCCAAAAAAAGATGGTACTTCAGATACAGATCCAATTCAATTAGCCAAAGGTTTTTATAGCATTGGAGGGCTTTATAAAGCGAATACTGCGATACCTGATATCCAAGACTCTTCATTTATTTCCAATATCTTGATAGACGATTTTGGAAATAATGCTTATATAAAATCGAAAGAAGATATTGAACAAGTATGTATGTCTATGGAACATTCTTACCTCGGCGATTTAGAAATAGTACTTACTTGTCCAACAGGGAAAAGTGCAGTATTGATAAACAGTTTTAAAGCAAACACTCCAGGTAGTATACCAGGTGGTTTTGATGGAAAAGATACTAAATTAGGGAATGACTTAGATATGACAGGAGTAGATCTTCACGGTGATCCGCACATGCAATATTGTTTTTCTTCCTACAATGCAAAGTATGGAACTATGGGAGATGAATATTTGGTAGAAAATTTCAAAACAAATATCATTGGTATGTCTGCAATGAATCCAGATGGTATTTATATTCCCGAAGAATCTTTTAATAATTTTATTGGATGTCCAATAAAAGGCAATTGGAAAATTACGATTTCAGATAATAATGAAGGAGATGATGGATATATTTTTGATTGGGGAATTATGTTTAACTCTAAAGCTTTTCCAAACATTGAAAACTATCAAAACAAATTAACAAAATCAGAATGGCAAGTAGATCCAAAAGGAGCGATAAGCAACAACGCTTTAGATACTACATTTATTACTCCAAAAATATTAGGAGATAACACTTATAAATATATCGTTACAACAGATTATGGATGTGGAGGAGTAGGGTATGACACACTTATCAAAATTAAAACAAAATTGTGTATCAATATTCCGAATGTGATGAATTTAAGTTCTAAAGTTGGAAATAATGTATTTTATGTAAATACAGGTGATGTACGTGAATTTAAATGTGAAATATATAATCGATGGGGGGTAGTAATGGATGTATTATCTGGTCAAAAAGAAGGTTGGGACGGTAAAGATAAAAACGGAAGAATTGTAGCAGAAGGTGTCTATTTTTACAAATTAAACATTACCTTTAATAATGGCAGTTCCGTTTCACAGGACGGAAACTTTTTATTGATGCATTAATTTTTTTCTAATAAATAGGCTATGAAAGAAAATAAAAAAATAATAGGTGTAAATGGGTTTGGTAGAATAGGTAGATATTTTACTAGATTAAGTTTGAAAAATTCGTCGTTAGATGTAGCTGTTATAAATGATCTAGCGGATATTAAAACTTTAGCGCATTTACTTAAATACGATAGTATTCATGGTGGAATTCAAGAAAAATTCACCATTGTTGATAATTCACTTCATTTTGAAAGTGGTAAAATTATTCATTTTGTTCAAGAAAAAGATCCATCAAATATTCCATGGGAAAAATATGGTGTAGAATATGTACTCGAATCTACTGGTTTATTCTTAACGAGAGAAAAAGCAAATTTACATTTACAACGACCTGGAGTTAAGAAAGTTATACTTAGCGCTCCAGCAAATGACGAAGATATTAAAACCGTTGTATTAGGTGTAAATGACCATCTTTTAGAAGATACTGATAATGTTATTTCAAATGCTTCTTGCACAACAAATTCAGCTGCACCAATGATTGAAGTTATTCGAAAATTGACGCATATTGAAAGTGCTTATATAACAACTATTCATAGTTACACTACCGACCAACGTTTACATGATTCACCGCACAAAGACCTTCGTAGAGCAAGAGCAGCTGCATTATCAATTGTACCAACATCAACAGGTGCAGCAAAAGCACTAACAAAAATTTTCCCAGAATTAGAAGGACATTTTGGTGGTTGTGGAATGCGTGTACCAGTTCCGGATGGAAGTTTAACAGATCTAACGTTGATTGTTTCTAATCCACCATCTGTAGAGGAGATAAATGAGGCTTTTAAAATAGCATCTGAAACATACCTTAAAAATATATTGACATACACAGAAGATCCAATAGTATCCGTTGATATTGTTGGAAATTCAAGTAGTGTTATTTTTGATAGCGATCTAACACATGTAATAGGAAATATGGTTAAGTTGGTAGGTTGGTATGATAATGAAGCTGGTTATTCAAATCGATTAATTAATTTGTTAGAGATTTTATAGTAGTTTAGGCTTAATTTAAAGATGTAATTAACTACATCTTTAAATTATATTATTCTATTTAACATAATATTAATTATAAGACAAATTGTTATTTTATAATCCATCTAAATATACCCAATGTTTATCTTCACGAATAAAAGATGAATTCTCATGAATACATTTTAGTTTATTTTTTTCTTTGTAATACGCTTTAAACTCAACTGAACCTTCTGTATCATGCTTTAAACCATCTTTTAAAGAAATAATTTCTAAACGATTCCAGGCTACAGATCTTGACCAACGAATTGTATTGTGCATATTTGAAGCATCACGAAATTGTATAGAATGGCTCTGTAGTAAAAAATCACCGTTACACAGCACAAAGGCTGAATATCGAGAACGCATCAGTTCTTCTGCTGTTAAAGCATTATGAATATTAGTATGAACTAAATAACAACAATCTTTGTAAAATTTATTATTCCTACCACATGGACAAATAATTTCTATGAACGACATATATTATGTTAAATAGAATTAAAAATCACCTAGTCGAATATGATCCGAATTTATCACCACTAGTTTTTGCTTATACAACATACCGATAGCGCTCTTAAAAGATTTCTTACTCATCCCAACTTCTTCACGTATTGTATCCGGATCACTTTTATCTGTTAAATTCATTCTTCCTTCGTGCTCTGACAAATAGCGTAAAATACGTTCACATGTATCTTCCATTTTCACAAAACCAATCTTTTCTAAAGAAACATCCAATTTGCCATCTTCTCGCACTTTTTTAATATATCCTTTACATTTTTCACCATAACGAAGTGGTCTTACGATGTCATTTTTATAAATTAATCCGCTATAAGTATCATTTACAATGACATTTTTACCTAATTCTGTTGTGTTGGAAATTAATAGATCTACTTCTTGGTTTTCTTCAACGAGTACGCGTTCAAACTCTAAAAAACGACGTATTCTAGAAGAGGCTACCAAACGCTGTGTGGCTTCATCTAAATACAGGTACACAATATAGGACTTACCTTCTTCCATTTTTTGATTTTGTTCTTTAAACGGAACAAGTAAATCCTTCTCTATCCCCCACTCCATAAAAGCACCGAAATGACTTACTTGATTAACTTTTAAACATGCAAATTCATTAATCTCCACCAAAGGTTTTAAAGTTGTTGCTATAATACGATCTTCTGAATCCAAATACAAAAACACAGAAACCTCTTCTCCTATTTCCGATCCTTCTGGGATGTATTTCGTTGGCAGTAAAACTACATTATCTTCGTCATCCCCTAAGTATGCACCAGGCGCAGTAAAACGTAATATGGTTAGTGTATTGAATTGACCAAGATGCATCATAGATTTTAAATTTAGTTTATAAAGATAAATATTTCTTTGGTTTCAACGATTTAAAACAACCAATCGTACAATTTATCGTTATATTTAAGAATCAAAATTTAAACTATGAAAAAACAACTACTATTAGTTGCTTTATTGTTAACCGGTAAAGCTTTTACGCAAAATTTCACACAATCCAATGAAGCAAATGTAGGTTCATCCGTTTCTATGTATATTTGTGATTCATTAACAAGTAATTACTCTAGTATTAAAGGCGATAATTCTGTTTGGGATTTAACAAATTTATTAATTAGAGATACTAATAAAAGATCCTTAATTTCTGTTATCGATCCATCAAATACGCCATATAAATCTTTATATACTACCTCTAATAAAGCTATTGTTTTGGAAAAATACCTTACCTCCTATTATAATTCTTCTAATTCCGAAAGAAATTGTTTTGGATATTTCTTTCCAACGAAAGAGTTAGGGGATGTAAGAGCTGTATTTAATACGGATCCAGAAATTACGCATACCTATCCCTTTGAGTTGAATTCAAAGAAAACAGATAATCTGTCTGGAACTTTGTATTATACTTTTTCAAATCTTCCTATCACAGCAACAGCGACTGGATCTTCTATGGCTGAAGTAGATGGTAGAGGTACCTTAAAATTTGATGCTCTTAAAATTTATAAAAATGTTTTACGTTACCATATTAAAGATTCTATCAATGCAACAGTAAATTTGACGATACTTGGATTGGGTATTGTTGATCTAACTTTAAAACGAGATCAATATGAATATTACGATCATAGCATATCCAATCTTCCAATCTACGCGTACTCCAATTTACAAGCCTTTGCATATAAATTGTCTTCAGATACATTAGTTAACAAAACTATTGTGCTAAGTAAGTTTAATCCGGACAAAAATGCGAAACCGGTAGATCCTACAAATTCATTAACAGATCTAACATTTGATTCGTATTCAATTTATCCAAACCCAGCAAAAGAAATATTATATGTGATTGGTGAAAATTCGACAAATGCTACTATTTCTATTCTAGATCAAACTGGAAAAACGATTCGTACATTCAATCAAACTACTACTCTACCAATCGAATATCTAGAAAAAGGAGTTTATTTTGTAAAAGTATCTGATATACGTGGTATAGAAGTTTTGAAATTTATGAAAGATTAAAAAATAATTCTAAACATACTTAAAGGCTATTTCAATGAAATAGCCTTTTTTTAGTTAAATACGAACGAGAATTAATCTTTGAAGTCTAAATAAGTACTAAACAATTAATTTTTTAGTTAAATACATCAATCGAAATATCGATTTTATACGTTTATAATCCTGTTGATTTACAAATCGATAGTTTACAAATTTACATTCTAAGGTTACTTCTTGTTGATTAATATACTGTAGATTAATTGGATATAAAATAAATTTTGAATCTTTCCAAGTTGGTTTTATATCGAATAGATTGACCCCTCCCTCTATATCGAAAGTAGATAATTCTGCGACTAATTCTTGTGTAACTGTTAATTCCATATTAATTAAGTAATCAATTTAAATTTGTATTACATGTTGCTCAATCACTACTGAATCATCACTTTCTGCAACTAATAAATCACCTTTATGTTGAACGTTTGTTAACATCACAAATCTTTGATTTTGAAAATTAAATTGTGTGTTTTCAAACTCTAAATCGTCGATTCCTTGAAAGTTATTCGTTAAATATTTTACGATTCTTCCTTTGATTACTTGATACAAAAAGAAGTATTGAAATCCCTCTTTTTTATGAACTTCAAAACTCTTTTCTTTCGTATTATATATTGGAAAAAGATATTCTTGGCTCGTTAAATCACTTAATTGAAATTGATTTATTTTACGTCTTTGTTGTCTAATTTCAAGGATTGTATCTGAATGTACTAAAGAACCAATCCCTATTTGCTGAACTGGTAAATCCATAAAACTTTCAACTCCACATTTTTCAATTAAATCAAAGTCAAAAAAAACATCAGAAAAAGAAACATTAACTGCTTTGGCTACCGTTTCTAATTGAGAAACCATAGAGATTGGTAATTCTAAGACTCGATATATAATACCCAAACCAAAAACATTAATAACAAACATACTCGTGTTTAATAAATTCGATACTGCATTCTAAAAATAATAAATAGTATACAAGTAAATGCGATAACTCGGTAAGTTTAACTATAAAATATTTCCAATTTGTTCAAAGAAAAAAGTCTGCCAATTTACATTGGCAGACTTTATAAATAGATAAAAATATGCTAAAAATTATGCATTCACATTCATGTTGTCCAATACATCCATGACAGATTTTACTGCTTTTGCAGATTCTTCTAATAATGCTTTTTCTTCAGTATTTAATTGTAATTCTATGATTTTCTCGATACCATTTTTACCAAGTACAACTGGTACACCTAAGTAAATATCTTTCATTCCATATTCACCGTTTAACCAAGCGCATACAGGGAAAATACGTTTTTGATCACGAACAATCGCTTCTACCATTTGAGCTGCAGCAGCACCAGGAGCATACCAAGCAGATGTTCCTAATAATTTAACGATTTCACCACCACCAAATTTAGTTCTTTCAATAATCTCGTCTAATTTTTCAGTAGAAATCAATTCAGTAACAGGAATACCAGCAACAGTAGTGTAACGAGGAAGAGGAACCATTGTATCCCCATGACCACCCATTAATACTGCTTGGATATCTTTTGGAGAAACATTTAATTCTTCCGCTAAAAAAGCACGGTATCTAGCTGTATCTAATACACCAGCCATTCCAAATACTTTGGATGAATCTACTTTTGCATTCAAATATGCGCAGTATGTCATAACATCTAACGGATTAGAAACAATAACAATAATTGCGTTTGGAGAATGTTGTATAATGTTTTCAGTTACAGTTTTAACAATACCTGCATTTGTAGCAATTAGATCATCACGAGACATTCCAGGTTTTCTTGGTAGACCAGAAGTAATAACAACTACATCAGAATTTGCTGTTTTTGAATAATCGTTAGTTGAACCAATTGTTCTTGAATCATACAGATTAATTGGAGCTTTTTGCCAAATATCTAATGCTTTACCTTCTGCAAAACCTTCTTTGATATCTAATAAAACGATTTCATTAGCGATCTCTCTTTGCGCTAGTACATCTGCACACGTAGCACCTACGTTTCCTGCACCTACAACTGTTACTTTCATAGTATTATTTTGTGTTAAAATTTAACGTTTACAGCACAAAATTAAAACAATTGAATGACACGAATTCATTTTTTATCATTTATTTTCAAATGTTCGCTTAAAAAATTTTAATTTTAGGCAACGTATTAATTTTAGTAACGTCAAGTAACTATAAACACAAAGGTGGATAAGAAAGAGCAGTTGGATAGTATTGTTGCAGGTTGTATAAAAAACGATCGTGTTTGCCAAGAGAAGTTGTTCAAACTTTACTATGGTAAACTCCTCGTTGTTTGTCAACGCTACACCAACGATAGAGATACTGCCCAAGATATTCTACAAGAAGGTTTTATGAAGATCTTTGACAAAATCACATCTTTTGAATCCTCTGGATCTTTTGAAGGGTGGATGAGACGTATTGTAACCAATACAGCGCTTGACCACTTAAGAAAGTCAAAGAAATTCAATTTTGTGGAAGAAAACGAGGTAAATACCAAAGAGGAATTTGTAGATTATGGTGATAGTTTAGAATTAGATAATTCAATCGAACTAAAAGCAGAATTTGCATTGGAGGCAATTAAACAACTTTCTCCTGCGTATCAAACCGTTTTTAACCTTTATGTGATGGAAGAATATTCCCATAAAGAAATTGCTGAGTTGTTAGGGATTTCAGAAGGAACTTCAAAGTCAAATCTTGCAAAGGCGAAAATGAACTTACAAAAAATAATAGTTAAAAAATATAGTAAAATAGCAAATGAATAACGACATAGTAAATAAAATTAAGTCGAGTTTAGAGAACTACGAAGCTCCGTACGATGCATCCGCTTGGGATAAAATGTCAAAACATTTGGATAGTAAAGGAACTTCCGCAGGTACGAATAGTAGTAAAAATTTCTTGTCTTCACCGAAATTTTGGGTGATTGCTTCTATTACTGTTATTGGAGCATCGCTTGCAATCTATTCTATCCGTCAAGATGCAACTAAATTAAATATAACAAGTACTAATAACAAAACAAAAACACCAACTCTTGTTGCAAAAAATCAAGAAGTTATACAAATAACTCAAACAGAAAAACCGGCAAATACACAAAATGAAACTAAGTTCGTAAAAGAAAATTCTCGTGTTAAAAATACGAGTACTGTTTCTCCGTCTAATTTCATTTCTTCTGTTGTGGGTTCAACGGAATCTACTACTTTAAAACAATACCCAACGGTTAAGGGGAATGAAAGATTTATGAAAAATTTTATTTTACCTAAAACAAACAAACTGTATTGCTTGGGTGAAAAAGTTGAAATTTTCAATCCTAATGCTTCTGAAATTACATTAATTAACACTTTAGGTAAGCAAATAAAAATTGATGGTCAAGAATCGATGTTAATTTCACTAAAACAAGAAGGTCAATATACTTGGAATGGAGAGAAAGCAGCGTTTGAAGTAAAAGAAAAACCAACTGTAAACTTTAGTTTACCATCCGATATAATTTACGAAAATGGTATTCCAACAATTACTTTAACCTCTGATTTAAATGTAAAATCTCAGAAATGGATTTTCGATCAAAAAATAGTTTCTACCAATGAATCTGTTAAATTAAATATTTTTAATAAGGAGAAATATTCTGTTACATTATTGGTATTAGGTCAAAATGGTTGTGAAAATCAAATGACTAAAACATTCTATCCAGATCCTGATTTTCATTATAATCTAAAAGCTCCAAATGGATTTGACCCAACATCCAACAACCCGAAAAGAAATACATTTTTACCACTTTCTCTGTTAGAAAGAGACACCCCTTTTAAAATGTTAATTATCGATCCAAAGGACGGTAAAGTGATCTTTGAAACTAACGATAAGAATAACCCATGGGATGGTAAAAATCAATCTACTGATCAAATAGTTCAAGAAGGTGTTGAATACATATGGAAAGTAATCTTATTGAATCCCGAGAAATACGAAAAAAATGAATATCGTGGTACAATTACCCGTAAATAGACTTCGTTAATAAAATTTTATGAAACACATATTGATTCTGATATTTTCACTAACAATATGTGTTTCTTATTCACAAGAAAATCGTATCAAAGAGATTTCTGAAAATGCTTTTTCTTTTGAATTTAAATTTGAAAAAACTCCTTTCCTAACAAAAAAAATAGGTGAAAAGGAATATATAGACTTCAGCAAATCTCCATTAGCTGTTTTATACGAAAAAGACTCTCCTGCACTTCCCTATTATTCCAAATCCATTCTTATTCCGGCAACAGGAAATTCTAATTACAGTATCGCATATGATGAAATCATTGAATATTCAACCGTTGACATTCTTCCATCCTTAGGATTACAAAAGCAAAATGACACAAGTACCAACTATCATTTTGGTGCGAATTATCAAAAAGATGCATTTTATCCAGGTATGTTATACAAAACTTCCTCTCCTTTTATTTTAAGAGAATTGCGTGGTCAAACTATTCAACTCTTTCCATATCAATATAATCCTATAACCAAAACATTACAGTTTTATACAAATTTACGACTAGAAGTTTCATTTGATCAATTGGAAGGAATCAATGAAATTAAACATGCATCAGAATCGCATTTGGGTGAAATACTATACAAAGATCATTTTATCAACACGAGTAAACATACTAGTAAATATTTAGCGAAATCTGAGTTTGGAGAAATGTTAGTTATTTGTCCTGCGTCCTATTCAGAATCCATACAACCGTTCGTAGACTGGAAGAATCAAAAAGGAATAAAAACGCACATCGAAACCGTTGAAAAAATTGGTGAAACAGCGTATGAAATTAAGCAATACATTCAAAAATATTATACTTCCAATCCTTCCTTATTATACTTACTTCTAGTAGGTGATGCGGAAGATTTGCCGGCATTTACCTACGGAAATTATAGTAGTGATGAATATTGGAGTGATTCATATTACGGTCAATTATCTGGAGATGATTATTATAGTGAGTTATTTGTAGGACGTTTTTCAGGTACACCAACCGATGTTAAAACTATGGTAGACCGAACGATTGAATATGAAAAAACACCGAGTGAAGGCGATTGGATGACACGAGCAATTGGGATTGCATCTTCTCAAGGGATGGGTATTGGAGATAACGGAGAGTCTGATTGGCAGCATGAAAGGAATATCAAAACAACTTTATTAGCAAACGATTATTCCTATGTTTATGAATTTTACGATGGAAATCAAGGGGGATTAGATGCACCAAATAACCCAATTAGTTCTGATATTGTTGACGCACTAAATTCTGGAATAGGTTTATTAAACTACACCGGTCATGGTGAGTCCAAAAATTTTACAACTAGTAATTTCAATTCATCTGATATACTTACAACAACTAATTATGGAAAATATCCATTTGTAGTCTCTGTAGCTTGCAATAATGGAAAATTTGTAAACAACACATGTATGGCAGAAACTTGGTTAAGAGCCACCAATAACTCTAAAACAACTGGAGCAATTGCCGTATGCGGGTCAACTATTTTAATGGATTGGGCACCACCAATGAAAACACAAGATGAAATGGTTCGTTTGCTAAGTATAAGTGATCTTACTTTTCGAAAAACAACATTAGGTGCAATATTCAATAATGGTCAATTTAGTATGTTAGAAAAATACGGTAAAAACGGCGAAAATGTAATCCAAACCTGGTTGTTTTTTGGTGATCCATCAGCAGTTTTTAGAAATAAAATCACTAAACCTATAGATTTCAATATCCAGATTTGTTCAACATGTCCTAGTTCAACAGAACTAGAATTAAACTCTTCTATTGACAGTATTCACGTTGGTATTTCAAAAAACAATCAATTTATTACTCAGGGAATTTTCACAAATAAAAAGTATAGTTATAGTTTTCCTACCACCAATGTTAAAGAAAATTATATGATAACATTAACCAAACAAAATCATAAAACTGCACAATTTAATTTAGGTACTGACGGTAGATTAAATATTTATCCAAACCCAGTAAACTCAAAATTAACCATTGAAAATTTATCGGAATTTATATTGGAAATTTTCACATTAGATGGAAAGTATATTCAGACATACAATCATCCAGGTGGTTATTATTTCACACTTGATGTTAACTACTTAACTGCTGGAAATTATCTATTTAAAATCACATCAAACTCCTCTGTTTTTACAGAAAAAGTAGAAGTTTATCACTGATTATTTGCTTTAAAACGTAGGCATATTCTACGTAAATAGTTTTCTTTATCTTTGGAACAAATTCTATTTGTATATTATGCTTGAAAAATCAGAGCAAAAACAATTACGTTACGATAAAGCGTACCTTCGGATGGCAGACACATGGGCAGAACTTTCTCACTGTTCCCGTAAAAAAGTGGGTGCAATCATCGTAAAAGACGATGCAATAATTTCAGACGGATACAATGGTACCCCTGCAGGCTTTGACAATTGTTGCGAAACTGACACAGGCGAAACACACTGGTATGTACTTCATGCAGAAGCAAATGCCATTTTAAAAGTAGCTAAATCTACAAACAATTGTTCTGGCGCTACTTTATATCTCACGTTATCTCCATGTAAAGATTGTAGTAAATTAATACTACAAGCAGGGATTAAACGTTTAGTTTATAGAAACCACTACCGTGATACGGTTGGTGTAGACTTTTTACAAGAAGCAGGAATAGAAGTTGCACAAATTCAAGAAATTTAATGTCGCACGATAAAAAAAAATCAAAATATCTTTTACCTATTGGACTTTGTTGTTTTATGGCACTTGGTATATTAATAGGATATTCACTTTCCGGAAAACAAAATTCTTCCAGTAAAGTCAATGACATAATTGAAGTAATTCATAAAAACTATGTCGATAAAGTAGATGGAGAAAAACTATTTGAAGAAACAATTTCTGAAATGCTTCACAAATTAGATCCGCATTCTAATTATATTTCACCGAAAGAAATGAAAGCTTTAACAGAGCAAATTCAAGGAGAATTTGGTGGAATCGGTGTACGTTTCACCCTACTTCGAGACACAATTTGTGTAACCAATGTGATCCAAGGTTCACCTTCTGAAACTGCTGGTGTTTTAGCTGGTGATAAGATTATCGCTATTTCAAATAAATCCGTCGCAAGTAGAAAAATAACCAATGAAAAAGTGATGTCTCTCTTGAAGGGTTTAAGTAATACCTCAGTAAGCGTTACGCTTTGGAGAAATAGCAAAAAACTTAATAAAACCTTAGTACGAGGAACGATTCCAATTGCTTCCATTCCATGTGCTATAATGACTACTAAACAAATAGGCTATTTAAAAATTGATCAATTCTCTGTTACTACTGCTCTGGAATTTAAAGAACAGAGTCAAAAATTACTGAATTCTGGAATGAAATCGATGATTCTTGACCTACGTAATAATGGTGGTGGTGTACTGCAAACAGCCGTAGAAATCGTAGATGAATTCTTAAAAGCAGGATTAACTATTGTTAGTACAAAAGGTGCTAATGTTAAAAAAGAAATCTTTAAAGCAACTACAACAGGTGAATTAGAAAATATTCCATTAGTAGTACTAATCAATGAAAATTCTGCTTCTGCAAGTGAAATTGTTGCTGGTGCTCTCCAAGATAATGACCGTGCATTTATACTTGGTAGACGTTCATATGGAAAAGGGCTAGTTCAAAAAGACATCACGTTACAAGATAAAAGTAATGTTCGATTGACAATTGCTCGCTATTATACACCAACAGGGAGATGTATACAAAAACCGTATACGGATGATTATGAAAAATATATGAATGAAGAAGCTACAAGATTTGAACATGGTGAACAATTCAAATTAGATAGTTCATTACTCGTGGATTCCTTAAAATTCAAAACACCAAA
>CANFHU010000024.1 GCA_947446925.1 Flavobacteriia bacterium
ACAACCATAAATTTAAACGTTTTATGCTTCGTGGTAAGGATAAAGTTGAAATCGAATGGGGATTATTAGCAATAGCACAAAATATTAGGAAAAAAGCAGCATAAAAGCGCTGTTTTAGACGTTAAAAGACTTTTTTACTCCGTGAGAATATTCCGAAAATGGAAAATTGAATTTTTAAGGAAATCTATAGAAAATAAAAAAGAGGCTACTCAAATTGGTTTTGAGACAGCCTCTTAGTATGGATTTAAAAATTTAATTACTCTTTTCGAAATTCTAGTATATTAACACCTGAAGAAGAAATAATCTTCAAAAGATAAATACCAGATTCAAAAGAACTAATATCTAGCATAATCTTATTATACTCATTCCCAATCATCGATTGGATAATTCGACCATTTATATCGTATACTTCGACTTCTTTTAATTGACTAGCGGATGTCAAACTAAATAATCCGTTAGATGGATTTGGAAAAATTTTGATGGATTGGTCTATTTTTAATCCCTTTATTTCTGCAAGTAATTTTTCTTTTAGTATTGTAATTTCAGTATTTGTACCTATAGGACTATAATTTCCGAAATATATATCCGCTTTCTCAACTAATGTATCCTTAGTGTTATTTTCTTTAAATTGGCTATATCTCAATAAAATATTACCATGTTTATGTTCTCCTGATTTATACTCTATGTAATAATAAATATTATTATCAATAATATCAATTTTAGCTGGTTTTGAAATTTGAATAATTTGCACCGATTTGGCATCAAATTTTATCGTATCTAATTTTTGTTTTATAACTACATTTTTTTCCTGTAAATTGATTTTGTCTTCATAATCAATTAAATAATTTATTGGGAGATTTTTCTTTTTTACCTGTAGTACATTTCCATTTAAACACATCATATAATTTGATTTTACCGAGTCTAGAATAACATGCGAAAATGTAAACTCGTTATCATCTGCATATGTATCCACACCTTTAAGGCTTACATTTGCTCGAAAAAACAATGTATCCCCAGCGGAAATAGACGTGTTTTCAAATTTATTTTTGATTTTAAAATTCACGTTAAATTTTCTCGTTTCAAAAGGTAATAATTTTGAAAAAGTTGTCGTTAGTGTGTTATTATTTGTTGAGGAAAAAGAAGGTGAATTACTAAATTGAACCAGACTATCGATAAATACTAATGCGATATTTCCATCAGTAGAAACAGCGGATTTATTACGAATCAAAACAGTATAATTACTTGTATCTCCAATCAAAGGGGAATTATGAGGTACAATTAAAATCTCTACATCTTTCCATAGGTTTTTTGGTGAGATACAGAAATTATACAGTGTATCTCTATTTAAAGAATCCTTAAAAGTATGGTTACTTAATTTCGGAATTACTTGAAAAAAACTTGTATCTATCAGCGGTTTAAATAAAAAATCCCCTTTATTAACATAAAATTTGGCCTCATTTAATTCATTTGTAAATGAATACTGAATATTAGAATTAGAAGTGATTGAAAATTTTGAATAAAGTATTGAAAGTGTATCATTTATATCACAACCGTTTCCATCTGAATCAAACTTTAACCTTCCGCGAATACTATTAATATACCCGCCTGGTCTATCAGAGCAAAAAGTATTTACTTCAATCGCATTACCTGCATTCAATTTGATTGCGTCCAAAATAAATTTTTTATTGATTTCATCTGTACAAACATATTGTAATACGGGTAAATTAATTGTATATAGTTCATTTAGTAACGAACCATTTTTGAGATTTATCCAATCCAGATTTGCATTATTCGATAAATCCAACGTTTTTAATTTATAATTGTAAGACATATCTAACATCTTAATGTGCGTGTTATTACAGGAAAAAATCTGTAAATCTGGCTGATACATTAAGTTAATTGAATCTAACGGATTATCATCCAATATGATAATTTGTAACGACGTATTATTTTTTAAAGAAATTTTATTCAATGAATTATTCTTTAAAATCAAAGTTTTCAGCGAGTTATTCGTGGATATATCGATTGTTGAAATGGAAGAATTGATGGAAGAAAGAATGGATAAATTAGTACAATTATTTACATTGATATTTTTCAAAGAAGTGTTATTTGAACAATCTAACATTTTAATATTCATGTTATTACCAACGTCAATAGTAATAAGTAACGGATTAGTTGCTACAATCATTGTATCTAGTACTGCACTCGGTACTTTGATTGCTTTTAAACCTGGATTATCTATCAGATGAAGAATAGATAACTTGGGGTTATAAATAGATAAAGAATCTGCTTGTATACCTGTCAAGGAAAGTTTACTTATGCTCGAAAAACAAGTTAATCCATTTAATGACTTGATTGTATTAGTAGGTCCATCGGATAAATATAAAGCGAACACTTTATTTGCTTCCTGCTTACTGATTTTTTTATTATTATCGGCGTCTAATATAAACTTAGTCGGTAATTTAGTTAATGAATCAAAAAAATAAACTTGTAGCCTAGAATCATTCAAATTTTGCGTTTTCAAAATAGATTCAAAAATAGAATCATTAAACGAACAATCTTGTGCAGAAGCAAAGAATGAAACTAAAAATATAAATGAAACTAGGTAAGTTTTCATAATCAGATTTGTAAACAAAGATAGTTTAGAAATTAATATTTTTCAAAGATATGTGTTGAAGTCTCCAATTCATTTTTTAATCTTAAAATATAAGTCCCAGATTTTAAGATACTAGCATCGACAGATAAATTTGACTGGTTTGTATAAGTCTGTTTTATTAATTGATTTCCAACTAAATCGATAATTTCAAGTTCACCCGAATTTGTTTCAAACTGAACAAATAATTTGTCATAACATGGATTTGGAAACATGTTTATTTTTTTATCTGTAAGTGAAGTTAAACTAGTTGTTTTAATAACTTCCGAAATCGTTTTTGATAGTGTTTTGATACAATTATTTGAATCCATCACAACCACAGAATAAGTCCCTGGACAAACATGCTCCATTTTTGATTCTCTTGAGTAATTACTCCATAGTATATCTACGCCAGCAAATTCGCTATCAATATTTAAAGCTAATATACCTGTACAACTTGAAAAATCAGAAATAGAAGTTGTTAAATTAGCATCAAAATCAACTTTCAATGTAGAACAAATCGTTGAGTCGAATTGAAAGCTCTTATTCAAAGTTATTAAGCAGCCATTACTATCTTCAACAGAAAAGAAAAATTCAATTGAATTTAGCTCTAAAGGAATTTCAATGATGTTATTTTCTTTGGAAACACCATTTGGGTAAGAATACCATGAATACTTATAAGGTTCTAATCCTCCAGTTGCTTGATATGAAACAGATTTGTATTTATGAAAAATCGAATCTTCAATAAATTTTGTATTTCCAAAATCAACTTTAAAATTTTCACAAAGAGAAGAATCAACAGTTATAGAGAAAAAAACAGATTTATTACATTGATTTGCATCCGTAAACATAACTGTGTAATTATCACTTGGAGCTAGATTTATTATTTTATTTTGCGAGACCTGAATTCCTGTATTTAAATTATTTGTAATTGGAAATTTACCCCCAATAAATTCAAATTCAACACTCCCATTATTTACATAATAATTGTAATCTTGATTTTTTATCTTCAAAATTTTCACATCAAAATCTTTACATAAAGTTGTATCTTTTTCTAAAGTGGTAATCATTTTACGTTTACAATTATAAGAATCAGTTATATCAATTTCATAATATCCAACATTGAGATTTTCTAATTTGGTTTGATTATTATTGTTTAAAAATTGAAAATTATAATACCAATCAATTTTATAGGGAGGTTTGCCACCATTTACTGCAATTTCAATTGTTCCGTTGTTTATTACAGGATTCACAATATTAACATATTCTACAGATAAAGTTTGACATGATTTAGTAGTGTCATTTTTCAATTCTATATTTAATGTTGTTTGACAATTATTTGTATCTGTTACAATGACAGCATAATTCCCTTGAAACAAGTTGTCTATTTCATTAGTAATAAAACCATTACTCCACTTATAATGATAAGGATAACCTCCTCCTTTCGCGCTTACCGTTATCTTACCATTATTATTATCAATAAATGGATTAATCAATTTATCTACTTTCACATATAATTTCGAACAATCAATTACATTCGTTTTACCAATTTTCGCATCTAAAGAAGCCGAACAACCTCTTGAATCCGAAATATAAAATGTATACGTTCCTACAGGTAACCCTTTTGCAATTGTATCACAGGGTATAGGAAAGTTACATACTACTGGTCCACCACCATTTCCTAATGAATTTCCACTATTCCAATTAGCAAATGGATCTTTTGGAGTAGTATTTAGTATAGAAATAGAATAAGGTTTTGTTCCTCCTACAATATGCAAATCGATTTCACCATTTGATTCAACGTTTATACCCCCTGATTGATTTATAATATTTTTTATTGACGCTTTAAAGTTTGCACACTTAGAAGAATCTTGTTGAGCAAATGATGAAACGCTTACTATTAATAATAGACATACAGTATTTACAAAGTTTTTCATAGTTTTTTGATTTTATTTAATCAAATGTATAGAATGAAAAACGATACTTTAAGAACAAATGAGAATTCGTCGGGATTGAATTAGAATTCGTTAAAATGACTTTAATAAATTTTGAAATTTATCTTTTTTACGCACTGAAACAGGTACTTTCGATAGATCACTCATTTGAATGTAGAAACCATCGGATTTGGAGAATGCTTTCACATAAGTCATATTTATCAAATGGGATTGATGCACGCGTTCAAAACCGTGAGGTGATAACAATTCCTCATATTCTTTTAAGGTTTTAGAAATCAGAATTGGTTTGCGATTTTTGATGTGAAATTTCGTGTAATTATCTTCACTTTCACAACGGATAATATCGTTTACTTCAAAGACATTTGATCCATCGGAATTAGAAAGAACAATACGTTTAAATTCATCTGTTTTTTTACGAATATTTTCTAATAGAATCCCAACATTTTCGTTACTTGAATTTTTAATAACTGCCTGTACAATCTTATCTGTAACTTGTTTTAAGTCTTCCGGATCTACTGGTTTTAATAAATAATCTAATGCTGAAAAACGAAATGCTTTTATGGCATATTGCTCAAAAGCAGTGATAAAAACAATTTGCTGATCGATTTTCCCATTTCTCTGAATCAATTTCTCTAGAATATCGAATCCTGTACCATCTCCCATTTGTATGTCTAAAAATAAAACATCGGAAGAAGTAGATTCGATAATATCAATACCTGACAAAACACTTTCTCCCTCTCCTACTACTTCAATTTGTGGAGCATAACGTGCAAGCATACTTTTAAATCCTATACGTAGGTTAGCGTCGTCGTCGATTAAGATGGCTTTTATCATATTGAATAGATTTTAAATTTAGATTACAGATTGACAGATTACAGATTACAGATTGATAGATATAACTTATGGAGGAAATATGTTTAGATGTATTGTAAAGGTATTTTGAGTGAAATTTTGGTTCCTAATATTTCGTAGTTCTCATTTTGAATTTCGGATATATTTAAAGATGTTTCTTTTTGTAGAATTGTTTCCATCATTTTTAAACGTTTTTTTGTAATGCTTAATGCCATGGATTTATGAACGTTTACTAAATTTTCTTTTCCTTTTTGAGATTTATAAATACCGATTCCATTATCCATTATTTCACAGCAGAGATAATCATCTTCCACGTTAAAATTAATCGTAATTAGTCCATTTTCTTTTTTAGGTACTACGCCATGGATAATTGAGTTTTCAATAAATGGCTGAAGTAAAAGTGATGGTAAAGCTACATCATCCTCAATTTCATTAGATCGGTTTATCTTATAAATGAAATTATTATTAAATCTTAACTGTTCAAGTTCTAAATAATTTTCAAGACTTTCGATTTCTTTGTGAATGGGAATTAATGGTTCCTTCGAAAATTCTAATGTTAGTCGCATTAACTTGGAGAACTTCGATAAATATTTGATTGCTTCATCTGTATGATTTTGAATGATAAAACTTGAAATAGATCCAAGACAATTAAATACAAAATGTGGATTCATTTGCAGGTGTAGCGCTTTTTGTTCGTATTCAATCAATTCTAGTTTTAAATTTAGGGTTTTGGTTCGTTGTTGCCTGTTATATAAAACAATTATAAAACCAAAAACAATTAATATAAAACAACCTGAGATGATTAAAACCTGCTGATTTCTTTTTAATTTTTCTTGATAAATTACGTGACTTTTTTCACGTTCCTTTTTATAGAAAAGTTCTTTTTTATCAAATTCAAAATTCATTTCTGCCTGGATGGTGTTTCGAATATTTTCCTCACTACGAATACTATCTTTTGCAGTGCTATATGCAACATAATGTTTAAGAGCTAGATTAGGATTATTCTGCATTTTGTATATATCATACAACTTTAATTCCGTGTTTTTTATTTGATCCAAAACACCTAATTCTTTCGATAAACCTAAAGATTTATCCATATAACTAATTGCTAAAGCATATTCTTTCGAATTAATATAGATTTCTCCGAGATAGTAATAGGTGTCTGAAATCCCAAATTTATCGTCAATAGAAGTAAATATGTTAATCGCTTTTTCAAAATTCTCTTTTGCTTGTATTATTTTATTTTGTGCTTTATACTGCAATCCTAAATTATTATATAATTCCCCTAGCCCTCTTGGATTTGGATATTTTTGGAATAACTCCAATGCTTGTGTGTAATACGTATGTGCTTTATTAAATTGCTTTTTATGGTTGTAAATATTACCAATATTCGTAATGGTAATTCCTATGGTTGGATCTTTTAACTTTTTCTGGATACGTAGACACTTCAAAAAATAGATAAGTGCCTTGTCTTCTTTTGCTTGTGAAAGGTATACGATTCCTATATTATTATATAATCGTCCTGTATTTTTATTGTTTTTAATTTCCTCATACAATTTTATCGCTTTTCGATAATACGTCAATGCTTTACTGTAATTACTTTGTTCTGAAAAAACTACACCGATACTTCCATACGCGCGTGCAAGTCCTTCTTTCATACTTTGTGATTTATTCGTGCGTATTTGTTTTTCTAAATAATTAGAAGCCGTATGAAAACTTTCTAATGCAACCTGATAGTTTCCAAGCATGATATTGGCATTTCCAATATTTTGGTAAGAAAGACTGATGTTTTTAGGATCTTTACTTTCTAATGCAAATTCCAGACTTTGATTGGCATAAAAAAGCATTTTATCTGGGTTCGTTTCTAGGTATTCCTCTGCGATTTGATTTAGTAGTTTCGCTTTGTTGGATGGAGATTTTTCAGTTGTTGTTAACAATAACATAGAATCGATTCTAGGATCAACAGAACCTAAAACCAGTGTCGATAAGTAACACAAAAGGAATACTATGAGTGAACGTTTTTTCAATTTATAATCTTTGATACAAAAATAACATTTAAGTCAGAGGTAAGAGAAATGAATTAGAATTCGTTGCTTCGAGAACCTCAGCAACCGTGTTCGATAGCCTCAGGAACCGAATTTGAGGGTTGAGTGACGGGTGACGAAGAGAAGAATAAAAACATTAAGGCATTTAGTACGTATAGGGTAGTTTAATATGAAGGATATTAAAGCGCTTTGCTTGGTTTATCAATGTCTAACATTTTTTTTTAAATTACATCATGGTAAGAAATCCATCCGATATATAACAAAAAACCCGACGCTAGGCCGGGTTTCGATTTTAGGGAGATTACTAATTTCTTAGTATCTGTATTCGTGTGGTTTGTATGGTCCTTCAACCGCAACACCGATGTAATCCGCTTGATCTTTTGTAAGAACATCTAATTCAACACCAATTTTTGCTAAGTGAAGACGTGCAACTTTTTCATCCAAATGTTTTGGTAAAGTATACACTTCATTCTCATATTTATCAGAGTTCAACCATAACTCGATTTGAGCTAATGTTTGATTTGTAAATGAGTTAGACATTACAAAAGAAGGGTGACCTGTAGCACAACCTAAGTTTACTAAACGTCCTTCTGCTAACAAGATAATATCATTACCGTTTACGTTGTATAAATCTACTTGTGGTTTAATTTCTACTTTAGAATGACCATAATTTTCATTTAACCAAGCAACGCTAATTTCATTGTCAAAGTGTCCGATGTTACAAACGATTGCTTTATCTTTCATTTTCAAGAAATGCTCACCAGTTACGATGTCTTTGTTTCCAGTAGTTGTAACGATGATATCTCCTAAATGAATTACGTTATTCAATTTTTTAACTTCAAATCCGTCCATTGCAGCTTGTAAAGCACAAATAGGATCGATTTCAGTAACGATAACACGCGCACCAGCACCTTGTAAAGAAGCAGCAGAACCTTTACCAACATCACCGTAACCACAAACAACAGCAACTTTACCAGCCATCATAATATCTGTAGCACGACGAATTGAATCAACTAAAGATTCTTTACATCCGTATTTGTTATCAAATTTAGATTTAGTTACTGAATCATTTACATTAATTGCAGGAACTAATAAAGTACCATTTTTAACACGTTCGTGTAAACGGTGAACTCCAGTTGTAGTTTCTTCAGATAAACCTTTAATAGCAGCAGCTAATTGTGGGTAACGATCAAAAACCATGTTAGTTAAATCACCACCATCATCTAAAATCATGTTTAATGGTTGGCTATCTGGGAAAGCATAAAGCGTTTGTTCGATACACCAATCGAATTCTTCTTCATTCATTCCTTTCCAAGCATAAACAGGGATTCCAGCAGCAGCAATTGCAGCAGCAGCGTGATCTTGCGTAGAGAAAATGTTACAAGAAGACCAAGAAACGTCTGCTCCTAATTCAACTAATGTTTCAATCAATACTGCTGTTTGGATAGTCATGTGCAAACAACCAGCGATTCTAGCACCAGCTAAAGGCTTGGAAGCACCATATTCTTCTCTCAAAGACATTAAACCTGGCATCTCTGCTTCCGCTAATGTAATTTCTTTTCTACCCCAATCTGCAAGGGTAATGTCTTTTACTTTAAACGCTAATTTTTCTGTTGTGTTTGTCATACTAGTTTTTTTAGTGCTATAAAATTACGAAACAAGTAATGATAAAAAAAATATTTTTATGGAAATAAAATGGGAGTTTTACAGAATACAGATAGACAGATTATTGGAATAAAAAAAACCACCCGTTGGGTGGTTTAAAATTAAAAATGATTGTATTGTAGGGTGTAATTTTGCGTCATAGAAGGAGACGAAAGCATTACGTCATAGAAGGAGACGCAAAGCATTGCGTCTTTACGAGAGCTTTGAAAGCTCTTCTTTGGCGATTGTTGAAATTACTTTTCCGTCTGCTTTACCTGCTAATTTACCAGATAAAACTCCCATTATTTTACCAATTTCTTGCGGTGATTTAGCCCCTGTTTGAGCAATTGCAGTTAAAACTTCTTGACGAACTTCGTCTTCAGTCATCATTTTAGGCAGATAAACTTCCATTACTTGCGCTTCAAACAATTCATCTTTCGCTAAATCATCTCTATTTTGAGCGACATATACAGCATATGTTTCCATACGTTGTTTGTGTAACTTCATAATAATTTTAATTGCAACATCATCAGAAACCTCTCCATTACCTCCAGAAGTAGCTTCTAATAAAAGTTTTGATTTGATATCGCGTAATGCTTGTAATTTTTCTTTTTCTTTCGCTAACATCGCATTTTTGATGTCCGAAGAAATTTGTTCCATGAACCCCATAATCAATCTACGTTATCGTGTAAAAATGAATTGTTACTTCTTAAAGAAATGTTGTCCCCATTTCCAGATACTCCATAGCGAGAAATAGAATTTTCTGTACTATGTTTAGACTGGTCTAATTGAATATTTCTTCTTTCAAATGCAGGTTCTTTTTCTAATTGTGTAAGACCATCTGCTTTCTTCAATTTTTGCGTGTACGCATGCAGACGTTCCATACGCTCTTGTTGAATTTTCAATTGTTCTTCCGGAGACAAGTGTGTCTTAGGCGTAGTTTTGATACTATTTTCCAAAGGCAAAATAGCGTCATCTAATTCTAACGTATGTACAATTTTTTCGTCTGAAACTGGCGTTTTAACTTCGTTTACTGGAAATGTTGCTACTTCTTCATTTGTTGAAGTTTCTACTTCCCAAACCAAACTTACCGGTTCAGATTCTTTTTGTGGTTCAATCGTAGGTTTAGCAGTTTCATCTACCCAATTTCTAACTGTTGGTTTAACGTCTAAAGTAGGTTCAACAGTTTTTAAAAAAGGTTCATTGTTATTTTCAACAGATGGCGTAGGTTCAGCCTTTGGTGCTACTTCTGTTGGTTTTACT
The DNA here is from genome assembly GCA_947446925.1 of Flavobacteriia bacterium. Taxonomy (GTDB): domain Bacteria; phylum Bacteroidota; class Bacteroidia; order Flavobacteriales_D; family Crocinitomicaceae; genus CANHVK01. The sequence continues at coordinate 10,392 of CANFHU010000024.1, forward strand.
AATTGTGAAACAATTTCATTTTTTGGCTCCTCATGTAAAGGGCGAACGATCTTTTCAGGAGCCTTCTCAAAACCCGTGATAGGAGATGAATTGAAACCAGTAGCGATTAATGTTACACTTAATTTTTCACCTAAAGTTGGGTCATATCCATGTCCCCAAATTACATCCGCAGAAGAACCAGCTTCATCTTGAATAAAGTCTGTTATTTCTGTGATTTCATCCATCAACACTTCCTTATCTCCGTATGTAATATTTAATAGTACAAATTTAGCACCAGCAATATTATTATCATTTAATAATGGTGAATCTAGCGCTTCTGTTACACAACGAATTGCTCTATCTTCTCCTTCTACAGCAGCAGACCCCATGATCGCAACACCCGAATCTTTCATTACCGTGTATACGTCATTGAAATCAACGTTTACCGAACCAGTAACTGAAATTAATTCAGCGATTCCTTTTGCTGCAACCGTTAATACATCATCGGCTTTAGAGAATGCATTATTAATAGTAAGGTTACCTGTCATTTCACGTAACTTCTCATTATTGATTACCAACAATGTGTCTACTGCTTTACGCATTTCTTCTAAACCAAGTTCTGCTTGTTGTCTTCTTTTACGCCCTTCAAAACCGAAAGGAACAGTAACAATACCAACAGTAAGAATACCTAGTTCTCTTGCAACACTTGCAATTACGGGAGCAGCGCCTGTACCTGTACCACCTCCCATACCAGCAGTAACGAAAACCATCTTTGTATTTTCACCTAGAACAGATCTAATTTCATCTATATTCTCAATTGCTGCATTTTTACCAATCTCTGGAATTGCACCTGCACCATTACCCTCCGTTAATGAAGCGCCCAATTGAATTTTGTATGGAACTGCAGAAATATCTAATGCTTGTTTGTCTGTATTACAAACAATAAAATCTACTCCTTTAATCCCAAGGTTGTACATGTGGTTTACAGCATTACTACCGCCACCACCTACACCGATAACCTTAATGATGGATGAAATGTTTTTTGGTAAATCGAATTCCATTTTCTTTATATTTTATATTTTGAATGTTGCTAAGCAACAATGTTTTTTTGTTATATGCTAATTGGTATGTTGTAGTACTACATACCTACTCAGGTTCTTTCAGAATTCCTTCTAATTTTTCAAAGATAGATTTGAAAAATGGACCTCTTGATTCTTTTTGAACAGGTTTTTCTTTTTTATTTGGTTGATCTTCTTTTTCAGAAGTCGTTTCGTTTGATTGTAATTTTTGCTTCACATCTATCGATTGAAAACCTTTTAAAACTAATCCAATACCTGTCGAATACATTGGACTAGTCAAATTTTCAATCGTATTGGAACTTCCTAAGTGTTCTGTAGGATAGCCTATACGCGTATCAATTCCTGTAATATATTCAAAAAGTTGAGTGATATGTTTTAATTGAGATCCACCACCTGTCACAACAATTCCTCCACTTAATTTTCTTTCAAAACCAGAATTTCTAATTTCATAGTGAACGTGTTCGATAATTTCTTCCATACGCGCTTGTATGATACTTGCTAAATTGCGTAAAGAAATTTCTTTAGCTTCTTTTCCGCGTACACCAGGAATACAAACTACTTCATTTGTTTGACATTCGCTTGCTAAAGCAGAACCATATTTCACTTTTAAAGCTTCCGCATGTTTTTTCATGATAGAACATCCTTCCTTAATATCTTCGGAAATAATATTTCCACCAAAAGGTATTACCGCAGTATGACGAATTATTCCTTCATGAAAAATAGCGATATCTGTAGTTCCACCACCGATATCTACCAAAACTACTCCTGACTCTTTTTCATCTTCTGACAATACAGCTTCAGCAGAAGCAAGTGGCTCAAGAATTGTGTCTTTGATTACCAATCCAGCTTTTTCAACACAACGGTTAATATTTTTAACTGCAGAAACATGACCAGTGATAATATGGAAATTAGCCTCTAAGCGAGACCCTGCCATACCGATCGGATCTTTGATACCATATTCGTTATCCACAATATATTCTTGTGGAAGTGCATCTATGATTTCCTCTCCTGGCTCCATAGACAAACGATACATATCGTCTCTCAAGGCATTAATATCGCTAATTGTAATTAAATCATCTGTTTTTCTGCGCGTTAGAATTCCTCTGTGTTGATAACTCTTAATGTGCTGACCAGCAATTCCTACATTCACAACGCGAATAATCAAATCACCTTCAACACGAGACTGCGCTTCCTTCACCGCTAATTCGATTGAATCAATTGTTTTTTCGATGTTTGAAACAACTCCACGCGAAACACCTAGAGAATCACTTTTCCCCATTGATAAAATTTCAATTTTACCATGTTCGTTCATTCTACCAACGAAACATGCGATTTTCGTTGTCCCAATATCTAAACCTACAATTACTTGACTCATATTTAATCTGCTTTCGGATCTGATCCTAATTGTTTTTTACTACAAACTACTTGATTTTCATACTTCAGATTAAAACAATCGTAGGTACTCCAACCTTCATAGGGAATTCCCTCCTTGTAAAAGTCTGCTAATTTACGAAATTTTACTTTAACTTCCTCATTAGAAAGGGCGCTTCCAAAAATAATTTTTTGGTCTCCTACGCGCGGTACGAGCACAAAATCGCCATTTTTTTCTTTATGGATTTGACCAATTTGCAAAGAAAAAAATGGATCATTACAAACATAGCGAGAAATTCTGTAGATATCGTCTAAGGAATATTTAGTTATTAAATTTTTGTTGTTAATAATTTTATTTACTGTTAAACCATTATTTTTATCTAAAATATCTCCGGTAACTACCACTACTCTAGCTGTATATAAATATGAAGGCGAAATGGTATGTCCAAGTTCATCTAAATAAAAACTTTCTCCGTTCGTATTAAAAATACGTGCAATTGGTCTTCGAATTTTAACATTAATTGCCCAATCTCCTCCTAATTTTGTATATACATTACAATCAAGCACTTCCGTCATTCCATTTACAAATTTTTCGATCCGATTAAGTTGTAATTGCTTGTTCTTTTGATTTGCAACAATTAACCCTTTACGTTTTAAACGAACAAATAATTCTTTTTCCGTTAAAAATGCATTTTCGTCTTGAATATCAATGTGAATTTTTGGTGTTTTAAGATTAGAGGCTTTTTGCTGACCATTTGTAATGGCAAGAATCACAACTATTGTCGCGAAGAAAAGTGTCCAAATGGTTATTTTAAGCCAAGTTTTCATAGTTAGTTATTTATAAAAAATTCAGAAGAAATATGCGCCTATATTAAGCATCTAACTGTATTTTTTGTATTTTTTCTTTAAGCGGTTTTACCAATCGGTCAATGTCTCCAGCACCTACGGTTAAAACTACTTGATTTGAAGTCAGTTCAAACGCATCAACAAGTTCTTCTTTAGCAATTAATCGCTTTGATTTAGCGGTGATTTTAGCTAATAATACATCACTTGTAACCCCAGGCATGGGCTTTTCTCTTGCAGGATAAATCGGTAATAAATATAATTCATCCACCAGCGATAATTGCTGCGCAAATCCTTCCATAAAATCATTCGTACGGGAAAACAAATGCGGTTGAAAAACCAAAGAAATTTGTTTTGTAGGATATAATAATCGGACAGAATCAATCAATGCTTTTAACTCCGTTGGATGGTGTGCATAATCATCAATATAGACAATATCTTCTGTTTTAACGTGGTATTCAAAGCGACGTTTAACTCCCGAAAATGTATTTAATCCATGGCGTATTTCCGATTCTGACAATCCAAGAAAAACACATAAAGCGATGCATGCAAGAGCATTCTCCGCGTTATGTATACCTGGTAAACCTAAACGAATATTATTCCAAATATGTCCTTCGAACACAACATCTATTACCTGCATCCCATTTACAGAGCGCAAATTAGAACCTTTAAAATCAGCATCTTCCGTTAACGAATAGGTGATTACATTAGCCGGACTTGTCAATGGCAATCCTTTTTTAATCACCAATAACCCATCGTGATTTATCAAATTCGCGTACTCTTGGAATCCTTGTAAAAATGTTTCTTCATCCCCATAAATATCTAAGTGGTCAGGGTCACATGCCGTAATTATAGACGCAAATGGATTTAATTGTAAAAATGAACGATCAAATTCATCTGCTTCAATAACGGTAAAATCTGAGGAAGTAGACGCAATAAAATTGGTATTATAATTCGTTGAAATCCCACCTAAAAACGCATTACATTGTAAGGAAGAAGAAAATAAAATATGCGCAAGCATCGTACTTGTAGTGGTCTTTCCATGAGTACCAGCAACACATAGGCCTTTCGAATTATGTGTGATTAACCCAAGAATTTGCGCACGTTTTAAAATAGTAAATCCTTGCTCTAAAATAAACACATACTCCAACATATCTTTTGGAATCGCAGGTGTAAAAACAACTAAAGTGTTATCCTTATCAATTTGTTTGCCAATCGCTTCTCCTATGTCTTCAAAATGAATAAAAATACCTTCTTCCACTAATGCATCTGTTAATGGGGATGGTGTTTTATCATACCCACTTACTTCAAAACCCTTTAACTTAAAGTAACGTGCAAGCGCAGACATTCCAATTCCCCCGATACCAAGAAAATATATTTTTTTGAACGCATTTAAATCAACGTTATTTATCATAACATGCATTTTTCAATTTCATTTACTATCAATTCAGCAGCATTTGGAATAGCAAAATCGCGTAATTTTAAAGCCATTTGCCTACTTGAATTATCATTATTTACTAATTCAATACTAGTTTGAATTAATTTTTCTTTTGCTTCCTTATCCGTAACTACAAGAATTGCATCTGCCAATGATTTCGCATTATGCGTTTGGTGATCATCCGATACATTTGGAGAAGGTACCAATATTGATGGTTTTTCAATAATTGTTAACTCAGATACAGACATTGCTCCAGCTCTTGAAATAATTACATCCGCAGCAGCATAGGCTAAATCCATTTCTTTTATAAATTCAAACAAATGAATTCCTTTGGATGCAAATTCCTCTTGATGATCTATGTAATTCGGAAAATAGAATTTTCCACATTGCCAAATCACCTGTACATTCGCTTCAACAATTTTATCTATACTACCTATTAAACTTTCATTCAAAGTTCTTGCTCCTAAACTACCACCAATTATTAAAATGGTTTTTTTGGTAGCATCTAATTTAAAATGTGTTATTGCGTTCTCTTTTTTACCATCAATCGATACCATTTCATTTCGAACTGGATTTCCTGTTAATACGATCTTTTCCTTTGGGAAAAATTTATCTAAATTAGGATATGCAACACAAATTTTAGAAACCACTTTTGAAAGTATACGGTTTGTTTTTCCAGGAAATGAATTTTGTTCTTGTACAACAGTTGGTATATTTAGTATCGATGCTATTCTCAAAATGGGTCCAGAAGCATATCCACCAACACCAATTACCACTTGTGGTTTAAATTTTTTAAGAATAAAAAAAGCCTTTACTAGACTATAAACTAACTTAAATGGCAATATGAAGTTTGAAAAAGCAATTCTACGTTGAAAGCCAGTAATTGGCAGTCCAATAATCGAATAACCTGCTTGCGGTACCTTTTCCATTTCCATTTTACCAGAAGCACCAACAAACAATATATCAGCAGTAGGATTACGATGTTTCAATTCATTCGCAATAGCAATTGCTGGGAAAATATGTCCACCTGTACCACCACCAGATATAATTATTTTTTGTGTATTCATTTTTTCACTTTACATTTTGACTTACATATCGTCCGATATTTCTTCGGATTTCGTAATTTTTGATTGCTTATAGGCAATAGATTGCACCATACCTATTGCCAAACAAGTCATAATAAGTGCAGAACCACCCATAGCAAGTAACGGCATATTTTGACCTGTCACTGGAAAGATTCGCGTACAAACCATCATGTTGACTGTAGCCTGTGTTAGGAGGAGAATTCCAATTCCAATACACAAGTAGGTTTCAAATAATTTATCCGAACGTAAACCAATTCGAATAATTCTAAAAAGCAGTATACAGTATAATAAAATCAAGATAATTGCTGACAAGGATCCGAACTCTTCAACAAAACTTGAGAAATAAAAATCTGCATACGCTTCTGGTAGGTATTCTTTCAATTTTCCATCCCCTACCCCTTGACCAAAAAGTCCACCATTGAATATTGCTAGTTCCGCATTCAATGCTTGTGCGTTGGCTTGAATATTTTGATCTTGACCTTGTTTATTTTCGTTATCATATCGATTTGTCAATCGATTTTTCCATGTATCAAAACGCGGTAAAATATTCGCAGAAGGCAAAGACAAATGAAGCAATACCACAACACCTGCTAAAGCAACACCACCAAATATTGCTGCTAACATTTTCGTAAAGGGAAATTTTCCAATTATTAAAATTAAAAAAGAGATACAAAAAAGTAAAAAAGCAGTCGAGAAATTATCTTTAAAAATCAGCCCGCAAATTATAATTATCGGTAACATGATTGGCCAAAAACCACTTTTCCAAGAATTGAAAGTATCTTTCTTTTTGACTAATAAACGAGATAGATACACAATCAAACCTAATTTAGCGAAATCAGAAGATTGAAATGTCAACCCAACAAACGGAATTCTAACCCATCTACCTGCCCCGTTTACTGTAGTACCAAAGAAAAAAGTAAACAAAAGCAACAAGATAGAAGCATAAAACATCAATCGAGCAAACTTTGAAAAATAAGAAGGATCTTTTCGATGTATCCAGAACATGGTAATAAGTCCAAGTATTACATAAATCAAATGTTTAAACAAATACTTAAACGGTGTACCTCCTTCTATTTTTACTAAAATCGGGACAAAACTATAGACACTTACCAACGAAAAAGCTAGTAAAATCAATGTGATCACCCAAATTCCGCGATCTCCTTTTAGGTATGAAAAAAACTTATTCAAGGAATAATTATAATGCTCTTACAGCAGATTTAAACTGATTTCCTCTATCTTCATAATTTTCAAAAAGGTCGAAACTTGCACAAGCCGGAGATAACAATACTGTTTCCTCTTTTTTAGCCAAACGATAACCATAACTTACAGCTTCCATTGCAGATCCAACTTCAACAATGGTTTCTACAACACCATTGAAAGTATCTTTAATTTTTTGATTTTCTGTACCTAAGCAGATAATTGCTTTCACTTTATCTTTCACTAAATCTAATAATTCAGAATAGTCATTTCCTTTATCCACACCACCAACGATCCAAACAGTTGGAGTTTCCATACTCTCCAATGCAAACCACGTTGAATTTACATTTGTTGCTTTAGAATCATTGATAAATGAGATACCATGTACTTTTGCAACAAACTCCAAACGGTGTTCTACATTTTGGAAGTCAGAGAAACTATCTCTTACCACCTCTTTACGGATTTCAACTAGACGTGAAGCGATACCTGACGCTAACGAATTTTGCACATTGTGCTTGCCTTTTAAGGCTAAATCATGAATAGACATAATAAACGGATCTTTATTTATATTTAAGGTTAATTGTTTTTCATCTGCATACCCACCGTTCTCAATCACTTTACGAATAGAGAAAGGAAGTGCATTTACATTGGTTTTCATTTTTTCCAAATTGGAAGTAATCACCTCATCATCTGCATTGTAGACAAAGAAATTATTTTCATCTTGATTTTGAATAATTCTAAATTTTGAGTTCACATAGTTTTGCATATCATACGCATAACGATCTAAATGGTCCGGCGTAATATTTAGGAGAATTGCGATATCCGCTTTAAAATCAAACATTCCATCCAATTGAAAGGAACTTAATTCTAAAATGTACCAATCAAAATTTTCCTCCGCAACTTGTTTAGCAAAACTTTTTCCAACATTTCCGGCTAAACCAACATTTAAACCAGCCTTTTGAAATGTATGGTACGTTAGCATCGTAGTAGTAGTTTTTCCATTACTACCGGTGATGCAAACTGTTTTAGCAGTATTGTAATATCCGGCAAATTCGATTTCAGAAATTACCGGAATATTTCTTTCCGTAAATTGTTTAACTACAGCAACTTTATCTGGAATACCTGGTGATTTTACAACTATATCTGCATCTTGAAGAACTTCTATTGTATGTTTACCCTCTTCCCAAGCAATTTCATATTGGTTCAATTCTTCTTTATATTCTGGAGAAATCACACCAAAATCAGATACAAACACTTTCCATCCGTGTTTCTTTCCGAGAATTGCAGTACCAACACCGCTTTCTCCAGCACCTAAAATCACCAAATATTTCCCTTCGCCTTTCATCTTATCTAACTTTAAGTGTTACGATAGTGATTACCGCTAATAAAACAGCAACAATCCAAAAACGGGAAACGATTTTTGCTTCGTGTATTCCTTTTTTCTGGTAATGGTGGTGTAATGGTGCCATTAGAAAAATTCTACGCCCTTCGCCAAAACGTTTTTTAGTAAGTTTGAAATAACCAACTTGTATCATCACGGATAAATTTTCAATTAAGAATACACCGCACAATACAGGGATTAATAATTCTTTACGCACAGAAATTGCAAATACTGCGATGATACCACCAAGTGCTAAACTACCCGTATCTCCCATAAACACTTGGGCTGGGTAAGAATTATACCATAAAAATCCAATACAAGCCCCTACGAAAGCAGAAATAAAGACCACCATTTCTTCAGCCGCTGGTATATACATCACATCTAAATAATCCGCAAAACGAACATTTGAACTTACGTATGCAAAAATCGCCAGCGCAATACCAATAATTGCAGAAGTTCCTGTCGCTAGACCGTCTAGACCATCTGTAATATTTGCACCATTGGAAACCGCAATCACAATAAAAATGACAATTGGAATAAAAATTAACCACCCCCAAGATTTGTGCACATCGTGTACCATCCAATTGTAATTAAACTCATTTCCCTTGATAAACGGTATAGTTGTTGTCATATCACGTGTTTCAATCCAAACGGAATTGGAATCTTTTGCAAACTCTGCATGGTGGCTGTTTACAACACGTTCATCTTGCGTTAGTACATGTGTTTTAGGAACTAACTTATGCACCTTAACATTGTCGTTAAAATACAAAATGGAACCAACGATAATCCCTACACCAATTTGTCCAACTACCTTAAATTTCCCCGCTAAACCTTCTTTATTTTTCTTAAATACTTTGATATAATCATCTAAAAATCCGATTAAACCTAACCATACTGTGGAAATCAACATCGTGATAACGTATACGTTATGTAGTTTCGCAAACAAAAGCGTTGGAATAATAATAGCACTTAGGATAATAATTCCTCCCATTGTAGGAGTTCCAGATTTTTCAACTTGTCCAGCAAGTCCTAAATCACGTACTGTTTCACCAATTTGTTGACGACGTAATAGATTAATTAATTTTTTTCCAAAAACGATGGAAATAATTAAGGAAACGATCAAAGCAAGTGCAGCTCTGAAAGAAATAAAATGAAACAATCCAGCTCCAGGAACATTCCATTTGTCTAATAAGTCGAATAAATAGTATAGCATTATTTCTCTAGTTTTTCAAAAAGGTTAGTTACAATTTTTAGGTCATCAAAAGGGTATTTCACACCTTTAATTTCTTGATACGTTTCGTGGCCCTTACCAGCAATTAATATAATATCGTTAGGTTCTGCCATTGCACAAGCAGTTTTTATGGCTTGTTCTCTATCCGTAATCGATAAAGTTTTCTTATAATACTGTCCATCAACCCCTTCCATCATTTGTGCAATAATATCTTCTGGATTTTCAGAGCGAGGATTATCGGATGTAATAATTACTTTATCACTTAACTCACATGCAACAGCAGCCATTTTTGGGCGTTTTGTTGTATCTCGATCACCTCCACAACCAACAATGGTATAAACTGTTTCATTTTTAGTACGAATGGAAGCAATCGTTTGAAGTACGTTTTCTAAAGCATCTGGTGTATGAGCATAATCAACAATAGCAGTAATCCCTCCTTCACTTCTTACTTGTTGGAAACGACCTACAACTGCATCTAGCTTACTTATAACTGTTAAAATTTCGATTTTATCTTGCTCCAACATAGCAGCAACAGCATAAACCGCTAATAAGTTATATGCATTAAATGAACCTAATAACTTTGTCCAAACTTCCTGACCGTCAATCGTTAAAACTAATCCAGAAAATTGATTTTCGATGATTTTCACTTTGAAGTCAGCAGGCGTTTTCATTGCATACGATGCTTTACGTGCATTTGTATTTTGAAGCATCACCATTCCGTTTTTATCATCGGTATTTGTTAATGCAAATGCATCTTTATTTAAAGCGTCAAAAAACCCTTTTTTGGCTTTAATATATTCTTTAAAAGAACCATGATAATCTAAATGATCATGTGTAATATTTGTAAATACACCACCAGTAAAACTTAGACCGCTAATTCTATGTTGCACCACAGCATGAGAACTCACTTCCATAAAACAAAATTCACATCCTTCAAGTACCATTTGCGCTAATAAAGCGTTTAAAGTCAATTGATCCGGTGTGGTATGCGTAGATGGGACTTCCGCCGTTCCAATTTTATTTACGACGGTCGATAATAAACCAACCTTGTATCCTAAATCTGTAAATACTTTATGTAAAAGCGTTACAATCGTAGTTTTTCCGTTTGTACCAGTAACTCCTACCAATTTTAAAGCAGATGAAGGATGCTCATAAAAATTGGATGCAGCCACTCCCAATACATAAGAAGAATCTTTTACAATTACTAAAGTCACCCCAGCAGGAACCTCCATTTCTACTTCTGCTAAAATTGCTTTACATCCTTGTTGAATTACATTTGAAATAAATGAATGGCCATCTACTTGTGTACCTTTAATTGCCACAAACAAAGTGCCCTCCACTGCTTTTCTAGAGTCAAAAACGATTTGATCAATAGAAACTGATACATCTCCTTGAACAGAAAGAATATCGCAATTAATTAGTATGTCGTTTAGTGTTTTCATCAATTCAAAGTCAATTCTATTAAACCACCTCTGTATATTTGTTTACCTGGAGAAACGGATTGTTTTGATACTTTGCCATACCCTTTCAAACCCACATGCATTCCTGCATTTTCAATTAAATAAACTGCATCTTTTGCATTCATCCCAGTAACATCCGGAACTAAATTTTTCGTTATCAAACGCTTATGGAACTCAATTGCATTTTTTTGTTTCTCGGTAGAAATCCATTCATCTTCCGATTTTTGTCTAAAAGGAATCTTCAATTTTCCTAACAATTTTTTTAAATCATAGCGATTACCATCTTTAGAAACTGGTATTTCCCAAACGCGTTTTCCTTTTTCATTGATTGCTTTGTGGTATTTTAAACTAGAGGCGTATACTTTATTTGCAATAGCAGAAAAAACCGTTCCAGACATAACAGAACCATATACATTTTCACCGATTGCTTCCACCGAAACAATACAAGAATACCTAGGATTTTTCACTGGAAAATATCCAACAAATGATGCTAAGAAAATACGTTCTCCTTTTCCAGCTTTTGCAGAACGATCATTCATTACTTGTGCTGTACCTGTTTTACCAGCAATTTCAAAATAAGAAGACGTTAATTTTTTACCTGTTCCGTTCGTCATTACCCCCTCTAAACACCCTTTCAAAATTTCAAGCGTGCTTTTGGAACAAATTTTTTGTCTTAATACAACTGGTTGAAACGTCTTGATTACTTCTGCACCTCGACGAATTTCTTGTACAAACTGAGGTCTAACTAACTTACCTTCATTTGCAATTGAATTATAAAACGCAAGTGTTTGAAGGGGAGTTTGTTGAAATTCATATCCAACAGCCATCCAAGGTAAAGAAAGTCCAGACCATTTTTTAGTTCCAGGACGATGCACTGTTGGATTTGGTTCACCCGCTAAATCAATTCCTAATGGTTCCGTTAATCCAAATTCATCCAAATGTCTCAAAAACTCTTGAGGCTCATCTTTATATGCTTTATAAATTATTTTGGAAATAACGTTGGATGATTTCTCAAATGCTTGTTGAATGGAGATACGACCATAATTATGTCTCTTTGCTTCATTTAAAGTTCTACCTCTGAAAGTATAACTACTTGCCGCTTGAACCGTATCCGTAATTTTGAATTTATCATCCTCTAAACCAGCCATTAAAGATGCTAATTTAAAAGTAGATCCTGGAACTTCCTTCATCCCAATTGCTTGATTGTATAATTCGTAATACTGTCCATCCTCTTCAGAAAGAGCAAGGTTTGCAATCGCCTTCACAAATCCAGTTTTTACATCCATCACAATTACACAACCGTTATTTGCTTTCTTATCTTTTAATTGTTTGTGTAATTCATTTTGCGCTACCTCTTGAATTTCTTTATCAATCGAAGTAATTACGTCTGCACCCTCAATCGCTTCTTTCGTAATTTGCCCTCTTTTTTTCCAACCTGTAGCCAATTTTTGCTCTACTTCTTCCCCTGCTTCACCAGCCAAATAATCGTGAAAGGCACCTTCGATTCCAACACGTAACTCCTTTTTTCCTGGTGTGTGCTGGTAATACCCCAATGTTCTTTTTAATAAATCTCCAAAAGGTCTTTTACGAATAATAATTTCTTGATTATCAATTAATCCACCTTTATTTCTTCCTTCTTTAAAAATTGGAAAGGTTTTTATATAACGACGTTGTTCGTTGGTAACTTTTTCTTTAATTTTTAAATAACGATTTTCTCTAGCACGCGCTTTACGTACATAGTTTTCAAACTCCCTAGGATTTGAATACACCTTTGGAAACATTCTACTCATCTTAATCGACAAGTCTGTTATTTGACTATCAAACAATTCTTTTGAGGGAACTGTTGGATCCATGTATAAATCGTAATAGGAAATTGAAGTAACCAATGAAACTCCATTACAATCTAACACCTCTCCCATACGCGGATAGCGTTTCACGTAACGAATAGGCATTTTACTATCTGAATCCGTAATTTCAGAACTTAATCTGCCATTTTTTTCTTTCGATGGCGATTGAATAATGAAAACTTTAACAATAACAAGAATCATCCCTATGACAAATAGAGAGTAAACCAAATAGGCTCTTAATAATAATCCTTGTCTTTCGGTCATTTAACTTCTTGCTTAATTCGAATTACTTTTGCTGGTTTCGTAGTTTCATACAACCCTCTAGCTTCTAATTTTTTAATTAATATTTCTCTTTTTGTTGCTTCTTCTAGTTTGGCTCTGGTCTCTACAAATTCTGCAGTTTTAGCATCTAACTCCACTTGTGTACTTTCCATTTCTTTCACTAAACTTTTACCGTAATAGCCTTTGGAAATAACAATAATAAACATGGCAAATAAGAAGAAAACATAGGTTAAGTTATTTATCACAAAATCTTGCACCAAAAACTCTCCATTCAAAATTTGAAGGAAAATATTAGGGGATTTACCATCCTTCTTTTTCTTTATTTTTCTCTTCGAAGGAGATTGAGAAACTTCCTCAACTACATCCTCTTTTTTGATGTATTCGTTATCCATTTCTTCGTTCTGCTATTCTTAATTTTGCACTTCTCGCACGTGAATTAACCTCAATCTCTTCTTCCGAAGGAGAAATTGGCTTTCTCGTTACATCTTCAAATGGTTTCAGGATATTCCCGAAAAAATCTTTTTCAATGTGTCCATCTAAATTCCCTCGTTTCAAGTAGTTTTTCACCAAACGATCTTCTAAAGAATGATAAGACATTACCACTAAACGCCCACCAGGCTTCAACACCTCATCCGTTTGCATCAAGAATTTCTCCAACACATCCAACTCGCTATTAACCTCCATACGTATTGCTTGAAACACTTGCGCAAAAAACTTGTGATCTTTGAATTTTGGTGCAATTGGTGCTAAAGCCTCCATTAATTCACCTGTAGTATGTATTGGACTTGCTTGACGCGCACGACAGATTGTACCAGCAATCTTTCCTGGAGAGGTTAACTCACCATACTTGCGTAAAATCCTAATTAGTTGATCTTCTTCATATTCATTCACCACCACAAATGCAGATAACGCACCATTTTGGTTCATACGCATATCTAAAGGATCGTTAGAACGAATGGAAAAACCACGTTTTCCTTCATCAAACTGATGGGAAGAAACACCTAAATCTGCTAAAATCCCATCCACTTTTTCAATCCCCATGGCACGTAAGTGATTTTTAAGAAATGAAAAATTGGAAGGAATCAACTGAAAATTTGGCGCTTCCCAAGCATTTGCAAATGCATCTGGATCTTGATCAAAGGCAATTAACTGACCTTTTTCTGAAAGTTTTGAAAATATAGCTTTAGAATGTCCGCCACCACCAAAGGTAACATCTACATACACCCCATCTGGATGGATATTCAACCCTTCCAAACAAGCCTCAAGCATTACTGGTACGTGGTATACTTCTTTATTCTGTGTCATCAATATCACCCATTACTTCCTCTGCCAAATCAGCAAAGTCTGCCATGTTTCCTTCGATAACATCGAAGTACTTGGTTTTATCCCAAATTTCAATTCTGTCGTTGTATGCAATCAGCATAACATCCTTATCCAAACCTACACGCTCCATCAACATGGATGGAATCAAAATTCTACCAACACCATCCAAGGCAATTGCTTTCGCACCTTGATGAAACAAACGGTAGAACATACGATTTTTAGGCTTAAACAAGTTCATTTTAGAAAGTTTATCACTCAATCTATCCCACTCATTCATCGGGTAAAGTGTTAAACAATCTTCAAATCCTTTATTCAACATGAATTTCTCTTGGGCAGCAGGAGACAATTGCTTACGCAATGACGCAGGAAATAAGAAACGCCCTTTCGCGTCCAATCTTACTTCATATTCTCCTACTAAACCAGCCATAACAAATTAATAATGGGTAAAATTAGTGAAGATTTCCCCACTTTTTACCACCAATTTACACTATGTTAATAACTTGTAACGTATAAAGCGATAAAAATGTTTCAATAAATTTACAAATTCATGAAAACCAACATATTGACAAACAAAAAAAAGAGTGGTAAAAAGTGGTATAATGTGAATTAATGTGGAAAAGTTATCTTAATGATTCAATGAATTAATGTAGCAATTCAACAATGAAGTTTCATTGAGATTTCCTTCGGCAAGCTCAGGGTAAAATTTGAAATTTATTGGATGTGGGAAAATGAAGAATTATTAAATAATCCCATCAAAATAAATAAAAATATATTTTTCGTACATTTGCTTATAACACATACAAAACTGGTTAGTTGAATCCTTATATTTTTTTTTGAAATAGTATTATTCTCTAATAATCGAAAAGGCAAATGAAACATTAATAAAAACATTTCACTACAAACTAATTTACATTAAAATATGAAAAAACTATTTTTCACAATTTTCACACTAATTTTCATCACTTACGCATCGAGTCAAGTTGTTACTATCGACTATATTCTTAAAACTAAAATAAACACTCTAAAAAAAGTAAATCTCCCTACAGAAAATGTTCTTATCCTAAAAACTGAATATGGAAAATCAAACTTTGAAGACATCGACATTGTAAAAGAATTAAATCATAAAATAATTGAAAAAATAGAACTAATTTACACCCAAAACATTGACTCAAAAGATTTTGCGCAAAAAGACTTAAATCTTACACGTCTAAAATATTTATATCATAAAATCCCAAATATTTTCAACAATAATTTGATAAAATGGCAAATAACATGTCAAAATGGAGCCCCAACAATTGAGGATGCTAAAAACTATTTTCATGGATTTATTATCCATTTCAAACCTATTGATTTATCAGAAAAATTACTATCCACAGATGAAGAAATTGAATTTATCGAAAAGGCATTATCCGAATGTGAAGTAAAAGTCGGAGATACAGTTGAAACTTTGATTGATATAGTTTCAAAATGTGACTACAAATATAAAATTGTAATTAAAAGTGATACTTTTTACAAAATTTTAGAAGGAAACAACAAAAATCTTTTCACTCAAATTTTTCCGTCAAAAATTAAGACAATAAAGTATTTTGATGATTTAAAGCGAAATCAATTAATTGAATACTACTCAAATAAACCTGAAATAAAAGATTTTTATACAATACGTGGAGCTGTAGATACAGTATTATTAGAAACTTCTTTCAGTAAAATAAAAAAAATAAAAATACCTAACACTTATATTCCAAAATTAAAATTTAAAGCTCAAAAAGGTATCACGTATACAAAAAAATCAATTTGGAACAGAAAACAAAAAAGAGAAAAAATAACAATAAAAGACACTCTTTATATAAAGCAGGATACAAACTATATTATTACTGAAACTGGATGTCATTTAATATCAAAAAAACGATATATAAAAATTACAAATACTTTTTTTAAAGATACAATAGTCTTAAAAACTTTAAGTAAAAATTATGACTGGAAAAACACAATCATTATAGAAGACTTAACAGGAAGTATGTACCCATATTTAACGCAAACTTTTTTATGGCGTAGAAAAATGATGGAGGCAAAAACTATTTCAAAATTTATTTTTTTTAATGATGGTGATAATAAATTAGATCATGAAAAAATTATAGGCGAAACTGGAGGGATTTATTCTATTGAAAGTGACAATATCGATTCCGTGGAGACTAAAGCGAAAGAATGCATGAGAGGTGGAAATGGTGGTGACGGACCTGAAAATAATTTAGAAGCAACCTTAAAAGCTATTCAAAAATATAAAAAACACACTTATTTTATGATTGCCGACAATTATGCGCCAATTAAGGATTTATCCATACTTTACAAAATAAATAAACCAATAAACATAATTCTATGCGGAGTCCAAGAAAATATTCAATCGGATTATCTTACTCTTGCAAGAAAAACCGGAGGATCTATTTATACATTACAAGATGAAATTTTAAATATTTCCAATTTAATAGAAGGAGAAATAGTTGAAATTGGACACCAAAAGTTCATAATTACAAAAGGCAGATTCGTCCTAATTCATTAATTTATAAAACATCCCCTTATGATTATCAAAACAGCAACTTTCAAAGTAAGTAACTCAGACCATAAACTTTGTCCAGACGACAATAAACCAGAATTCGCATTTATCGGAAGATCCAATGTCGGTAAGTCGTCTTTAATCAACATGTTGACCAACCAAAAAAGTTTAGCAAAAACTTCAGGAACTCCAGGAAAAACACAGTTGATTAACCATTTTGAAATCAACAATGAATGGTATTTGGTCGATTTGCCAGGGTACGGATTTGCTAAGGCTTCTAAAAAAGCACGTCATGGGTGGGAAGAATTTATTGCTGCTTATTTAACGCAACGCAAAACCTTGTTAAACACGTTTGTATTGTTAGATGCAAGATTACCACCACAAAATATCGACTTAGAATTTATGGGATGGTGTGGCGAAAAAGAAATTCCTTTCTCTATGGTTTTCACCAAGTTAGATAAACTATCTTCTTCCGAAAAACAAAAAAATATTTTGAGTTACAAAAAGGAAATGTTAAAACAGTGGGAAGAATTACCTCCAGTTTTTGCAACTTCTAGCGAATCGAAATTTGGAAGAGAACCATTATTGAATTATGTGGATGAGATTTTGAAAACGTGTTAATTTCTTTTAGACAAAAGACGATAAACTTTAGAGTATATTTTAACAAAAACAGGTTGAATCATTCGAATCAACCTGTTTTTTTTTAAGTTTTATATTAGATAGCCATTTTTCTTTTGGAAAGTAAAGCAATAAAAATCAAATTAATGGTATACAAATAATAGCCTATTTTAACTTGATGAAACTCTCTTAATATTCCTGATTTTTTAAACGCATATATACTTAGTATTACTAGCAAAATATTTATACCAGTTGAATAAAATAGCATGGTATTATACCTATTGAAAAATGAAAGTATGCAAAGAAATATAGAAAGTAAAACACTGGTTAACATAAAATAATCTGCCAAAATAGCATCGTCTAAATTTATTTTTTTAGGTTCATTTTTAAAAACAGAAAAAGCTATTTTATACCCATTAAAGGTACTTTCATTTTTTACTTTCTTACTCTTTTCATTATTGTAATTTAAAGGAATATGCTTCACGTTTTTTTCGTAGCCTACATATTCAGGATTTTTTAACTCTTGATTTGTACATGTTTGAAGAAATGGGAGAAGTAAAATAAGAAGACTTAAAGTTGTAAGATATTTAGTTATGTTTTTCATTGGTTATAATTATTTCTTTTTTAAAAAAAATTCTTATCCTTTCTTCTATGTATGAAAAATAGAAAAGTTGTAATTGGTACACTAATGATAATTTTGGAATAACAATTGAACATATATATCTTTCTTAATTTCATCGTCAATTTAAAAATTGTCAACTGTCAGTTGCTACATTTTCACATTAGAAAATTGCTACATTAACCTTCCTTCAATAGCATGTTTTACTGTATCTTCCAAACTTCTAAATTCAAAACCTAACACTTTTTTCAATTTAGAACTATCGTAAGACACTTTTGCTTGTGCACTACTCGCAGATTCTTTCGTTACCGTTTGATGACCTGTCACTAAACTCAACACCCAAGAAACCCTCCAAGCCAAACCACTCAAAAAGGACTTTGCAACCAAGAAGGGTGCTTTTTTATTCATTTGCTTCGCTGTAACGTCAAAAAGTTGCTTAAACGTAACATTTGTTCCCGTACACAAATAACGTTGTTTAAACGCTTCAGGTCGCTCCATAAGTTGCGTCATGGAAAAAACAACATCACGCACATCTACAAACGCATTTGCTCCTAAGGTGTAAAATTTCAAGCCATTGTTTAAGGTACGGAAAATGGATAAGGAACTTTCATTCCAATCACCAGGACCAATAATTACACTTGGATTGATAATAACCGCATTTAAGCCTTCTTCTATCCCTCTCCACACTTCATTCTCAGATAAATGTTTTGAAATGGCATACCCAGAATGTTGATCATCGTCTATCCATTTATTGGTCTCTACCACCGTACGATATCCTGTTGGATCCAAGGGTGTTTTCCCAACAGCCGCAGTCGATGAAACATGTATTAAACGTTTAACTCCTAAACCCATTGCTACATTCACCACATTTGCAGTACCATATTTGTTTATCCGTAACATATCTTGGTAATCTTTCTTTTGAAAAGAAACCATCGCAGCACAATGATACACAACTTCACATCCAGTCATCGCTTCTTCCAAAGTAACAACATCCAATACATCGCATTCCACCCAATCAATTGACTGAAAAACTTCAAGTGGAGTGTTATAAAACGAAAATAAGGCTTGTACTTTTTGGATACGCTGCTTATCGCGGTAGATCGCACGAATACTTTCTCCAGTTGAAGCCAAATGATGAATTAAATGACTTCCTAAAAGTCCCGTACCTCCTGTAACTAGTATCATGCAACGAATTTAAGAATTACAATTCTAATTCTACGGAAGGATCCCAAAACAATTGCTTAAAATTCACAACACAATCCTCTTTCACAACAATACCTTCTAACTGAAGCAAGCGCTCCATTTCTTCCGGATTTGAAAAATGCATTTTACCAGTTAAGCAACCTAAACGATTTACAACCCGATGCGCAGGAATTGCATGGGAGGCATTCATGGCATAACCAACAACGCGACTTGACTTTTTGGCACCCAAATAAGCAGCAATAGCTCCATAGGAAGTAACTCTACCTCTCGGAATTAATTTTACTACTTGAAAAACGGATGTAAAGAAATCAGTTTGATTACGCATTAAAATGCACGTTTTTTATTTACAAAATATACGATTACGAATAGAAAAATCAGAGAAATAACAAAACCTACTAACATTGAAATAACCATTTGATGCATCAATAACACTAGAATAAAAAGGAATACATTTATAAACATACCCCACAAAACTGTCTTTTGATGACTAAACCCAGTTTGAATCAATCGTTGATATGCATGTTTACGATGTGCTTGTCCAATATTCTCTTTATTTAAGAATCTTCGAATGAGTGTATATGTTGCGTCGAACCAAAATAGAGAGGTAAGAATTAAACCTTCAAACAAACTCACCATATGCATTTTATGGAAATAAAAAAGCAAAATAATGCACGTATACCCTAGCAAAGTACTTCCTACATCCCCCATGAAGATCTTTGCTTTATCCCAGTTCCAAGGCAAAAAACCTACTAAAGCCATTAGTAAAAACAGTAAGAAACTTTCTCCTGTAAAAAAATATAATGTCGCAATTACAAAAATCGATTCAGAACTGGCGTAGCCATCTATCCCATCGATAAAATTGAATAAATTTATAAACCAAATAATTGTGAAAAATGCAATACTATTTAATACGTAAGGGTTTGAAAAGACAATAAATCCTAAATCGATTGAATGAAATCCACCTATAAAATATAGACCTAAACCAGAAACAATAGCCTGCACCAACAATCTTGGTTTATTTTTCAAGGTATAAATATCATCCAACAAACTAATTACAGACAATAATAGCCCCGAAAACAATGCTAAAAATAAAGACTTATCTATCTGATGATGGTAATACAAAATACTAATACTCAAAAACCAAGTCAAAGCAATAGCAATTCCACCTCCTCGTGGTGTAGGAATCGTATGAGAACTTCTTTCGTTCGGCAAATCAAGCATGGATTTCTTGATTGCTACCTTACGCGTTAGGTAAGTTAAGCAAAAAGAAAAAATACCAGCAAGTACTAAATATAATACCATTATTTGTGAAAGTGTAACTTAGATTTTGAATCAACATTCGCAATGTCAAAGTAAAATTAATAGAAATAAATAGAATTAGTAACTTTGCGTTTTATTATAGACTTTTATTAGGGAATAAAAACAATGAAATTAAGTGCTCCATTTCAAAACAGAACAAAGCTATATTTGAATTTATTAGCACTTTCGCTTCTCTTTCTTCCATTTCGTCATAATATTTCTTCCGTTTTTGGAATAATTTTATTTTTATTCTTCTTTATAGACAAAGAAAATACGGTAAAGGAAAAATGTAAACGATTATTAAAAAACAAAGTAGCAATTCTAACACTTTCCATCTATCTATTACACCTCTTAGGACTAATATACACGCAGAATTTTAAATACGCTTCCTTAGATTTAGAAATTAAACTTCCACTTTTTATAATTCCATTTGTGATTTTTTCAGAACGAAAATTAACTTCTGAAAATCTAAATTATGTATTTAAATTTTTTACAATTGGAAATCTAGCGGCCCTGCTCTTTTGTATCGTATTTGCTGTAGTTCGTCTTTATTTAACGAAAATTTCAACGGTTTTATTTTATAATGAGTTCTCTAGATTCATGCACCCGAGTTATTTTTCTTTATACATAGGGTTTAACTGTGTATTTATTTTCAATAAGATAGCACATCTAAATCCAAATGATGTAAAATATAAATTGCAGTTACTACGTAATCTAGTAATTGCTTCCTTTTTTATTATTGGAACTTTAATGTTATCGTCCAAGGCTGGGATTTTAATTACTGGGATAACATTACTTTTCTTTGCTCTTAAAGAGTTAATCTATAAAAAAGTAATTTTAACTGTTTTTCTCTCCTTTATTTTATTAATATTAATTGCTGTTATATCCATATTTAAAAATAATATAGTCGCATTATCAAGGTTTGAAGCAGCTCAAAAGGAAATTACAACCAAAACCAATACTGTAACTGAAACCAATGGATCATCCAGTTCTAGGCTCTTAATCTGGCAATCTAGCAAATCGGTTCTAGTAAAGAATTTAGCCTTTGGTGTTGGAACTGGTGATATTAAAGATGAATTAATTAAACAATATAAAAAAGTAAATTTTCTCCACGGTGTAGAAAATGAAAATAATTGCCACAATCAATACCTACAGTTTTTTATACTTTTTGGTATAGGCGGTGGTGTCCTATTTTTATTTTCGCTTATATATCCAACATATATTTCCATTAAGAATAGAGATACGATTTATCTATATTTTATATTTTTCATTGCTACGAACATGCTCGTAGAATCCATGTTAGAAACAAAAGCGGGAGTAGAATTTTTCGCTATATTTAATGCGATTTTATTGAACTACAGTTTTAAAAAAGTCAATTATAACGCTTTATAAATTGCAATATTTTTGGAGCAATCCGTAAAATAGGATATAAAAAAGATACTTTAAGATTATTCATTTTAAAAGATTGGTAAACTTCGATGTTTTGCTGAATAAAGTTTTTTAAACCTTTTGTTGATGCTCCTCCCATTCTCATTTTAACAGTTGCTTGATTAAAATAATGAGTCTTAGCACGATGTTTCACAATAAATCGTAACATTAATTCAAAATCAGCTGCTAATTTCAACTCTGTTTTAAACAACCCATATTTTTTATAAAACTCATTTTTAACAAAAAAAGTTGGATGAGAAGGATGCCAACCAGAATTAAATGAACCTTCAATATATTTTTTTGACTTCCAATAACGTATTTGCTTGTCAATATTTTCCCTATCTACAAAAATCAAATCGGCAAATAAAACATCCGCATTTGATTTTTTAAACTCTGTTACTATTGATGCGATAGTAGTAGTATTAATGTAAAAATCATCTGAATTAATAATTCCTACAATATCTCCAGTTGCTAATGATAATCCTTTATTCATTGCATCATAGATACCGGTATCTTTTTCAGATATAAACTTAGTAATTTTAGTATCGTAGGATTTTATTAATTCAATAGTACCGTCAGTTGAAGCGCCATCAATGATAATATACTCTATGTCTTTATACGTTTGATTTAATACAGACTCAATTGCACATGAAATATACTCTTTACTATTATAACAAACTGTAACTATGCTAACTTTCATTCTAATTGAAACTAAAAAAATAATTTAATCAAATATAACAAAATGATTTTATTTATATTATCGCTAACTTTGTAAGTTACTTGTTTATTGTTATTAAACGAACAATCAAAGAAATTAAAACTTATTTAAGTAAAGAATGTCATTGTGTTTTATAATATTCTTTCTATTATGCATCGTCTGTCTAATAGATTTAAAACAACAATACTATGTCGGATTTTTCATTGTTTTAATCTTAATTTTATTTGCAGGATTTAGGGGGAATATTGATAATGATTATGAAACATATAAAACGATGTTTCATAAAATTTCAGATGGAATTAACGTAAATATTGAACCTACATTTTATTATTTAACTTACTTAACTAACTACTTAAATTCCAATATTACACTTTTAATATTAATTTTTTCAATATTAGGAGTGTCCTTAAAATGTATAGCGATTAGTAAACTTACTGAATTTTGGCTATATTCAATTTTGGTTTATTTCTCTTTTTTCTATCTCATACAAGAAATGACTCAAATTAGAGTTGGTATAGCCTCCGCATTTATACTTCTAAGTATTAAACCATTAAAAAAAAATAATTTATTAAAATTTTTAGTATACATATTTATTGGAACTATATTTCATTATTCTACTTTATTTATTCTACCTGTTATATTTCTAAACAAAAATTATTTATCAAAAGTTTTTTACTTCCTAATACCTCTCGGTTTTATTATACATTTTTCTCCTTTAAATCCATTATCGATATTGGAAGTAATTCCAATAGAATCATTTTCAAAAAAGTTTAACACTTACAAAAACCTATCTACTAATCAAAATATTAATCCATTTGGAATATGGAATATTTTTAGGTGTGTAATTTGTTACTTGTTACTTTGGAAATGGAAATATTTTCAGTCGAAAAATGAATACTCGGTATTATTAATTAAATTTTATATTTTATCCGTTTTTTTATTCCTTTCTTTCTCGAAAATTCCAACATTTGCCTTTCGGATATGTGATTTATATGCAATAGTAGAAGTTATCTTAATTCCTTTTGTCCTGTATGTGTTTCGAGATAAAGAAAAAAAATATGGCGCTTTAATTATCTTCTGCACTTCATTTGTAATGTTATTATTATCATTATTTCATATAAAATTATTACACTAAATGCACAATCATCCTGAAATAGATTCAATTGCTATTGTTATTGTTAGTTATAACCCAACTTCAAATATAGTAGACTTAATATCAGTTTTTGATAACCAAATTCCGATTTTTGTCATTGACAATCATTCAACAGCAAATGACAGTAAAAAAATATTAAATGAATTACAACAAAAACCAAATGTTGAGTTAATTATAAATAATTCGAACTTAGGTATTGCTAAGGCTTTAAATCAAGGTGTTGTATCCTCTATTCAAAAAAATAAGAAATGGACCCTATTATTTGATCAAGACAGTCTCCCTAATCAGAGTATTTTAGAGTCAATTCAAAATTGTTACCAAGATGTTGAGCATAGAGACAAAATTGCACTTATTGGAGTAAATTATGACACTAATGCTAGTAGATATGTTAAACAACAAGTGGAATTAAATAAAAAATTTATTGAAATTGATACAATAATTACATCTGGAAGCATCCTAAACAATAATATATATACCAAAATTGGACCATTCATAGATGATTTTTTTATAGACTGTGTGGATCTTGAATATGGACTCAGAATTATAGACAAAGGCTATAAAACATACTTTTGCACTAAAGTTGGATTTAAGCACAAAATTGGTGAACTAAAAACTGTTTCACTCTTTGGATTAAAAATAAATAGTACAAATCACAATGTTTTACGACGTTACTACATGGCTAGAAATAATGTAATAATTTCTAAACGCTATTTTTATAAATACCCAAAATGGGTAATCAAAAAAAACATATTTTATTTAATCTCATTTTTACAAATTATTTTAGTGGATGACAATAAAATTGATAAAATAAAAAGTTCATTAAAAGGCATACTAAATGGAATTAAAAACTGATGTCATGATAAACAATCAAGCGATAATTTCTATTATAATTATAAATTATAATACTAAAGATTTAATAGATCAATGTATCAAATCTATATATGAAAGTAACATTCTAAATCCCTTCGAAATTATTGTTAGCGACAACGCATCTGTCGATGGAAGTGTGGAAATGATTGCAGAAAAATACAAGGAGGTTATTATCCTAAAAAATGAAAAAAATTTAGGATTTTCAAAAGCAAACAATCTTGGTGTTAAAATAGCAAAAGGTGAATTTATTTTGTTTTTAAATAGTGATACAATTGTTACTGAAAATGCGATTGACCTATTAATAGAATTCTTAAGAAAAAACCATACTATTACCGCTGTAGGACCTAAGTTGTTAAACTATGACAAAACAATACAAAGGTCATGGTTTGACTTCCCTAATCCATTTAAAACATTCTTTAATTTAACTGGATTATCTTTTTACATCGTAAAATTCAAGAACAGCAAATTATTAAAACTATTTTTCAATAAATCTAAATTACCTTCATTTATGTTAAGTAATATTAATGAAGAAAGAATTATAGATTATCTAACGTTAGCATGTCTGCTTATTAGAAAAAAAGAATTGGTTCAGATAGGAATGCTAGACGATAAAATATTCTTTTATCATGAAGATTGTGAATTAGGATATAAACTAAATTCGAATTCCATGAAAACAGTTTATTTTCCAAAAGCTGAAATTGTTCATTTAGGTGGAAGCTCCTCTCAAAAAAATATTATTTTCTCATTCAGTAATTACTACAAAAATCTAAATTATGTATTTAAAAAATATGAGAAAACAAGTACCTATCTATGTTTTAAAATAGGATTACTATTTGCACTTTCAATAAGATCCTTTTTTTGGTTCTTTGGAATTTATCGATCAATAAATATGTTTAGTGTATACTCAAATAATCCAACAAAAAGCGATGCTTATAAAACCAAAGCAAGTGATGTTCTAAAAACATATTTAAATGTTATTAAAACAATTCTTTTAAATTAAATACTAAACATTTTAGAAGTTTAATAGGAATTCAAATTATTAATAGACTTATAAAATAATTTATCTAGTAAAAATTAAAGAAATTTGTTTATGCTTAGATTCAAGCATAATAACCAAGCCTATGGTAATAAAAGTTTCTGTAATTAATATTGCATAAACTGTCCCAGATGCTTGAAATAAATATGAAAACAAAAAACTAAGTACTATACTAACAATTGAACCTATCGTAATAATAATACTATAATCTTTTTTTAAATTATAGGCAAGTAACGTCCTATCAAAAGGTATATTAAAACAAGTAATAATTGGAGCAAAACAAATAATTTTAATCAAATTTGATATGAAAATTATATTTTTATCCGTAAAGAAACCTGCTATCTCAGTAGAAAAAATAAAAACACCTACGCAGCAAAATACAATTAAAATAAAAAAAGGAATAAAAAATTTATAATAAAAACGGACCATTTCATGGTGGCTCTCTTTTGCTAATTTACAAATATGGGGAAAGATGACTTGTGAAAAAACAGACAATACTTGACGTATTGCCATCATTATTTTTTCAGCAATACTGTAATATCCAAGAATTATAGGAGAAACAAAAAAACCTAATATTATAATACTCGAATTTGTATAAACATTAATAGACAAACTAGAAATCATAATATGCCAGCCATTTTTTATTTCAATAAAAATCTCTTCTTTTGATGAAAAATGTAAGTGTACACTAAATTTTTTCTTGACAAACCAAATACTAATTAGACTAGATACAATACTCCCTGCTCCATTGAGTAAATTCACATATATGTAATCATCCGGTTCATTTATAAAAATGAACACTAGCAATGTAAAAACAATCTTAGATATAGTAGTTAAGTATGTAATATATTTCATTTGCTCTACCCCTTGAAAAAACCATACAGGAAATAATATTTGTCCTATCAACATCGGAATCGTATAGAGTATAAATAAAAACTCATTGCGAATGCTTTGAAATAAAAACAAAATAAAAAAAAGAAAAATACATACAAAACTTAAAAACAGTTTAGTAGTTAAAACGACATTAAATATTTCTTGTAGTTTATTGTAATTTGACTGATTGATTGAAACTTCTCTTGTAGCTGTTAAATTAAATCCGTAATCTGAAAAAACAATAAAATAAGATAAAACTGCTTGGGATAAGGTGATAATACCAAAATTAGAAACTCCTACATGAGCAATTAAATAGGGTACTACAAAAAAAGGTATGATAAATCCAACTACTTGTAAAATAGACAAGGAAAAGAAATTAGAAATCAATTTTTTATGACTCAAAATACTAAATAAAAAAAGGTTCTATTCAACTTTTCGCAACTGAAATAAACTTATCAATAAAGAAAAAAGTAACCGTTACTAAAAATAATTCTGTTACTATTAATATTAATGACATTATAAAAATGTTAATTCCTTTTGGATGGTTTGGTATTGTAGGTTCAATAGAAATAAAAAACCCTTTATTTTCTTTTTCTTCTGCTTTTAAAGCAATAATTTTTTCTTCTAAAGTAGCAATATCATTAAAAATATTAAAATGAAATGTTGATGTCAAACTCTTTTTATCAAATTCATACAATTTAATTAATGTTTGCAAATTATGTAATTGCCTTTTTGTTAATTCTAATAATTCAATCCGTTTACGCTTTTGATTTTCAATGTAATTTATTGTATTCGGATTTTTGTTGCAGAAAATAATTAATTCGTCAACTATTTTATTTACAACTTTAATATTGTTGACTTTTAAATTTACGGTGTAAATTGAATTTGTTATATCTTCAGAGTGTCTTATTTGAATATCCTTCAAATATTTATAAACAGAATTATTAGTGTTTTCTAAAACATTTGAATAATAAACATTAAAATTATCATTTAGAGTTTGTGCATCTATAAACGGTCCAGAATTATTTATCGTTAACTTAGTTTCATATGTTTTTTTTAAATCCTTTACTAGAAAAATTGATACCAAAACTAAAGGAATATAAACCAATAGAATATTTTTTTTTCTACGTTTTACTACATGAAAAAAATCAGCTATTTCAAAAAAAGGACTTTCCCTTAACATATTTTTTGATTTCAAGTCTTACTTCGCGTAATTCACAGATCTCTTCTCTCTAATCACAGTCACTTTCACCTGGCCAGGATAGGTCATTTCAGTCTGAATGCGTTGTGAAATTGTAAAAGATAATTCATCCGATTTTAAATCACTTACTTTCTCTGCTTCTACTAATACTCGAAGTTCACGTCCAGCTTGAATAGCATATGCACTTGTAACACCATCATAAGATAATGCTAAACTTTCAAGTTCTTTAATTCGTTTGATATACGATTCTACAATTTCTCTTCGAGCGCCTGGACGAGCTCCAGAAACCGCATCACATACTTGAACAATCGGAGCTATCAACGTCGTCATTTCTACTTCATCATGGTGAGCTCCAATAGCATTACACACATCTGGTTTTTCACCATATTTCTCAGCCAATTTCATACCCAAAATTGCGTGTGGTAATTCTGGCTCCTCATCCGGCACTTTACCAATATCGTGTAACAACCCTGCTCTTTTTGCAACTTTTACGTTCAACCCTAATTCTGCTGCCATTATTGCACACATATTAGCTACTTCACGTGAGTGTTGTAATAAATTTTGTCCGTAAGAAGAACGATATTTCATTCGACCAACCATACGCGTTAATTCAGGATGTAATCCATGTATTCCTAAATCAATACAAGTTCTTTTACCTGTTTCTGCAATTTCTTCCTCTAAAGATTTTTTAGTTTTCGCAACCACTTCTTCAATACGCGCTGGATGTATACGACCATCCGAAACCAATTGATGTAAAGCCAAACGAGCAATCTCCCTACGTACAGGATCAAAACAAGAAAGTATAATTGCCTCTGGTGTATCATCTACTACAATTTCGACTCCTGTTGCAGCTTCCAAAGCACGAATATTTCGTCCTTCACGACCAATAATTCTACCTTTAACTTCATCAGATTCAATGTTAAAAACAGAAACAGCATTTTCAACAGCTTGTTCTGTTGCTACTCTTTGTATTGTTTGAATAACAATTTTCTTTGCTTCTTTATTCGCATTTAATTTTGCTTCTTCCGTAATATCTTTAATATGAACCATTGCCTGAGTTCGCGCCTCATCAACCAATGCCTCCATCATATGTGTTTTTGCCTCCTCTACAGTCATTCCACTGATTCTAGATAATTCAGCAACACGTTTCTGTTGTGTTTTCTCTAACTCCTGGTTTTTAACTTCTACAGATGTTAGTTTAGTTTCTAATTCTACTTTTAACTTTTCAATTTCTTTCTCAGAACGCGCTAACTCTTCTGTCTTCTGGGAAACTACTTTCTCTTTTGCTTTAAAACGATCTTCATTCGATTGCATTTTACGCTCACGATCTTTAATCACTTCTTCATGCTCTTCTTTCAATTTTAAAAAACGTTCTTTTGCTTGCAAAATTTTATCCTTTTTTAGTGCTTCACCATCATGCTCTGCATCCGCTAAAATTTTAGTTGTACGTTTTTTTAAAACTATATTCTGAATTACAAAAGCCACTGCTCCACCTGTAATTAATCCAATCAAACTCCCTAATAAAATATCCTCTACACTCATTTTTTTTAATAATAAACCAACTTTTTGGCGATTAATACTACAATTTGTTTAGATCCTCTAGTAACATTTCTAGTGAAAGTTCTACATTCTCTAATTCATTCTGTTGATTTGTCTGTGCTGGCGCATTAACACCTTTTGTAGCTAATTGTAAAGCAGTCATAGCTAATAAATCTTGCATATCTTTTACAGCATAATTTTCCTGCAACAATTTAATAGCACGATTTATATCTTCAGCAGCCTTTAATATTTTTTCGTCTTCTCCTTCATTTACAGTTAATGGATAGGTTCTTCCTGCAAGTGTTATTTTTAACGATAATTTACTCATGACTATTTCTTTAATTGACTAATACAGGTATCTATTTCCTTGACCAAATCATTAATCAAATCATCATGATTAATTACAGGTACTATCAATGAGGACTGCTCTTCTAATAGCAAAATCTTATCTTCTAATTGTTTTTTAAGGGATAGATTTTCTAAATGCAACGCATCAATTATATTCTGTTTTGCAACTATAACAGATGCTATTTCTGATTGCTTTATTTGCAAAGATGCTATTTCATTTTCTAGTAATGCATTTTTTTCATTCGCTTGCTTCAACTCGTTTTTAACGTGATAAAATTTATCGCGAATCTCTGCTATTATATACGCTATACGATCAGACATGTAAACCAACTTTTTTACAAAAATAATATTGTAATCTTAATTATTTAACCATTTAAATAAATACTTCTTAACAATACTTTCTTTGCGAAGGAATTCATCCAAATAAATATGTCTTGACTAGTCCTAAATAAGCGATACAGATTATTAAAGACTAAAATACATAATTATATCCCAGTAAACACGTGTTTACTGGGATATTTGTTTTTTATAAGTTTTTATTTTGATTCTATTTTGTAAATGCATTTGAATAGGTGTCAAATAA
>CANFHU010000025.1 GCA_947446925.1 Flavobacteriia bacterium
AGGTTCCACTTACGCTTGGGGTTCCACTGATCGTAATTGTATTGGATGCCCATGCCGCTGTTACACCTGTAGGTAAACCTGTCGCTGTTCCAATACCAGTAGCCCCTGTTGTCGTATGCGTAATATTTGATAAAGACGTATTGATACATAAGGTAGGAGTACTTGATGCTGATCCTGCTGTGTTTGCCGCCGTAACGTTAATTGTTCCTGTCGCGTTTACACTACCACACCCCCCTGTTAAAGGAATACTATAATTAAATGTTCCTGAAGCTGTTGGGGTTCCACTGATCGTAATTGTATTGGATGCCCACACTGCTGTTACACCTGTAGGTAAACCTGTCGCTGTTCCAATACCAGTAGCCCCTGTTGTTGTATGCGTAATATTTGTTAAAGTCGTATTGATACATAAGGTAGGAGTACTTGATGCTGACCCTACTGTGTTTGCTGCTGTAACGTTAATTGTTCCTGTAACAGTTTGTCCTGCACACGTTCCTCCTGTCAAAGTTATACTATAGTTAAATGTTCCACTTGAAGTTGGAGTACCACTAATTGTAATTACATTAGCTGACCATGTAGCACGAACACCGCTTGGTAATCCGTTACCTCCTGAAACACCATCATTACTAATACCTGTTGCAACGGCTGTTGAATAAGTAATGTTAGAAATAGAACTTACTAAACAAATAGTTTGACTATTTGTACCAACCACTGAGGTTAAAGTACCTGAACATACGGGAGTACAAGCAGGTGTTGTTAAATTAACTGTTATTGAAGTAGAGTTTCCACTTGCATCAGTAGCTGTAATCACAACAGAAGTAACTGTACCAGCAGCAAGTGCTGTTCCTGAAGCAGGAACAGATGTTACGGTTGGGGAACCATCACATATGTCAGTAGCAGTGTATGTAGGCACAGTAAAAGTACAAGTTGAATTTGTAACATAAGTAGAATCATGAGCCTTAATTACTGGTGGTAAATTATCTGACGAACATGAAATTGAAAGACTTCCACAACTCCCTGAAATAGATCCACTACAAGTTGGCGAAGGCAATGCAGAAGGTGCCAATGTATTAACGGTAGTAGGAGCAACTCCTAAAGAATAAACAGGATTAGTTCCTGCAGAAATTGCTGAATTTGTTAAAGTCCAAGTTGATGATGAATAAATTTGGTTTACACCAGACGATGATGTAAATGTACAATTATTAACAATAAACGTTCCTGAAGATTTATTATAAATACATCTTGATGATCCTGTAGTTGAATTATCAAAACTACACTGATCTACTTTAAGGTAGTTAAAACCTGAAGGTGAATTTTTGGAATAAGATGAATTCAAACCTATTTGACCTTTAGCAACTCCCGATTGATTGGAAAATGTAGAGTTAGAAATATTTAGCCTTGCATTTTGCCCTCCTCCAATAGCAGTTCCTACATCAGAATTATTTAACGAACAATTATTACTAAAACAAGAATTTGTAACTATTAAATAGGCCCCCTCAACATATATTGATCCTCCAAGAGCAGTAACTGCACTGCTGGAAAAATTACCATTATTAGTAAACTTACATTTATCAATAGTCACAGTAGTTGTAGTACCAATATTACTATTGCTTCCATAAATCGAAATTGCCCCTCCATTATCTTCTCTCTTATTATATGCAAAATAACAAGCTGAAAATGTAATGTTATTCCTGTCTCCATTTATTGTAAATCCACCACCAAAAGTTCCATTATAATTACATGTTGAAAGCATATTTTTAATTGTTGCATTAATAGAACCTGTAGTAGAAGTTATATTACAAACCCCATCACCACCTGAACCAACTGCTTGATCCATCCAAAATGCATCAAAAACTATTCCTGTCAGATTGGCACCTCCATCTACAATATTTACAGTACTACCTTCCCCTGAAGCAGTGTTTGCAAAGCCTTTCAAATAAAAGTTTTTAAAAACAACATTACTTGTTGAAATTTTCGCAAAATAATCTGTACTCTTCCCTGTAATTACTGTATTTGTGGGACCGGCACCAATAATTGTTATTGCTTTACTTACATTTAGATAATAGCCTACTGCTGTAGTAGCAATCTGAAAACTTAATTTATCTATATATATTATATCTCCTGCGGTAGCTGAATTAAAAACTGTTTGTAAAACATTACTTGTACCTGTTAAAAGTTTTGGACTACTTGGAGATAACCCAGTATTACCTGCTGCACCTACAGCGGTACAATAAACATCACCAACAAGAGATCCATCATTCAAATACCAGTTCTTAGCAAACACACTCCCACTCCAGACAAACAGGAAAAAAAAGAAAAATAATATTTTAAAATACTTAATCATAATAATATATAAATCATTCGTTTACAAATATTTAATGTAACGAAAATAGAATTAACTAATAAATAGACGCTTTTTCTCAAAAAAAGATGCCAATAAAGGTACTAATAAGAAAAATAAAAGTTTGAAAATCTTTTTGATAGTTTTACACATCCAAAAACCAACTAAACTATTTAATTACCTCAATATAACCTGATTCTGGGAAACTAGTTGAATTTTTAATAATTTGATAAAAATAGGTACCAGCAGGAACAAATGGTTGATCAACCCCAACATTTGATCTACCATCCCAATTGTCTTTATAAGGAATACCACTCTCATACACCAAATTTCCCCAACGATTATAAATTAATACTTTAACATTTGGGTATTGTTCAGAATAACCAACTACCCAAACATCATTTTTTCCATTACCATCAGGAGTTAATACTGAAGCTATTTTTTTTCTACATCCCAATTGAATTAATGTATCCATAGTACAACCTTTTGAATCGGTGATTTTAAGCGTATAATCTCCCATAGACACTCTTTCTATATCTGCGGACTGGTTCCCTGTACTCCATTTAAAATTATATGGAGTTGAACCATGAATTGGATTTGCATGCATTTCACCATCATTCTCATCGCAATTTGGCTCAAAAACTTTTATATTTCCAATTATCTCAGTAATAAATACTCGCACTTTAGATTTAGCACTTTGACAACTAGTGGTTGGATTCAAATAACTTACGTAATAAGTTCCTTGCTCTAATTTATCCTTTGATTTCAAAGAATCTACATCCGTTAATTTTGCATACCATACATATTGATTTCCAAAAGGGATTATAGCATCCAATGTTAATTCATTTGAAAAACAATAGTACAATGTATCCTCTTTGATGGTGGGTAAAGGAGGTGAATCAAACTTGACATTCACTTCTAATCGCTGCTGACTCTCACAACTTAATGTTATAGAAGCGTAATATTTGGTTTCTGAAACTTGTTTAGCAAAGTCTAATGGAATACCTCCAACTGGAGAGGAATACCAATTAATATTTGAACCTGTTGGTTGTAATTTACCCAGTGTAGGTGATTTTTCTTTACAAACTAACTGTAATTGATCCGCAACTGGTGGACTTACTTTTGGCGCAATAATTTTAATCGGAACCTTGGGGCTTTCGCAACCATTTATTGTTTGTGTAGTGTAATAGGTAATCCCATCAACAGCTGGCTCAATTTCAGGATTTAACTTATTACCAAATGCGTCATACCATGAAATCAATTGCGCAACTACACTTTTTACATTACCAATTTTAGGATTAGGCATACATAACGTATCCACTAAAGGACTAACTGGGGTGGGAATAGTATCTAATAAATTTAAAGTACACAAACTCGTATCTTGCTTTACACAACTCTTGGAGGTGATGTTTTTAATTTTATAGACTCCAGGTAAACTATTCCTAACATCCACTACACCAGTAATAGTATCTAAAACTAAACCAATACTAGGAAAAACTTTTAAACGTCCAATTCCACTATTATTGTAAAATATAGGACTGGCTATCGAATCATATCTACAATAATTGGTATTATACCCTATCGTTGTAATACATGCTGGACAAGGAGGAAACATAAAGGAAACTGTAATTTTGTAACCGAGCGCATCCGTCACATCCATTGAAAGTGTTTCTCCGTTGGTGAGTTGAGTTATCGTAAGTTTTTCACCATGATTCAAAGAAGTCGTTGAAAACAAAGCCTTTTTACTTATTATATTCGAAATTGTGAGTTTTGTTCCAAAAAATTCTGCATCCCCACCATAAAAAATAATTTCAGACATACCATCCTTACAATGATTGTTAATTGTATACGTAATATCATTTAACAAGGTAAATTTTATTGGATTACCTGTTTTTTGACAATTTGGATCTATTTGCGGACCTTGAAGAGTTATATTATTACTTAATACAGGAACAGACCAATAGGTTTGAGCCATCACTGGTTTTTTAACGGACAAAACTCCATCATTTTTTAAATTATTGATGTTTTCAAATGTGCCTTTATTGACACAGATATCATTTAACACATTTGGTACTACTGGTGGTAAACAAGTATATAAAAAATAAGATATAGATGAAACAACACCTGTTGTTTTGGGCAAAACGGCTCCGACGGTATTAAACTTTAAAACGGAGCCGAAACTTACTTTTACTTCCGATGCATTGACTACCTTTCCGATACCAATTATACTCGGTGTTGTTATACCCATTTTTGGGATAATAACAGAAATTGTATCTTTACATGTATTATCTATCCATACAAAAGTAGAAATACCTTCAGGCAATTCTGTAATTAATGTAGATGAAATATTTGGATTTGCGATTATCCCTCCCCCAGCAATTAAACTCCATGTACCAGGTAATAAGGATACTGAATGAAGGGTTACGGAATTTTCACATATTTTAATATCTTCTCCCGCACTACAAGCAGTATTATTTTGAGAAAACAAAGAAAAAGCAGAAATAAATACTAAAATTAAAACAACCAATCTTCTATAAAACAACATACAATTGTGCCTATATTAATTTGCCATTTCGCTCATAAACTTAATTCGCATTAAACGAAGTTCTTCTTCTGAATAATCACCATCAAATTCTTTATATGCTTCCGTCACATCATCGGTCTCCGCTTCTGAAAAATATTCGTAAATTTCTTCTTGATTTTCAGGGTCTAACAAATCATTAATATAATAATTGATATTAACACGTGTTCCAGAAGATACAATTGCTTCAATTTCTTCTATTACTTCTTCTAACGATTTTCCTTGAGCAGCACCAATATCTTCTAGTGGTAATTTTCGATCAATATTCTGAATTAATTGTACCTTCAAACCTGATTTATTGATGATGGATTTTACCACCATGTCTTGTGGACGTTCAATTTCGTTTTCTTCTACATAATTCTGAATCAAAGCTAAAAAAGGTGCACCGTAACGTGTTGCTTTTCCGTTACCAACCCCTTGAATATTTGTTAATTCATCCATCGTAATTGGATATTGAAAACACATATCTTTCAACGATGGTTCTTGAAAAATGACAAATGGAGGAATATTTCTTTGTTTAGAAAGCGATTTTCTTAAATCCACCAACAAATCATATAGTACTTCATCAAAAGCCCCAGTACCTTTACCGCCCGAAACAATTACCTCATCTCCATTTTCATCTGTATTAAACACGCGCTCTTTAATCAACATAAAAGAAACAGGATTTTTAACAAACAATCTTCCTTTCTCCGTCAACTTTAAAGTTCCGTATGTTTCAATATCTTTAGATATCAAACCACCTACTAAAGATTGACGAATTACGGCATTCCAAAAATGTTCGTCTTTATAGTTTCCTTTACCAAAATTCACTAAAAGATCATGTTTGTATGTTTTAATATCTGAAGTTAAATTACCGGATATGAAAGCACATACATGTTTCGCTTTTTGCATTTCTTGTAATTCAACCATTGCATTCAATAATAATTCTACATGTTCCTTCCCTTCAGCACGCTCTCTTGGATGTTTACAATTATCACACATACATTTACAATCCTCTTCTTGAAATTCTTCCCCGAAATAATGTAAAATATACTTTCTTCGACATACTGAAGTCTCTGAATACGAAACCATTTCATGCAATAATTGTCGACCAATCTCTTGTTCAGAAACAGGTTTTCCATGCAAGAATTTTTCTAGTTTTTCAATATCTTTATAACTATAGAATACAACACACTCACCTTCTCCTCCATCGCGACCAGCGCGACCTGTTTCTTGGTAATAACTTTCTAAGGACTTTGGAATATCATGGTGAATTACGAAACGAACATCTGGCTTGTCTATCCCCATTCCAAATGCAATCGTTGCTACAATAATACTTGTATCTTCCATTAAGAACATATCTTGATGTTTTCCACGTGTCGCAGCATCTAAACCAGCATGATAAGGAAGGGCATTAATACCATTTAATTGTAATAATTCAGAAAGTTCTTCTACTTTTTTTCTACTTAAACAATAAATTATACCAGATTTTCCTTGTTTGGAACGTATATATCGAATAATTTCTTTTTCTACATCTACTTTTGGACGAATCTCGTAATATAAATTATCTCTATTAAAAGAAGATTTAAATACAACTGCATCTAACATAGTTAGATTTTTTTGTATATCAAATTGAACCTTAGGAGTTGCCGTAGCTGTAAGCGCGATAATTGGCACATTTGAGATCTTCTCAAAAATATCCCGCAACCTTCTATATTCTGGTCTAAAATCATGTCCCCATTCGGAAATACAATGTGCTTCATCGATGGCAAAAAATGAAATATTCACAGAAGTTAAAAAATCTATATTTTCTTGCTTGGTTAGGGACTCAGGTGCTACATATAATAACTTAGTATTACCTTTTT
The DNA here is from genome assembly GCA_947446925.1 of Flavobacteriia bacterium. Lineage (GTDB taxonomy): Bacteria > Bacteroidota > Bacteroidia > Flavobacteriales_D > Crocinitomicaceae > CANHVK01. The sequence goes on from CANFHU010000025.1 coordinate 6,764, forward strand.
GAATGTCCGTTTTTACTTTATTTATCTCCGTTTTAGTGAGTGAAGAATTTAAAAAATGAGCAATATTTTCATCGTCACTGATGTTCCTAATTGCATCTACTTGATTTTTCATCAACGCAATTAATGGAGAAACAACAATTGCAGTCCCTTCAGACAAAAGAGCAGGCAACTGATAACAGAGAGACTTTCCTCCACCTGTTGGCATAATCACAAAAGTGTTTTTGCCATTTAATACATTCGTTATTATTTCTTCCTGCTTCCCTTTAAAGCTATCAAAACCAAAAAACGTGCGTAAAGCACCCTTTAGATCAACTTTTACCATTACCTCGATTTAAATAAACTTGTAATTAAAGGTACGAAAATTTCTAATTATAACAACAAACCATCAAATTAAAATATGCAACATCAAAACATTAAATTTTAATTTCATTTTCGAATTTTGCTGAAAAATCTAGTAGAAATGAAAAATTAACCAAAAGTCAGAAATAGTGCTTTCGTTACGTCTACGTAAATATTATATAGGCTCATCAAATATTAAAAAAACAAAAAAACAGATTTTCAAATTAAAAAACTCACTCCAATTAGACGCATAACAAGAATAGATATTACTTTTGTTTTTCATGGAAGAAAAATCTACAATGTCGTTTTTAGACCATCTCGAAGAATTAAGATGGAGATTGGTGCGGTCAGCAATTGCCGTTGTCATTTTTACAGTGGTATTATGGATGTATCAAGAATGGATTATTGACAATCTATTCTTATCCATGAAAGATGCAAATTTTATCACGTATCGCTATATGTGTTCTTGGTTCGGGGTTTGTACTCCTGAAATACCTGTTAAAATGCAAAGTACGACGATGGCAGGACAATTTTCCTACGCCCTAATGATGTCTATAATGGGGGGACTTGTACTTGCTTTTCCATATGTTTTCTACCAAATATGGTCATTTATAAAACCAGGTCTAAAACAAAAAGAAAAATCTGCGGTGAAAGGAATCGTTTTCTATGTATCCATTTTATTTTTCATTGGAATCCTATTTGGATATTTTATTGTTTCTCCACTTTGCGTTCAGTTTTTTGGAACGTACCAAATTTCTAAAAAAATAGATAACATCTTCACGATAAACTCCTACATGAGCACTATTATATCTACAGTGTTCTACTCTGGATTATTATTTCTAATGCCTGTTATCGCTTATATTTTTGCTAAAATCGGTATAATTACCGCTGCATTTCTTCGGAAATATAGAAAACATTCTGTAGTTGGGGTACTAATACTTTCAGCCGTTATCACACCACCGGATATGTTAAGTCAAATCATCGTATCGATTCCGATTTTACTACTCTACGAAATTAGCATTCTTGTCACTGCAAGAGTGAATAAAAAACAAGCACAAGAAGCATAATGTTACTACATACAGAAGAAATCCGAAAATCTTATAAAGGCCGTAAAGTGGTAGACGGCGTAACCGTAAAAGTAAATCAAGGCGAAATAGTAGGACTTCTTGGTCCAAATGGCGCAGGTAAAACAACTTCTTTTTACATGACGGTTGGTTTAGTAAAACCGGATTCTGGAAAGGTTTTTCTAGATGATTTGGACATTACCGATTACCCTATGTACAAACGTGCTCAACTGGGACTAGGATACCTACCCCAAGAAATTTCTGTTTTTCGTAAACTAAGTGTAGAAGATAATATTCTAGCAATTTTAGAACTTTCCAAATTAACAAAAAAAGAACAAAAAGATCGCTTAGAACAACTTTTAGAAGAGTTTAGTTTGACTCATGTCAGAAAAAACTTAGGAAATCGATTGTCGGGTGGCGAAAAACGTAGAACTGAGATAGCACGCGCATTGGCTACAAATCCTAAATTTGTATTGCTAGATGAACCATTTGCAGGTGTAGACCCGATTGCAGTAGAAGACATTCAAAGTATTATATCTGATTTAAAACGTAAAAATATTGGCGTTTTAATTACAGACCACAACGTACAAGAAACCCTATCAATTACAGACAGGGCGTATTTATTATTCGAAGGAAAAATATTAAAGTCTGGTTCAGCAGAAGAATTAGCGTCTGATGAACAGGTTCGTAAGGTATACTTAGGACAGAATTTTGTGTTACGTAAATAACAAAAAAAGTAATTATTTTCTAGCTAAATCACCCGTAGTTTGTTGAATACTTCCGTAAGCATCACATTTACTACTATGTTTAGTTGCACCACAAGAGGTTAAAACGACAGATAACAGTAAGCTAACAGCAAAAAAAGTAACGATTTTTCTCATTTGTAAAATAATTAGTTATACAAAAATAGAATTAATATATAAATTAAACAACTCTTTCGTTTATTTGATAAACTATTATCCGAAAATAACTATTCAGGTATATGAAAATTGTAATTATTTTGTTTGTTAGTTTCTTCTATTTCCTGGCGCATAGCCAATCTGATTATCTTTTAACATTAAATTCTACGAGCCAACTTCCTATAAAAACTATTCGAACGCACTTTAAAGATAGTTTAGAATTAAAAACTTATGTCGCTCAACTTCGGATCAAATGTATTGAAAAAGGTTTTCTACTTTTTTCTATTGACTCCTTGAAATGTTCTGCAAGCGAAGCGAAAATCAATATTCATATAGGTCCAAAATTCAAAAAAATATTTCTTACGATCGATAATAATCAACGAAAATTTATCGCTAACTCTCCTGCCACAATCGAAAAATTAATCGGAAACAATTCTTTCACACCAAAAAACATTGCATTTATTTTACAAAAAATAGAAACGAATTTACTTAACGCAGGATATGCATTTGCAAGTGTACGTCTAGACAGCATCCGTTTTGAAAAAGACGATTTATATGCACATCTGCACATTGAAGAAAACAAGAAAATTAGGTGGGGAGAAGTTATCATTAAAGGAAATACATCTATACCTAGTAAATTAATTCAATCGTACATTCAAATTAAACTAGGTGATTTATTTCAAGAAGATCAATTACATAAAATACCAAAGCAACTTAATCAAATTCCCTTTATCACTGAAACGAAACCATTAGAACTCCTATTCCAAGAAGATATCGTAGATCTCTACATATATTTAACTACAAAACCAGTTAGTTTAATTACAGGAGTACTTGGTTTACAACCTAAAACGCAGAATAACATAACATCTTATGTACTCACTGGTGATATTCGCGCAAAATTAGTAAACAGTTTAAAAAAGGGCGAAAGTTTTGATTTGCAATGGAAAAACTTACAAGCAAACACACAACTTCTAAAAACAAACATTGCATTTCCGTCTATTTTCAGCAGCACTTTTGGAGTAGAAAGTCAATTCCATCTTTACAAAAAAGATTCCACCTTTCTAGAACTTAAATCCGCATTAGCTATTCAATACATGCTTTCCAATGGAAACATACTTAAATTATTTTACCGGAATTATCAATCTTCTTTATTATCAAGCGGACTAGTAAATACAACAAACTATGCAAATGTTTTCACAAATTATTACGGTCTTTCCATTCAAAAACAAACTTTAGATTATCTACCTAGTCCAACAAAAGGCTATCTACTTCAATTAGAGGGGGCACTTGGGTTACGAACTAAAAAAGATTCTATTTTACAAACTAACACAAAAACAACCACTTCCAAAATTGATTTTCTATATAACCTTTACATTACTATACATAAAAAACATATACTTAAATTACATGCTGCTTCAGAAGTTTTAGTTGCTCCTTCCTATGCAAGAAATGAACTATTACGGTTTGGTGGAATGGTATCACAACGCGGATTTAAAGAGGAAGAACTTCGTGCAACATCACGTATGTTACTTTCGTTGGAATATCGATTTTTATTAGATCAAAACTCTTATGTATTTTTGTTTTTTGATCAAAGTTGGTATGAAAACAAACTAGCATCTACGCGAAGAGATTCTCCGTATGGATTTGGAGGAGGATTAACGTTTGGAACACAATTAGGCATGTTTTCGATTTCCTATGCATTAGGAAAACAACTTACAAATCCTATATTAATTAGTAATGGAAATATCCATTTTGGATATACATCTTATTTTTAACTCAACTAAATTTCATTCAATTTACTCTTTATCTGCTTCATAAATTTAGAAGCATACACAAAATCAATTACTTCAGGATTATTAGTTTTGATTATTTCTTCCTTTGTTCCCGACCACCAATTTTTACCTTGATGCATAAACGTGATATTATCTCCTATTTCAATAACACTATTCATGTCATGTGTAATTACGATGGTAGTAGTCTTAAACTCATGAGTAATATCCTGAATTAATTCATCGATTAAAATAGAAGTTTTAGGATCCAAACCAGAATTAGGTTCATCGCAAAATAAATAATTAGGATTCATGACGATGGCACGAGCAATTGCAACACGCTTCTGCATTCCACCGCTACATTCCGAAGGAAATAAATTATTGCGACCACTTAAATTAACACGTTCTAAACAAAAATCGACTTGTTTTTGTTGTTCCCCCAAGGTCATTTTAGTGAACATCTGAAGCGGAAAACGAATATTATCCTCGACAGTCATGGAATCAAATAATGCAGCACCTTGAAAAAGCATCCCAATTTGTTTTCGAATTCCACGCATTGCTTTTTTGTCCATCGTACAAAAATCCGAACCATTGTATAATATCTGCCCAGAATTAACCGTATGTAAACCAACAATACATTTTGCAAGTACAGATTTACCTTGACCAGACGAACCTATGATTAAATTAACTTTTCCTTTTTCAAAGTTTGCATGTACATTGTCTAATACCAAATGTTCTCCAAACTTCTTGTATACCCCTTTAACCTCTATCATTTTAATAAAAACATTTGGGTGATAAAAAAGTTAGCGATAAGTATTGCTACACTACTATTTACAACTGCTTTCGTGGATGAACGTCCAACATCAATTGCTCCTCCTTTAGTATAATAACCATAGAATGAAGATATCGAAACAATTAAAAAAGCAAACACTACCGATTTTGAGAGGGCATAAATTATATCACTCACTTTAAAAAATGAACGTAAACCAAAAACATACGTATCTGTTGAGGATAAACCCGCACCCAACAACGCTAACCAACCACCAAGTAAACTTAACCCAATGGAGAAAGTAACGAGTAACGGAAAAAAAACTACAGATGCCATAATTTTAGGGAGTACTAAATAATTCAATGAATTTACCCCCATAATCTCCAGCGCATCAATTTGTTCCGTAACACGCATCATACCGATTTCAGAAGATACATTAGATCCAACTTTACCCGCTAAAATTAATGAAATAATAGTAGGTGAAAATTCTAGGATAGTACTAGAACGGGTGATATAACCAATGGTATATGCTGGCAAATAGGGTAAATCCATATTCGCGGCTGTTTGAAGTGAAATTACCCCTCCCATAAAAACAGACATCAACATTACGATAGGAAAAGACTCTATTCCAATTAATTGAATCTCCTCTAAAAAACGTTTCCAAAACATTTTGAATTTTTGTGGTTTCGTAAACACCAACCACATCATTCCGGAATACCGTCCAATATTTGCTATAATTCGTAACATCTCTGCTAATTTAAGAGATAATTTTAATAGTTGTTTCAAAAAAGAAGGAAACTGAACGATATTAGCGTTGATTTCTTGCTTAACTTTGTTTTGATGGCAGAAAAATTAACAGCAAAAGCTAAAATCCAACAACAACTTAAACAGTTTGTTCCAGAAGGATTTGAGGAAATGATTGCCGATTTATTATTTAGTGCACATGTACAATTTAAAATTGTTAGACCTAGAAATACGAAACTCGGAGATTATAGACCTGCACACGCTGGAAAACCTCATCGTATTACCGTAAATGGAAATTTAAATACCTATTCTTTTTTAATAACTACCGTGCATGAATTCGCACATTTAAATACCTATTTAGAATTTGGAAGAAGCGTTTCTCCACACGGAAATGAATGGAAAAATCACTATCGAAAATTACTAATACCGGTTTTAGATAAAAAAATACTTCCCAAAGACATAGAAACAGCATTGATTAACTCTTTGGTTAACACAAAAGCATCCTCCTGTGCAGATATTCCCTTAATGCGCGTACTTAAAAATTACGACCAACAAAATGAGACGCATGTATTTCTTGAAAACATTCCAAAGCACACACATTTCCTCCTTCAAGGAAAAGAATTTATAAAAGGGGAATTGCGTAGAAAGCGTTTTTTATGTGAAGAAGTTTCCACGAAAAAAAAATACCTGATTCATACTTTAGCTGAAGTAATTCCTATATTTGACTAATAAATACAAACTTTTCAATGAAAAATAATTATTGTGTAATAATGGCAGGCGGCGTTGGGAGTCGTTTTTGGCCAATGTCTACTCCTCAAAAGCCAAAACAATTTTTAGATGTTCTAGGTATAGGTAAATCGTTACTTCAAATGACTTTCGAACGTCTTTGTAACATCGCTCCAAAAGAAAATATTTTCATTGTGACAAACGAAGGGTATGTAGATTTAGTTAAGGAACAATTACCAACAATAGATACAAATCGCATTTTAACGGAACCAAAACGTAAAAACACAGCTCCATGTATTGCTTATGCTGCTGCAAAAATATTTGACCTAAATCCTTTAGCGACGCTGGTTGTAGCACCTTCTGATCACTTGATTTTGAAAGAAGAAAAATTCACTTCTATCGTTAACATCGCAATCCAACAAGCAAATTCTGACGAACGACTTGTAACACTTGGTATCCAACCTTCTCGACCTGATACTGGATATGGGTATATTGAATTTGAAGAGGTTGGTGATATGATTGGTGGAGAAGTTAAAGAAGTAAAACATTTCAGAGAAAAACCAAACAAAGAATTAGCCGAAATATTTGTGAAAGCTGGAAATTTTTATTGGAATTCGGGAATATTTATTTGGAAAGCTTCCTCTATTTTAAATGCTTTAAAAAAATTCAATAATTCGTTATACGAACTTTTTAGCCCTGAGAATGGATTTTACAACACACCCGATGAACAAGATAAAGTAAATCATTGTTTTCATGTTTGCGAAGACATTTCCATTGATTTTGCGGTAATGGAACATGCTAAAAACGTTGACGTTGTTCTTGCAAATTTTGATTGGTCCGATCTAGGAACTTGGGGTAGTTTATACACACATTTAGACAAAGACTATAATGGAAATGCAGTTATAGGAGAACACGTTCACATGATAAATTCAAGTAATTGCATTGTGAATCTTCCTTCCAACAAATTAGCATTAATTGAAGGTTTGAACAACTACATTATTGTTGAATCAGACAATATGTTGATGATTTTAAATAAATCAGACGAGCAAAACATTAAAGAATATATGTTTGCTCTAAAAGAAAAAAGTCCTACTCTTTTTAAATAAAAAAGGTACTTCTACTAATTAACGCTCAATGAAAATTGGGCGTTTTTTTTGTTTAATCTAACTTGTATTACGAGGCTGCAAGTAATACTTTTTTTATTTAAGATTATTAAAGTAAGTACCAAGGCGATGAGATGTTAGTGCAATAATGACCCATTGCCTTCTTTAACTATACCGTGTACGTTATGCCAACGTGATTTATCACCTTTGATGAGCTGGATGTTGTAAAGGTATAAAAACATAGATTTTTCATTTACATATGGTTTGAATCTTTCTATCAAATTAATATTTAGCTTATTGTTAATAAAATCACTTTTAGAAAATGTAACTACAAAACTATTTGAATTTGGCAATTCAATAGTTCTCACATTATTTTTTTCTAAGCTAAACTTGTCATTAAAATTATTTTTGAGGTTCATCGTTATTCCAACTCTATTTTGAAAATCTAGTATATTTAAGTCAGAACCTCGTTTAATTGTAAATTTGATTTTGGTGCCCGATTTATTTAAATATTGAATGTAAACAAAGTTTGAATTATCAAAATTAATTTTACCAGTTGGTGAGTATTGTATGGTATAAGAAACTAAAGGTGTTAATTTTTGACCTTGTATTGTTGCTGTTTCTGATTTAACATTCCCATTTGGATAATATTCAACTTTCTTTACGGTATCCTCATTTAATCCATTACCAAATATATATTTAGACTGAAGTTTTCCAATTTCGGAAAAATACCATGCTGTATCATTTTTTTTACCCTTAAATACATTAGAAGTATTTTGTACAATTCCATTCTCGTAAAAACTCCAAAATTTACCACACGCTCTTCCATTTTTATATTCAATAATCATTTCTAATTTGCCGCTTGGATAATACGAATGTAATTTTCCCTGTGTTTTATTATGTGCATCAAGATATCTTTCAATTTTTTTATTGCCATTCTCGTAATAAAAAATCTGATGTTTTAATGTGTTTTCTTTACAACTTAATAAGCATAACAATAATACTATCACAACACTAAAATTTTTCATACTCCTCTTCAATTATTAAAACCCTATTTTTTTTACTAGATTTTGTTTAATATCAAAATAATCCTTAAATTTAGTAGTAAATAATTGAATCATGAAATTAATCATCGAGATACCAGATCATGAAGTGGCTTTTGGAATGAAAGTTCTGAATAGTTTAAACTTTATAAAAAAAGCAAAACCTATGTCTGAATCCTCTGTTGAATTATGGAATGATTTAAAGGACGCCTCAAACGATGTGAAACTTCACAAACAAGGGAAAATTAAACTTAAAACAGCTCAAGAACTATTAAATGAGTTATAATATTTTTCCTACAAATCATTTTGAAAAAGAACTCAAAAAACTAACTAAGAAATTTCCTTCACTGAAAAGTGAGTATGCAAATTTAATTGCTGAAATTTCAGAAAATCCTGATACTGGAACAGACTTAGGAAATAATTGTCACAAAATAAGAATCTCTATTGCGAGTAAAGGAAAAGGTAAGCGAGGTGGAGCAAGAGTAATTACCTATGTTTACATAGACTTCAAAAGTGTTTATCTTTTAACAATATATGACAAGGGAGAAAAATCTGATATAAAAACAAACCAATTAAAGGAAATGATCGAAAGTTTAGACCTAGATTAATTCATTTTTTGATGAATTTTTATTCCACCACAATCTTACTCCCCACTCCATTCACCACCACAAAATACATTCCTTTTGGGAAAGCCGTCAAATCAACCTGCGTTGTGTTTAAAAAGTTATGTTGAAATACGTTTTCTCCTTTAACCGAATAAACCTCAACCCTATTTTCTCCTGGTGTATTGATCTTAAAAATACCAGTCGATGGATTTGGAAAAATTGAAACAGGTATTGTCCCTTCTTCTAATCCCAATGCTTCTGAATGGATGACCCCAACGGCATCTAAATCAAATCCCGCAGAAGGATAAGGCGTTGGATATGGATCATTAATTAAATTGTTTTTTGCATCTCTACTTCCGAACATCGGGTTGATGCTCCCAACTACATCCAGGATTTTGATATGGGTAATCGCTTTAAGATTTAAACCAACACTGTCTTTGAGTTCTTCTAGATCGAACGGGGTACCATAATTTGCTTTGTATTTTCCGGCAAGATTATTGAGTTTTGTAGCATCCATGGCTGCGTTATTATCCAATTGCACGCTTGTATCTGATAGGGAAGTTGCTGGGAAACGGACAAAATGTATTCCATCTGAACTCACTTCAACAAATGCTAGTTCAAGAAACGAATTATTAAATCCATTCTCAAACACAGCAAAATCAGGTCCTTCGCCATTACTTATTGGATAATCGAATGTAACTATCGCTTCTCCTGCATCTCCAATGCTTAAAACACCATTCGTTCCTGCTTTACCCAATACAGATTGTATATCTCCAACCGTAGGTTTTCCGAGATTTTTATCTGCAATATTTAACCAACCTATTTTGGCTGAACAAGCACTCGCCCAAAATTTGAAAACTACAGAATCTTTATATAGTGCTTGTGAACCGTCCAAACCAACTCCTGGTGCAAACTGTGCATTTACAATATAAGATAAAGAAACAAATAATAAAATAAATACTTTATTCATAATAGATTAGAGAATTTGGATTCAAGCCAACATGGTGTTTTTGTATAAATTGACCAGAATTCGTATAGCGATGTATAAATCCAGAATTAGTATAATAATTAGCATCATAAACAAAAATTTGCTTCAATGCTTCAACGTATTGAATGCGATAAATTGTTTTAATGGTTGTTGTCGAAATAAAAGAAGCGTCAAGAATGGAACTAGTTTGCATATCGAACAATGCGATCGCATCCGAAGAAAAAAGTAATAGTTGCTCTTCCATTTTTTCGATCCCTGTAATGTTATTTGCTACGACACTTTGAATAACAGATGAGCCAAGATTTATTTTTTTGAGTGAAGAAGGGAGTGAAGAGTAATTTCCACGGACATGTACATAAAGAACCGAATCATTTTGAGTAACAATTTTTCCTGGATTTTTACCTACAACGATTTTGGAAATTTCTAGATTTGAATTACAATCAATTACCGATAAAGTAGAATCCAAACTCGGATTTAACCCACCAGAATTGGAAACATATAATCGATCTTTGATAACAAGCATGTGTTCTGGGTTATCCCCCACTTTAATTCTTTTTTGAATTTGTAAGGTACTCGTATCCAATACATCTACATACCCATCAAAACAAGATATATAGGCTTTTCCATCTTGAAAAACAATATTTCTAGGTTCCTTGGCTTTTCCATTTAATTGCATCGAAATTTGCTTAATAGAACTTCCCGTTTTGGCATCCAGTACTTCCAACGTACTAGATACATCTACTACTACATACAACTTATTGCCATATCGCTGTAAATCATTTCCTGTATCTCCTAATTTACGCCCTGTTTTTGATAGAAATACATCTTCCGAAACTTGATTAGACGTAAGATCAATCCAACTCAAACTCGCATTATTCAAATCCTTGTTTCCTTCATTTAACACCAAAAAACCATTCGAAAATACCGAAGGACTATTTCCATTGAGTTTAATCGGCTTTTTCGTACAACCGACAAGAAGAAGTAATATCAATATCAAATTAATTAAACGCATAACTCATTGTGATTAAATAATTCCTACCAGGCATAACAAAATAACTAATGTATTGATAGGGCGTGTTAAAACAATTTTTCACCGTAAAACTAAATCTAACCGAGTTTTTAGTTTCTGTACTTGGCCTGTAGGATAATGCTGCATCATAGATAGAAAATCCCTGTAATTCATTTGAAGGTATATTTTCGTTCAATACGAACCGACTGGTTAAATTCGAATTACTAACATACAATCCGATTTTATTAAACATCCATAGAGAAATTTCAGACTGAAGTGTATGTAACGGAAAATATGCAAGTTGGTTTTTATACGTACTTGATTTCACATCGGATATATCGATTATTTTTTGAAACGAATAGTTCATAGAAGCACTTACTTCCAAATTGGAATGTAACTTCCATATTTTCTTCAACAATACATCAACACCGTATACGGCCACTTTTCCAATGTTTTGGATCGACCAAACAAACAGATTTTTAGTGGGGATTGCTAAAATCTTTTTTTCAACTCTATTGTAATATCCATCTATGCTCAGATGTAATGAATTTTTAAAAAACCGATAAGAAGTCCCAACATTAAATTGCATCGTTAATTCAGGTTTTAATGTTTTATTCCCAAATGAATTATAATACAATTCACTAAAAGAAGGCATTCGAAAAGTTTGTTTAAACCAAACTCTAGGTAAACCTAAAGCCGTTGAATATTCATTTTTCTCTAATTGTAAAAAACTAGTGGATACAGATGTTATGGGATTCGAATTTTGTTGTCTATTTTGTACTACATGATTCCCATATTGCAAGGTTACGTTTACTTTATCCATCTTATATTTCAACCCAACAACTGACTGAAAATGATTTCGTTTGGGAGAAAACAAAAATTGATTTGGAGCATTAAGTATACTATAAGTATATTCAACTCCACCATATAAAACTAGCGTACTATCTTTTAATTTGCGCAAACCAGAAACACCTGTTTGATTGACTGTATTAAAGTACCAATTATTTAATCCTCCGACATTATTTAGGTAGGAAGAATCGATATAATTCAGGTAACCATAATTTAAACTATTGTAAATTCTTATTTTACTTTTAGACTTCTTCCATTCTAGTTCCGAATTCCAGTAGGTGTTTTGTTGATTCAACAGTTGATTGGCCGTTTCATTATACAAAATGACTGCACCTGGTAAACCACGTTTAGATTGGTTAAAATGGATCGAAGTATGGATTTTTAGATGTTCTTTGAAATATTTAGTATAATTCAAACCAGCAAAACCTTCTTGCAAACCATTGTTTTTTCGTAATTGTGTACTAGTATTTGATCCATTCACTAAATCATATTGGTAATCCCCAGTAAAGCGTCTAATTTTTCCGTAAATACTAAGTAAAGATGTAGTTACACCTCGTTTAACACTCGCATAGTTATCCACTAATCCAAATGAACCAATTTTGGATGTCCAACGAAATTCTAAAGTATCATTAGATTGCTTATTTTCAAACGTATTCATGGATAAAATATTTCCTTGCATTAGAGCAGAAACTGGAACCAATTCATCCAATGTAACTCCACTTGAAGCAAATTGTACATTTTGTAAATTATCGACTTGTAGATTACTTAAATCTAGTTGACCAACCATGTTGTTTTGAAGCATAAAACCATCCAACAATACCGCTGTATTTGTTCCCGAAATGCCACGATATGCAATTGTCTTCATACCACCAATACCGCCATAATTTTTCAAGGTAATCCCAGCTATTTTCTGCATTAATCCACCCACATCTTCCGGTGAAGATAACAGGATGCTTTTGGATGTAATTCGCTGATTATCTCCCAATAGTAGCATAGAATCATTTTGTAATTCTATTCTTGCTTCAGGAAGTTGTTTTTCTTGCGAAAAAACTGGAAGTGCAACTAAAAATGAAAATAGAAATAAAGTGTTTTTTATCACGAAAGAAAATCTATTTGATAAATTTGATATTATCAATGGTAAAATATCCAGGAGTATTCATTCCCCACTGACCATTATCCGAACTTTCTAAGGAAAAATTCAACGAATCGATATTTACAAATTTATATAAACTTACTGTTTTCCAATCTTTTTGAATATAATTCTGAGATAGATCTGCATAACGAAAATCTGCTAAATAAACTTCCAAGGAGTCCTTTACTTTTCCTGCAGCATATCCTTTTATCCAAACTTTGAAGAAATCCTTATCATTTGATGTAAATTTCTTTGCAAAAGCATCGCCATTTTTCATAGATAAAGCACCATATGTTGAATTGGTAATCTCCATGGAGACAAGTTGTGCAGTACTCGGTAATTTGATGCCAGCATTATTTGTAGCCAACAAATAGTTTTTACTATTAAAGGCTCCAGAACCTGCAAAGGTTGCATACAAATTATTGAATCCTGCAGAATCCACATTCACTAAATTCGAAACCGCAAAACCTTTGCTAAAATACCAGTATTTAGAATAATCATCAAAAAGGTACGTGTTTTCAAAAGTAAAACCTTGACTAATCAACCCACCATTAATGCTATCCATATAACCTTTATTTGTTAAAGCTACATCTTCAAAATCGATAGTATAGGTTGTTTTAAATGGAGTAGCTGGAATTTTAATTTCATCTTTTTCACAGCTAAAAAGACCTGCTAATAATGCAAATCCTACAATTACTAATTGTTTTTTCATCTTTTTGTTCTTTACAAAAAATTAATAAATAACTAAAAAGAAGAAGTCAGTGGGAGTATCCCATAAATAGAAATAGTCATACACCCAAAAGTTCTGGATGGACAAATAAATCCGACTTTATTCTGAAGTCTTCATTCAACAATTAATGGCAGGTATTCTGACTTGCTCCAACTCGATTTGCCTTCCCATTTCTTTAGACGTCATAGAAACAGTGACTTTAATAATCGATTTAACAGAGCTTACAGCTGCAGATACAGTTCCGGATTTACACCGAATTCCCTTTTATTCTACGAGGTAGTACCAAAAATCTTTGGCGAATTTAAAGATTATAAGATTACTTAAGTCAGATTAGTCGATTTTTATTTTTCGAACTAATTGATTTTCTTTACAAGTATTAGAAATTTTTTGCGAAATAACAAACTCTCCTTTAGTAAGATATTTATGTGTAGTGTTTACCTCTGGTGAAATTGATCCATCACCAAAATCCCACAAATGTGATGTAAAATTTTTAGCATTGCTTATTACTTGAATAGAATCTTTATTCTGAATTAAATCGAAGCCAGGCTCTAATAATCGAGGGGTAGGTAAAAATCTCCAACGTGCTAAATTATTTAAGACAATTTTTGTCGCTGCAATTTCAATCACTTCCCGTTCAAAAGCATTTAATTCAACCTTTGCCGTATTTTGATACGGAGATTCCCCGAATATTGTCGTAAAATGAGTACAAGCAGAAAGATAAGAACCTGTAAGAATAGGATGAAAACGATCCTCATGATACAAATTTATTTCCGGATTACTTTCTCTAACCTCTTTCCAAACCATTCCTACTGGGGAAACACCTGTATTCAGTTTATCTGCAAAAATCAAATATTGACGCTCGATACGCAATTGCATCGAATCATAACTTGCAATTGCCTTCCATTTCTTGTTTCCGTTTTTGTATCCCCACGTCATGTAAAACAAAATTCGCGCACACGGATTATATTTACGTACACTATCCACCATTTTTTTCGCAAAAGGAAAAGTGAGACTATCGACTTTGAAATCTGGCTGCGCAAATTCGTTACTATGTCCTTGTAAAATCACATAATCCCACTTATGGGCTTGAATCAACTGATAGGTTCTTGGACGTTCCGAATGAAATTTCAAATCTTTTCCACCAGTGACAGCCGTATCCACATGTACTTTCTTGCCTTTTGATGCAGCAATATCTTTAAAAATATAAGGCATATTATTATAGAATGTAAAACTATTCCCTACAAATAACACCGAAGTAGAATCTTGGGAGAAAGCATTAAAAGTAAACGTGAATAATATAAAGTAAAAGATAAATTTCATAACAAAAGAACTAATATTTCATTAAATTAAACATAAAACTAATAATTTTCAAATCAACAAATTTTCAAATTTTCAAATTAATCTATCTTTGTTTAAAATTTAAACTATGTCAGAAGCGATAAATCAAGGTCATGTAACCTTTGAAATAGATTCATTAGGAATCGGAACCATTACTTTTGGTCACCCTTTAAGTAATTCTTTACCAGGAAAAATCTTACAAAAATTAGCGGATACGATTACAGAACTTGGTCAAAACGAGGAAGTAAAAGTAATTGTGTTACAATCGGAAGGTGACAAATCATTTTGTGCCGGAGCAAGTTTTGATGAATTAATATCGATCAAAGACTTGGAAACAGGGAAGAAATTCTTTTCCGGATTTGCCAATGTGATCAACGCAGCACGTAAATGTCCAAAATTCATCATTGGTCGTGTACAAGGAAAAGCAGTTGGTGGTGGTGTAGGATTAGCTTCCGCAGTTGATTATTGTTTCGCAACCAAATTTGCAGATGTTAAACTTTCTGAATTAGCAGTTGGCATCGGACCTTTTGTTGTTGGACCAGCAGTTGAGCGTAAAATAGGTTTATCCGCGATGAGTCAATTAGCAATCAATGCTACGGAATGGAGATCTGCAGATTGGGCATACAAACGTGGATTGTACACCTATGTTTATGATAGTGCTTCAGAAATGGATGTAGAGATTGCAAAATTAGCAAAACGATTAGCCAGTTCTAATCCAGAAGCAATGGCCATGCTAAAAGGTATATTCTGGCAGGGTACAGAAAATTGGGATGAACTTTTATTAGAGCGTGCAGGCATGAGTGGAAAATTAGTATTATCTGATTTCACCATCAATGCGATTAATGCATTTAAAAAAGCGTAATTCAACGTTTAAAAAACTAAAAACTAGCCCTGATTTTGAAAATAGTTGTAATTATTTCGTAAATCAGTTGTTAATAAATGTAGGAAGTTATATCTTTGTCTTCCCATTTTAGGGGAATTGTCTTATTTAATTAATAAATAATTGTGGATACATTAAGTTACAAAACCGTTTCTGCTAACAAACAAACTGCTGATAAAAAGTGGTTGTTAGTAGACGCTGAAGGCCAAACAGTAGGTCGTTTAGCAAGTAAGGTTTCGAAGTTAGTACGTGGAAAACACAAGCCAAACTTCACACCTCACGCAGACTGCGGAGATAACGTTATCGTTATCAATGCGGAGAAAGTATCATTTTCTGGTACTAAATTAGTTGACAAGGAGTACATCCGTTACACGGGTTACCCTGGTGGACAACGTTCTTTAACAGCACAAGAGATTCTTTCTAAACATCCAGAGAGATTGATCGAGAAAGCGATTAAAGGTATGTTACCAAAAAATAAATTAGGTCGCCAATTGTTCACGAATGTAAAAGTGTACGCTGGTGCTGAGCACAAACAAGAGTCTCAAAAACCAGAGGTTATTAATTTAGATTCATTCAAATAGGAAGTATGGAAATTATCAATACACTAGGAAGAAGAAAAACTTCAGTTGCTCGTGTTTACCTTAAAAAAGGTACGGGTAAAGTAACAGTAAACAAAAAAGACTTTAAAGAGTTTTTTCCAGTAGCAATGTTACAATTTAAAGTTTTACAACCATTTGCATTAACAGAAACTAACGATCAATATGACGTTACAGTAAATGTTCAAGGTGGTGGAATCAACGGACAGGCAGAAGCTATTCGTTTAGGTATTTCAAGAGCTTTGGTTAAAGTTTCTGAGGATTTAAAACCAGCGCTTAAGGCGGAGGGTTTAATGACACGTGATCCAAGAATGGTTGAGCGTAAAAAACCAGGACAACCAAAAGCACGTAAGAAATTCCAATTCTCTAAACGTTAATATTATATTATTTTGGCGGTGTTTAGTATCCAAGTTTATGAGTAAATGCCTCGAGCTCCCTCACCTACTGACTACTAAAGGAACGTAAACAATTTAAAAAATTAAAAAAATGTCAAAAGCAACTTTTCAAGAATTATTAGACGCAGGTGTTCACTTCGGACACCAAAAAAGAAAATGGAACCCAGCGATGGCACCGTACATCTTTGATGAGAAGAAAGGTATCCACATTATCGATCTAAATAAGACAATTGCTCATCTTGATCAAGCGTGTGCTGCGATGACTCAAATCGCTAAATCGGGTAAAAAAGTTCTTTTTGTGGCTACAAAAAAACAAGCGAAAGAAATCGTTTCTGAAAGAGTAAAAACGGTTAATATGCCTTTCGTTACTGAGCGTTGGTCTGGTGGTATGTTAACAAACTTCCAAACTACACGTAAGTCTATCCGTAAAATGACTTCTATTGATAAAATGAAGACAGACGGAACTTGGGATACTCTTTCTAAAAGAGAGCGTCTTTTCAAAACACGTCAACGTGAGAAATTAGAAAAGAACTTTGGTTCTATTGCTGATATGACTCGTCAACCAGCAGCTATTTTCTTAGTAGACATTTTAAAAGAAAACATCGCATTACACGAAGCAAAAAGATTGAATATTCCAATTTTTGCAATGGTGGATACAAACACTAATCCTAAATTAGTAGATTTCCCTATTCCAGCAAATGACGATGCTACAAAATCTATCGCTATTATTTTAGATGCAATTTGTGATTCTATCCGTCTAGGTTTAGAAGATCGTAAAAATTCTAAAGATAAAGCAGATAAAGGTGAAGAGGCAACTACAGAAGTAGCTTCTGAAGATACAACAGAAAAATAATCTTATAAAACTACTGAAATGGCAATTACAGCATCAGATGTAAATAAACTTCGTCAGCAAACTGGCGCAGGGATGATGGACTGCAAAAACGCTTTAGTTGAGGCTAACGGTGATTTTGAAACTGCAATCGACATCCTACGTAAAAAAGGACAAAAAATCGCTGCTAAACGTGGTGATAACGAAGCAAAAGAAGGCTTATCTATTGCTCAAGTAGCTGCTTCTGGAAACGAAGGAGTTATCTTGATTTTGAATTGTGAAACTGACTTTGTAGCTATCAATGATTCTTTCCGTACTTTCGTACAATCTATCGTAGATGTAGCTTTAGCTAATAAAGTAACTACCGTAGACGAATTGAAAGCGTTGAAATACGATGACAAATTAACAGTAGATGAAAAAATCACAGAACAAGTTGGTGTTATCGGTGAAAAATTAGATTTATCTAAATTCGCTCGTATTTCTGCTCCTAAAGTGGTTGCTTACAATCACCCAGGAAATCAATTAGCTACATTGGTAGGTTTAACTGTTGATTCAGCAACTGCTGAAGATGCTGGTAAACAAGTTGCTATGCAAATTGCTGCAATGAATCCAATTGCTTTAGACAAAGAAGGTGTTGATGCTGATACAATTGCACGTGAATTAGAAATTGGTAAAGAATTAGCGATTCAAGAAGGTAAACCAGCTGAAATGGCTGCTAAAATTTCTGAAGGTCGTTTGAATAAATTCTTCCAAGAGAACACGTTGTTAAGCCAACCTTTCGTTCGTGATAACAAAGTGAATGTTGAGCAATTCTTAGCATCTGCAGAGAAAGGATTAACAGTTTCTGAATTTTTACGTTTCTCTACGAAATAATAAATTTCAAAATATACGAAAAGGCTGAAAGAAATTTCAGCCTTTTTTTTGTGCTTAAACTTTTTAAGATGAGGTTTAATAGTAAGGATATAATTTTTAAAATTAAGAAGTTGAGAATTGATTATTGAGAAAGGCGGCTTTGCCTTTATTTAGAAAACTCAAGGAATGGAAGAATAGTTAAACGAAATAAAACATTGATGTAAAATTAAACATTAAGAAATTTAGAAGGTGAGAATTGATTATTGAGAAAGACGCCTTTGTCTTTATAAAGGAAAAAAGGTGAGAGAGTTAAAAACAATCAAAAGTGTTCAATGAATCAAAACGCGACACACTAATCGTCCTAAATTTCTTAATGCCTTAATGGTAAATCCTCTTTAATAAATAAATCAGTTACTTAAAACAACCAAAGGTAACTTAATGTAATCTTACTTAAAACACCTAATTCTCCTATATTTCATAACTTGTGAATGGTAAACAACGCATCCACTTCGAACTTCCAATTTGAATTTTCAATCAATCAAAAAACCTAACAAATAAATCCCTATCTTTGCAAACGATAAAAAATTCCGTTCTTATGAAGTACAAACGCATATTACTTAAGCTTAGTGGTGAATCTCTAATGGGAGATAAACAATTTGGAATTGACAACAATCGTATTGCATCCTATGCAAGACAAATCAAAGAAGTTTGTGATTCTGGAATTCAAGTAGCAATAGTAATTGGTGGAGGAAATATCTTCCGTGGAGTACAAGCAGAAGAAGGTGGTATGGATCGTACGCATGGAGATTACATGGGAATGTTAGCGACGATGATAAATAGTATGGCATTACAATCCGCATTAGAAGTAGTTGGAGCAAAAACACGATTAATGTCTGCCATTGAAATGCGTGAAATCGCAGAACCATTTGTTAGACGTCGTGCGGTTAGTCATTTAGAAAAAGGACGTGTAGTTATTTTTGGTGCTGGAACAGGAAATCCTTATTTCACAACAGATTCAGCAGCTTCTTTACGTGCGATTGAAATCACAGCAGACGTTATTCTGAAAGGAACACGAGTAGATGGAATATATACAGCAGATCCATTAAAAGATCCAAATGCAATTAAATACAACCGTATTTCATTTGATGACGTATATGAAAAAGGATTGAAAATCATGGATCTTACAGCATTTACATTGTGTAAAGAAAATGATCTTCCAATCGTAGTTTTTGATATGGACACACCTGGTACGTTGAAACGTATCATGGATGGAGAAGAATTAGGAACAATTGTACAAAACGAAACAACAGAATTAGTTAAATAATAATAAATTTTAAAAAATTAGTAACCATGGTTGAAGAAGTTCAAAGTGTCTATACTGATTTGAATAATTCAAATGCAAAAACAATTACGCATTTAGATTACGAAACACAAAAAATTAGAGCGGGTAAAGCTACACCGTCTATGCTACAAAGCGTAATGGTAGAATACTACGGTAACCCTACCCCAATTACCCAAGTTGCAAACATTTCTGCACCAGATGCACGTACTCTAGTGGTTCAACCATGGGAACGTCCTTTATTGCCTGAAATTGCAAAAGGTATCATTAATTCTAACTTAGGATTTGCACCTTCTAACAACGGGGAACAGTTAATTATAACGATTCCACCTTTGACAGAAGAAAGACGTCGTGAGATGGTTAAAAAAGCAAAAGCAGAAGGGGAACATGCAAAGGTTGGTATTCGTAACAACCGTAAAGATGCATTAGACATGATTAAGATGCTTAAAACAGATGGTTTGTCTGAAGATGCTGTAAAAGAAGCAGAGACTAAAATTCAAAACATCACGAATAACTTCATCGCGAAAGTAGATGAATTGATTGTAGCGAAAGAGAAAGATATCATGACGATATAGTGACGAGTTAAGAGCGAAGAGCAACGAAAAGATATAGCAAAAACGTTTTGGGAAACTGAAACGTTTTTTTTGTTTCGATAATTTAGTAGGATTAGAAATCGATTTGAGTAGGACGATGAGTTAATTTGCGCAGAGAAAAGAGAGGATTTTGAAGTGTTTGACGCAAATTTCGAGGACGCAGAGGTTATCTAACTTCGTTAGATAATGAAACATAATTTATCACGTTCCGCTGGAAATGTTTTCCTGCGACATTTTCAAACCACATAACCTTTCCTAAATTTACATTTTCTCTCAATAAGTCAACAATAGTTGGCCTATCTTTTCAACTTCGAATCCGAATCATATTTGATCATAAAAAGATTTTTGGTAACCGGTGTAGGAATACAATTCAAGCACAGCGGGAAAAATTATCATGTATGGATAAAAATATAAATATCCTTACTTATATATCTCCAAAATCCATTTCCCGATAATTTGTAATGCTTTTGGATTAAATGTTTCTTCAATAGTTGCGTATTCTGATGGACTTCCAGTTTTTGCTTTTTGGAAGAGGTGATTTAGTCCTTTTAATTCAACTATTTTAAAATGATAATTATTTGCTTTTTTTAGTGCTATTTTGATTTGTGTTAAATTTTCTTTTGCTGGAACCTGTAAATCTAAAGAACCATTTAGGGCCAAAACATGACACGAAGTTTTCTCCAGATAGATTCTAGGATCCAATTTTAAGAAATAGCGAAACCAAGGAGAATTAATTTGTGCTAATAACACATCCAAATCTTCGTCCGATACATGTGCAGCCGAATATTCAGACACCAATTTTGATGCCTCTTTACGTATCGCCATTGAATCTTGTGCATTTAAGACTAAGGAATATAACTTTTCGTTTAAGGAATTTGATTTTTTTATTTGCGCATCCGAAATACCATTTACTTTACTAATCAACTGATTTTGCAACAAAATAATATCTTTTCCCGGTAAACCCGTACCTGCTAATAGCACGATAAATTTAACTAGACTTGGATTTCTGGATGCAACTATCGGTGCTATAATACCGCCTTCACTATGACCAATCAAACCGATAGATTTAACTTCTTTTCTAGAATTTAAATAGCCAATTGCCGCCTCTACATCTGTTGCAAAATCTTCTGTTGTTGCAATGCTAAAATCACCAGTAGATTTACCTACTCCACGATCATCATATCGTAAAACAGCTATTCCTTGACGTGTCAAATAATCTGCTAGTACCAAAAATGGTTTGTGCCCCATTAATTCCTCTTCCCTATTTTGTGGACCACTTCCAGTAATTAAAATGACACATGCACCAGATGGATTTACTTTTGGTAAACACAAAGTACCCGCTAAGGTATGACCAGCAGTAGGATGTTTAAAAGAAATTTCTTCTTGGTCGTATGGAAATGGAGCAATCGGTTCTTGCGGTTTTAACTTCACGGAATCTTGCTTTACTTGCCTTTGTAGATTAATCGGAAATGTTTTTCCGAATTGTGTTACTTCTCCATTAATTGCATCATTTGATACTAATTTACCCTTGTAAACAAATTGAATTTTATTGATTTGAATTAGAAGTTCATTATTTAAAAATACGGTTGTATTTGTCGGTATATCTTTTGCTCCTTGACTTGGACTATCCATGGTGGAAACAAAACCTAACTTCGTCGAATCAATATGAAAAATAAGTGGTAGTGTCATCCCTGAAAGGTTTAACTCCCCTTTCCAAGCACCTTTTATGGATTGTGCAGAAACATAGGTAGAAAAGAATAAAAAACAACTAATAAAAAAGAAAAAATGGAGAATAAAAATGCTTCTAGTTGGTATGCAGAAAGACTTAAATATAGATTTCATGAGGTACGTATTTAGGGTAAATTTACTAGTTAATATTTATATGAAGGACTAGAAAGATACTATAAGTTTTAAGAAAGAATCTGTTAACAACTAACGAAATAAGCTGTTAGTTTTAACCATGTATTTTAAACAAATATGCTTGTTCTAATTGTCCAGGAGTTGGAATATAGATTGCTTTTTTATTTAAACGTAATACATCCATGATTGTTGTATATCCACTTCGGGAAATGATAGAATCGCATCGGTAGAACAAAGAATCCATTTCTTTCCAGGTCATAGTATCCAACACTTCCAAATTGGAAGGAAAATCCAAAATCTGGTATTTACTCGTACAAATACATTTTACAATTTGATTTGTAGTACCTGCAAATTGCACGATTTCCTTAAATAATTGTTTTGCATATGGTTCTGGACCACTTACTACTGCTAATACAAAATCTTCTGTTGTTTTTTTTACCGTTGAAAATCGAGACTGAATACCGATATAATGCATTGGCAAAGGAATAGAAGATACACTCAAAGCACCAGCGTAGGTATGCTGATCATCATCTAACACCCAAATAGAAGTAAACTTTTTAAGTTGTTTGGTATGCCAATAATTTGCATTTTTTTGAATCCCTTCAAGAGGTAGAGTGACTTGATGCGTTATAAATATGGACGGAATATCATTATATCTAAACCCATACCGATGGTCTGAAATAATCAAAGATATGGGGATTGATTGACAGACGGAATGCACAAACTCACATTCATCGGAAATTATACGTTTGAATCGAAAAAAATTAGACGCCATTTCATAGGACCATTTTCCGGAACCTGAAAAACGAAAATCGTAGCCATTCAAAGCGATACAATGAATCGATGGGAAATATTCTTCTACAATAGCGTTTTGCTTTTTATTACCTGCAAAATAAATCGTGTTATTTTGAGACACTAACTGTTCGATAATTGGAATTGAGCGTGCTACGTGCCCAAACCCCCAATCGTTACATGCATACAAAATAGTTTGACCGAATACATCCGTTAGGTTCATACCTCAAAGGTAGAAAATTTGTACCTTTAAGCAGTAAAAATGAATTATATCCTCGCTAAAACTTATTTATGCAACGTACCATTATTACTACTGGAGATGGATCAAAAACTATTCACTTACCGGATTGGAATGAAAATTATCATTCTTCGCATGGCGCTGTACAAGAAGCAAAACATGTCTTTTTAAAACATGGCTTGGACGTATTTTTGGGGAATTCCGACATTCATATTTTGGAAGTTGGATTTGGCACCGGATTAAACACAATTTTAACCTTAGAAGCAGCATTAAATTCTGACTCAAACATAACGTATGACGGGTTAGAAGCGTTTCCAATATCAAATGATGAAATGGTTGCTTTAGAATATGAAAATCTACTTACTTCAGACTTTCTTAAAAATAAATATAAAGAAATCCATGCATCGCCATGGGATCGTTCACAGAAAATCACACCTAAATTCACCCTTACTAAAATTCACCAAGAACTTCAAAAACAAAACTTTACACCAAATACCTATGATTTAATTTATTTTGATGCTTTTGGACCGCGTGTACAGGAAGGTATGTGGACAAAAGAAATCTTTCAAAAATTATATACCTCTTTAAAACCAGGTGGATATTTGGTCACCTATTGCGCAAAAGGGCAAGTAAAAAGGGATTTAAAGTCTGTTGGATTTTTTGTGGAGGCATTACCTGGACCTCCAGGAAAACGAGAAATGACGAGGGGGAGGAAATGAGTGACGAGTGATCCTTCGACTGGCTCAGGAATCGAAGTGACGGTAATTCCTTTCGACAGGATAAAAGTAAACTAGCCTCAAGAACCGTTGAAATGAGATGTTAATTAAAGAGCCTTAGTAAAAGGGAGTGATGAAAGTGATGAGAACAGAACGGGTTTAGAATATCTAATTAAATTAGGTAGGAATTAACATCGATGCGCTCATAAGTATCCCCAATTCCTGAGATTTAGCGTGTGGTAAATACTAAATTTACATATTAAAGCACGTAAATTTATGCACGAAAAGTTAGTACTATCTTTAGAAAATCAAATCGAATTTCAAGAGTTTAAACTAACATCTTTGTTGGAAATTACCAATGCTATAAACACCAAACAATCCGTTGATACCCTTACCAAAATATTAGGATTCATTCTTAAAGAACAATTAGGTTTCTCAAAATTCATTCTATTACACAGACAAGAAACTTGGAAAACACTCTTAAAAACAGGAGTAAAAGGTTCATTAAAAGAGGAAGAAATCATCGTTAATCTCGCGCGATTTAAAGAGATTACTACTATAGAATCTTCCCCTTCGGAGATTATCGCTCAATTTGATAGTGTAGTACCTGTCTTTCATCAAAAAGCACCACTCGCCTACTTGTTGATTTCGGGTGATTCTTTAAAAAACAATCCATCCTCCGAAACGATAAACAATATGCGCTTTGTGCAAACATTAGCGAATATTATCGTGGTAGCTATTGAGAATCAACGCATGATGCAAGTAAGTATCAAACAAGCGCGGCTAAAGAAAGAATTAGAAGTTGCATCGGAAATGCAAAAAATGTTATTTCCTTCGGATTTACCTTCCAACCGCAAATTGGATGTACACGCCAAATACACCTCCCGTCATCAAGTTGGTGGCGATTATTACGATTTCATACAATTAAATGAAGATGAGTACATTATCTGTATCGGAGATGTATCAGGGAAAGGTATCAGTGCAGCGATGTTAATGGCAAATTTTCAGGCTACATTACGTGCATTATATAGTTACCAGCAATTTGAACTTGATTTTCTGATTGAGGAATTGAATAAGAAAGTCATGAAGAATGCGAAAGGAGAAAAATTTATCACCTTTTTTATCGCTAAATACAATATTGAAACACGAAAACTCACCTATATCAATGCAGGCCATAATCATCCTGTTCTAACCAATGGAAAAACGTTTGAATTATTGGATAAAGGAACTATTGGGCTTGGTATGTTAGAAGATTTACCCTTTTTAAAAGTAGGTAGCATTCAACTAGAACCTAATTCTACTTTAGTAATGTATACGGATGGTATTATAGAATTAGAGAATGAAAAAAATGAATTCTTTGAATTAGATCGTTTGATCAAGTTGGTACATAATTATTATCCATTGAAAATGGAAGATATGAATAATATTATCTTTTCAAAGTTGGACGAATGGAGGGCATCAAGGAATTACGTGGATGATACAGCGATTTTTAGTTGTCGCTTTTTTTAGGTTTTTACCATTGAGAAAAATTAAGAAATTGAGGACGATTGGAAGTGTGTGATGAAAGAGGTTATTAAGGATATTTCGCGTTGCTCAATTTGAGATTTTTTTTACCATTGAGAAAAATTAAGAAATTAAGGACGGTTGTGTCACCTCCCTCGGTCCCTCTTTCTCTTCGAGAGCCTCAGAGTCCGAGGGAAGATTTATGGTTACTTAGAATTTTCGTATATTATTTTTAAAAAAAACATATCAAACTAAATGATCCTTAGATTTCCCTCCTAGAGGAGGGATTAAGGGAGGTGACAATCATAATCCATCACTCATAATCCATCCCCCTCTTTTCCTAACGCATCAGATACATCTTACCAAATTCATTTTTGAAATGGTAATCGATTTCTGTGGAACGATGTTTCACTTCTTGACCATTACTTCTTGCGATGACTCTGTATAAATAAATACCATTTGCTAACGGATCTCCAAATTGGTCTTTTCCATCCCAAGCAAAGTTTGTAATTTGATTTCTACCGATTTGTAAAGGTCCTAATTCATCCTCTGTAATTTCGCGCACCACTTTTCCAGAAATAGTCATGATTTGAATATGCAGATTTTCAGGAACACTATTACCAGTAAGTGTATAAACAAATCGAGTATTTGAACTAAAAGGATTTGGATAATTCGTTAAATAAGAAATAGAAGTTTCATTAATAACTTCAAAATTTATCGTGTATGCATTATCACCAGAAATATTTCCAGTTCGGTCGGAGGCTTGCACCGAAAGTTTATATTTTCCATCCATCATAAAACTACCTGTATGTCGTAATTTGCACTTTTTATTTTGGGCAGTTGCAGGAATAAATTGAATAATTTGATTACCATTTTTATCTATAAACGGAATACGTTTTTGAACACCTAGAGGATTCGTGATGTACACTTGAAAGTGGGAGGTATCCGTGATTGCGTTCATAATCGCAAATTCATTTTCATCTTTCAACGAAATTTCAATTTCAGGATTAGGTCGCACTAAATCTTGGTTCAGTATATGTCTGCCATCAAACGTTACATCTAAGATGGGATTTGTTTGATCTGCTAAAACATAGAAGTTTTTTGCAATTAAATTATTAAAATGAAATTGTTCTAGTTGATCCGTTCGATTCGGAGAAACATACGGATTAACTTCCATCCAAAGCGTATTTGCTCCAGCTAATCCGTCTGTTGCAATAGTTATAGTATCTCTAAAAGTAGTGTTCGTTAATAACGGAGATTTACGGGGATAATTGATTACTTTCTTTTGTTGATTTGCATCTTCTACCCAATAATTGACGAGTAAAGAATCCATCGAAAACGCACTTATATTTCGTACATCTACAGCAAATTTAACTCCCATACCTTCATCGATAGTATCCTTTTTAGGTAGCCAAACATACCCATTTCGAGCATCAACAACTGCTTCTGGTACAGGTTGATATAAAAGATGTAAACGTTTAACTTGCGCAGGATTAAAATTAATTAAATCTTTATATTTTGTTATTAACCTTACATATGGATATGCAGCAGCATTTATTATCGCGTTTAAATTAAGAATTGAATCTTGAGGTGTCATTAGCGTATCTATTACTTTCGCTAATACCAAATCTTTATCTAACACCTCAATTTCTAGCACTGTAGAATCTTTCGTTGCTGTTTCCAAAGCATCTTGTTTCCAAGAGAGTGTGTTCCATTGTTTTGCTGGGCCAATAATTGGCGTACTTTCTTGTCCCGTATTTGTAAACAATTGGATTTTTTCTTCCATACGCATTAATTCTCCATTATAGGTAGCAAGCACCTCTCTCACAGAAGAGGTATCCCCTTTTTTAACAAAGAATATAAACCCATGATTTGGACGTCCTGGAATTAGACTATCTGAACCTAAAGTTTTTAATGTTTCAAAAATAGATGGAGTTACATTGTTCCAATATTGGTATTCCGCAAATCGATGGGAGTATATAATTAAATAATGACCATTTGGCACTTTATTCAAAACCATATCCTGAAAACTAGCCAATTGAGTTGGACTGTTTTGTTGAAATATAAAATAGGCTTCTGGTCTTGAGCGACAAGCACCTAAATCATTCATGTTTCCAAAGGAATTCTGTGGATTTTGATTTTGATAATGTGTTTTCCAAGGAATCATTGTTTTAGGATCGATCACCGCAACATGAATCGCTGGTGTCATTCCGCAACCAGCATATTCTTGCATCTCATTATTTATTTTATATTGAGATAGATTGAA
Organism: Flavobacteriia bacterium; assembly: GCA_947446925.1. Classification (GTDB taxonomy): domain Bacteria; phylum Bacteroidota; class Bacteroidia; order Flavobacteriales_D; family Crocinitomicaceae; genus CANHVK01. Next base: position 34,730 of record CANFHU010000025.1, read on the forward strand.
CATATTTTGATTATATGGATTATCATAAATTTCAATCACCAATTTTTTAGAGATTGTATCGAATGTTCTTTCTCGTATTTTACGATCAAACATCAAACTTGAAAAATTATTGTCTTTTCCTTGAAAAAAATGCGCTTGTCCCCAACCATTTTTACCCAAAATATATTGAAATGAACTTTCGTTCCAATTCAAAACAGAACTATCTACTGCAACCCTCCAATAGTAAACAGTACTATCTACACAAACTAATTTATCTGCTTGATTTGAGTTCTTATTTTTCCAATCTGTTGGATATACTTCTTGTACACCTCCTAGTCCTGAAATGCTTGCCTTTTTACAAAATGGACTATTAAACAAATCGGTAGTATCTATTTCGAATCGATAGGTATTTATAGCGGCTAATGGATTGGAAGTACACGCTTTCACAACCACACTATCCTTAGGAACTACCGCATACATATAAGGATAAATAGGTGTTATGCCATCTAACTGAAGTAATTGTTGTCGATTTGCCTGATTATTTTGCAATTCATCGTATTGTTCTGAAACGAAAGAAGGGATGTCTACCAAAGCATCAAAATTATTTAAACCTGCAGAAATATTCGCCTGCAATGGTACTCTAAAACTTATGGTATCCATATACGCCAATCCAAACAAAGGTTTTATGTATACAGAATCAAATTTACTTTTTGGCATTTTCCGATGTAATTCTAGATTCACCGTATCTTTAAATGCACGTCCAAGATTTTTAACTGCAACTTTAATCGTTAGACTATCTACAGATAAAGACACTTGTTTTGGTGAGATTTGGATACTTTGATTGGTAATTTCAATTTCAGGTTTATGGTGGTAATTTACGCGCATCATAGGATCCCCGTTTAAAATAAATCCAAAACTTGTAATTTCATTCAAATGATTAGGATCGTTAACACACATGGAAGCAATCGAATTTTTTATTTGTTTTCCAAAATATTCTCCATAATTAGTTTTAGCGATTTCATTATATAACAAAGAAGCGTATTTATATAAATAAGCATCATACGACAAAATACCAGGAGATAGAAACCCGATTGCCCCCTTGTTAATCGCGTTTAGATAACTTTCTGAAAGTGTTTGATTTGCGATAAACAATTCCCCTGCATCGCAACCATTCGCAATCACTACCGGATATTTTCCCTTGTTCGTCCATTCGCTTGGATCCTGAATCGGAACACTGAAAGCAGATGCACTGGAGTGACCAAAAAATGTCATTAAAGAAACACCATCTTCTATTCTTTTATTGATTTTCGCAAGATTTGCAGGATCAATAGGCGCACTACTTTTTTTGGTATAAGATAAAACATCTCCTCCAAAAGAATTAGACTCAATAATCGATTCTAAATTGGTTAAATAATTTGTAAAGTTCTGTTGTTCTCCCGTTGTACTACCACCAGATAAATGCAACACATGCTTCTGCCAATCTTTAGTTGCTGAATTATATACCGAATTTTGATCTTGTTCCTTTTCGTATTCTTTAATTTTACCTAGATAATTTAATAATTCTTGATCATTATTTACGGACAACCTTCCTGTAGCGATTAGAGGAGCAATCGTTCCTTCTAACCTTCCAGTAAAACCATTATCTGAAGATGGGAAACCAAAAGTTGGCAATAAACAAACAGCGCTGTTGTAGGCTACATTACCAACTGCAGCAATATTTTGCGTTCTTAAACCTTTATTATGCACCGCCTTTCCAAGCAATAACAATGCTTCCGGTTTATTTAAACTTTGGTTGTACATTTTGTGTGCAAAACGTCTAATCGCAACAAAATGTCTAGGAACTCCTCCTCCGAATTGTAAATACAATTCTTCCGCATTTGCAAACACCACATTATGGTTTCCACCTTCTGGAGATGTTCTGTAAGCAGCATATTGACTTGCGCTTGATTTTAAGACACTTGGATATACCATGATGATTGCACGTTCACTACTAATCGCGTCAAAGTCAATAAAGTTTGCTGTACCATTCACTGGATTAATTAGTGGGATTGTTTGCACCAAGCTTTCATCGGTAATAATGACTTCTTGTTGTGTACCATCCGTTGTATTTGGTATAAGTACCTTACAATTTCCAGCAACATCTAGTGTTGGTGTCGCCCAAATAAGATTTGAACCAATGGTAAAAACAATCGGTTTTTGTATTTTATGGTTGGTAATTGATAGATTGATTTTACTAGAAGTATTTGCATTATCTAACCAAAAGTCCCCGTATTTAGTTCCTTCTAAATTTGTCTTTTTTGGATAAGAATATCCAAACCAGTTAATCCCTTGATTATCGGTCAATGCACCTTGATCATTGATGATAGACCAATTTAAAATATTATCATTTATTACGTCCGTAACAGGTATTATCCATTCTTGGTGAATATATTTATGCCCGATAAAAATGGTGTCCACCAATGTTTTTTTACTGTTTTTCCACGTATAACGAAAATGATGGTTTCCTTTTTCGATGTACTGTGCTGCCGAATGGGAAGTTACTTTTGAGTCGATTTTAAGATCCGGCGCATCAAAACCAGTATACAATAAATTAGGATTAAATAAATTTAAGTCTAGTGAAATATTAGATGCTACTCCATCATAATTAGTACAAAATCCTTCACCTGGTGCATAAAAAGTGGAAGACAAATTATTTGCATCCATTGCTTCGCTATAGTAATTGATGTTATAATACGCGTTTTTAGAAATCCAATAATTCGTAGGTGGATAATTCGCATAGTCTACAGATGCATCCTTGGTGTATCTTAGATTTGTTGTTTTTGTATTCCAAGTAAAGAAATAATGTAGCCCATCACTTACAAGACTGTAACTCGGATTACCAATATCTTTTGGGTTTTCATACAACACGGAATCAAGCCACGCATCGTTGTGTTTTGCGTGAAACAAAATATAATCTCCAGAATCTAATTTATTATCTCCTCCATCCACAACGTAAATTGGAACTTCCCTTTCACGACCAATAATTTGAATATTTGCCGAAGAAAATGTTTTTGTATCGATACCACTTGCTCTGATTGCTGTATAATCTAGTTTATATACACCATCTGAGGCAATGTAAAACGAATAATACTTTTGGGAATAATTAATCCATTCGTTGCCATATTTCTGAGCAAAACTGACCAACGAAAAACAAACGAAAAGAAAAACGGCGATATACTTTTTCATCACTTACCAATATTTGCAGGTTTATCTAGTAATAATTTCACCGAAAACACATTCGAATACAAAGCAGTTGATTGATCTCCTATATCCGTAAATGCATAATTCAAGACCACTTGCGCAAACTGAACCCCAACACCGATATTAGGCTGAAACGTTAAATTTTTCTTTTTATCAAAATCTGTGACATATTGCATATTTCCAACACCACATCGAAACATAAAGAATTTACGTATTCCAACTTCCACACCTATATGTGGATCGATGCTAAATGGGGAGCCAGAAAACACTACATTTCTTTTTCCATCCGTCGTTATATCTAAATCTACCTCGCCAGCTATGTAATCACCTTTTGCATTAACAGGGAATTTTCCTTGTGTACCAAAGATAAAACGAGGTAACGTATATTCCATGCCATTTCTCGGAATTGAATTTCCTGTCATGGAAAACACTTTCTTTGTTTGTTCATCCAGTGTAAATACCCAGGCATTAAATGTAGAAGTAATATCACGTGCCATTAAACCAAACTTCCAATATTTCTTTGCATCGTATTGTAACCCTGCATCCAATCCAAATCCCCAAGAATGTGCAAAACTACCCACGGCGCGGTGTATCAATTTAACACTTCCTCCAAAACGTAAACCTTCTACTTTCAATTTGCGTGCATAGGAAAACGAAAAAGCATAATCAGCAGCGGAGAACAAAGTAATTTTATCGTAATTTACATTTCCTCCATTGTCAATTAATTGCGTTGTGTTTGGTATATCATCTACCGCAAATCGAATCATCGAAAATCCGATTCCACTTTCCCCATCAATAGCGTGTGCCAAAGAAATAAAATCATATTTAGCAATTCCTGCAAAATATTCGGAGTGCATCCCTCCTACTTCCAACCATTTTTTAGTTAAGGCAACTCCTGCAGGATTCCAATACGTTGCGCTAGAACCTTCTGTACTTGCAACGACTGCATTGGATTGCCCTAAAGCATCCGCACCAACACCAATTTGGAGAAATTCGTTGGAATATTTAGGAGCAGTAGTAGTGGTTTGTTGTGCGGTAACAGAACCATAAATACCTACTAAAAAAAGTAATATAAGTGATAAATGAAACTTCATATGTAAAATTTGTACTTCAACTAACACGTATTTTTTAAAAAAATTGTGTTCTTTGTATTCCAACTTATTTTTAAAAGATAAAAGTAAGAAAAGATACGTTGATAAAGACTACAAAATAGATGAAAAGCACCCTATCCATGTTTAATATCCCGAACCTATTTACAGCTTCCAATATGTTGTGTGGGATCCTAGCCATCTTACTTTCTGTTTCCGGAAGAATTGATCTAGCACCTTTTGCGATTTATTTAGGCGCTATCTTGGATTTTTTCGATGGATTTTTGGCACGAAAGTTAAACCAACAAGGAGAATTAGGGAAACAAATGGATTCCTTGGCGGACATGATTACGTTTGGTGTTGCTCCGGGGGTGATGATGATGGTGTTATTAGCAAGTGTATTAGATCCAACTTTCAATACAGGTAATGGAACACCGTTAGGTTGGAGCATTCAAATTTCGTTTGCTTTTTGGGTGGAAAATATCCTAACAGGTAAACCTACTTCTTATTTACCATTCCTAGGATTAATCATCCCATTCTTTTCGATCTTTCGTTTAGCAAAATTCAATATTGACACACGCCAAAGTGATTCTTTTATTGGTTTAAACACTCCAGCAAACACTATCTTTTTCACCTCCTTTCCTTTGTTATGTTTTTATTACGATGGAGATCACTCTTTTGCGGGAGAATTGGTTCGCACGATTGTAACACCATCCGTTTTGGTGCCATTGATTATTTTGATGTCGTTAATGTTAGTCTCTGAAATTCCTTTCTTTTCCTTTAAATTCAAGCATTTCAAGTGGAAAGGTAATGAGCTTCGTTTTTTATTCTTAATAACTTGTGGAATATTAATTCCAACAATATTGGTGTGGTCCATTCCAATTATTATACTTTTGTATATAATTTTATCTGTAGTCGAAAATTTATTCATTAAAAACAAACAATATGAAGTTTAAAGCTGAAATCGATGTAATGCCATTGGATGCATTATTAGACCCACAAGGAAAAGCTGTATCAAGCAGTATGAAAAACATTGGATTACCTGAAATTGATGGTGTTCGTATTGGTAGACATATTCGTTTGTTTGTAGACGCAGCAACTAAAGACGAGGCAACTACAAAAGTAGATACGGCTTGTAAAAAATTACTTTCGAATCAAATCATGGAGAGTTATACGTTTGAATTAGTGGAAGCGTAAGAGTTCTTTAAAAGTATATTGAAAGCCATCTGTCATAGGTGGCTTTTTTTTTGATTATTCTTTAACACGAAGTACTCAAAGACACAGAGAAACACAAAGAAAACATACACTGGTTAGACACGAAGGTTCTCTAAGATCTGACTTTGTGGACTAAGTCTTATTCTTGGTGTGCTTTGTGAAAAACTTTGTGACTTTGTGTTAAATTAAAT
>CANFHU010000026.1 GCA_947446925.1 Flavobacteriia bacterium
AAAACTATTTGTGTAAATCCAGAACAATCTATACCAAAATTTGTTTTACCACCCCATAAATAAGGAGTATTCAAGTACGATTTTGCTAAAGTAAGTAGTTTGATTTTAGCGAATTTGTAATTTGTTTCGAACACATCATTACCGATGTTAAACTTAGAAGAATTCGTAGTTGAAATAAACGCCCCCACTGGAAGTATCATTTTTCCGATAGGTGTTTTGATTTGGATGGATTTCGTGCAAATTTTCTGATTTAAACTCCAACTTTGCATTTCAGATTCCGTTAGATAAGCAATTTGTTTTTCATCGATCCAACCTTCATAACCGTCCAAACGTGTTTTAATTTGAAGCCAATTGCTGTTTTTATCTAATATAGAAATTATTTCACCAAACAATAATTGAGTCACTTGTTCGGCACTGTCTTTCATCTCCCCTCTTACCGGAGCAATAGAAACACGACAATAGGCGTATTGCATAGCCATTAATTTTTCGGGAATGCACGATGATTCATCAAATTAACGGCTTGTTGAACATGTCGTTGGTTATGGTAAATCACAAATAAAAATGCATCTCCTACTCGTAGTCTAACAAATTTAGAAATAGAAGTAGGTACTTTAGCACGTTGAATATTAACACTTTTAGCACTTTCTAAAATTTGCAATAACTCATTTTGGAATGCTTCAAAAATAGAAATATCATCCCCTTTTACTAATTCTTTTTGATAAATTGGATTATAGGTTCTAGCCGCATTAAATTTACGTTTAACATTTTTTAATTGACCTAATTGCATGGATTTCCAAGCAGACTTACCTAATGGGGAAGATATAAAATTAATTCTAGGTTCCCGAAAACGAGTTGCTGCTATTTTTTTGGAGAATGCAGGATGATAAAATGCTGCATATTCATTTAAATGCGCAAAAATTTCTTTGATGGACCAAATGGATTCAGAAGGTTTCCACGTTAACTGAATATCTGAAAGTTTACTTAATTGTTTTTTAACAAAATCAAGGTTTGATTTCGTGATCGATTCACTTTCTTGAAATAATTCAGCAGTTGTCATACACCCATTTTTATACTTCAAAAGTAATATATTTAGATTAGAAAAACGCTATTTTCAGACTAAATTTATTGACCTACATAGACTTTCTTCGAAGGGTTTTTCATCGTGAAAATAAAGGAAGTTTTTGGCTCACGAATAATTTCCATTTTCCCTTCGATTTGTTGAATTAGTGCTTCAATCAACTCTAATCCAAACGTATTTTTATTCGTCGTTTCCACCCAAATACCATTATCCGAATAGGTAAAAACTAACGCGTCATTTTCCGTGTTTTTCATTGTAAAATGAATGACAAGTTCTTCGTTAGTACGTTTACCATGCTTAAGCGAGTTAGAAATCAACTCATTAAATATCATAGCAATAGGAACGATAGGTTTTAACTTGGTTTTTTCAATATTAAAATCTAAATGTAATTTAATTTGATCATTTTCAATATGTGAATGTATAATATCTCTTCCTAAACTACTGAAATATTCTTTTAAATTCAATTGCGACAAATCTTCCGCTTGATACATTTTTTCATGCACTAAAGAAATGGTAAGTATTCTATTAATTGCATCTTCAAATTGAACAATTGCGTCCGGGTTCGATAATTCCCTGGATTGCAAACGCAATAAACTGATAATTAACTGTAAATTATTTTTTACTCGGTGATGTATTTCTTTTAACATAACCGTTTTTTCTTCATTTTGTTTCGAAATTGTTTGAAATTGTTCCTTCAAAATATCCGACGAAACCGCAATTTTTCGTGCTGCTAAAGAATTGGTAGAAAGTGTTACCCAATTAATATGCGTAAAGGTTAAAATTGCAATTGCCATGCTAATACAAATCTCCATTATATCCTCCATTTTCAGCGGATGATAAAAGATGTAATCAATCTGATTTTCAATATTTAGAATGTAATAAATCTCTAAATTTAACGCATGAAACAAGGTAAATATTAACCCAAATTTTTTACCTAATGTCAAGAAAGCAAATAAAGCACTATTAAACATCCAAAGTCCTTCCACAATGTGTGGATTTTTGGGGTTTGCATACAAAGATGTGACTAACATCAATGCGCAAATAATGTTGCTTACAATCGAAGAATAATAATATTGTCCTGTTTTCTTGATATACGAATAGGAAATAAAACAAGCTATTCCCGCGATGCATGTAATAATAAATTTGGGAGGAGAAAAATAAACTAAGTTTAAAATACAAATAAAAAATAAAGCTAAAGTAATATAGCTAAACAACTTACATGTTAATATATATTTTGACTCCTCATAAATATCCTCTTTTTGGAGTGCCGGAACTTCAAAATATTTATGGATCGATTTTTTAATTATAGTCAGTATCATAACGCTTATTTAACTAGGTAAAAATACAAAGCATTTACCTATAAATCTTATTTTGAAGATCGAAGTAATTAACTTATCTTTGCCGGCGTTAAGAAAGCAGTTTTCTTACTCACTTTAAACTTTTATACTATGATTACAATGGAAAGTAAAGCAGCTATGGAATTAATCCAATTAGAAGATAAATATGGTGCACATAATTATCATCCACTACCTGTTGTGCTATCTCGCGGTGAAGGTGTTCACGTTTGGGATGTAGACGGTAAAAAATATTACGATTTCCTTTCTGCATACTCCGCTGTAAATCAAGGTCATTGCCATCCAAAAATCATCGATGCAATGATTGAACAAGCGAAAACATTAACATTAACTTCACGTGCTTTTTATAACGATGTATTGGGTGAATATGAGCAATACGTGACAAACTATTTCGGTTTCGATAAAGTTTTACCTATGAATACAGGTGCAGAAGCCGTTGAGACTGCTATTAAATTATGTCGTAAATGGGCGTATGAAAAACGTGGTATTGCAGAAAATCAAGCAAAAATTGTAGTTTGTGAAAACAACTTCCACGGACGTACAACGACGATTGTATCTTTTTCAAATGATCCAGACGCACAAAAAAACTTTGGTCCATTTACACCTGGTTTTATACGTATCCCATACAATGACACAGAAGCATTGGAGGAAGCAATGAAACAAGAGAATGTGGTTGGATTTTTAGTAGAACCAATTCAAGGCGAAGCAGGTGTTTATGTTCCAGACAACGATTATTTATCTAAATGTCGTGCAATTTGTACTAAATACAATGCTTTATTTATCGCTGACGAAGTTCAAACAGGAATTGCTCGTACTGGAAGTTTATTGGCAGTATGTGGCAATTGTTCTTGTGAGAAAAAATGTGAAAAACAAACAACCTATGCACAACCTGACATTTTAATTTTAGGGAAAGCGTTATCTGGTGGAGTTTATCCGGTTTCTGCAGTCCTTGCGAATGACGATATTATGTTGGTTATTAAACCAGGTCAACACGGTTCAACATTTGGAGGAAATCCTATTGCTGCTAAAGTTGCAATGGCTGCATTAAAAGTTGTGGATGAAGAGCAATTAGCTTTAAATGCACGTGAAATGGGAGAACTTTTCCGTTCCGAAATGAACCGAATTATTGCAAATACAGATTTAGTAGTAAAAGTTAGAGGAAAGGGATTACTAAACGCAATCATTGTAAATGATACGGAAGATAGTTTAACCGCTTGGAATCTATGTGTTGCTTTAAAAGACAATGGGTTATTAGCGAAACCAACACATGGAAATATTATTCGTTTTGCACCTCCATTAGTGATCACAAAAGACGAATTGATGGAATGTGTTGCAATCATCGAAAAAACGATAACTGAATTCAAGAAATAATTTTAAAAGCCAGTTTTGCTGGCTTTTACAGTTTTATACATTTGTAATATTATTAAATAAGATATTTTGAGTACAAAAATTAAATTTGGAACTGACGGTTGGAGAGCCATCATTGCAGAAGATTTTACAGTAGATAATGTAGCTCGTGTTGCACAAGCTACTGCTGTTTGGGTAAAAAAAAACAGTGATAACCCAACAATTATTGTTGGTCACGATTGTCGTTTTGCTGGAGCATTATTCGTAGACACATGTGTTAAAATTTTCCTTCAAGAAGGTGTTCAAGTAAAAATGTCTAAAGGATTTGTGTCTACCCCTATGATTTCATTGGGAGCAAACAAATTAAACTGCGCATTGGGTGTTATCATTACAGCGAGTCATAATCCACCTGCATATAATGGATACAAACTAAAAGCAGATTTCGGTGGACCACTTGCTCCAGAACACGTACAAGAAGTAGAGGATATGATTCAAGATACTATTTCCAACGATTATAAAGTTATTTCTATAGAGGATGCAATTGCATCTGGAAAAGTTGAAATCGTGGATTTAGAAACGATGTATGTGAAACATGTGGAAGCTAATTTCGACTTAGATGCAATTCGCAATTCGGGACTTAAATTTGTATATGATGCAATGTATGGTGCTGGTCAAAATGTAATGCGTCGTATATTACCAAATACTGAATTATTACATTGCGAAGCAAACCCTTCTTTTTACGGTCAAGCACCTGAACCAATCGCCAAAAACTTAAAAGAATTAGAAGCATTCATCAAAAATAATCCAGGAATTGCTTGTGGATTAGCGACGGATGGTGATGCAGACCGAATTGGTTTATATGATTCTAAAGGTGAGTTTGTAGATTCTCACCATATTATTTTATTGTTGATCCATTATTTAGTTAAACACAAAGGTATGTCTGGTAAAGTAGTTACTGCTTTCAGTGTAACGCCGCGTGTTGAAAAATTAGCTGCTTTATATAATTTACCACAAGAAACAACCAAAGTTGGATTCAAAGAAATTGCTTCTAAAATGGTGGTAGAAGATGTATTAATAGGTGGTGAAGAATCCGGAGGAATTGCTGTAAAAGGTCACATTCCAGAACGTGATGGGATTTGGATGGGATTAATCATCTGGGAATATATGGCTAAATCTGGTAAGTCTTTAGAGGCTTTGATTGAAGAGGTATATGCTTTAGTTGGTGAATTCAAGTTTGAGCGAAACGATTTACATATCACAGAAGAACTGAAACAAAAAATCATTGCTAACTGTAAAGGCGATGCTTTCAAAACTTTTGGAGATTACGAAGTACGTGAGGTAAAAACTACAGATGGTTGGAAATATTTCTTTGATAATGAAAAATGGATGATGATTCGTGCATCTGGAACAGAACCTGTTCTTCGTACGTATGCAGAAGCACCAACTTTAGAAGAAGTAAGAAAAATATTGAGCCTAACAGAACAAACAATTTGTAATTAATGGCTGGTTCTAGTTACGGAACACTTTTTACACTAACGACCTTCGGGGAATCTCACGGACCTGCCATTGGCGGCGTTATAGAGGGGTTCCCCGCTGGTTTTTTGGTTGATTTCGATACTATTCAAACCGAACTCGACCGAAGAAAACCTGGACAATCAAAACTAGTAACCCAACGCAAAGAATCTGACAAAGTGCAATTTTTGTCTGGTATCTTTGAAGGTAAAACTACGGGTACCCCTATTGGTTTTATAATTCCAAACGAAGATCAAAAATCGAAAGATTACGATCACCTAAAAAACACTTTTCGTCCTTCGCATGCAGATTACACCTATGAGGCGAAATACGGTCACCGAGATTATACAGGTGGAGGTAGAGCAAGCGCACGAGAAACTGCATCTCGCGTTGTTGCTGGCGCACTAGCAAAACAATTTTTACTCAAACAGGGAATTACTATTTGTGCGTTTGTGGATCAAATTGGTAGTATCAAACTTTCTAAAGTGGAAATTGAAAACGCAGATTTATCCAGAATTGAAGAAAATTTAGTTCGATGCCCAGATTTGGGTAAAGCGCAAGAAATGGAAAACTTGATAGCATCTATCAAAAAGCAAGGAGATTCTATCGGTGGAAGTATTTTCTGTAGAGTAACTGGAGTTCCTGCAGGTCTAGGAGAACCAGTTTTTGATAAATTACATGCAGAACTAGGTAAAGCAATGCTATCCATTAATGCTGTCAAAGGATTTGAAATTGGATCTGGTTTTGGTAGTATTTCCATGCTTGGTTCGGAACATAATGATGCTTTTTCAGGATTAGGAAAAACAACTACAAATCATAGTGGAGGAATACAAGGTGGAATATCGAATGGCATGCCTATCTATTTTAGAACTGCTTTTAAACCTGTCGCTACCATTGTTGCAGCTCAAAATTCAGTAGATTCATCTGGAAACCCAGTTATTGTTTCCGGAAAAGGTCGTCATGATGCATGTGTTGTACCAAGGGCAGTCGTGATTGTAGAAGCAATGACAGCAATAGTATTATTAGACTTCTACCTTCGTCAAAAAGCAATTAATTAATTATTGCAATCTGTTCTTGTATACCAAATATTTAACAGGAAAATAAGATGCAATTACGGAAAGCATAGAAACTAATGTGAGTACAAATACACCATCCTGTAATGTTAGTTCCATTGGAAAAGGTTGATTATCTGTATTTGGCAATACCAACAAGTGTCCATAAATCTGCATTAAACAAACGGACACCCCTATTACAATTCCATATATCACTCCTTTAAAAGCGATTAATAAGCCTTCATAAAAAAAGATACGGAAAATAAAAGATTCACTGGCACCAAAACTTTGTAATGTCCAAATATTTTTCTTTTTTTCAATATATAACATGGTTAAAGACGCAACTAAATTAAAGGCCGCAAGAATAAAGACAAAAACCAAGATTGCTATCACAATTAATTTTTCAGATTTACTGGTTTTGTAAATTAGTTCATTTTTCTCTAAATGAGTTTTGACTTCAAATTTATCCCCTATTTTTTTTTGAATTTCTTCTTTTACCTTTTCTAAATCAGCAGTTGAATTGGTAGAAACATATACTGCAGTTATATCTTTCTCATAACCTAACATGGAAGATGCAAGTGCTAGCGGTAATACGATATAAGATTCATTTACTTCTTTGTTGTAGTTAATTCTACCAGCAACATTCAAATTTTCTGTTCTAAAAGGATTTGAACTTACACTAACGCGCGCATCCCGTTTTGGAAAATAACATAATAACGTTTCGTGACCTGCATTCGTTGGTATGTATCCACCTAATTTTTGAAGTAATAATGCACCTACAAGCGCTGTTGGAGAATTTTTTTCAGTCAAATGTGGAAAACCATCCACCATGTGTTTTTGCACATGAGCGATTTGTAAATAATTATCTTCCACACCAATCATTTTAGCGTTCACCCATTTTTTCTCATGGCGAAGAACCACAATTTCTTCCACTGCTTTACAAGTCAATTGGACACCCGAAACAGATTTTATTGCTTTTAAATCGAGTGTGTTTTCATCAAATGTTTTACGTTGTTTAGAACGTATAATAATATCCGCGTCGAATTCAGAATATAAATCTTCCACCATCGATTCAATACCATTGAATGCAGATATTAAAATCACAAGCGCTGCTGTAGTAACGGCAATACCAATTACAGAAATACGCGTAATTAAATGAATTACGTTTTTCTTCTTTTTCGAAGACAGGTATCTACGTGCTATGAAGAATGGAACGTTAATAAGAAAGGAGTTTTATTTTTGGTTCAATAAATTTTGAATTTCCATAGCATAATCTAATGAATCATCAATTTTGAAGATTAATTCTGGAATTTTACGCATATTTTTCAAGCGTTTACCAACTTCTCCACGAATCTTTTTTGCGTTTTCATTGATTGAAGTTAATACTTCTTCTTTGGCTGGTCCACCGAAAACACTAACAAACACTCGTGCTAAGGACAAATCAGATGTTACACGCACAACAGTTACAGAAACCATTGCTCCCAAACAGATTTCACGTGCATTTCGCTGAAAAAAAACAGATAACTCCTCTTGAATTACCCCTTCAATTTTATTTTGTCTTACTGATCCCATGGTGCAAAGATAATGATTTAATGAATCAATTGATTAATGTGAAAATGTAACAATGTATTAATTTGAAAATGCACGAAAATGATTAATTATCTAATTTTATGTCTTCAATGGACAACCCTTTGTATTCAACAGAATAATCTGGACGTTGTGCTACTAATTTTTCAGCTTTACGTTTGAGTTGTTCTACATTTATTTTCTTTGGATTCATTTTAACCTCTACAAAAACCATTCTTTTTTCTAAATCATTTACTGCAACAATATCAATTTCATTCAGATTACCACGTTCCCAATATCGACCAACCTGATTGAAATTTTGATTTTTAAATTCATTTAAAAAATAGCGTTCTAGTATTGAATCTGCGTATACGGAATATTCATTTTCTACGATCGTCTTAACATAGTTCAAATTTCCAATTTCGATTGCTGCTCGTTGTTTATAGAAATAACGAAACCAAAAATTCAAAAAGTTATCTTTGATAAAGTATTTTACCAATCTTCCTCCATCCTTTGCAAAAATTGGTTTTACTTTCTCAATAATATTGTACACATTTTCCAAACGATCTAAATAGCCTCCAACTTCTCGTTCTAAAATGGATTCGATTTCAGGTCTTGCTGTTTTAGAACTAGCAATTAACGATAATATGGAAAAATAGGTGCCATACTCTTTTCCAAATTCTTCAATCAATGCATTTTTACCCTCTTCTAAAAAATAGGAGTTGGCTGACAACATCGTTGATAACATCGTATCTTTTGTAAACGCCTTTTCTTGCACAAACATTTCTACATATTTTGCAACTCCACCTGTGTACATGTAAAAGCTTAATAAATCCTCAGCAACGTAATTTGATACATTATCGCGATAAATTTCTTTCAATGTTTTTACAGTAAACGGCTCTAAGCGTATCATATTTGTCGCGCGACCAAAAAGAGGTTCTTTCGCGTTTTCAAATATTTTATACATCATACTAAAAATGGAACCACAGACAATAAAATTTAATTTACTTTCATTTTTATTAAGGTCCCAAATTCGTTGAATATCACTCATAATCGAAGGATTGATATTTTGAAATTCCTGAAATTCATCGATAATCAAAGTGAAATTCATTTTTTTGGAACGATACATCAAAAATTCAAACAGATGTGAAAACTGTGAAAATGAACCATAGATTTTCTCCTCCATTTTACGTTCTATTTCTTCTTTAAAATCTAAACATAAAATTTGTTCATTTTTTCGTGATACAAAAAAGTATAAGAACACTGTATCCGAAACTGATTTTAACAACAAACTAGTTTTACCAATACGTCTTCTTCCCACGACATAAGTAAACTGCGCATTGCTTTTCGACTTCTCTACAATCGCATTTAATTTTGCTAACTCGTTTTCTCTATTATAGAATTTCATGACTTTACACTTTATAGCACAAAGATATGAAATTATCGTAATATCCATTACCGTAATGCAAATTACAGTAATTTGAATTACGATAATTATTTAAATAATTCTGAGACTAAAATTGAAATTCCCATGCATAAAATAAACAATCCAAAAAATGGCTTTAACTTTTCTCCTGGAATTTTTGTATTCATACGAATCCCCATCATAATCCCAATAATAGCGATTATAGAGAAAATAGACATATGCATCCAATCAATTCGCTGAAGACCATCGTGATCGACCGTAAAACCAATTAACGAATTAATAGTAATAATTACTAAAGAAGTAGCAACAGCAGTTTTAACCGGTAATTTTGCCCAATTGGTTAAAACAGGAATAATTAAAAATCCTCCACCAACACCAATAATCCCGGTAATAAATCCTACTAGTAAACCTGCAATAATAATTTGAATACGATTAATTGTAAAATCAATACTAGTAGATTCAAGTGATTTATTTTTTATCATTGAAAAAGAAGCAAACAACATCATCACAGCAAAAAGTACTAATAATAGTGTATTTTTAGTAAGAGAAAAAGTAGCGGTTGAAAAAATAGTTTGTGGTATAAGTTGTAAAAAATATGTACGACTAACAACTTCCGAGAATATGGAAGAAAGTCCAAATAAGAGCACAAATTTCCAAGAAATATTACCAAGTTTATAGTGTTTGTAGGAACCAATTAAACTAGTAAATCCAACGATAAACAAAGAATATGTAGTTGCTAGTACCGTATCTAAACCAAAAAGATATACCATAATTGGTACAGTCATAGTAGAACCACCTGCACCTATTAAGCCAAGGGTTACTCCCATGAAAAGTGACAAAAAGTAACCAAAAAAATGCGCTAAATCCACCTAATAAAATTTATTTTCCACCTTCAAATGTGACAGTGAAAATCCACGAGTTATTATACAAACTCGTAATAGGTTTAGAAACAGGACTCATATCCTGTACCAAAACATTTTGTAACCCTTGCGAATATTTAATTTCCAAACCTAATTTAAAGAATTCATTAAAAAATTCAACACCACCACCAAATTGGGCCATCCAATCTTTTTTTCGGATTTTAATAAAAGGGTCAATGTAATTCTGCGATTTATCTTCCATGGATTGTAGGTCGAGTGAAAATTGCATGCCTGTTACTGCGAATGCGGTGAAATTTCCATAACGTAACGATCTAATTTGCAATAAAAGTGGGAAATCCACGTTGGATGAATTCACACGTTCTTCATTATACACTTCTTGGGTTTGATTCAGTTTTGGGGCAGAATAATATTGAATGACACGTTCTTGAAATGAAAAAGTAGGAATTAATCGTAAACGTAAAATAGGAGTCCCTAATTTGAGTGAAGCCAACAATCCAACTTGTGCGCCTGGAAGTGCTTGGGCTTGAATCGAACGAAAACCAAAATCTTTATATGCATTTAATGCGGGGGTAAAATTAAATCCCGTATAATTAAATCCCATTTGCACACCAAATGACAAAACTTCTTTGTCAAAGTTTTTATAATTTTCTAGGCGTTGATGTTGCGCACTAGAAAAGAAACTAACAAAGACAACTACAATAACAAGAATTGATTTAAGAAAATTCATTCTCTTATAACGAAAATCAAACGGTATTATTTTGTACCAGCGTAAATTGTTGCTATTCCACCTGAAACCAACGTTGAAGAAATATCTTTATAACCTACTTTTGCTAAAATATTTTCAAAATCTTTACCCTCTGGAAAAGCAGCAACAGACTCTGGTAAATAGGTGTATGCATTACTATCCTTGGAGATGGATTTACCTAAAATTGGAATGATATTATTGGAATAAAATGCGAATAATTGTTTGATAGGAAATTTTTTAGGTTTGGAAAACTCCAAGATAATTAATTTACCCCCTGGTCGAACTACACGAAGCATTTCACCTAATCCTTTTTCCAGATTCTCGAAGTTTCGAACACCAAATCCAACGGTCAACCCATCAAAGTAATTATCCTCATATGGAATATCTTCCGAATCCCCTTGTTGCATCGTAATGATATGATCAACGCCTTTTTTCTTCATTTTTACACGACCGTGTTCTAACATTCCAGAAGAAATATCTAAACCGACTATTTGTGTTGGTTTCAATACTAAACTTTCCAAGGCAAAGTCTCCTGTACCGGTAGCAATATCTAAAATACGTGTTGGATGCACAGATCGAAGCATTTTCACTGCTTTTTTCCGCCATAATTTATCAATTCCCAAGGATAAAAAATGGTTTAAGAAATCATATTTTGCTGAGATATTATTAAACATTTCTGCTACTTCTTCTTTTTTGGATTTAGAAGCATCTCCGTACGGTTTTACTTGTTCTGCGCTCATAGTAGTTAGTTCTTCTCGATGATTTGAATTTCTTCTATTAATTGATCTTTTTCAATACTTACAACTCCACTCTTTTCACACACCAATCCTCCAGCTAAATTCGCATAAGCGGCTACTTTTTCAATCGGGAGTCCTATCGCCAAACAAAGTGTAGCAACACTAATTACCGTGTCTCCTGCCCCACTTACATCCGCGATTGTACGGATATGGGCAGGTATATAGATTTTCTCCACCGCGGATTTGATAAACACCCCATGTTCGGAAAGTGTAATAAATGTATTTTCGTTTTGTAGTTTATCCTCTAATAGTAATACCGCGTTTTCAAATGCTTCTTTATTAGCAATATCGAAGTGCACATTCAACCCTTCTTTCAATTCTTTTAAATTAGGCTTAAATAACGTAACTCCTTTATAAGCAAAGAAATTATCGCGTTTTGGATCTACTGTTGTTGGAATGTTTGCAATTTTACACAAATGTAACACCTCAGAGATTACGCGTTCAGTTAATACCCCTTTGTTGTAATCCTCAAAAATAAGTGCATCAATTCCAGATTGAATTAAGCCAGCTACTTTTTGAATTAATTGGTTTTCTTCCTCTGTGGATATCGGATCAATTTGTTCTGAATCTACACGTAATAACTG
Source organism: Flavobacteriia bacterium (assembly GCA_947446925.1). Lineage (GTDB taxonomy): Bacteria > Bacteroidota > Bacteroidia > Flavobacteriales_D > Crocinitomicaceae > CANHVK01. The sequence goes on from CANFHU010000026.1 coordinate 12,344, forward strand.
TTGGTTGTTTCCAATAATACGTGTTTTAACCGTTGTTTTACGGTATTTGCTCCGCACTATCCCAGAAGAGTTCACATTTTCTTGATCAAAAATTTGAACCAACTCCTCCCCTTCGGAGTCATCACCGACTACCGAACAAATGATAGCCTCAGCACCTAAGGAAACAATGTTTAATGCCACGTTGGCAGCACCACCCAATCTGTTTTCTTTTTTAGATAAACTTACGATAGGAACAGGTGCTTCAGGACTAATACGTGTAACCGAACCAATCACATACGCATCCATCATGACATCCCCAAGGATAGCGATACGTTTGGATGCGAATTGAGAAAAAATATCTTGAATTTTCATTTATGCTAATTTCGCTAACGCTTCTTTTACACGTGTCATTGCTTTTACTAAGGTCTCTTCAGATGCAGCGTATGAAATTCGTATACAATTATTTGCACCAAAAGATTCACCACTAACCAACGCTACCATTGCTTCACTTAACAAGTATAAACATAAATCGTGGGCGCTAGTAATTGTTGTATCCTTATATTTTTTTCCAATGAAATAAGAGATATCTGGGAAAATATAAAAAGCACCTTCCGGTGTATTTGCTTTCACTCCAGGCATTTCTTTCAACATGCCAAGTACCAAATCTCTTCTGCTTTTAAAAGCTTTTATCATATCTTGTAAGACAGCAGGATCTGCTTTCATGGCTGCAATTGAAGCACGTTGCGCAATCGAACAAGTTGCAGAAGTAAATTGCCCTTGTACTTTATTACATGCGTCAGCAATTAACTTAGAAGCACCAATGTAACCAAGTCTCCAACCTGTCATCGCCCATGCTTTAGAAACTCCGTTTACCGTAATTACTTGATCAAAAATTTCAGGGAATTGCGCTAAACTTTGGTGTTTACCTACAAAATTGATATGTTCATAGATCTCATCCGCAATTACAACTACTGATGGATTTTTGACTAATACATCCGCTAAACCTCTTAATTCTTCTTGGCTATACAAAGAACCCGTTGGATTACAAGGGGAAGAGAATATCATCATCTTCGTTTTAGGCGTAATCGCTTCTTCGAATTGTTTCGCTGTGATTTTAAAATCGGTTTCTATACCAGCATGCACAATTACTGGAATACCCTCAGCAACTTTTACAATTTCGATATAAGAAACCCAATATGGAGCTGGGATAATCACTTCATCGCCAGGATTGATACAACTTAACACAGCATTTGCAATGGATTGCTTAGCACCAGTAGAAACAACAATTTGGTCTTTAGAATAGTCTAATCCATTGTCACGCTTGAATTTAAAAGAAATACTTTCTCTCAAATCATCGTAACCCGCAACAGGTGTGTACATCGTGTAATTTTGATCTAACGCTTCTTTAGCAGCATCTTTAATAAATTCAGGTGTAAAAAAATCTGGTTCACCTAAACTTAAAGAAATTACATCCTTACCAGCAGCTTTTAATTCTCTTGAAATACGAGACATAGCAATAGTTGCAGACTCTTCCATTGCAAGCAAACGATCAGATAATTGTATCATAAATGTGAGTTAATTCTTGTATATATACAAAACTAAAAAATATTTGCTTGTAGTGTTATAAATTCAAGGATTATCTATGTTTTATTATCGTGTCAATTCAAAGGTGAAAACGTATTTTAATTTAGCATATACGTATGTTGAATAAGTGAATTATTGTCAATTTCCAACCATTGAAAAGCGTTTAAAGTTTCATTATAGATTAAATTATTCCCATCACCAATGATTTTTCCATCAATTACAATTTGATTTTTATTGAAATTATGGTAAGCATAATGTAAGCCATTTTCACTTACTTCATATGTTCTAAAATCATCATATTCAAAAGGACCAAACTTATTTTTTCCTTGGTTTGTTAGAATGAATCTTTTATTATTTTCCATAAGTGTATTTGCCTTATTTTCGATGTGTAAATTGTAATCACGATGCAGACTATTTGCTTTTAACTCACTTAAATTTAACACTTTATCCTTGCAAAAAAATGTACTAAAATAACCATCTTTTTTCATGATAATATATTCATTATTAATTGCAGGAATTATTTCCAAAACGTGTTTATGTTGGGTAGCAACTCCATTCAAGTATAGTGTAGAATCAATTTTATCAATAAACATTAAATCATCATTATAGATAAATATCTTTCTGTCTCTAATTTCATTTTTATTCGATATAATTAATTGTTTATTCACTCCAGGAATAATTAACTTATTTTCATCAATTGAATCTTCAAAAACTACAGGGAAATAGGATGAATACGCAGTTTGACAATTCCATGAAATCGATTTTTTAATTTCAGATTGTTTTACGTTATCAAAATAACTGGTAAATAGATTTGAAAAGTTGCTTCCTTTTCTTACTAATGTCAGTACATTACCTTGATTGTTTTGATACTGAAAAATTTTATTGTGTTCCTTTGGATAATCTACATTATTTGAGACAATACACTCCGTCGATTTTCCATTAACTTGTTTGTAAATTGTATAGGATATAGAGCCATTTTTTAAGTAATATATGGTTGGACAATTTTTAAATTCATCTGTAATAATTTTGTTTTTAAAATTTAATTTCCAATAGTTTTTTTGTAATGAGATAGAATCTTTAAACCAAAAATGTTCAATATTCTTATTCGACATATATGATTCGGCTAATTTAGTATCTAAGTAAGGACCAAATAATTTATTGTTTAATAAAACAAAATGCTTTTGATTAGTATGATATGCGATCATCACTCCGTTTTTATTATAAAAAACTTCCTTAATTTTAGTAAAAGGACCATATTTTATATTTGTCTTTAAATCTATATACGTTTCGCCTTTGACACTTTTAGTAATATAACCTTGTAGTATATGGGAATTATTTTCAACCACGAAAACTGGCCAAACACTTTCGAAAGGACCAATTTTTGTTCCATTCTTCAGTAATAAAGATTGTAATTTAGAATTGTTAACATACTCACTAATAACAATAACAGGCTCATTGTTAAAGAATCCACTATAAAATAAAAAAGGAACATCGTATTTTATATTTCCATTTTTACAATATGACCATTTGTTTGTAGTATCCGAAATATAAAACTCAACATCCACACTTTTATTCGTTACCATCATTTTGGATTCATTGTAAGGAAAAGTTTCTCCAGGTTTTAAAGTATAAATCTTCTTTTTAGTATGTTCTTTTCTCAAACTATCGACTACCTGGCCATAACTTGTACTGATCAAAAACAAGAATAGCAAACTAACAACTTTTTTAATCATCTTATATATATCTATTAATAATTCATTTAGAAACAAGTTAATAAAAATCTATTATTCAATCGGTTCCAAACTTCGTTTGTTTGTATTGAGTCGCTAACAAACCATACGAAGTACAGTTAATTGTATCTCGACCTGAAGGAAAGGCGCATTGAATTGACCACCAACGTAAATCTTTATCCGATTTAGTAAATCCAAAGTTATATGCATTTGCAAGGTAAAACGTAAAATTCATGCCTAAATTATTATTTTGAAATCTTTTTTTCATGTATAAAACATATAAGCATACATATTCTATCTGCCATGTTTGATTCATGATTCGATTTAACCTCTTCTCCCTCATCTCCTTGACAGTATTTACTTTGTAATTAAAAGTAGGTAGTAAAAAACGATAGGATGTATCACTACTAACGATGCTATCTAGTTTTTCTAAAAAACTTGGTTTCATTTGAAAAAGACCTACTGAAAAATCAGCAAATCTACTCCCTTTATCCACATAAATAGTTGTTAATATATCGGTTTCGAAAGCATCTGAAACCTTATTAAATCGACAACATTCTGGATAGACGATTGGTAAAACATCGGCTGCAGTCAATTGATATTTGGCGGCAATTTTTGAAACTTCTGCTTCTATTGAATTACAATATTGCATACCAAATTCAAAATTAAGTCCCTGCCCAACTAATTGAAATGAAACAAATAAAAAGAAGATAGATATGTGAAACAAACGCATAAACAAAAATAAATTAATGTTTAAATGTTTAAATACTATTTGCTTCACAAAACGAAATAAACTATATAAATTACTCAATCTACCTTAAAATACAAATCGGATTCCGCTTTTCTTCTTATTTCTAATCCCTTCAAAACTTTCCCTCCAGCATGTGTCCATTTCATAAATTCTTTTGCGATACTTGCATCGTTTGGATTGGCATTTACTTTTTTCAATAACGTAGATGATTTTAGGTTATAAATACCTAGATTATAAGCAAAAGAAACCAATGCATCGTATTGGTTTTGTGTCAATGGTTTCGTTACAATAATCTTTAATTTTTGTTCAATCATCCCCAATTCTTTACGCAGCAATTCCTCTGCTTGTTCTTTGGTGATTGTTTCGGTCAACAAATGCTTTTCTTCCGCGGTGTCGATCAATGTTCCAAATCCAATCGTAGGTAAACCTACAGCGTCTTTATACATTTTTGCTCTGAAACCTTCAAATTGTTCAATAAGCAAAACGCCATTTTTGCCAGTTATCATATTTATATTTTAAGTTTAATACAAAAATATAAAGAATAATTAATCAGATAATCAAATGGTTATGAAAAATAACTAATCGGCACCACATTATCCAACTCATTAATATACAATTCCAATTCTCCGTTTGGATTTGTTCTAAAATTGGTTTCGAATTTTACATTTTCCAGCCAATCATTTTGCGCATAAGAATGTTTTTGAACGATATCTTGCGAATAGGTTTCATCAAAGGTTTCAATAAGTATAAAAACTTCAGCATTTTTTAATTTTAATGTCGCCACATCCATTCCTGTTACCGGTGAATCTTCCGTTATTTTGTGTACAAGTGTCCATGTTAAAGGAAAAAAAGTAATGGTATCCACTTCTAAATTGAGTGGAAAATATTCTTTGATAAAATTATTAGCACCTAACACTTTGTCCATAGCGATAAAAGCAGAAATTTTCGTTTTAAGCAAAACATTGTTTCTCAGGTTGACCGACTTAAACATTAGCGCTTGTCCGCCATCAAAAGGTGTTAGTATGATATTTTTAGAAAATCCAATTTTCGCATTTGGTTTAGAAAAACGTCCGTATAACAAACCTGTCGCAAGCGCAAAAGCCAATAAACCAACAAACGCTTCAATCATAGCAACGATTTCTGCACCAATTCCATGGGGAGAAACTGAACCATACCCAACGGTAGTAAACGTTTGTGTCGAAAAGAAAAAAGCGCTGAAAAAAGCAGGTTGGTGTTCTGAAACACCTTTTAATTCTTCGATGCCAATCCCTAAGTAAATGCAGGTAAACAATACATTTACAACAATATAAATCAACAGAATAATTAGTAAGAATCTACCTAATGTAACATCCAATAGGTATTTATAATAATCTTGAAATTTAGTCAAACCGCCTTTTCGAACGATATTATAGGAACCATCTTGGTTCATCATGCGCTTCATCGGCTGTTGAAATTTGGAACCTAATCCAGGATCTTTCATTTTTTTCATTAGACAAAAATACAGAAATGAATAAGAATTAGAAACATCTGCCATATTGGCGTTTATCTCATTTTGGCATTTGGTTTGACTATATCCTCGTATATTTACAAAAAATTTAAACGATGAAAAAATCAAACATTATTCTACTTGCTATTGGAGGTTTAGTAGTTATTTTATTCTTAATGTACCGTTCTACCTATAATACGGCAATTTCTTTACAAGAAACGGTAGATGAATCTTGGGGAAATGTTGGCGCTACCTACCAACGTCGTGCAGATTTAATCCCTCAATTAGTTGCAACAGTGAAAGGTGCTGCACAGAATGAAGGTGACATCTTAAAATCAGTAACGCAAGCAAGAGCTGGAATTGTAAACGCAAAAACTCCAGAAGATATGGAATTGATGGGTAAAAAAATCAATACAGCAATCAACTTAGCGTTTGAAGCGTATCCACAAATTCGTTCAACGGATAATTTTAGTGCATTACAAGCACAATTAGAAGGAACTGAAAATAGAATTAATAAAGCACGTCAAGATTACAACGAAACAATTAAAGCCTATAATTCTCACATTCGAGGCTTCTTTAATAGTATGTTTTTGAATGCTGCGACTTTCCCTAAGAAAACTCCTTTTGCAGCAGCGGCAGGAACAGAAGTTGCTCCAACCGTTGACTTTTCAAAATAAATAAACTAAACAATACAGGCGATTTAATCATCGCCTTTTTTATTCCTTTCACATGGCAGTAAAAGATTTTTTTTCAGAATACCAACAACAAGAAATAAGTAAATCCATCGAACTTGCAGAACTAAATACCTCAGGAGAAGTTCGTGTTCATTTAGAAGAAACTTGTAAAATAGAACCTCTAAAACGAGCGATAGAAGTTTTTGAAAAATTAGCAATGCATCAAACAGAACAACGTAACGGTGTATTATTTTATGTTGCTGTGAAGGACAAAAAGTTTGCTGTAATAGGTGACCAAGGTATCAATGTTTTGGTAGAAGAAAATTTCTGGGAGGATGTGAAAACAGAAATGTTAAATCATTTTAAACTTTCCAAATTTTCGGAAGGCTTATGTAAAGGAATTGAGATGGCAGGTGAGAAATTAAAATTTCATTTTCCTTATCAAGCAGATGATGTTAACGAACTTTCCAATGATATTTCATTCGGAGAGTAATTTTTTGTTTTTGAATGAATCTTCTTCGTTCGACTGCAAAAAATAGTTTCTCATTTACTTCAGTAAACTCGAATCTATTTTTTTTGTCCGCCTCTAATATTCCTCCAAAAACAAAAAAATAGATAAATATTTTTAATTTATAATTTTTACTTATGTTAAAACACTTTTTTCTGTCCTTCTTTTTGTTGTTTTCTTTAACTGTATTTAGTCAGAATGGTATTCCAGATGCGCCAAATCCACTACGACTAGTAAATAATTTCTCTAAAGAATTTCCGAATTTTTTAAGTGCAGAAGAACAAGAATTACTAGAAAACAAACTAGTTTCATTTGCAGAATCTACTTCGAATCAAATTGTAATTGTAATTGTGGACGATTTGGCAGGATACGAACCTGCAGAATATGCATATGAACTTGGAGATAAATGGGGTGTTGGTCATGAAAAAGAAGATAACGGTATTGTCCTATTAATCAAACCTACCGGTGGGGCTGGTGAGCGTAAATTTTTCATTGCAACTGGGAAAGGATTAGAAGGTGCTATTCCAGATATTACTTGCCGACAAATTGAAGACGAAGAATTAATTCCATACTTAAAAACGGGTGAATTTTACAAAGCATTAGACAATACGACGGATGTATTAATGAAATTTGCTAAAGGTGAATACAATTCTGTAAAATACGCTAAAAAGAAAGGTAAAGGAGCTAAATCAACAGCTATTGTTGTTCTATTAATCATCGCTTTATTCGTTTATCTTTTATCCAAAAAAGGTGGACGTGGTGGTCGTGGTGGAATGACTATGGGACCAGCAGGTTTCTTCTTTATGGGAAGTGGATTTGGAAGTGGTGGCGGATTTGGAGGTGGAAGTTCAGGCGGTGGTGGTTTTGGTGGATTCGGCGGCGGCGGATTCGGCGGTGGTGGATCTGGAGGAAGTTGGTAAAAAAATATAGAGCCGCAATGCATTGCGTATCTACTTATTATTACCAACGAGACGCCGTATACGGCGTCTGTACAAAATGAAAAATTATTTTTGAATTAAAGCAATTATTTTTTCTGGGGTTTGAGAAAATCGATCGGCGATAATGTTGGATTGCAGATATATTTCTCTGCGCTTTTCCATTGTCGTTTCAATGTATTCTAATAATTCTTCGTCCGATTTATGCGCTATAAGTGGTCGTGAATTCGTCGCTTGCTTGACACGTTGAAATAATTCTTTTGGTGTGCGTTCTAAATAAATCGTAGTACCTAGATGGTTTAAATTTTCCATGAGATTGTTAAAACATGGTAAACCACCTCCCGTTGCAACAATTATATTTTCGGAAGGAATAAGTTCATCAATCAATTGTTTTTCAAGGAATCTAAAATAAGTTTCTCCCCTAACCTCAAAAATTTCAGATACTTTAACTCCTTCTTTTTTTTCAATTTCTTGATCCGTATCTATCCACTGGTATCCTAATTTGGATGCCAATTTTTTAGCTAGTGTTGTTTTACCAGCCCCCATGAAACCAACGAGAAAAATATAAGACATAGTGAGAGACGAGTTACGAGTAACGAGTGACGGAAGGATGGTTTTGGGTGTTATTCTTCAACAGGGATAAAATTGGGGTCTTTAATGAATTTCGTGATCGATTCTATGTGACTGGTGTGCGGAAATTGATCCACTAAACTTAGTTTTTCTAGGATATACCCCATGCTTTGTAATGTTTCTGTATCACGTGCTTGCGTAGATGGATTACACGAAATATAAACGATACGATCGGCACCTAAATCGATTACTTTACGTAAAGTTTTTGGTGCAATACCAGCACGAGGAGGGTCTAGAACAATCGTACCAATCTTTCCTTTGTATTGAGGGTATTCGGATAAAAATTTTCCTACATCTGCAGCAAAAAACTGAATGCCTTCTACGGAATTACGGGCTGCATTTTTCTTTGCATCTTCAATCGCTTCTGCTACAATATCTACCCCAATAATTTCTGCCGTATTTGCTCTTTTTGCAAGAATTTGTCCTATTGTACCTGTACCACAAAACAAATCCATTACTACTTTATTATCCAAGGCATTTCCTTCAAAAACATAATCTAAGGCTTTGTTATATAATAACTCTGCACTTTTAGGATTTGTTTGAAAGAAACTTTCCATACTTATTTCAAAAAACAGATCACTTAATTGCTCAACTACTTTCCAGTCGCCAAACAGCAAGGTATTGGTTCCATTTTCGATTTTAGCGCGATCTGCAACATTATCATTTACGGTGTGTTGTAAACCAGCTAATCGATTTCCAAGTAATTCTTGTAAGAATACGGAAAAAGCGTGTGCATCAAACTGTTCTATATTTTCCGAAGATGTCACCAAATTGATTAACAATTGATCTTGGTAAAATGACTTTCGAACTACAATATGTCTGAAGAATCCTGTTTTTTTCGGTGGATGCCAAGCAGCCAATCCTGTTTTTTCTAAATATGTTCGAATTTGAACAAGTTTATTTTCCAATTCTTCGTCAAACAAACCACTTTCTTTATTCAAACTTTCTACTTTCCACCAGGTTCCTCTGCGTTTAAAACCAAGTGCAAAAGCATCATCTTTTTCTTCATTCAACACTAAATCATGTTCAATAGAAGAAAAACTATATTCCATTTTATTACGATAGTTGAACGTTAAGGGAGAAGTTATGTATTCATCAAAAATTTCTTCCACATTTTTCACATTCGCTATTTTACGAAATAAATCAAGCGTGGAAGTTTGTTTGTATTCTTGTTGAATTTCAATTGGAACAAATACATAAGGTGCCCCTGAAATTTCTTGGTAGGGTAACGCTACTTCTTGCGGTGAACGTTTTAGGATTTGTAATAATTTACATTCTACATATTTTTTACGTTTCTTTTCGATTCTTGCCTCTACTACCTGACCCGGGAAAGTATTTTCAACAAAAAACACTAAATCTCCATTTTCAGTAGCAACCTTAGCAATTCCTTTTCCACCAAACGCAAATGCAGAAATTTCTAGTTCTATTACTTGTCCTTTACCGTACATCTATCTTATAATTAAATCATTCCACGAATAACTCCTTTATCAGAAGCTACAATAAAGTCAATGATTTCATCTCGGTATTTAGATGCAGGCATTGTATCTTTCACACATTCTATCCCTTTCGAGATATTATTATTTTGCACGTAAATTATACGGTAAACATCCTCTATTTCACGTACTTCTACATCCGTCAATCCTCTTCTACGCAATCCAACAGAATTAACACCAGCAAAAGTCAAAGGTTCTCTAGCAGCTTTAATAAAAGGAGGGATATTTTTTCGAACTAAAGATGCTCCACCGATAAAGGTATGTGCACCGATATGAACGAATTGTTGTACCGCAACTTTGCCTTCTAATATCGCCCAATCATCAATTTGAACATGTCCTGAAATACCTACGTAGGATGCTAAAATTACATTATTCCCAATTTGGCAATCATGTGCAACGTGCACATAGGTCATTAGTAAACAATTGGAACCAATTCTAGTAGACAATTTATCTTTCGTTCCACGATGAATAGTTACACACTCTCTAATTTTGGTATTATCTCCAATTTCAACCGTTGTATATTCCCCTTCAAATTTTAGATCTTGCGGAACTACCCCAATTACAGCACCAGGGAAAATTTCACAATTTTTACCGATGCGAGTACCTGGATAAATTGTAACATTCGGATGAATACGAGTACCATCGCCAATAATCACATCTTCAAAAATTGTTGAAAATGAATCAACAACAACATTTTCTCCCAATTTAGATTCTGGTGATACGCTGGATAATGGACTAATCATATTATTCTTTTTCTTTAATAACTTGTGCTAACATCGTTGCTTCGGAAGCTACTTGTCCGTTTACATACGCTGTCCCTTTCATATTTACTAATCCGCGACGAATTGGAGAAGTTAAAACCATTTCGATTACTAATGAATCACCAGGCATAACTTTTCGTTTAAATTTACATTCATCGATTTTCAAAAAGTAGGTAGAATATTTTTCTGGTTCATCTACTTGATTCAATGCAAAAATACCTCCAACTTGCGCCATTGCTTCGATTTGAAGTACGCCAGGCATAACTGGATTTCCTGGAAAATGTCCTTGGAAAAATGGTTCATTCATCGTCACATTTTTGACACCAATTACATTTTCTGGTCCCATTTCTATCACCTTATCTACTAATAAGAATGGATATCTATGCGGTAACATTTTTTCGATGGCATTGATATCAAAAAGAGGTTCTTTTGTTAAATCAAACTTACGACCTTCTGCTGCTTGTTTTTTGATTTGATCTTTCAATACTTTTGCAAAACGTACATTTCCGTAATGACCTGGACGTGCTGCTAAAATATGTGCTTTAATTGGTTTACCAACTAATGCTAAATCGCCAACAATATCTAATAATTTATGTCTAGCAGGTTCATTTTCAACACGTAACTTAGAACTATTTAAAACTCCAATACCATTATATTGAATTTTCAAACTTTCTTTACCTAGCAATTTTGCTAAACGATCTAAATCTTCTTGTTTTACATCTTCTTTGTCGACTAAAACAATTGCATTATCTAAATCCCCTCCTTTAATTAGGTTATTTTGAGCTAATACTTCTAATTCGCGTAAAAATACAAACGTTCTACAATGTGCAATTTCTGTTCTAAATTGTCCAAGATTGTAAATATTAGCATGCTGCGTACCTAACAACGGTGATTTATAATCCACCATTACAGTTAAACGGTACTCTTTATCTGGAATCGCTAAAAATTCAATCCCTTTTTCGATGTCTTCCCATGGAATATTTTCAGTCAACTCAAAATAATCACGAATAGCATCTTGTTCTTCGAATCCAGTCACTTCGATTGCTTCCACAAACAACAAGGAACTTCCGTCCATGATTGGAATTTCAGGACCATCCACTTTTATAAGCGCGTTATCTACTTGCATTCCGTAAAGTGCAGCAAGTATATGTTCGGTAGTATAAACACGTGCCCCGTTCGCCTCTAACGTTGTACCTCTGTCTGTAGCAACTACTAAATCAGCATCTGCTTTTATAATAGGTTGCCCTTCTAAATCTGTACGTTGGAATTTGTATCCGTGGTTTGCAGGTGCAGGACAAACTTCTAATGTCACTAATTTCCCTGTATGTAACCCTACTCCTTTAAATTGAATAGCGCTTTTTAATGTTCTTTGTTTTTCAGCCATTCGACTAATCTTTACTTATATGTTTTAATTTCTGATCAAACTCTTGAATTTTCTGTAAAATGAACGGTAATTTACGGAACCCAAAATAGGATTTTTTAAAATCTTCAATTGGAATTGCTGGAGTTCCCATCAAAATACTTTCTTTTTTAACTGTATTTGGTACACCCGATTGCGAAACAATTTTAGTTCCATCTGCAATTGTTAAGTGTCCAGAAATACCTGCTTGTCCACCGACCATGACATTTTTACCAATTTTCGCAGAACCTGCAACACCAACTTGTGCTGCCAAGGCTGTGTTTTCGCCTAATTCCACATTGTGCGCAACTTGTACTAAGTTATCCAATTTCACTCCTTTACGAAGAATTGTAGACCCCATCGTTGCACGATCTATCGTGGAGTTCGCTCCGATTTCAACGTTATCTTCAACGATTACATTTCCGATTTGAGGAACTTTTTTGAAAACACCATTTTCATCAGGCGCAAAACCAAATCCATCCGAACCAATTACTGCACCTGCATGAATGATACAATCTTTACCAATTGTACAATCGATATATACTTTCGCACCAGCGTGAATAATTGTATTATCCCCGATAGTTACATTATCACCTATAAATACATTTGGATAAATCTGTACGTTATCTCCAATTACAGCATTACTTCCGATATATGCAAAAGCACCTAAATAAATTTCTTTACCGATTTTTGCAGTATCTGATATAAAACTTGGCTGTTCAATAACCGGCTCTTTCGTACGCATTTGGTCGTAGAACTCTAACAATTGAGCAAAGCAAGCATACGCATCTTCCACCTTAATCAAGGTAAGATTTTCTGGTAATGGTTTACTTGGCGTGAATGTTGTATTAACAATACAAATCGATGAACCAGTAGAATATATATACTCTTCGTATTTTGTATTTGCAAGAAAGGAAAGTTTACCTTCCGATCCTTCTTCTATTTTTGCTAAGCCGTTTACTTTTACTTGTGAATCACCAATGATTTCACCAAGTATAATTCCAGCAATTTGTTCTGCAGAAAATTCCATACTACAAAATTAAAAAAAGATAAAGTGGGTATTAATTTGTCGATAATGAATTATCAACATACCTATTTTCATTAAACTATTTACAATCGCTATTTTTCGGAAGATCTAAACGAATAATATCAATCCGATCTTTATACCACAAAGTATTCGCACCAATCTTTACATCTTGTTGATTTTCAAAATATAAGTAATGTGTTTTCGGATTGGATAATAAACGTGATTTTTGAAAATCTAGTTTACCATTCTTTTTTATCGCCTCAAAAAACTGCTTATTTTGGATCATTCCCAACGCATTTTGTTGACAAGTCAAACGTGCATTTGTATCTACATACACTAAATCCTTTTCGGCTGGAAAAAGAAGAAAAGTTCCTAAACCTTCTGTTGTAAGATTCACTTGCATGACATTTTTAGTTGCTTTTACAATTTCTGCCACGTAACTATCCTTTGGCAAAGCAAAATAAACAGACTTACCATCTTTGGAAAAATGGTATATTTTCGGATTCGATTTCGTACTACTTTTATCGAAATTCACTTTTGCATCACTTATAAATTTTGGTAAAGTATTAGCATTTAAACCTAATTGCTGCATTGATTTTTTATTCTTCTCTGAAACCACCACTACACGTTCAATCACGGATCCTTTGACACGATTTGCAGGTAACCAACTGCAACCACGCGCACCAAAAAAGAAAATAACGATGATTAAACTTGGTATGAAACCAAATGAAAAGTATTTGAGTCTTCGTAAGAAAGTATTCATGGGTATATTTTTAGTGCGGTAAAGTTACTAATTCAAGTGCATCTTGGGATATTTTTTTTGACAAACCTTGCTCAATAAAAGATTATTATTAATATTGCATCACAGAAACAAATCTCGTTGTTTCTTTTTCAATCCAAATCAACTAAAAATCACCATTATCTTATTCACTCGTTCAATCTATGGATATTAAAGATTTAGAAGGTAAAAAACTTTCTGACTTACGTGTTATTGCACTTGCTGCAGGTCTAGAAAAAGCAGAGACATTAAAAAAATCAGAAATTATTGGCCAATTAACAAAACTAGCAGGTGGTGAAGAAACTCCTGCAACAGAAAATGTTAAACCAACACCAAAAAGCAAGACTACAGTAAAGAAAGTTACACCTCCTGTTGCTAAGGAAGATTTGTTTACACAAGAAGCATCGAACGTTCCTGCAGATACAAACAGTGAAGAAGTAAAACCGGTTAGTGAAGAAGTAAAACCGATTTTACGTAAAAAAACATATTTAAAAGAAAAACCTCGCAATCCAGAGGCAGTTTCAACAGTTAAACCAGAAGAGCAAACGGCTACCACAGTAGATAATGCAACTCCAGAAGTTGCTAGACCTGTTCGTAATAAACCAAACCCTCATAGAGATCGTATTAAACCAACAACAGAAGGGGACGCACAAACACCAGAAGTAAGAACTGAAAATACGAACGCTCCACGGCCACAACATAAAAACCAACAAAATCGTACTCCTCAAGGGGAAAGACCTAATCCGGGTGAAAACAATAATCCAAATCGCAACCGCCCGAATCCAAGTGATAACAACAACCCAAATCGCAACCGTCCGAATCCAAATCAACTTCCTGCAGAACCAGCAATTTCCAAAGAAGATGAAATTCGCTATGATTTAGCAGGTATTGTTAGTGCTGAAGGAGTATTAGAAGTGATACAAGAAGGTTTCGGATTTTTACGTTCTTCGGATTATAATTATTTACCATCTCCAGATGATGTGTATGTATCTCAAAGTCAAATTAAACATTACGGATTAAAAACGGGAGATACCGTATTAGGAACGATTCGTCCACCAAAAGAAGGCGAAAAATTCTTCCCATTAGTAAAAGTAGATTCCATTAACGGTAGACACCCATCGTATATACGTGATCGTGTGCCTTTCCAATATTTAACACCATTATTTCCAAACGAGAAGTTTATTCTAACTGGACATAAAGACGAAAGCATGTCGACACGTATCATGGACTTATTTGCCCCAATTGGTAAAGGGCAACGAGGTATGATTGTAGCGCAACCAAAAACGGGTAAAACCATGTTATTGAAAGACGTTGCCAATGCGATTGCTGCAAATCATCCAGAAGTTTACTTAATTGTGTTATTGATTGATGAGCGTCCAGAAGAGGTTACCGATATGGCACGAAGTGTAAAAGCGGAAGTTATTGCTTCTACATTCGATGAGCCAGCAGAACGTCACGTGAAAGTTGCGAACATCGTATTGGAAAAAGCAAAACGTATGGTGGAATGTGGTCACGATGTGGTTATTTTATTAGATTCTATTACGCGTTTAGCGCGTGCTTACAATACTGTATCCCCTGCATCTGGAAAAGTACTTTCAGGAGGTGTGGATGCGAATGCATTACACAAACCAAAACGTTTCTTCGGAGCTGCACGTAAAATTGAGAATGGAGGTTCACTTTCTATTTTAGCAACTGCCTTGACAGAGACTGGATCTAAAATGGACGAGGTTATCTTCGAAGAATTTAAAGGTACTGGTAATATGGAGTTACAATTGGATCGTAAAATTGCGAACCGTCGTATCTTCCCAGCGATTGATATTATTTCTTCCAGTACACGTCGCGACGACTTATTAGTTAAAAAAGAAGTATTACAACGTGTTCACGTATTGCGAAGACATATTGCAGATATGAATCCAGTGGAAGCAATGGAATTCTTAAAAGGACAAATGGATCATACTTTGTCAAATGAAGAGTTTTTAGCATCTATGAATAGATAATCACATGAAGAAAACAATCAAAATTGGTTTATTATTTGCGGCGGTTTGGATGCTGATTAAATTAGCATTTCATGCAACACTTCCAACAGAATCTACACTAAAAGTATCGGTATTCATTAATATTTTACTTTTATTGACCGCGATTGCTGTAGGATTGTTTTACCATAAAAAAGAGGAAGGATTTACCGAAGGGAATACCTTAAGTGATATCAAAGCAGCCATGACTTCCGGTATCCCCTACACTATTTTGGTTTCTATTTTTATATACTTGTATTACAACAACATCAATCCAGACTTCAACAAGTTGCAAATTTCTGCAGCGAAGAAAACAATCGAACTTTCCTTGAATAATCCAGTGGAGTTGGCAAAAATTAAAACGCAAAACGAAGCATTTGAGGTGATGACAAAAGAAAAAATGTATCAAGAATTAGTAAAAGGACCTGAAAACTTTTACAAAGCCAGTTCTACTGCGTTGATTTCAATATTATCCTTAATGATGTTATCGACCGTGTATTCGATTTTGGTGACCGTAGTATATAGAAAAGTTTTAGTAAGAAAAATATAAGTGAAATAAAACTTGCTTTTTCTTCGTTCAACTTCAAAATTATTATTTTCATTTACTAGAGTAATCCCGATAATTATCGGGACAAATAACAATTTATTGTTTGCCTCAAAAAATCTAATTTTCATTCCACTTATACAAATTATCAAAACTTGTAAAATTTGCAAGTTTTGATAATTTAAATCATAAAACACTGTTTTCCAACAACCAAATAAAAACATTTTTATGTATAATTCCGTTTCTATCTTGTGTAAAGGAATCAGTAGTCAATAAAAATTTGGGATAGTTATCGTTTATTTTCTCTAAAGCACTAAATTCTCTATTAATAGTAGATTCCGAAGATAATTGCCAAGCAACTTGGTAGTATTCAATTTCCCCAGTAGGTGTTTTACAAACAAAGTCAACTTCAGAATTCCTAGAAGTTCCGGTCCAAATTTTATTTCCTCTGCGTAAAAGTTCTAAAAAAACAATATTTTCAAGAATATGCCCTCGATCGGTAGTTCTTACTTTTCCAACCAACAAATTCATCAAACCACAATCTACTAAGTAATACTTTTCTTGCGTAGCTAATTGTTTTTTACCTTTTAAATCAAAACGATTCACTTTATAAAAGACAAAACTAGCTACTAAATACTCTAAATATTTTTCAACAGTAGCATGATGTATTGTTTGTCCATCTAATTTTAAGACGGAAGAAATATTGCTTGGAGAAAGTGGACTTCCGATATTGTTTGCTACAAATTTAGCCATGTTCGCAAATGCACGTTTATCATTTATTTGATGGCGTTGGGTAATATCTTTTTCAATAATGGTTGTATAAATTGCATCTAGGTACTCTATAATTTTATCAAAACCACCTTCTCGTAATTCCACCCCTTTTGGCAAAGAAGTTTCCTTTACATAATCAAAAAATAAGACTTCAAAATTTAGGTATTTATTGTCTGTATCTATTTTTCTTGCTGTTAAATATTCTTTGAATGAAAAAGGTAAGATTGAAATTTCAATATACCTACCACTCAATAGTGTCGCCAATTCGCTACTCAATAAGAAAGCATTTGAACCAGTAATATATACATCTGTATTTTCACTCACAAAAAGTCCATCCACTAATTTCTCAAACTGAGGTATGTTTTGTATCTCATCCAAAAAAATATAATTTGGTTGATCCTTAGTAAGTTTCTCTTTTATTTCAAAATAGATATCTGACCAAGATTTATCCAAATAATTTTCTGGTAATTCAAAATTATAAAATTGGATTTGTTGATTGGAAATTCCTTTTTCTACTAATTGTTCTCGGTAAATTTCTAACAAGGTACTTTTACCCGAACGACGTAAACCACTCACGACTTTAATTAGGTCCTTATCTTTGTAAGCAAGCAATTTAGTTAGGTATTCTTTACGAAGTGTATAATCACGCATAAAGCAAACATATTAATAAATTATCAAAACTTGTAAAATTTGCAAGTTTTGATAATTTAAAACGTAAAATACTGATTATCAAATACAATTTATTTCGTAAATTATAACCTAAATCCCGAAAGTTTTTGGGACATAATCTTTAAGCTTCCCCTGCAAATAAGAATTTATTCGGACTTACTAATCCTGTTTTTACAGCATACATAACGATTCCGGCGGTATTTTTCACCCCTAATTTTGCCATGATATTTTTACGGTGGGTATTGATCGTATGCGTACTTAAAAATAAGATATCTGCGATTTGTGTATTCGTTTGTCCTTCAGCGATGTACTTGATAATTTCATTTTCACGTTCAGATAACAATACAGGTTCACACGAAAAAGACTCAAAATCAATATCTTCTACGTTAATGTGAGCTCGTTGAATTGTCTCTAAGATTTGTCCACAAAAGAATTTATTTCCACGTTCTGTTTCTTTGATAGAATTAATGATTTCAGAAACATCACAATCTTTCTTGACATAACTTTGCACACCACAGCGCAATGCATCCACGAGTGTTTGTGCACTTTGTTCCGGAGTAATTGCTACAAATTTAACCGAAGGAAATTTTTGCAGTACGTTTGGAATAATGTCGATGGTAAACCCAGGGGAAGTATAATCAATCAAGACAATATCTGCTCCAAAGTTTTGAATTTCGCTTAATAATTCCTCACTATTTCTAGCCTCACTAACAATTTCAAGTGTTTTATCCGTGTTTAAAATCGTTCGGATTCCAACTCGAATTAACTCGTTACTATCTGCAATTATTACCTTCATTATTTAGAATGATTATAAGTAAGACAAATATAGGAAGTCAATTTGGATAAAACTATGACTTAAGTTGTTTTTTGAAGAAAATTAGGGAATAGGATTTAGGAGCAAGTAAATAGCATTTATGAATTACTAGTTAAGAATTTAGAAATTTAGACTTTAAACTTTCCTATATTAATCAAGATAACTGACTAAAGTCATTATTCCATCTGATTGCAATCACAATCTTAGGCAAATAGTTTTCTGAACTTTGTAGAAAATGTTTAGACTATGAAAAAGATACTTATTCCAACTGATTTATCCCCGAATGCAGGAAATGCAATTAAATATGCCTTAAACTTCAGTAAGAATTTTCCAGCGGAATTAGTTTTCTTGCATGCAACCCATCCTATGTTGGATTTACCCGACACTTCTTTGGAGTTTTATGATCCTATTGTATTTCAAGATGAGAAAGAACAACTAAAATACGTTTCTAGCAATCTAAAACAACTTTTTGAAGCGGAAAAGATAGACTTGGATAAATTAAATTATTCTATTGAACTTCGTATTGGTTTTGCTGCGGACGAAATTATACGTGTTGGCAAGGAATTAGCATGTGATTTAATCATCATGGGTACGCAAGGCGCAACTGGACTAGGTAAATTATTTTTAGGAAGTATTACTTACTCTGTTATCAAGAAAACCGAAATTCCAGTTTTGGCAATACCATCCGAGTATGTTTTTAAAACAATCGATAAAATAGTTTTCGCGACCGATTACGAAGGTATTTCCAATAAAAAAACTCTCGCACCATTATTCGAACTTGCTAACACTTTCGATGCAAAAGTTCTAATGTTTCATGCGATAGAAGCAAAAGAACCAATTGCTGCATATATAGAAGAATTACAAGTTTGGAAAACAGAAAAGAATTTTCACCATGTAAAACATACAAACAGTATTGCAACATGCGAAGATGTAACCCAGGGAATTATAGAATTTGCAGATGAAAACGATGCATCTATCATTGCTATGATTCCACATTCTTATAATTTCTTCACAAACTTAATTCACAAAAGTAAAACGAAAGAAATTGCACTGGAAAGTAAGGTACCATTGTTGATACTTCATTAAATTACAAAAAGCAACCATAAAAATTGTTTTATTTTGACACAGAGTCCACAAAGTAATTTACACAAAGATCACTAAGAAGGTATTTTAGGTTAGTAAAGATTGAGGGCGCAGAGACTATTTTGACTTAGTCAAAATATATAAATTAGAAAAAATCAACTAGAAATAGTATAAAAAACTAGTCAATTAGACTTTAAACATCACTGAAACTTTGTGTTACTTAGTGTCTTTGTGTCCTCAGTGGTTAAAATCAACTTGAATTGTAATTAAATAATTATTAACTATCCATATTATGAAAACAGAAACAATCTATATTGCAAATTTAAAATGTGGGGGATGCGCCTCCACGATAACAAAAGAATTAGCTGAAATAGCAGGTGTGTCCAATGTAAAAGTGGATAACGAAACAGATAGTGTGGATGTAACGTATGCTGAAACTGTGGAAAGATCGGAAATCGTTCACAAACTACACCACCTAGGTTATCCAGAGGCTACCGAAGAAAATGGATTATTACTGCAACTTAAGAGTTATGCAAGTTGTATGCTAGGTAGAATAAATAATCTAAAAAACTAAGTAGGATTACTAAACAACAACGGCTGTTAATTTTCATTGACAGCCTTTGTTGTTTTTATTAATTTAATTCAATTGAATAGATTGAATCGCGTTACATGTTTGTGAAATATCCTCATCCGTAATATCTAGATGTACCACTAAACGTATCATTCCATCTCCGAAAGAAGAAACAAGTATACCTTTCTCTTTAAGTTCCTGAATTACAACCTCTTTATGCGTTTCAATTTTCAAGCATACCACAACAATATTCGTTTCAACTGGAAAAACCTCTGAAACCCATGTTTGTTTCTGAAGCGTATCGCCAATTCGTTGAGCGCGTGTATGATCCTGTTTTAATCGGTCCACATTGTTTTTCATGGCAAATAAACCACCTGCAGCGATAATACCCGCTTGACGCATCCCGCCACCCATTACTTTTCGGACTCTTCTTGCTTTGTGAATAAATTCTTTTGTTCCAAGTAATAACGATCCGACTGGAGCGCCTAATCCTTTAGATAAACATAAGGAAATTGAATCAAACTGCGCAGCATATACTTTAGGATCTACTTTATTCACCGACAAAGCATTCATTAATCGTGCACCATCCAAATGTAGCGGCAATCCTTTTTCTTTACAAAAAGAAGCAATCTTTTTAATTTCTTCGAAATCATACACAGCACCACCACCGCGATTTGCAGTATCTTCCAAACTCACCAAAGCAGTTATCGGAAAATGAATATCATCCGCATTTACTGCTTTTTGTATTGTTTCTACGGTTAACCTACCACGACTTCCAGGTAATAATCGAACAGAAGCGCCAGAATTCTTTGCAATTCCACCTCCTTCGTATTTGTAGATATGACTTTCTTCGTGACAAATAACCTCTCCTCCAGGTTTCACATGTACATTAATAGCTATCTGGTTGGTTTGTGTTCCAGAACTACAAAAAAGTGCTGCTTCTTTACCAAAGTATGCCGCTACAAATCCTTGCAATTCATTCACCGTAGGATCCTCTTGAAATACATCATCCCCTACTGGCGCATTAAACATAAACTCCAACATTTCTTTTGTTGGTTTGGTCACAGTATCACTTCGGTAATCAATCATTTACATTTTTTTTTAGATTTTAAACAAAAAATCCATTTACCTTACGATAAATGGATTTTACGTGCCCACGACTGGATTCGAACCAGCACACCTATTGGCACCACCCCCTCAAGATGGCATGTCTACCAATTTCACCACGTGGGCATTTTTTTTTACAAAAGTAAAATAATTTTTGATTAATCGGCGATAAGAATGCACGACAATTAGGCAATTTTCAAAACGATTAATTCTCTGAAACATTACCGAAAAAAAACCTTTATTTCGTTATATTTGTAGAACAAAACAAGACGATGGCAAACGACTCAATACAACTAGAAGAAAACAACGTGGACTTCAACACTTTTAAGCAAGAAGTTTTAAACGACTTTAAGTTAGCGTGTTTATCCCGAGAAACTTCCTTACTAGGTAGAAAAGAAGTACTTACAGGAAAAGCGAAATTTGGAATTTTCGGAGACGGAAAGGAACTTGCGCAATTAGCATTAGCAAAACAATTCCGTAAGGGAGATTTTAGATCTGGCTATTATCGCGATCAAACCATGGTTTTTGCTTTGGGTGAATTGACAATTAAAGAATATTTTGCAGGATTATACGCACACGCAGATGTAGATTTAGAACCAACTTCGGCTGGTAGACAAATGGGCGGGCATTTTGCAACACGAAATATTGACGAACAAGGGAACTGGGTGGATTTAATGCAACATAACAACATTGCTTCAGACATCTCACCAACTGCTGGTCAAATGTCACGTATGCTTGGTTTGGCGCAGGCATCCAAAGTATACAAAGAGCATCCAACCTTGAAAAATGATCCTAACTTCAAAAAATTCACAAACGATGGAAATGAAATCGTTTTTGGTACTATTGGAGATGCAAGTACATCCGAAGGGGTGTTTTGGGAATCTATCAACGCTGCTGGTGTATTACAAATTCCAATATTAATGTCGGTTTGGGATGATGGTTACGGAATTTCTGTTCCAACAGCAAAACAAACAACGAAAGGGAGTATCTCAGAAGTTTTAGCAGGTTTTCAACGTACGGAAGATAAACCAGGTTGGGAAATTATGACTACAACTGGTTGGGATTACGCGCACATGGTAGAAACTTTTGAAAAAGCAGCATCTATTGTTCGTGAAGAACGAATTCCTGTTTTTGTGCATGTTAAGGAAGTTAATCAGCCACAAGGCCACTCTTCTTCCGGATCTCATGAGCACTATAAATCTGCGGAACGTTTACAATGGGAAAAAGATTTTGACTGTATTGCAAAATTCAAAGAATGGATTTTAAATTTCCAAGTTGAAGGCGATATTATAGCGACTACAGAAGAAATTGAAGCGCTAGAAAAAGCTGCAAAAGAAGAAGTACGTGATATTAAAAACGCTGCATGGAAAGACTTTACGGATGATATTCGTAGAGATATTGACTCCGTATTACCTCTCTTAACCCAATTAGCAACCGAAACAAAACATACAACTACGATTTTACAAAACATCGAACGTTTGAACAAAGAAAAAGATTTGTTACGTAAAGATGTTTATGGAATGGTTCGTACTTGTTTGCGTTTAGGCGCAAGTGATCATTGTCCAACTGCACCACAATTAGCAACTTGGGTAAAAGAAAAACTAGCGATGTGTCACGAACTTTATTCTACCCATATTTATTCAGAATCTTCGATGTCTGCATTACTGAAAGAGGAAGTAAAACCTATTTACGATGATGCAGGAACCATGATTGATGGTCGATTGGTTTTGAAAGAAAATTACCACGAAGTATTTGCACGTTATCCAGAAACCTTAATTTTTGGGGAAGATGTTGGTGGAATCGGTGGTGTTAACAAAAGTTGCGAAGGATTACAAGCTGCCTACAGCGAACTACGCGTTTTTGATACAGGAATTCGTGAAAACACCATTATTGGTCAAGGGATTGGAATGGCGATGCGAGGATTACGTCCAATTGCAGAAATTCAATATTTAGATTATTTAATCTATGCATTGCAAATCATGTCCGATGATTTAGCAACCTTACAATACAGAACTAAAGGTGGTCAAAAAGCACCATTAATCATAAGTACACGTGGTCACCGTTTAGAAGGAATTTGGCATAGTGGTAGCCCATTAGGAATGATCGTTAACGCTGTTCGCGGAATGATAGTTTGTGTACCACGTAACATGACAAAAGCAGCAGGGTTTTACAACACCTTACTTGCGAGTGATGATTGTGCTTTAGTTATTGAGCCGTTAAATGGCTACCGAACAAAAGAGAAACGTCCGACCAACATTGGGGACTACCGCACACCAATTGGAATACCTGAAGTTGTACTAGAAGGAAGTGATCTTACTTTAGTTTCTTATGGCTCTACCTTTAATATTTGTGAGAAAGCTTGTCATATATTAAAAGAACATGATATTCATGTAGAATTAATTGATGTTCAGACAATTTTACCATTTGATATAAACCATCGCATTAAGCAATCTTTGGAAAAAACAAATCGATTATTATTGGTAGATGAAGATGTAAGTGGTGGTGCTTGTGGATTTATGTTGGACAAAATCTTAACCGAACAAAAAGCATATTTCACCTTAGATTCAGCACCAGTTACTTTAACATCTAAAGACCACAGACCTGCTTATGGATCCGATGGAGATTATTTCTCCAAACCAAACTTGGAAGATATTATCGAGAAAGTGATGGAAATTATGCATGAAGTAAATCCAACCAAATACCCAAAAATATACTAAACACATGAAACACGTATTTTTCATTTTCAGTATCCTTTTAACTTCATTCTTTGGTTTTTCGCAAGTTACTTCAGTAGCACACGAAAAATCGTATATCGAAGTAGAAGGTTCTGCAGATACCTTGGTAGTTCCAGACATGATTTACCTAAAAATAGAAATAGATGAGCGTATGGATGGAAAAACTAAAATTGCCATCGAGGACCAAGAAGAAGAAATGAAAAAAACGCTGATTGCGAATGGGATAAGTTTAGAGGATTTGAGTTTATCCGATGCCAACACAGACATCGTTCAAGTGAAATGGAAAAAACAAGTACTTTCCAAATCCAATTATCTGCTTAAGCTTTCTTCTGCAAAAGAAGTTGCAATGGTTTTTGAAAAATTAAATGAGATTAAAATAAACAACATTTACATTGATAAAGTAAACCATACTAAATACAATGCAATTGTTAAAGAAGTGGAAATTAAAGCTATTAAGAACGCAAAACATCGAGCGGACTATCTTTTGCATGCAATAGGAGAAACCGCAGGAAAATCACTAATCATTCGTCAAAACAACAATCCTTATCCATACCCAGTTATGCGAACGCTAGCTGCACCAACCGCTATGCAATATGATGAAAATGGGAGTAGTGAAATCAAGGTAGAACGTTTGGACATACAATTTTCGAAGATTAAAATTTCTTCCAACATCTACGTAAAATTTGAAGTAAAATAAGATGCAAAAACATAAAAAAATCACCATTGCAATCGATGGATTTTCCAGTTGTGGAAAAAGCACTTTAGCGAAAGCGCTTGCATTTGAATTGGGGTATGTTTTTGTAGATACGGGTGCTATGTATCGCGCAGTTACATTATTTTGTTTCCGTAAAGGTTTTGTTTCAAAAGAATCTGTAAATCAAAACGCTATCATCGATCACTTAAATCAAATTGAAATCCATTTTGAACGAAATAAAGAAACTTCCAAATTGGAAATCTACCTAAATAACGAAGTGGTAGAACGAGAAATTAGAAGTTTGGAAATTTCCTCGTTGGTAAGTAAAGTAGCAAGTATCAAAGAGGTTAGACAGAAATTAGTTGTAGAACAAAAGAAGATGGGAGAAAAAGGTGGTGTAGTGATGGACGGTAGAGATATCGGCTCCGTAGTATTCCCAGATGCAGAATTAAAATTATTCGTAACTGCCTCTTCTGAAGTTAGAACAGACAGAAGATTTAAAGAACTACTTCCAACAGAACCTAACATCACTCGTGAAGAAATTCGTCAAAATTTAGAGGAACGTGATTATTTAGACTCTACGAGATCTGAAAGTCCACTTATACAAACAGAAGACGCAGTTGTTTTAGACAATAGCGACATCAATCAACAAGAGCAATTAGAATTAGCTTTAGAACTTGTAAGAACTCGTATGCATGGGTGATAAATACATCCATATAAAAGGAGCCCGTGTCAACAATCTAAAAAATATAGATGTTAAAATACAACACGGGAAAATAACGGTTATCACTGGTTTATCTGGGTCCGGTAAATCTTCCCTTGCTTTTGACACTTTGTATGCCGAGGGACAAAGACGTTATGTAGAAAGTTTATCCTCTTACGCAAGACAATTTTTAGGAAAATTAGATAAACCTGACACAGATTTCATCAAGGGTATATCCCCTGCAATTGCCATTGAACAAAAAGTAACCTCTACGAATCCTCGTTCTACCGTTGGTACATCTACCGAAATTTATGACTACTTCAAAGTGCTTTTTGCGCGTATCGGAAAAACACATTCCCCAATTTCAGGGAAAGAAGTAAAAAAACATACAGTTACCGATGTACTAGAACACATTAAAGCACAAGAAGAGGGACAAAAAGTGTATTTACTTTCTCCGATTCACACGTTCCAGAAGTATGGCATTGAACGGCAGATTTCTCTATTAAAAGAGCAAGGATATGCACGTATTTTTATTGCAGGAGAAGTACTTGATCTAGATGATGTTACTACAGACACTAACCATATTCAAGAAGCGAAAGTAGTTATCGATCGTTTTAAAACTACCCAAGATGAGGAGGCGTTATTGCGCATCTCCGATTCTACCTCACTCGCTTTTTCGGAAGGTCATGGGAATTGTGAGATTTATTATCCTGACACCAATGAAACCATCTATTTTAACAACCGATTTGAACTAGACGGTATAGAATTTACAGAACCAAGCGAACAGTTTTTTACATTTAATAATCCATATGGAGCCTGTAAGAAATGTGAAGGTTTTGGTTCTGTGGTAGATATTGACCCAAAATTAGTAATTCCAGATCCATCTTTGAGTGTTTATCAAGGTGCGATTGCTTGTTGGAAAGGAGAAACGATGGGGGAATATTTACGTGAATTAACCTTAAGTTCTACCAAATTTAATTTCCCAATACACCGACCAATAGACGAATTAACCACAGAAGAATACAATTTGTTGTGGACTGGAAATAAGTATTTCACCGGTTTAAATGCTTTTTTCGCTTTTGTAGAAACACAAACCTATAAAATTCAATATCGCGTATTGCTTTCTAGGTATCG
>CANFHU010000027.1 GCA_947446925.1 Flavobacteriia bacterium
ACATTTCCATTTTCAAAATTAAAGACTAAATATCCATCCATAAATCTGTTAGCTCTTATAATGGTTGTAAAGAATTTACATAACGTAATAGTATCAAGAGTTGTAAAATCGAAATCTTTACTTTCAAGAATCAACCGACCTTCTTCCCAACTATTCCAATCAAAACTTGGCGCTAATTGTAATTCATGGATTATTGAACATACTTCTTCCACAATAAAAGAATTACTCCAATACGGAAATGTAAATGTTCCATCTTCGTTTTGTTGACTTTCTATTTCATCACCAAAACTATTTGCACTCTCAATTTCTGGAAGTTTGATAAATAATTTTTCCCAATCTTCTTGTTTAAAGGTTTGTAAATGTTCTTGGAACTCTTCTAATTTGACCATAATATCATCTCATCTAATAGTTTAGCTATTCAAAATTGATAAAAATTCTTCAACTTTACCTTTTAATTCCACAATTAAATTGGGGTTTTTATCACTTTCTTTTAAAATCCAATATTTGTTTTCATTCCATTCAAAATCCCTGATTATACCTGTTCCATTTTGTGAAATAAAACCCCAAAACCACAAGTCATCCCACACTTCGATTTGCTCAAACGAGTAATTATTTTGTAATAATTTATTTATACTACTGAAACTACAATTTGTAACATTATAAATTCTATTAAATATCGTGATAATTACTGTATCAACTGGAAGAAAAAGTTTATCAGTTGTACCAATTATTTGAGGTACATCATCCCAAATTTTCAATTTGGCATTGTAATTACCATTATGTAAATGATAAATTGTTTTAACAAATAATGCAGCAGTTTTGCTTCCCCATCCACTTTGATTTTCCAAGCCTTTAAAAAGATTTTTAAAATTAGGTTCATTGTTCGGGTATAGAAAATTGACAAACCTTTCAAATGATTCTAGGCATTTCAGGTCTTTGTGAATCATCTTATAAAAACTCGCAAGTTTATCAATATTAGGCTGACTTTGAGTGTTTGCAATATTATATAACAATACAATTAACCTTTCCCTTTTATCGACATAAGGTAATAAAATTGATTCGTAATACCTTGTCTGCAAATCAAAATTGTACTTCCTGTTATTCAATAAAAATGTAAAAATATCTTGTAGTTTATGATTCATATAATAATATTTTTTTGTTTATTGATTCTCAATAAATTCAGTGTCTCCCCACTTATTTAATCCGCTTTCCGTATTGATCAATTATATATGTTTCATTTTTTAGATACACTTGATATGTTCCATCTTTTAAATCAGTTATTGAACTATATTTAAAAGCAGTAACTTTTTCACCTGAAAGATTGATTAATCCATATTCTCCATTAAAACAAACTATCGCAACTTTACGACCATCTCTAAAAAGTTCTGCCTTGTCATAAATACAAGGAATAATTTCTTGTCCATTGTAATTCACAAAACCGAATTTTTGACTCTCTCCAATTTGTTTCTTTACTTTGGCTAAACCCATTGAAAAATGATCAATACCGATATAATTACAAGGAATTACCAAATTACCATTTAATCCAACTTTTCCATATTTTCCGTTTAACATTACACTTGCAAAAGTTGAGTCACCATTATAACTACCGCTAAAATCAGAGGCTTTTTCATATATGATAAGTGTCGTTATTTTTCCACATGTATCTATGTGTCCCCATTTATCTCCTAAACGTACACAAGCTCGTCCCCTAACAAAGTTTCCTGCTTTGTTATATATTAGAGGGATTTTCACTTTTCCCGATGAATCTATGAACCCCCATTTGCCTTCGTTGTGTACAGAAGCTAAACCAAAACTATAATTACTTACCCCTTCAAATTCCGTAGAAATTTGAGTATTTCCTTTGCGATCAATGAAAAACATTTTTCCATCTTTTTTAACTTTTGATAATTTTCCTATAAAATCTGAAGCCCAATCATATTCAAATGGGATTATTACTCTTCCAATTGTATCTATCCACCCATATTTACCACCCTGTCTAACCAATGCTAAATCAGAATTAAAGTCATTTACTTCTTCGTAAATACTTGGTATTATTTCCTTACCATATTTATTTAGGAAACCCATTTTTCCGCCTTTAGATACTTTAGCAAAACCAAAATGAAAGTCACCTATACTTTGATATATTAAAGGTGCCAATTGTTTCCCTTTGTAATTGAATATTCCATAATTATTGTCTTTACCAACTACAAGAACATCTATTAATCTCATTGAACGATAAAACCAAGTGTCAGCATCGTCAAAAATTGAAGGAAGAATTTCATTTCCAAGAGTATCAATAAATCCGTAAGTCAATTTCCAAGGCTCTGACTTTACAGTAACAAGTGAAAGACCTTTAAACGGATCTTCAACCTCCCAATATTTTGTATACACAATAATACGTCCTGTTGTATCAATTAAACCCATTGATTCTTCATTTGGTTTTTTATAAAATGCGACGCCGTTACTAAATTGAAAAGAAGTATCTCCATTCGAAAACCTAAAAATTTTATGTTTAGAATCATATACACCTTCAAGTCGATTTTGACCGAAGCAAATAGTGGAAATAAAGAGTATTATAAAGGAAAATAATTTCATCGTGTAGTATTGAAGACTAATTTAGAAAACTAACAAATTTAATATTATTGAAGTTGTATTGTTGTAAGATACAATCTAATATTACGCACTTTGGGTTTTAATGTTTTTTTGAGAGAAAGCTAAATATACACGACTAATTGTAATCGATCTTAGTTTCTATTGTTTGTAATATCTTGATTTAGTGGTTATGTTGGTTTAAAAAGGTTGTTAAGCGATTTTGATAGGTAGGATAAACAGACAAAAATAAACCCCACTTGAAGTTATTTGAGAGGGGTTTTGAGTTATGAACGGTATCAAACTTTGGGATGTAAGCTGTTTAGCTCCATTTTCGATTCAAAATACTGTACTCAACTATACAAATTTCTTTATGTTCAGCCAGTCCGCCTTTCTATTAAAGGCAGTGTTATTCAAGTTCATTGACCTCTCTCTTTTTACTGCTTAAAAATCTTTTCAATTAAATTACCTATCTTCAAAAAATAAATTCCATCTTGTTGTTCACTAATATCTATTGTAAACGGTGTATCTGTAATCAAATTAACTTCTTTGTTTAAAACTACTTCACCCAAAATGTTGGTTATAGATACAAATTGTGTTCCATTAATAGAAGTTAGTACATTAATTATATCACTTGTTGGATTTGGATACAATTGGATTGCATCAACTTTTACTTCTTTAATCCCAACTAAGTTATCTATCACTACACAATTAGATTTGCCTAAACAACCATTTACTTTTACAATTGCAGCATAAGAGCCATTTAAAGTTGCTTTAAATGTTTGTTTGGTTTGACCAGTAATAACACTTCCTGTTAAACAATTAACCCATTCATAGCTATCACCTTTTGATGCTGTAATACTCGCATCGCTATTATTTATCGTTGTAACAATTGGTATAGGACTTACGGTGATAGTTATATTTGCACTGTTCTGACAACCTGTTGCTGCAACTGTACCTGTAACAGTGTAAGTTGTAGTTGCTGTTGGAGGAATAAATCCTACTCCATTTGTAACACTTCCTGTCCAAACGTAAGTATCGGCTCCGCTACCTGTAAGCTTTATACTTTCACCTGCGCATAAGTTTTTTGCCGTTGTATTAGCGGTAACTGTTGGTTTAGGATCTACTTTGATTGTTATTGCTGCAGTGTTCTGACAACCTGTTGCGGTAACTGTACCTGCAACAGTGTAAGTTGTAGTTGCAGTTGGAGGAATAAATCCTACTCCATTTGTTACATCTCCTGTCCAAACGTAAGTATCGGCTCCGCTACCTGTTAGTTTTATACTTTCACCTGCGCATAAGTTTTTTGCCGTTGTATTAGCGGTAACTGTTGGTTTAGGATCTACTTTGATTGTTATTGCTGCAGTGTTCTGACAACCTGTTGCAGTAACTATACCTGTAACAGTGTAAGTTGTAGTTGCTGTTGGAGGAATAAATTCTACTCCATTTGTTACACCTCCTGTCCAAACGTAAGTATCGGCTCCGCTACCTGTAAGCTTTACACTTTCACCTGCGCATACTTTGTTTGCTGTTGCATAAGCAGTAACTATTGGAGGAACCCCAGCTATTGCATTCCTGAATACTGAAACAGTATTGGAACCATTATCCGCAACAGTAAGGTCAGTCTTACCATCTCCATCAAAATCACCTGTTGAAACACTATACGGCTTTGTTCCCGTTGTAAAATTCACTTTTGTGGCAAAGGAAATTGTTCCACTAGCACCAGTGTTTCTAAATACCGAAACAGCGGCAGAATTAATATTAGCAACTGCAAGGTCTGGTTTACCATCCCCATCAAAATCGCTTGTTGAAACGCTAATTGGAGCTAATCCCGTTGCAAAATCGACTTTTGTGGCAAAAGAAATTGTTCCAATGCTGCCAGTGTTTCTAAATAAGGAAACAGTTGAGGAATTAAAATTCGGAACTGCCATATCTACTTTGCCATCTCCATCAAAATCTGCAACTGAAACGCTACGAGGACCTGACCCCGTTGTAAAATTTACTTTCGGGGCAAAGGAAATTATTCCGATACTACCAGTGTTTCTGAAAACTGAAACATTTGTTGCACTATTATTAGCAACTGCAAGATCTGTTTTACCATCTCCATCAAAATCGACTGCAGAAATACCATTCGGATCCATTTCAGTTGCAAAATCCACTTTTGAAGCGAAGGAAATTGTACCATTGCTACCAGTGTTTCTTAATACAGAGATGGTGGTAGGAAAATTCGCAACAGCAAGGTCTGTCTTACCATCTCCATCAAAATCGCCAGTTGAAACATTAAGAGGCTTTGTTCCTGTTGTAAAATCCACTTTCGCGGCAAAGGAAATTGTTCCGCTGGTACCCGTGTTTCTGAATAAGGAGATTGTGTTGGAATTATAATTTGTAACTACAAAGTCAAGCTTACCGTCACCATTAAAATCGCCCGTTGAAACGCCTCTAGGTTGTGTTCCTGTTGTAAAATCGACTTTTGCGGCAAAGGAAATTGTTCCACTACTACACGTATTTCTGTATACTGAAACAGTGTTGGAAATCCAATTCGTAACAGCAAGGTCTGTCTTTCCGTCTCCATCAAAATCACCTGTTGAAACGCCAGTAGGTTGTGTTCCTGTTGTAAAATCTTTTTTTAATGTAAAGGATGCGTCATTGATTGCACTATTACAGGGGAAGGTTACAATAAATGGTTTTGCGGAGTAATCAGATAAACCAGTGGAAAGATTCGTAACTGAAATAGGTTGGTAACTCGCACCAATAGGAACCGTAACAGTAAGCGAGGTGGTGCTGCTTGCAGTAACAGATGCCATAGTTGCGCCAAAGAATACAATATTGTTTGCAGATGTTTTGTTAAAATTTGATCCGGTTATGGTAACTATTGTTCCTACTGCCCCAGAGGTAGGGCTGAAAGAATTGATTTTTGGCTGGGCGAAGGTGGTGAAGCCAAGTAAGATAATAAAGAATGTAGAAGCTATAAACCTGAGGCCTGATTCTTGTTTTTTTAGCTGTATGTTATTTGGTTTTTTCATTTTTCTGAGTATTCATTGAGTTCCGTTAAGATAAGAAATCACAACATACTAACAATTTTGTTTGCAATAGAATTGTCTATATATAATGTAGAATCGAGTTGTCGTGTTTTGTTTATTTGTGATGTATTGTGTTTTACAAATTCATCAAATGGTCTTGAAAAACGATTGTTGCAAGCACAAATAAGTGTGTCGCAATTTTGAGCAAAGTAATATCTGATTGCAGTTACTAAAGCACCTGAGTAATCACCCATTGTAAAAAATGCTATTTTCTTTCCTTGCCATTCTACTATATCTGAAAAATCTTTCGGGTTACCTCCTTCTTGTTGTCTATTTGTTGAAACTGCTCCTTGTGTAAGTAATAGTTGATAAACTATATTTAATGTAGTTGATTTACCACAACTTGAAGGGCCTACTAATACAATAATATTCATTTTTTTGTTTTTCATTTTTATACTTTTAGTAAAGTTTCATTTTTATGTGGTTTCTGTAAACCCTATTTTTCGAATAAACCAACGTAAATATAATTTATATAAAAATATTCTGTGTGAAATTTCTTCATTTTGGGATGAAAATAAAGAATAACACTCACATTTGAATTGTAATTTTGCATCATTTTTTATCCGTTCCTTTTTTTGTCGCTTTTAATTACCTTAACGAATTTCTGTCAACATTGGCTAATTCCGCTGTTCCACTATCGCTACTGGCGGTTTAACCCTTATATGTTTTTCAGTAGTTTTTTAATCAAACCATTTTCCAATTTTGTCCATTGCACCTTTAACCTCTAATTCACCATATAGAACAATTGCTTTACTTGATAAACCATTTAGTGATGGTCCAAAAACTCCTTTTAAATTACCTGAAGAATCTTCAACTAAATAAAATCTGTCATGAAATATAAACTTTGGCTTATAACGATTTATACTAATATTAGGAAACTCTGTCTTTAAATACTTTTCGAAAATTTCATATCGAGTTTCTGAATACATCTTAGGTGAGGGTGAAATTTCAAGTATAAAACTATTAGTTCTTGTCAAACCAAGAGTTTGTAAATACTCTATCAAATTTTCCAAGCCGCCAGTTTCACCGTCTTCACTAGTATCTATTAAAATGTATGGGTCTGTCAATATTACTTTTTTAATTTCAGCTTGTCCGTGAATTGTTTTAACCAAATCAAAAAAGGATTGTTTGGGTTTTTTCGTATAGCCACCAACTCTCATAAGTTGTAGTATACTTTGTTCATCTTCTAATGATTGAATACCACTTGCTCTCTTAACTGGACAGTCTGACAGAAGACAATTTCCTTGAGTTTTTTCAGACCTTAATTCAGCGATCCATTTCTTAAATTCTTCAGATGTTTTAAAGTGTCTTTGAAGAACGAAATACTCAAGAAAGATGTCGTCGTTTAACCTATCTGGATTTTCTAAAAGTTCTGGAAAATTTGCAAGAATTTCTTGCTTATCTGTTTCACGAGCAGGAAGCCCCCAAATAAATCGATATAACCAAATCATATTTTAATATTGAATCTTTGAACTTACACTTTCTTTTAAAATTACTGCAAACGGTTCTCAACTAGCAGACGCGGGCTTCTTGGATATAGTTGTTTAGCCCGTGGCTTTTAGTTGATGTTACCAATATTATTCTTTATAATCAATTATCTTCTTCAAGTCACTATAATGAATCTGCCAAGAAGTTGTTGTTAATTGTTGTCCTTTTGCTTCATCAGGAGAAAGGTCTTTTATTTCAATATCCAGCGATAGCCATAAAGCAAAAAATTCTTCTTGAATCTTATTGTAAAATCTATTACTTATTAAAATACCATTCAATTCGCAATTTTTCTCTAGTCTTGCGGCAAAGTTGATTTTATCTCCGATAAAAGTAACTTCAATTCCTTCTTTACCAATATTCAATGTATAAATCGGACCATTCGCAATACCAACTCTTGTACCTGTTTCAACTGATTGATCCATCTTACACAATAAATTTCGGAATGTAACTTCACCTAATTCAATAAGTTCTGAACAAAATTTGAGGGTATTAATGTAAGATTTAACGTCTTTCTTTGGAAAATTGAAAATTGCCAAAACAGCATCTCCGATGAACTTATCCAAGATACCATTATACTTGAAAACTAAATCTCTAGCGTTAGTATAGTATTTACTCATAGCATCATTTAAATCATCAGGATCTGCCGCGGAGACGATAGTCGAAAAGTTCTTTATATCTGTCAATACGATAATTGCATCATTGTATTTATCTCCAATATGTAGTTGATTTGATAATTGTTCACTTTCAGAACTTAATTCAGATAGAATTTTATCTGGAAATTGACGTCTAAGAGAAAAAAGCGAATTCGAAAACTTTACATCTCCTTTTTTTGTGTTAGCAAGGAATTCGGATAAAGTTTTCTTGATTGCTTTATTCGGTAAATCTGAACCAATATGGCTTGAAGAATAATTTTCAATTTTCGTTGTAATAGCGGCGATTTGTAATTGTGCAAGATCATCATTACTATTTATTACAAGATCAAATTCTTTCTTAAGATATTCTTGAAACCCAAACCATTTTGAATTTGGAAAATCAGTTGCTAAATTATCTTTGAAGAACTTTTGTTGAATTTGATTTGGTTTATTTGACGTTATCAAGATGAACTCATCGAACTTCTCATGATGCTTAAGGACATTTCTTAAATTGATTATGTTTCCAAGTGAAATATTACTTTTCACTTCAATGGCTATTTTCTTGCCATCGTCACCTTTTAGAATGAAATCAAAGTTTGCTCTTTCTGAGGGAGTCGAAACTACTTTTTTATTATAAATATCAAAAACAGTAGAGAGTACTGATTCAATTAATCTTGGGTTGAATTGTTCGGTCATACTTTTCTATTACTGGTAACTAATTTAATTTCGAAACTAGCTCTTTTTTTTTCGCTAATCCCGAAAATAAAATGTTAGATTGACGAAACACATATAAAATATAGTCTCTTTTCAAATTTAATCAATCCTCTTTAAAAAATACTATACTACCTCCAAAAACACGTATATATACCCACATATCAAACCTAAACTCAACTAACAAATTTAAAAAACAATCATTATTTAATCAATTTTTATTAACAAACAAATATATTGATTAATTGATGTTTACATACATTTAGATTAATTATTAATCAAAATAAATTTTAAAATATAATCTTAATTAAATGCATTTGATTTGTGATACACTTCTTCAGTTGTCAATGCTTTTTAATTTTTTTAGTTTTTTATAAATTTCGCAACACTCACTTTATTACCTTGTTGTAAGTGTAGTAAATATAAACTTGATGGAAGGTCGTATATGTCAATAATTACTGAGCTTTCTGAAATTAGTTTTGACAATAGTAATCTGCCTTGTAAATCTGTTATCTCAATTTTAGTTTCTGAATTATTTTCGAGAAATAAATTCAGGATGTTATTGCTTGGATTAGGAAAGAAATGAACTGCAATTTCATTTTTCTCATTAATTCCACTTAAAATTGCGTATGTATATGTAGCACGTTGTGAATTTTTCCATGAACTTATCGGGCTGTCCCAAGATTGAGAAATATATTGTTGTACAGTTCCGTTGGTGTTATTGGTATAGCTGATTTGACCACTGTTTTTCCATGAACTTGAACCTAAATCCCAAGTTTGTTGCAAGTTGTTGATTTGATAACCGTTTCCATCATAGTTATAATTTTGATTTATAGAATTTTGCCAATTATTATTTATCCAAGACTCATAGGTCAATGATTGAATCTTTGACCCTGAATCATAAGTATATGTTGCACGTTGTGAATTTTTCCATGAATTTGTAGGACTATTCCAAGATTGAGAAATATATAGTTGTACAGTTCCGTTGGTGTTATTGGTATAGTTGATTTGTCCACTATTTTTCCATGAACTTGAACCTGAGTCCCAAGTTTGTTGCAAGTTATTGATTTGATATCCGTTTCCATCATAGGTATAATTTTGCCTTAGAGAATTTTGCCAATTATTATTTGTCCAAGTCTCAAAGGTCAATGTTTGAATCTTTGTCCCCGAAACATAAGTATATGTTGCACGTTGAGAATTTTTCCATGAATTTGTTAGACCGTCCCAAGATTGAGAAATATATTGTTGTATAGTTCCGTTGATGTTATTGGTATAAATGATTTGACCACTATTTTTCCATGAACTAGAACTTAATTCCCAAGTTTGTTGCAAGTTGTTGATTTGATAACCGTTTACATCATAGTTATAATTTTGCTTTAGAGAATTTTGCCAATTATTATTTGTCCAAGTCTCATAGGTCAATGTTTGAATGTTTTGTCCATAAATAGCCCAAGAGAAAATAAAGCTAAGTGTTAGGGTAATTCCTATTTTCATTTCAATTTGTTTTTAATTTTTCATTCTTTGATTAATGTATGTCAGTTTGATGTTTCTCTGCCGCCTGAAAAATACAGTTAACTTAGTTATAACACTGATATATTCTTTTTTCTTTAATCATTTTTTTTTATTTGAAAAGCTTTGACTGTATTAAATTATTCGAAATAAAAATAATCATTTTAATGAAAAATTACCGAAAATTTATTCGAGTTACTATTTCAATACCTCGAATATGAACACTCTTTTTTTTAAATTACTTAAATCATACCTGTTCTAACTGTTCATTTGCAATTTTTACCTCTTGATTTTTTCGCTTTCGCTTCCCTCCTTTTACTTTTTTCAATCTTTTTAGTAATATTTTACCATTTACTTAATTCTCTTTCTCAGAAAAACATCACCCTATAAAACACATAAAAACAAACACTTGATTCAATATCAATTCATTTTTCACTTAATTCAAATAATGTTGATGTCAATAAAGTTATTCAGATTGTTGATTTCTTTTATTACAATTATGTAATATATGAGTATATTTATATATATCTTTGTAATGTAACAAATAAAAAAAGAAATAAATGAATAGACAAGAAAAGATAAAGGGATTATTAGAAAGGTTTCAGGAGATGAAAACCAACCCAATAGAGTTTATTAAAAAGCAAACGTTCAAAAGAAGTGAACTTAATATTGATGCAAGAGTTGCAAAACACTGGGCAGATAAAGGTTTGTTTACTAAAGAATATGAAGATGGAGCGTGGTTTATCTTTGATTTCGTAGATGCTTTTTGGTTAAAAACGATTATGAAATTGAGAGAGTTTAACATTTCATTAGAGGTAATAAAAAACATAAAAGATGAATTCTTTAGTACACCAAAATCAATTATGGATGAAGAGAATAAACCCTTTTTGATCCAAAAAATTAAAGAATCCGAATTATTTTCACAAATGAATGTGCAGCATCTTTCTGACGAAGAAATATGGAAATCAGTATTTAAAATTAAAATAACTGCTTTCGAAATTATGTTGCAATCTATACTATTAGATCGCACAACGTATTTTTTAATAATTAACCAAGAAGGAAAAACGCTATTAACACAAGAAATAATCAATGAAAAAGAAGTGGATAATGACCCAGAGTATAAAACAAAATTTAAAGAAATAACTTCCAAATCCCATCTTCGAATTTCACTGATGGAAATTTTAATCGACTTAGTAAATACCCTTGGAGATGAAACCTGCATTTCTAAGATTCCAATATTAACTTATGATGAAGGAGAGATATTAAAAAGAGCGAAAAACGAAAAAATTAAAAGCATAGAATTAGAAATTGAAAAAGATTCTAAAGCAGAAATCATCACGATAACAAAGGAAAATAGTGATTACTATTCAAAACAACTTAATGAAATAATTATATCAAGAAAGTACGAATATATTACAATCCACACTTCGGATGTAGAGGTACTATCATGTAGTAAACCATTTTAAAAACAAATAAAATTAATAGAATACAATTTACTTAAAACGAGCAAGCTAAATATTAGTGTTTAAAGTAAAAATTTAAAAAATGAAACAAGTTAAAAACAAATGGACTAACAAAAGAACAACAGAATTAGAACATGCATCGCAATTGATTGGAACTGATTCACAATTACAAAAAGAAGAAACGTTGGATATGATTAATCCTTCTTCTCAAAACACCCTGCTAAAAGATAAGTTAAAACTTACTGAATTAGCAAAAATACTAGAAGTAAAAAGTCTTCGAACTGCCATTTCTTGGTGTAAAAAACACGGTGTTGCAACCTTTAATAAAGGGAAATTAAAATTTGTTTATCTCGTTGATTTCAATCTTGCAGTTGACTCCCCTTTTATTGAATCCCTTAAGATAAAATTTCCACAAAATTGGTCGGAAATTTACGCAACCTACAAACGATTTGATTATGAAAAACTAGTTGAGTTATTAGTTCCTCAAAACCCTTTATCTCGACGAAAATTTTCTGTAGAAGGAAATGTAGCAAATAATTTTTTAGAAAAAATGAAAAACAATTTTTAATCATGGAAGAAGCAAAAATATTAAAAAAAACAAAGGTGAAGGGGCTACATATTTTCTGTACTAAATGTAAAATAAGAGTTACAGATACTTGTGGACTAAACAACAAAAGCCATTACTTGTGTAAAAACAAAGACAAGCACAAATACAAACTTCGTGTATGTATCCCAGGGAATAAATCATCCGTTATTACTAAATTATTTGACACTAGAGATGAAAATGAAGTGGTTATTGAAGCCTACAAATTCAGAGCGGAACTTGAAAAAAATAATTTTAGAACAACGATAATCCCAAGCAAATCTAAAATACCTTCATCAATTACGGAAGCAATGGCGTTTTACCTTGCTTACTTGAATAACGACACTCCACACGAACAGGAACACAAAACAAGGACTTTAAATCACATCAAAGAAGTAGAACGATTCTTTAAATACTTTGGTGATTATTTAAAATTAAATCAGTTAAACATCAACCAAATATTATTTGTGAATTTGGATCGCGATCTTGTCGGAAAGTTTAAATCTTTCCTTTTAGACAACAAAGATTTTGCAGCTAAAACATACAATAAAGTAATCTCTCAAATGAGAATATTTGTAAACTATATTATTAATGAATTCAATATCGCTATGAAAAATCCCTTTGAAGGCTTCACAAGCCTAAACTCAGAAAAAGAAATTAATATAATTCCAATTGATGAATTTGATAAATTAATTAAAATAATAACTCCTGAAAACGGAAAGAAAACCTATCTGAATCAAAGTAAAACAAAAACGTACACGAAGAGTTTTTACAAACCATGGATAAAATACGCATTTCAACTCGGACTGTTTACAGGAAGAAGAAGAGAGGAATTTATATGTATAAAATTTAAAGATATAATGGAAGATGAACATGGCAAACCTACTGTAATAATTACCGAAGATTACAAGGTGAATAGAAGTAAAAATATATCTGAAAAAGAAACAAAAAAAACAATTCGCATCCCAATAATTGAACCCTTACAATCGTTATTAATCGAACTTGGTTACGAAGAAAATAAAGGGAAGGATATGTACATTTTAGCACCCGAAGAAACGATGAAACGAGAAACGATGAAGGATTTCATAAGTAAGTCGTTTACGCATTATTACAGCCAACTTAACACAGGTAAGAAAATCGAATTTTCAGATTTAAGAAAAACCTACATCAGTTATTTGTATGTGGAGTTTGGGGATAAGGCAAGATTAATTACGAAACATTCAGGAATAGAGGTTATGTTAAAACATTATATCGATGAAAAAGTTATCAAAGATTTAACAATAGGATTTGACCCTTTTAAAGACAATTTACAATTAAATAAATAACAAAAAAATGATATATTTTAAAGTGCAAATTTTGGAGAAAAAACCGAGCAAGTGGACTACAAACTGGACTACAAACTGGACTCCAAGTCCATTTTTCGAGAAATCAAAAGATTTTAAAAAGAAAAAACCCTTGATAATCAAGGGTTTTAAGTGTAGCGGGTACGAGAGTTGAACTCGTGACCTCAGGGTTATGAATCCTGCGCTCTAACCAACTGAGCTAACCCGCCATGGTGTTGGTTATTGTTAATTTGAGTGCAAATATATCAATATTTTTTTAATTCGTTTATATTACTTAATTTTTTGTAATTTTATCAAATCAATTTTATTGTTTTATTTCAATAAAAGGTTGATTAACATGATTTAAGCCATTGGTATGAGTGATAAAATAAAATTTGAATTAGAATACTTATTGAAAGTTTCTGTAAAAGTACTTGAAAATAGTGTATCTACTCCTGCTGGTTTGGCAGAATGGTTTGCGGATGATGTAAATATTAAAGAAGATATATACACTTTTATTTGGGACAAAAGCGAACAAAAAGCACGTTTAAAATCCAAAAAATCAGGTGCATATGTTAGATTTAAATGGCTGGAGGACGAAGAAGATGGAAACGATGTTTTCTTTGAATTCCAATTTAATATCGATCCATTAACAAAATCTTTGGTATTACGTGTCATTGATTTTTGCGAAGAAGACGAATTAAAAGAGTCTAAACACCTTTGGGATACGCAAATTCAA
The DNA here is from genome assembly GCA_947446925.1 of Flavobacteriia bacterium. GTDB lineage: Bacteria > Bacteroidota > Bacteroidia > Flavobacteriales_D > Crocinitomicaceae > CANHVK01. The sequence goes on from CANFHU010000027.1 coordinate 14,117, forward strand.
GACTTGAAACGTCACTTAGGCGCTTAATTCAAAATATATTACCCCTTGAAACGTCTCTATTTATTTAGTATTCGTTCCTTTATTGGTCCGTTTTTCATTACATTTTGCATCTCCATGTTTATGTTGATCATGCAATTTTTTTGGAAATATGTCGACGATTTAATGGGGAAAGGTTTAGAATTCTCGGTAATTTTAGAACTTATTTTTTATGTCTCCGCAACACTAATTCCACTAGCGCTTCCTTTAGCAATATTACTTTCGTCCATCATGACGCTTGGTAACCTATCTGAAAATAATGAGTTAACTGCACTTAAATCCTCTGGACTCTCACTTTTTAAAATAATCAAACCGCTTTTTATTGTAATTATTGTTATTGCAACTGCAACATTTTATTTTTCAAACTATATCATTCCAGTAGCAAATCTTAAAATGCGTGCATTAATCTATGATATTCAAGAAACAAAAATCGCCAAAATAGTCACTCCAGGTACCTACTCTACCGAAATTGATGGGTACGCGATAAAAGTGGAAGAAAATGAAAAAGGAGGTTTCAAAAACATTGTTATCCATGACCATTCAAACGCAAACATTAATAAAACGGTAAAGGCGGCCGAAGGTGATATTTACAATGCGAAAAATGGAGCTGTACTTTACCTTAATTTAAAAAACGGGAATGTATTAGAAGAATTAGCAATAAATCAAAATGAAAATTTTGAATCTAGAGCGCGTGGAAGATACTTTCCCTCACGTAGAATTTCTTTTGATAATGCAGTGTACCAAATCGATCTCACCGGCTTTAAACTCAATCGAAGTGATGAAGATTTATTTAAAAATTCATATGAAATGCTTAACGTATTTCAAATTGACCATGCAATCGATTCTATTCGCAAACAAAATAAATCAATTATACACAACTTTATTGTATCCCTAAAAAATGAACATCCTTTTTTCAATGTAAAGCCAATAATTTCAAATACTTCAAATATAGACAATTACCCAATTTACAAAATTAATAATCCGAATTTCAAAGACCCTGATTATAAATTAGTGCTTGAAAATGCAATATCTAAAACACGAAAAATGAAAGAGATTGTTGCAGGACAAAAATCTTTTATAGATGCATTAAACGGTTCTATTAAACTATATAAAATTGAATACCACCGAAAATATGCACTCACTTTTGCAATTATTGTTTTATTCTTTGTAGGCGCACCACTTGGTGCAATTATCAAGAAAGGTGGTTTTGGAGCACCTGTAGTAATCGCATGTCTATTATTCATGATCTATTTTGTACTCACCGAATTAGGGGAAGGACTTGTAAACTCAAATAAAGTATCCCCAATTTTAGGGATGTGGCTAGCAACCTTGGTTTTACTTCCAGTTGCATATTTACTAATGCGAAGTGCCGCTAAAGATTCCAAAGTTTTCGATACAGAAGCATGGGTTAAATTCTTTAAACGTAAGAAAAAATGAATGTTTTATACATTACAAATAAACCTATTTACCCTATAGTAGATGGTGGATGTTTTGCAATGGATTCTTTTTTACGTTCACTTATCCGTTTCGCTAAGGTTAAAAACTTAACCGTTGAAACACATAAACACCCTTTCAATCTTCAATTTTTCCCTGTAGAAATAGCAACTAATATTAATCCTTCATCTTGTTTTATCCATACGAAAACAAATATTTTTTCTTTTTTAAAAACGATATTTACAAAGCAATCCTATAACGTAAGTAGATTTTACAGCGAAGTATTCCTTACCAAAATCAAACACGAAATTCAACAAAATTCGTTTGACTATATAATTATTGAAAGCGCTTATTTATTGGTATATATAGATGCACTGAAACCGATTTTTAAAGGTGAAATTATCTTAAGAGCTCCAAATGTAGAATACAAAATCTGGGAAGATTATACCCGTTTCTCATCCTCGTTCTTCAAACGGAATATGTTTCGTTACCTTACTTCTAAACTTAAAAGGTTTGAACTTAATGCAATTGCAAAAACAAATCAGGTATTCGCAATAACGGAAAATGATAAAATGCAATTTCAAACAGATGGTATACAAGTACCAATAACAGTTATTCCTTTTGGCATCGAACAAAATGCAGCCGTACCTCCAAAAATTAAACCTAATAAAATTTTCTTTTTAGGTGCTTATAACTGGAAACCTAACCTAGACGCAGCTTTATTTTTAATCCATGAAATTGTTCCAGAATTAATCAAAATTCATCCAAAACTGGAACTACACCTTGCGGGGACCTACATGCCCGAATCCTTCCGAAGATTTGCTTCCAAACATATTATTATCCATGGTAAAGTAGAATCTTCTTCCGAATTCGTATTAAATCATGGGATTCTTGTTGCCCCCATTTTTTCAGGTTCCGGGGTACGCATTAAAATTGTGGAAGCATTATCTCAAGGTATCCCAGTCGTTGCCTCCACGATTGCAATGCAAGGAATTGATGAAACATCGGCGCTAATTGCCGACAACAAAAATGAATTTATCCAACAAATTAGTCAATTAATTAATAATAAAGAAATTAAGGAGAATTTACAACTAAAAGCAATTACAACTATTCAAGAAAAATTCTCCATGGAAACCATTGCTCTTACCTTGAAAAAAAGTTTGCATGGCGCATAAAAAGAAATTAGTCGTTTGTTTATCTCGTTTTCCGTATCCATTAGATAAAGGAGATAAACTTCGTGCTTACCATCAAATGCAACAACTCGCTTCCATTTTTGATGTCTATTTAATATGTACTTCTGACATAAAAATATCGGACAGTAACCTAAACGTATTAAAAGAATTCTGCAAAGAAGTATGGATTTATAAATTATCACCTTGGAAAATAGCTTGGAATTTATTTCTGACCATCTTTAGTAACAAACCTTTTCAAGTAGCCTATTTCTATCAATTTTCGATACACCGTAAAATTAAAAAGGTACTACAAGAAATTCAGCCAGACTTTATTTACTCTCAACTTATTCGTACCAGCGAATATGTCAAAAACTACCATGCTTGCTCTAAAACATTGGATTACATGGATGCATTTTCGAAAGGTATCGAACGAAGAATGATATCAAAAAAAGGAATTACACGCTGGGTTTTCAAACAAGAATACCATCGTTTAATAAATTACGAACGACAAATCTTTGAATACTTCGAACACCATACCATCATCTCAGAGCAAGATCGGTCTTTTATCGCACATCCTAGACAAAAAGAAATTGCTATCCTTCCAAATGGTGTAAGCACTTTTAATGAAAACAATTACGAAATATCTAAAAATACCGACTTACTTTTTACAGGCAATATGGGGTATCCACCAAATGTGGAAGCAGCTTTTTTTATCCATCAAAAAATACTCCCTTTTTTACCTAAAAATACTACGTGTTTGATTGCTGGTGTAAACCCACCTGCTGCGTTAAAAAAATTAGGTAGTAAACAATTTCATGTCAGTGGATGGGTCGAAGATATGGGAGTGTGTTATGCAAAAAGTAGAATTTTTATCGCCCCAATGTTTATTGGAACTGGTTTACAAAACAAATTGCTAGAGGCAATGGCAATGGGTATCCCATGTATAACTACTACGCTAGCAAATAAAGCATTACAAGCCACTCCAAATATGGAAATTTTAATTGCAAATACTTCGGAAGAATTTATTAGCCAAATCACAAAACTACAAACGGATCCTATTTTGTATGCAAAAATCTCCAAAGATGGACAAAATTATGTACGTACAAATTTCGCTTGGAAATCGTGTAATGACACACTCATTGAATTACTTTCCAAATAAATAAATTATTTATTCTCAGACTTCCTTGGAAAATGCTCAAACTTTCCTCGAATAAAATCGATCAATTCTAGATCAGAAGTCGTCTTTAAAAAATCATCGCTAATATTCAAAAAAACGATAAATTCATCAAATTCAACATCCTTTAAATCAATCACTTCATACGCAACATACACGCGTAACAGTTCTTTCAATACTTTGCGTTGTTGATCTACATAAATTAATCCTGCAATTTTCTCGCGTTGCTGTGCTTTCTTTGAAAAACGTTCGTATAATGCAGTTATTGGACTTTGAAGTACATTTACACCCGTTACAGTATGGGTTTCTTTCAATGCTAAATTAGCACGTTCTTCTTTAATTTGTTGTACCGATTTCAAAGGTTTAATCACTACAGTTTGTAGCATTTTCTCTTTACCTATCAATACTTTATCTAGTTTCATTTGACAATTAGAATCCCCTACCACACGAAATGTATAAACACCATAAGATTTAACAGAAATAGAAATGGTATCATTCAGATTAGCATATACCTGAAAAGTTCCATCCGGTTGTCCAAAAACGCCGCGACCGGAAGTTTTGTTTACGATCATTAAATTGTAAAATGGTTGGTATTGCAATGTATCTTTTACACTTCCTTTCACATACACTTTCGTACACGTTTGTTGTCCAAAAGTAATAATAATGCTAATCAAGAATAAAAATAATATAGAGTATTTCACTTAACTAAATTAACTATTAAATTATCATTTTTCAAGCTAAAAAATTGGATTTATTTTTTTATCTTTATAATAAAGAACCTTGTGATGTTAGACTATCGAAAAATAATTACTGTTGAACCTGGAAAAAGAGCAGGCAAAGCTTGTATTAGAAATATGAGAATAACAGTAAGTGATGTATTAGCATGGTTGGCGTCTGGGATGAGTTTTCAAGAAATATTGGAAGATTTTGATGAACTAACACATGAAGATATAATTGCTGTACTTTTATATGCTGCCGATAGAGAAAATAAAACTTTCCAAGTTGCATTATGAAATTTCTTTTTGATCAAAATATTTCATTCAGAATACTCAACGCATTACCCGATTTATTTGAAGGTTCCTCGCATGTAAAAAAGGAAAGTTTAGTGAATGCCAATGATTTTCAAATCTGGGAGTTTGCTAAATTCAATGACTTTATAATTGTTACGCAAGATTCTGATTTCAATGATTTTAATCTTTTACATGGTTTTCCACCCAAAATTATTTGGATTCGAACTGGTAATGTTAAAACCCTTGCAATTGTAACACTTTTAATGAATCATTTTAGCGATTTAGAAAAGTTTAGACTTGACGATAAATACGGTTGTTTTGAAATAGTAAGTGTCTTTAATAAATAATATAAATGAAACGTGTTGTTGTAGGATTATCGGGAGGTGTAGATTCAAGTGTGAGTGCTTACCTTTTAAAAGAACAAGGATATGAAGTGATTGGAATGTTTATGCGTAATTGGCACGATGAAAGTGTTACGCTTTCCGATGAATGTCCTTGGATAGATGATGCTAACGACGCTTTATTAATTGCAAATCAATTAAATATACCTTTTCAAATTATTGATTTAAGCGCTGAATACAAAGACAAAATTGTAGACTATATGTTTGCAGAATATCAAGCAGGTCGGACACCAAATCCGGACGTGCTTTGTAATCGCGAAATAAAATTTGATGTATTTCTAAAAGCCGCACAAAAGTTAGGCGCAGAATATGTTGCAACTGGACATTATTGCCGCAAAATTGAAAAAGAAGATGGTACAGTTGGATTATTAACCGGAAAAGATAATAATAAAGATCAGTCTTATTTTTTGTGTCAATTAAATCAAAATCAATTAGCAAAAGCCTTATTTCCAATAGGTGAACTTGAAAAATCGAAAGTGCGCGAAATCGCTTCGGAACAAGGACTAATTACCGCAGATAAAAAAGATTCGCAAGGTTTATGTTTCGTTGGCAAAATTAGTTTGCCTATTTTCTTACAACAAAAATTAGAAGCAAAAAAAGGAAAAGTCATCGAGATTCCAAACAATTTACCCGCTTTAGTCGCATACCACCAAATCGAAGCAACGATTGAAAATTTAGAAAAATTAGTAGTTCCTTTTGAATTTAAAGAAACAGATGGAATAGTAGTTGCAGAACATCAAGGCGCTCATTTCTATACCATTGGTCAACGCAAAGGACTGCAAATTGGTGGTAGACCTGAACCTTCTTTTGTTGTTCAATTAGATGTTGTCAACAACTTAGTTTTTAGCGGACAAAATGAAAATCACCTTGCACTTAACCGAAAAGCACTTTTCATCCAAACGGAAGACTTTCATGTAGTAAGCCCAAACTTTCAATTAAAACTTAATATTCCACATGAAGTGTTACTTAAAATACGTTACCGTCAAGCATTGCAGAAAGGAACTTTAGTTAAAAAAGAAAGCGGCTATTATGTCCTTTTTGATAAACTAATGAAAGGTATAACACCTGGTCAATTTGCAGCGTTTTATTTAGAAGATGAATTAGTAGCCTCTGGCGTTATTATGCAGTAAAAAAGGCATACCTTTTGAGTATACCTTTTCGTTGTATTAATTGAAAATTAATTTTCTTTCTCGCAATTAGTTATGAGAAAAACTGAAGAAAATCGATTGATTCAATGGTTTTGTAGCCGTTTTCCCAAAGGTGATTAAATCCATTAATTCTGCTACTTCTACTATACTTAATGAAGTGCTCTCCCCTTTTTCAAAATGCATTTTTAATTTATGCTCAGCCATGGTTATTGCATTATTAATCATACTATATACTTTTAAATTATTTCTCGGTTTTGTTATCTATTACGGAAGGTGTTAATAAATAGTTACAAAATGTTAATAAAAAAATATTTATTTTTTAGATGAACGTAAATAAATTACTGACTTACAATAAAATAAATTAAACTTAAAGAGGTATTACTTAAAGAACTTCGAATTTTACTTCAAAACTTATCCGTAAATTTGTGCTCAAAAAAAAACCTATTATGACGGAAGAATTAAATAATGTGAGTTATGCTATCGGATTAAGTGTAGCATCTAGTTTAAAAGAACAAAATTTAGATCAATTAGATCCAACTGTTTTATCTAACGCAATTAAAGATGTGTTTGAAAATAAAACACCAAAGTTTACACCAAACGAAGCGCAAGATATTATTCAAAATTATTTGAAAGAATTAAGTGAAAAACAATTTGCTAAAAACAAAGAAGAAGGCGAGGCTTTTTTAACTGAAAATGCAGCAAAAACAGGAATCACAACAACTGCTTCTGGTTTACAATACGAAGTGATTGTAGAAGGCAACGGTAAAACACCAAGCGCAACAGACGTAGTAGAAGTACATTACCATGGTACACTAATCAACGGTAATGTTTTTGATAGTTCTGTAGAAAGAGGAACGCCTGCAACTTTTGGTGTTAACCAAGTAATTAAAGGTTGGACGGAAGCATTACAATTAATGCAAGAAGGATCTAAATACCGTTTATACATACCGCAAGATTTAGCGTATGGTGCACACCCACACCCAGGTGGACCAATTGAACCATTAATGGCGTTGATTTTTGACGTGGAATTAATTTCTGTTAAATAGATGAAAAAATATTTTCTATTAACTACATTAGGTTTATTATTGTTTGCTTGTGCTTCTTCGGAAGATAAAGAGGTAGTTAAATTAACTACGTTTAAAGATCGTATTTCCTACGCACTTGGAGCAGATCACGCGCGAGCAATTACGGAATCTGGAGATCCAAACTTTGCAAAATATGACCTTGAAAAAATGGTCGTAGGGTTTGAACAAGGCCTTAAAAACAAAAAAGCATTTGATAAAGACTGCGAAGTTACCATCAAAAAATTATTTGGTAATTCTGGTCGTGCTTTTGATGCGCAACACGCCTTAACTGGTTCAGAATGTATCGGTAAATTGTCCGGTGTTATTTTTAATTCTAGTTGGACAAAAAATAAAGCCTTAGACAAAATCGACCTAAAACTGGTAATTAAAGGTTTTACAGATGGCCTACACAAATCTGACACCATTATCAAAAGAGATGAACAAAGCATGATGATTCAAAATTTCATGTTTGACATCTATAAATTAAATGGTGAAAAATTATTGTCTGATGCAAAAAAAATACCTGGGGTGAAAATTCTACCTTCTGGAATTGTGGTGCAAACAATCAAAGAAGGAAATGGTACTAATCCAACCAAAGGTGGCGATGTGTTAGCACACTACATTTTAATGAATGCACTTGGAGATACACTTCAAAGTTCTTTCGACATGGTGGAGATTTATAAACAACCTTTAACACCTTTTGGTTTAGCAAATGTGATTCAAGGATGGCAAGAAGGAATCCCAACCATGAAAAAAGGTGGAACGTATAAATTATATGTACCATACCACCTAGCATACGGAGAACAAGGGATGTTTAATCCGCAAACTAAAAAATACGATATCCAACCATACCAAACTTTGGTGTTTTATATCGAACTTATAAATCACGGTCCAGCTGGAACCTTGACAAAATAAATAAACGTAACTTTTTAAAAAGGCTTGCTCATAGAGTGAGCCTTTTTTTTATATATTTATCAATATATCCACCAAATGAATTCTTTACTTGAAAATAAACTACTAAAAATAGTTATCAAGCAAAGATTTAAAAAAATAAAAGAATGAAAAAAACACTTATATTTCTTTTTATCCTATCATTTGTTCAATTGCATGCGCAAACTAATGTAACTACCTGCAATAAATCCAAAACATCCATCCATAAGGTAAAATCAAATACACTTCCTTTAAACTTCATTCAAGAAACGGAAAAATACGATGTCGTTCATTATGACCTCGATCTTACAGCAAACAATATGAATACGAATTTAGAAGGAACGGTTAAAATGACTGGAATTGCTAAAGAAAATCTAGATACTGTTGTTTTTGAATTATTTCCATCCTATACCATAAATTCCATTTTATTCAATCAAAATACTGCAAAATATAGTTGGCGAAAAACCGGAATTCATTGTAAGGTAAATGTGAAAAAAGGAGAAAAATTTACAATAACTACAAACTATACTGGTAAAGCCCCTGACCAATCCTCTAATCCTTTTGGTGGTGGAGGTTATAGCCAAAAAAAATCCCCTTCTTGGAACAAAAACGTAAGCTGGACCCTAAGTGAACCCTTTTCCGCCTATGAATGGTTTCCATGCAAACAATCTTTAACGGATAAGATAGATAGTGTAAACTTTAAAATAACTGTTCCAGATACTTGTATGGCTGGTTCAAACGGTATTTTACAAAGCATAACAAACCTACCTAATAACCAAAAGTGTTTTTACTGGAAACACTTGCAACCAATGGATTACTATTTAATTTCTTTTTGTGTGGCGGATTATACAGACTACTCGATATATGCGCATCCAAAAAATGCTGATTCTATTCTTATTCAAAATTATGTCTACCCAAATGCATTATCCAAATTTAAAAATCAAATAAATAGCACAGCGGATTTCATCGAATATTACTCGGATTTATTCTCCCTCTACCCTTTTCACCAAGAGAAATACGGACACTGTATGGCACCTATCAACGGAGGTATGGAACACCAAACAATGACCACTCTAGGGTATTTCGATAACGAATTAGTAGCGCACGAATTAGCACACCAATGGTGGGGTGACCATGTTACTTGTGGATCTTGGTCGGACATCTGGTTAAACGAAGGTTTCGCAACCTATTCAGAGTATTTGATGCTCGCAAAACTATTTCCTGGAAGTGAAATTGCAAAATTAAGCAAAATCCATAATTCAGTACTCTCTGTTACCAATGGAAGTACTTGGGTAAAAGACAGTTTGAATGAGAATAGTATTTTTTCAAGAATACTTGTATATGATAAAGGTGCAGCGATCATTCATACCCTACGCTATAGTGTTCAAAACGACGAACTATTCTTCCAGGCATTGAGAAATTTTCAATCAGAATTTGGATTTAAAACTGCAACTGCAGTAGATTTTAAAAAGAGTGTCGAAAAAACTACGGGCATCGATCTAACAAATTATTTTAATGAATGGTATTACGGGGAAGGTTACCCAATCTATTCGGCGAAAATTATGCAAAAATCGGATAATTCGTGTGAATTGCATGTGCTACAAAAAACTTCTGCCCCACTCATAACTCCCCTATTCACCAATCCACTAGATTTACGGATACGTAGAACAAATAATACCGACACAATCATTCGCATAAACATACATTCGAATACGGAAAAAATTGCTTTCCCAGCAGAACTAGGTTTTAAGGAAGTACTGGAAATTGATCCAAATAATTTTATAGTAAATCAAGTAGAAGAATTTACAAATCATTTGGATACATTAACCGAAAATATTTTAATCTACCCAAACCCAACCCTAGATTTTATAACTATTGAATTAAAGAACCCGTTCAATGCGAAAGCAAAATTGGTAGATATGGATGGTAAAATAATCTCTGAGAAATCTTTTTCTTCCGAAATTCAACTCGATCTAAAAAATCAAAGTTCTGGAAATTATTTACTTATAATTGAGAGTAACGGCACAACCTTAACACACAAAATCACAAAAAATTAAGACCCAATTATAATAGTTGACTTTGATTTTATAGAGGTCTAGTCCCGAAAGCTATAGGGATTTTTTCTCCACCCTTTTGGGCGATGTAAAAAGGTGGAATACCCAAAGAATTTGAAATCATTTATTCATTTTTTTTTAATCATTTTGGGTTTCAAAAGTGTATAAATTAGCATTGTTAATTAATTCTGAATATTAATTCTAAATTCTAATGACTATTTCTTGTTTTTACCCTTAAATTTGCATTCAAATATTTTTTACATGGAAACAAAAGATTTACAAAACATAGCGTCTCAAGTTAGAAGAGACATCGTAAGAATGGTAGCTCAGGTAAGTTCAGGACACCCTGGTGGATCGCTAGGCTGCGCGGATTTCTTAACCGTTTTGTATTTTGATTCCATGAAACATTCCAATGCACCATTCTCTATGGATGGTAAAGGGGAAGATTTATTTTTCTTATCCAACGGGCACATTTCTCCAGTTTGGTACAGTGTACTAGCACGCGCTGGATACTTCCCAGTTGCTGATTTAGGTACTTTTCGTCGTTTAGGATCTAAACTGCAAGGACACCCAAGTACAGATAAAAAACTTCCAGGAATTCGTATTGCATCTGGTTCTTTAGGACAAGGGTTATCCAACGCGATTGGTGCGGCGGAAACCAAAAGATTAAACGGAGACGATGCATTTGTATTCACCTTACATGGGGATGGTGAATTACAAGAAGGTCAAATCTGGGAAGCTGCGATCTATGCTGCTGCTAAAAAAGTAGACAAACTGATTGCTACCATCGATTATAATGGTCGTCAAATTGATGGTGACGTAAACGATGTAATGAATCTTGGAAATTTAGCGGCTAAATTTACTGCCTTTGGTTGGATTGTTTATGAAATGGATGGACATAATATCGATGAAATAAAAGCGACAATAGCGAAAGCAAAAGCAGGCGCTGGTCAAGGAAAACCTTCGGTTATCGTTATGAAAACGGAGATGGGTAAAGGCGTTGATTTTATGGAAGGAACACATAAATGGCATGGTTCCGCACCTAATGCGGAACAACTTGCTTCCGCTTTAGCGCAATTAGATGAAACACTAGGAGATTACTAATTGAAAAAGTTACTTTTCATACTTTGTTTTTGTTTTTCCCTTGTTTCTTTTGGACAAGAGAAACTAACCCGTATCCTATTTATCTTGGATGCTTCTAACAGTATGAATGCAACTTGGAGTGACAATCAAACACGTATTGAAGCAGCGAAAGAATTACTTGCACAAGCGGTAGATAGCCTTGTTGGAAGTGAAAATTTAGAAATTGCTTTGCGTGTATATGGACACCAATCTCCTATTACTGCTACCTTTCAAGATTGTAACGATACCAAATTAGAAGTTCCTTTTGCCAAAGATAATTATGGTCGGGTAAAAGGAATGATTAAAACAATCAAAGCGAAAGGAACGACGCCCATTGCGCGCTCGTTAGAAGCAGCAGCGGAAGATTTTCCAGATATGAATTCACGGAATATCATCATCTTAATCACCGATGGATTAGAAGCATGTGATAATGATCCATGTGTAATTGCTAAAAAACTGCATGATAAAGGTGTGGTGGTTACCCCTTTTGTAATCGGTTTAGGTTTAGATCTTTCGTATTTAGAACAATTTAAATGTATCGGAAGTTACTCGGAAGCAGAATCTAAAAGCGCTTTTAAAAACGCCTTAAAAAGTGTTGTAAACAAAGCATTGGTTAATACAACGGTTGAAGTAGATTTAAAAGACATAACAGGTAAACCATCCGAAACAGATGTTACCATGTTCTTTTATAAGGCTGGTACAAATCAGATGAAATATACCATGCAACATACCATTAATCGCTATGGTAATCCGGATACATTAATTTTAGATCCTTCGATTAAATATGATTTGGTAGTCAACACCTTACCGCGTAGAGAAGTAATTGATATTACTATCAAGAAAAATACGCATAACGTAATTCCTGTGGATGCACCTCAAGGATACATTCGTTGCCGATTAAATAACGCTTCTAGATCGTATGATATCGAAAGCCGTGTAATGCTAGCAAACGAACCAACCACCCTAAATGTGCAAGATTTAAATGAATCGGAAAAATACATCGTAGGTAAATATACGGTCGAAGTGCTTACGCTTCCTCGTTTATACTTTACGGTACAGGTAAATCAAAGTAGCACGACAAACATCGAATTTGAAGCACCTGGATTATTTATGTATAAATGTAATAATCCTACCATCGGACAAGTTTTCGTGTTAAATACACAAGGAAAATGGGATTGGGTTTGCAACTTAGATGGTCAATCTTTAACGGGTCAATGGAACTTACAACCAGGACAATACAAAATTTCTTACCGTATGAAAAGTATCAAATCTTCGATCTATTCCTACGAACAAGACTTTAGAATATTATCAAATAAAACAACCTCTTTAAATTTATAAGCATGATTGAATTTGAAATTTTTGGAAACAAAGATACTCGCTCTGGATTTGGCGAAGGATTACATGAACTTGGAAAAAGTAACAACGAAGTGGTAGCACTTTGTGCGGATTTAATCGGTTCGTTAAAAATGGATGCTTTTGTTAAAGATTTTCCAGAACGTTTCTTTCAAGCAGGTATTTCGGAAGCAAATATGATTGGTATGGCTGCTGGTATGACTATCGGTGGTAAAATTCCGTTCACAGGAACATTTGCAGCGTTTTCAACTGGACGTGTGTATGATCAAATTCGTCAATCGGTTGCTTATTCCAATAAAAATGTTAAAATCTGTGCTTCACATGCTGGTTTAACATTGGGGGAAGATGGTGCAACACACCAAATTTTGGAAGACATCGGAATGATGAAGATGTTACCAAATATGACGGTTGTGGTACCTTGCGATTTCAACCAAACTAAACAAGCAACTTTAGCAATTGCAGAACACGAAGGACCGGTATATTTACGTTTTGGTCGTCCGGTAATGCCTATTTTCATCAAACCAGATGCGGAATTCAAAATCGGTAAAGCAGATGTATTAATCGAAGGGACAGATGTGACAATCGTTGCGTGTGGACACTTAGTTTGGAAATCCATTGAAGCTGCAAAAGTATTAGAAGCACAAGGGGTGAGCGTAGAATTAATCAACATGCATACCATCAAACCTTTAGATAAAGAAACTTTACTAAAATCATTGGCTAAAACAAAATGTGTGGTAACTGCGGAAGAGCACATGCGTGCTGGTGGTTTAGGTGATTCTGTAGCACAAGTAATTACAACAGAATTCTTAGTACCACAAGAATATGTGGCTGTCAACGACTCTTTCGGAGAAAGTGGAACACCAATGGAATTAATGACGAAATACCACATCGACGCACAAGATGTAGTGGATGCTTGTTTGAAGGTGATTAAAAGAAAATAAATTAATATTATATAAATTTTGTTTGATAAAAAATATTAAATAAAATTAATATCTAATTACGGGTATTCGTTTCCCTCCTTGAGGAGAGAAAGCTTTGCTTTCGAAGACCAAGCATTAGCGCAAGAAGATTAAGGGAGGTGAAATTACTTTTGTTCACTAAAATATTATCTAGTTGTATTTAATAAAAGTCACCCTCCTCAATCCTCCCTCAAGGGAGGAAGCTTAAAACCATTGTTTTTTCATTAAAATAACAATCGAAATAAGGTTAATATGTCAACAGAATCTTCCTTCTTATCCACACAAGGTCAAACGAATCCTTACCCTTATTTAATCGATGTGGCGTCCGCCGAAGGAATCTACATTTACGATAAATCCGGAAAAGCATACATGGATATGATTGCCGGCGTTGCGGTAAGTAATGTCGGACACTCCCATCCAAAAATCAAACAAGCCATTAAAGACCAGGTCGACAAGCACATGCATGTCATGGTATACGGCGAATACATACAAGACAGTACCTTGGCCTTGTGTCAAAAATTGACTTCCCTCCTACCTGCAAATTTAAACTGTGTATATCCAGTAAATTCCGGTACGGAAGCCAACGAAGCAGCTATCAAACTTGCGAAACGTGTCACTGGTAGAACGGAAATTGTTTCTTTTCGTGGTTCCTACCATGGGAGTACCAATGGTTCTTTGAGTATTTCTGGGAATGAAGTCAAAAAACAAGCGTTTCGCCCTTTATTACCAGATGTACGCTTTTTACAACACAATAACATACAAGATTTAGAGCAAATCACATCCAAAACAGCAGGAGTCATACTAGAAACCATTCAGGGAGATGCAGGTGTACGTGAATCTTCCCTCGCATTTTTAACTGCACTTAGAAACAAATGTAACGAGGTTGGTGCCTTACTCATCTTCGATGAAATTCAATGTGGCATGGGTCGCGCTGGACGCACCTTCGCATTCGAACGTACAGGCATTGTTCCGGATGCACTTACCTTAGGAAAAGCACTTGGTGGTGGATTACCTATCGGAGTTTTAGTTTCTTCGCACGAGAATTTAAACGAATTCACCTACAACCCAATGTTGGGTCATATCACTACATTTGGAGGAAACCCTGTCATTGCAGCCAGTGCCAATGCTTTTTTAGAAGTATTAACATCCGAAGTGGATTACCAAGAAGTGGATCGCCTAGGACAATTACTGGTTGACCTACTCGCAACTGAACAAGAAATCAAAGAAATCCGTCGTGTGGGTATGATGTTTGCCTTCGACATGGAATCCTTTGAACGCGTTGAAAAAGTCGTAAAACGTTGCCTAGAATTGGGATTAATCAGTTTTTGGTTTTTATCGCATCCATACAGTTTCCGTTTGTCTCCTCCCCTAACAATTACGGAAGAAGAAATGAAAAAAGCGGGAGATATTATTTTGAGAGCGATTAGAGAAACGAGGTGATTAGAAGATTTGAAAATTTGAAGATTTGAAGATTTGAAGATTTGAAGATTTGAAGATTTGAAGATTTGAAGATTTGAAGATTAGCAGATTGTAGATTAGCAGATTGTAGATTAGAAGATTGCAAATTAGTAGATTGCAGATTAGAAGATTTTAGATTAGAAGATTGCAGATTAGTAGATTGCAGATTAGTAGATTAGTAGATTGTAGATTAGAAGATTGCAGATTAGAAGATCTTAAATATATTAAAAATCGTTTTTGCAACGATTACAGCGCTTATTCATAGCGAATAATGCAACGATTAGATAATTTGCGTCGAATAATGCGTATATTTAACGCATATTATGCAACGAATAAAATCATATATCTATCAAAAACCTGATTGGCCCTATTTTACTTGGCGAAATGATGTATTAATTCCACTATTGAGTGAAGTAAGGAATTTGCAAGGTCGTTTAATGGGTAAAATGGAATCTTTGGGTTTTCAGTTGAAAAACGAAGCGCTGTTAGATACATTAACGCTTGATGTATTAAAAACTTCTGAAATTGAAGGGGAAATATTAAATACCGAGGAAGTTCGTTCTTCGATTGCCCGTCGGCTTGGGATTGAATTAGCAGGTGCCATTGATTCGGAGCGAAATGTAGATGGCGTTGTGGAAATGATGCTGGATGCGACCCAAAATTGTTTTCAAGCACTAACGAAAGAACGATTGTTTAACTGGCATGCAGCACTTTTTCCAACAGGAAGAAGTGGGATGTATCCGATACGGGTAGCCGATTGGCGCCAGGATAGTACCGGACCAATGCAGGTTGTTTCGGGTGGTATAGGAAAAGAGCGCGTTCATTTTCAAGCACCAGATTCCGTTACAATTGAACAAGAAATGCACCGTTTTTTAGAGTGGTATAACCAGGAAAATCAGTTAGATTTAGTACTTAAAGCCTCCGTTGCGCACCTTTGGTTTATAACCATACATCCATTTGACGATGGAAACGGACGAATTGCACGTGCCTTGACAGATACATTATTAGCACGCTCCGACAAAAGCAATCAACGGTTTTACAGTATGTCTGCGCAAATTAGAATCGAACGTAAATATTACTATGAAATACTAGAAAGTACCCAAGAAGGTTCGTTAGACATTACGCGATGGATACTTTGGTTTTTAGAATGTTTGGCGCGTTCTTTGAAAAATTCGGAGGAACTATTAAGTCGTATTTTAGCAAAGGCACACTTTTGGAATATCCATAGCGAAATCCATTTGAATGCGCGACAAAAAATCATGTTAAACAAATTACTCGATGGTTTTGATGGCAACCTCAATTCTTCAAAGTGGTCAAAAATTACAAAATGTTCCAAAGATTCTGCCATTCGTGATATCAACGAATTAATACAACATGGTATTTTGGAGAAAGCAGAAGCAGGAGGAAGAAGTGTAAGTTATCGTTTGTTAGTATTCAGTTAGATTTTAAAATACTTCCTTGACTACTATTTTTTATTTA
Organism: Flavobacteriia bacterium; assembly: GCA_947446925.1. Taxonomy (GTDB): domain Bacteria; phylum Bacteroidota; class Bacteroidia; order Flavobacteriales_D; family Crocinitomicaceae; genus CANHVK01. The sequence continues at coordinate 30,911 of CANFHU010000027.1, forward strand.
AGTATAAAATAAATATTTCACTAATTTTTCCTTTGAAAACCACTAATTTTTAGCTGTTTTAGCCCTTTTTTTGATAATAAATTAAATGTTAAAATAGTTTGATTTGTGTAAATATCTAATCCAAAACTACCTCCTTGAATAGAATCTGAATCTTTTTTAATAGCAATTCCAAGATATTTTGCTGCATCCTTAGTTTCATAAACATATTGCTTAAAATCAGCAGTAAAGTGCTTGAGATAATTTGGTAGATTTAATTTGGTGTTTATAGTAAAATCTAGTTTAAAACTATCAATGTATTTAACATCTATGGTTGCATTTGGATCTGTATAGGGATAGTCTGAATAATGTAATGACCCAATTGATCCTGCTGTATACGTTCCACCTGCATAAGCAATTCCTATTTGATTATTAGTTGGTGTATTTGTAGTTTTCTTACAGCTTAAAAGCGCTGTAATTAAGAGCAGTGATACTATTATTTTCATAGTTACTGTTTTAAAATTCAATTAGTTTTTGTTTTACTCAATTTAGAAACACCTTCTCCTGTAACTATCCATTTGTTGTCTTGTTTGTCAACTGCAATATCTCCGATTCCATAATCTAGTATTTTACTATTTAATGGAGTATAATTTGTCCAATTTGAGTTATTATATTTTGACAACCCCTTTGCTGTTCCTACCCAAATATTATTAAACTTGTCAACAGCAATTGAGGTTGTCATATTATTAATTAAACCAGAATTTACAGAATTAAAATTCTCCCATATTTTACCATCATACTTACTTATACCTCCTTCCTCTGTTGCTACCCAAAGATTTCCTAGATTATCAAAAACCATATCCACAATCTGATTACTGCCAATCATAGAATTAGACTGATTAAATGTCTCTGTTACTTTATTTTGAGCAATATCATATTTTATCAAGCCATTATAACTACCTGCTATCCATAATTGATTATTATGATATTTCATTTTGCTTACTAATACTCCAGTATATTTATTTAAATTAAAATTTATAGTACTATTATTTACATTAATTAAATTAGCATTATGAGAATTTGAATTAAGTCCGTTTACAATCCACAAATTACCCTGATCATCATATTGTGCCGCAACAACTGATAGATACATATGATTAATAGAGTCTTGATAATTGAAAGTTGTTCCGTCAAAAGTTGTAAGACCACCATAAATACCGTATAATTTTTTTTGCATATTTATTGGATTTACCACCAACTGATTAAAAAAGTAATTAGAGCAAGCAAAATAATTCCATTTGGAATCAAAAGAATATAAACCTCCTACAGCAACAAACCATTTTGTATCATTTTTGTCAATCTCAACACTTGTGGCATTTTGTATATTTTCATAATTAACCCAACAGGTATCATTGATATTGCACTTGGAATTATTAGTTGTATTATTTGTTGTACTACTATTTGAGCTGTTGTTAGGACTCGTGTTTGCTTTCTTACAGCTAACCAATGCTATAACCAATAGCAGAGATAATATTTTTTCCATAATTTTAGTTTTTAATTATTAGCCTATTTTTAAGACAGTTGTTGTTATGCATTAATCTTTTATGCATCTAACAGACATTCCATAAAAAGTTCCACCTGCTGAGCTACTCACGCCTTCTGAGGTACTTAGAAGTACATAGTTGTATGCATTTGTTGAGCTTGATTGCGTAGAACTCCACCAGTACCCCATATATCCAAAATTTCCAAAACTACCAGCACGAAATCCTCCTGGAAGTCCAGTAAATAAAGAGTTATTTGTTGCAGATGTGTTTGGGCTTAGCCAATGTTGTAAACCTGCTTCTTTCATTTTTCCTCCAGCACTGTAAGATCCTCCTAAATAGCCTTGAAGAGAAGACCATTCTGTATTTGAAGGAACATGCCAATTTGTAGGACAAACATTCTTGTTTCCATTATTTGTAGGACTTAAAGCAAACCAGTTATATAATTTACCATAAGTTGCATCATAATTTGCATTGTTATCATAATTACACCATGCACCAGTTTTAGCTTGTATCCATTGGCTATTATCAGTTATGTTAGCAATTGATGTTCCATCATTATATTTTGTTGTTTTTAGGTTCTCACCCATCCATTGTTGTGTTCCAATATAAACTGTTTTATAAGTATTTCCATCTATATCTGTAATATTTGGACCATATCCACTTGTAGTCTTAGGTTTTGGATTTGCTGAACTTATACCCGGAATAATAACATATCCTCCATTTTGTAAATACAATGTATCTCCTGAAAATGAAACAGATAGTTTCTGTTCATCTTTACTTGAACCTGCTGGACCTTGAGGACCAACATCTCCTTTTGGACCAATTTGACTATTTGCAGCAAACAAAGCATACGGCACACTCAACAATTGATTAGTAGTAATTAAAGTATAGTTTATACCTCCTGCTACATCTGTTTCTGTTTTTACAAAATAAGGGCCTTTTGACCAATCAATATTTGCAAATGTTCCGCTTACCAGCGTTCCGTTACCGATAGCAATACTAACTAATCCATTAGCATTGGATAAAGGAGTATGCGTTTCAATATATACAGCATTTCCAGTATTAGATCCTTGCAACAAACTAATCCTCATTCCAACAGTTTTGTTGACTAACAATTCATTGTTTACACCTCTAACAACAGCTTGGTAACTAAATTGTTGTGGGGCTTGTGCATAAATTGAAATTGTTAAAATCAATGATGCTACAATAGAGTATAATTTCCTCATAATATTAATTTTTGATTATGCTAAATGTTTGTATTTTAGTTGATTGATCTTGTACTTCTATGAAATACATAGCTTTTGGTAAATACTGTAAATCAATTATTGTTTCAATTGTTTGAATATTACCTTGGCTCAATAATTTCCCCTCTGAACTAACTATGTTGTATTGTAATTTTTCTTGGTTGTAGTTCCCAATATGTAAAATAAGTTGAGTTTGTGCAGGGTTAGGATATGCAGATAATGAAAGATTTAGTTTGTTTTCTTTCAAATTAAGTGTTGTTATTTCAAAAGCTTGTTG
>CANFHU010000028.1 GCA_947446925.1 Flavobacteriia bacterium
AATTTTCAAATTCCCCCCCAAAAAAAATCTAACACAGTTAGATCCCTCTGTGCCCTCTATCAATTCCATTCGTCAAAAAAATCTCCGAGTACTTTGTGTTAAATTCCTCATAAACCTCAACACAATCGCCATCCTTACACTTCTCCCATGACCGCAGGTCTCTCAATATCCCTACCAACCCAACCATTTTACTCAATCTCTCAATCGTAACCCCTTCTTCATTCTAACTTCACGCTTCATTACATACCTCATTAATTTGCAAATTTTACCCTGAGCTTGTCGAAGGGCTCCAAATTAATAATTACCTTAGCAGTTATATTTTAACAAACACAAATGACCCCAACTTTAGTCGCTACCGTACTGATTTCCTACTTTTTAGTACTGATTTTAATCGCCTATCTAACATCCAGAAATACCGACTCAGAAACTTTTTTTACCGGAAACAAACAAAGTCCATGGTATTTAGTGGCTTTTGGGATGATAGGTGCGTCTCTTTCTGGGGTGACTTTCATCTCAGTTCCAGGAAAAGTGTTACACGAAAGTATGGCGTATTTCCAGATCGTATTGGGATATGTACTTGGGTATTTGGTGATCGCTAAAGTGTTGATGCCCATTTATTACCGCATGAATGTGGTGTCGATTTACCAATATTTACAAGAAAGATTTGGGTTTATGACCTATAAAACAGGAGCAGGATTTTTCATTCTTTCTAGAACCTTGGGTTCCGCCATCCGTTTGTATTTGGCAACTTTTGTACTCCAATTGTTTTTATTTCAAGATTTAGGGGTTCCTTATTGGGTGACAGCCTTCGTAACAGTTGCTTTGATTTGGGTGTATACCTTTAAAGGCGGAATCAAAACGATTGTGTACACCGATACGTTCCAGACGTTTTTCTTGATAAGTGCGGTGATTTTATGTACCGCTGTAATTGCAAATGTATTGGATGTCAATCTTTTTGGACTGTTTGATCTAATCTCCAAAACTAAAACAGAGGCAGGAAATTCGATGACCAAAATATTCTTTTTCGACGACGTAAATTCGACTTTGTATTTCCCAAAACAATTTTTTGGTGGAATGTTTTTAGCGATTGCCATGACCGGCTTAGACCAAGATTTAATGCAGAAAAACTTGACCTGTAAGTCCTTGAAAGACGCACAGAAAAATATGTATTCGTTTACCACAATTTTGGTGTTTGTAAACTTCTTGTTCCTAATTTTAGGTGGTGCTTTGTATGTTTTTGCGAATCAAAAAGGAATTGCTTTACCGATGAAAGAAGGGAACGTGGTAACAGACCATGTTTTCCCAACTTTGGCGCTTGGTAGTTTCGGAACCATTGCGGGGGTGTTTTTCTTGCTTGGAATCACAGCGTCTTCGTATGCTTCTGCAGATAGTGCGTTAGCGGCATTGACGACCGGTTTTTGTGTCGACTTCTTAAATTTCTATAAGCGCGACGAGAAACAAAAAAAGCGCTTACAATTGTATGTACACATCGCTTTTTCCCTCTTGTTTTTGTTTATTATTCTGGGGACAGAAGTGTATATTTCGAAAAATCCAGGCAGTGATTTAATTGGAACGATCTTAAAAATAGCATCGTATACCTACGGACCTTTACTTGGATTATTTACATTTGGAATTTTTACCAAACGCCAAATTCGTGATCGTTATTCCTTGATAATTTGTGTTTTAGCGCCAATTATCTGTTTTTACATCGCGAGCAACTCCGAAAAAATGTTAAACGGCTACAAGTTTGGCTATGAATTACTGATTGTAAATGGAATCCTTACGTACTTTGGACTTTGGTTAATTTCGTTGGGATTAACAAAAAAAGAGATGCAGTAAGGATGCTGTAATACAGCATCCCCATTTTATAAAATAAAATGTAAGAAAAACAATGAAATTACTACTCGCAGATAACGGCTTACACTTACGCTTCGCACCACTGACATTGACTCGTCCGTTGGGAAATCTACGTATCGGGATTCTAACAAACGATGAGCGTTGGGAAGAATTGTGTCCGGAAGCTGAAATCTTTTTTGAAACGGAAGATTACTTACAAACGAAATTTCCTGGAACAAACACGTATACCTGGAGAATCAATGCGGCAGTAATTCCATCAGAAGAATTAGTGGCAATCGCATACCAATTGTCCGAAGGAGATGTATTGATGTATGGAGAAACATGGATTTTGGAAGTAGGACAAAATCCTACGAACAAGATTAACTATGTTGGTGAACCCTTGGTGATTCTCGAAAATCGGTGGGATATTTTTCAACGCAATGGTGAAGTGTTACCTGCTGATTTTAATTTTCTTACGGAAGATAGAACATCCTGTGAAATCTCAAAAACAAACACAATTATTGGGGATATTAACCAGTTATTTGTGGAGGAAGGAGTGAAAATCGAAGGATGTATTTTGAATACGCGCACTGGACCAATTTACCTAGGGGAAAATTCGGAAGTGATGGAAGGATCGATTATTAGAGGGCCTTTTGCACTAGGGGAAGAAGCCTGTGTGAAGTTAGCAACCAAAATTTACGGTCCAACAACCATTGGACCTCATTGTCGCGTTGGTGGTGAGGTGAATAATGTAGTTTTTCAAGCATATTCGAACAAAGGACACGACGGATTTTTGGGAAATGCAGTTCTTGGGGAATGGTGTAATTTGGGAGCAGATACGAATTCTTCCAATTTGAAGAATAATTATTCCACCGTAAAAGCGTATTCCTACGAAACCGAGAAAATGGAGAACACCGACATTACGTTTATGGGATTAATCATGGGAGATCACAGTAAGAGCGGTATCAATACGATGTTTAATACGGCAACGGTTGTAGGAGTTTCTACAAATATCTATGGCGCAGGATTTCCGGATAAAAATGTAAAGTCCTTTACATGGGGAGGAGCAGAAGGAGTGGTTCCGTTTGATTTAGAGAAAGCAATCCAAGTGGCAGAAGCAATGATGGAACGTCGCCATGTTACATTTACCGAGGGAGATCGTAGTATTTTTGAATATTTAAAAGCAAGCAAATTTTAGTGAAAGCATTATTAGAAATTTACAGACAGACATTTAAATATAAGGGAACAGCTGTATTAGTGATTGTTTCCAACTTACTTTTTGTCATTTTTAACCTTATTTCATTGGTATTATTTATACCATTTCTACAATTATTATTTAGAGATCCGAAAGAGAAAGTAGAATTGGTTGCACAACCTTTCTACCACGGAGGATTTTTAGATTTTTTCACGTATTGCTCGAAGGTTTTTCAGTACGAAATGCAACAAATGGTACTACGGGATCCGAAAGATGCCTTATTGTTCATTTGTATTACCATGCTTTTTGCTTTCTTTTTTAAGAATTTATTTCGCTACATGGCTGTATTTCATCAATCTCAATTACGCATGGCGGTAGTACGTGATTTGCGCGATAAATTGTTTCAAAAAGCAATGAAATTACCACTTTCCTTTTATACGAATGAGAAAAAAGGAGATATCATGTCGCGTATGAATTCCGATGCTAATGAAATTGAAGTCGCTGTAATTGCCATGTTGGAATTAATTTTTAGAGAACCAATTTCGTTAATTACATATTTAGCAGTGTTGATTTATTGGAGTCCTTCCTTAACCTTATTCTCCTTGATTTTGTTGCCGATTTCTGCGTTAATTATCGCGTTAATTCGTAAAAGTTTAAAGCGTACCGCAAAAAATCAACAAGAACAAATGGGGGTCCTTTTCTCTGTATTGGAAGAAAATTTATCCGGAATACGTATTATAAAAGCGTTTAATGCTGTTCCATATGTGAATTCTATTTTCGCTACGATTAATCTGAAGCATCAAAAATTAACGACTTTAACATTTAGAAAAAAAGATTTATCCTCTCCTTTAAATGAGTTTTTAGGATCCATTGTATTGATGGGAATTGTTTGGTATGGTGGAAATATGATCTTGGATACGCAGAGTGCTTCCAAATTAACTGGAGAGGAGTTCTTGACATTTATTATTGTTTTTTCCCAATTATTACGACCAATTTCGAGTATCGCATTCAATATTGGAGCACTGAATAAAGCCGAAGTGTCACAGGATAGAATCAATGAAATTTTACATGCAGATGAGAAAATTTATGAATCAGAAAATCCGATTCCACTTCCGGTATTAAAAAATGGAATTACATATAAAAACATTCGTTTTAAATATAAAGAGGAATGGGTATTGAAAGATATTGATTTATATATTCCACAAGGTAAAACGGTTGCATTAGTAGGGGAGTCTGGAAGTGGAAAATCTACCATTTCTGATTTATTACCTCGTTTTTATGACATCCAAGAAGGGGAGATTTTATTTGATGATGTTAACATAAAAGACGCATCTATTACCGATTTAAGGAGTCATATAGGTATGGTGACTCAAGAATCCATATTATTCAACGATACGGTGCGAAATAACATCGCTTTTGGATTGACCACCGCAAAAGAGGAAGAAATTATCGAAGCAGCAAAAATCGCCAATGCTCATGATTTTATTATGTCTTTGGAGAATGGTTATGATACGAATATTGGAGAACGTGGAAATAAATTATCTGGTGGACAAAAACAGAGAGTAAGTATCGCACGTGCGGTATTACGAAATCCATCGATTTTGATACTAGATGAGGCTACTTCTGCGTTAGATACAGAAAGTGAAAAATTAGTGCAAGATGCTTTAGAAAAATTAATGCAAAATCGAACTTCATTGGTTATTGCGCATCGATTGAGTACCATAAAAAATGCAGATTTAATTGTCGTTTTACAAAAAGGAAAAATTGTCGAACAAGGAACGCACAATGAATTGATTGATAAGAAAGGTTTCTACTTTTCATTGTGTAATATGCAAGGAATGTAATATGAAGAAAACAAAGTTCCATCGTACATCGAATGCCGTAAAATGCGTTTTACTATGGATACTTATGTTCACTTTTCAAGCGCGCGCGCAATTAATGACCAAGGTAGATAATGCAGACAATTTGGTACAAAATGTTTTGTTGGGACCAGGGGTAAAAGTTTCAAACATTAAATACAATGGTGCTTCAGTTGCTCTAGGATTCTTTGATGGTTCCAAATCAAATATTGGTCTCAAAAGTGGAATAGTTATGACAACTGGAACTGTTATCGGAAATGATGGGCCGCGAGGTCCTAATAATTCTGCCTCTGCAGGGATGGACAATGGATTTTTGGGAAATTATTTATTAGATCAAATTATTGCGAAGGAAACTCCTTCTGGAAATTCACCGAAAAGTACCTTTAATGCTGCGTCTTTAGAAATTCAATTTATCCCGATGGCGGATACCGTGAAGTTTAATTATGTTTTTGGTTCAGAAGAATATCCAGAGTTTGTTGGTTCAGAATTTAATGATTTATTCGCTTTTTTTATTGCAGGTCCAGGAATTACCGGACAAAAAAACATCGCATTATTACCCAATGGTACGCCTGTAACCATTAATAATGTAAACGATCAAGGTAGCCCGAATGCAAAGTATTATGTGAATAATAAATTTGGTCAAACAGTGCAATACGATGGGTTTACGCGTGTATTAACAGCCATGTCTCGCGTAGAGTGTGGTAAAACATATACTTTAACCATCACGATTGCGGATGTTGGGGATGCTGCATTTGATTCTGGTTTATTTTTACAAGCAAATAGTTTATCTGCAAAAGTGGATTTAGTTGCAACTCAAAAATTATCCAAAGAATTTTTTAAAGATACTATCACAATGGCAGAAGGGTGTACTTCTGGCAGAATTACCGTGCGAAAATTACCCGGATCCAAAAATATAGCGTATAAAATACCTATTATCTACAAAGGTTCTGCTTCTATAGGTGTAGATTATACCACTTCTACTCCTAGCGAATTGATTTTACCTGTTGGAAAAGATTCCGTATCATTTGATATTACTACCCTTCAAGATAATATAAAAGAAGGGTTAGATTCCATAATCATCGATCTAATGTTTCCGGATGCTTGTGGAAATACCTATGCAGAGAAAAAGGTGTTATACATTAAAGATATTGAACCAATAAAAATTACGATGCTGGATGATACGGTATATTGCGAAGGGGAAATCGTTACTTTAAATCCAATTTGTACCGGTGGGTTAGAGCCGTATTCCTACCTTTGGAATACTGGAGACAAGAAAACTGCGATAAGTGTTTCACCTACAAGTACGCAACAATTCGATGTATCTGTATCGGATGTTTGTTTTAACACGACGAAAAAAACAAATACGGTGATTGTAATGAAATACAAACCATTACGCGTTGCGCCTCTTGCGAATATTTCCGAAATTTGTCCGTATTTACCCACTAAAGTAATGGCAAATGCATCCGAAGGTGCAGGTTTTTATACCTATGCCTGGAGCGATGGCAAAAAAATAGTAGATGTCCATCAAGAAGCGATGGTAAAACCACCTAAAACTACGAATTATACGGTAACCGTTACCGATCGATGCGGGGAAAAAACAAGTACTTCTTTTCTTTATACGATAACAAGTCCACCTTTAATCACCAAGATTTCACCAGATACTACTGTGTGTAAAGGAGATTCAGCAGTGCTTTTCGCAAGTGCAACAGGAGGATTGGGTAAATATACCTTTACATGGATTCCATCAAACGATACTACGAACTCAATGGTTGTTAAACCAGTTTCTTCCAGTGAATATTTTGTGTTTGTGGGGGATGAATGTAAAACCTTTACAGTTCGTGACACAGTTACTGTATACGTGAATAAACCGCCTGTGAGTTTTAGTTATTTTGGAACACCAATTGTAAATCAATCTATTGATTTTATTAATCATTCTCCAAAGTATCCTAAATATACTTGGGAGTTTGGTAATGGCAGCATAGCAGAAACTCGAAATGCATCGGTGGTATACACAGATTCTAGTGTGTATGATGTAACGTTAACGATACAAGATTCTGCAGGGTGTAAAAATTCTACCACCCAAAAATTACAAATATATTATCCGTATTCTTTGTATATTCCAAACGCATTTACTCCAAACGGGGATGGGGTTAACGATTATTTTATGCCAGTGCTTACTTCGGTAGTTACGGTGGAATTTTCAATTTTCAATCGTTGGGGAGAAGAAATTTATTATTCGCGCGACATGCGCCCACGTTGGGATGGAACCTATAATGGCGTGCTCTCGCCAAATGATATATATACATATAAAATTCAGGTAGTTAATATTCTAGAGAAATTGGAAACCTATACTGGACATGTTTCTCTCTGGAGATAAGGTGAATTAATAATAAAGGCGTTTAAAATTAAACAAGGTAAAATGAAGTTTGGCATTGGTATTTTAGCTTTCCTAGTAGCAGGTAAGATTTTTGGACAAGTAAACGTAGAACAAAAGAATTGGCACAATACGGATGCTGTGGGTTTGCATACAGAAAAAGCGTATTTATTATTAGCGAATAAACCATCCACGCCTGTTTTAGTTGCAGTTATCGATTCTGGAGTGGATTGTGAACACGAAGATTTAGTTGGTAAAATTTGGACAAATTCAAAAGAAATTCCGAATAACCAAATCGATGATGATGGGAATGGATATGTAGATGATATTCATGGGTGGAATTTTTTAGGAAACGCAAAAGGAGAAATGCAAGAGTATGCGTGTTTTGAAAAAGTACGTATGTATCGTGCCTTAAGAGATAAATATGAGCGATTAAAGGAAAGTCAAATCAAACAAGAAGATAGAGACGAATATGCATTTTATTTGAAGGTGAAAAATGAAGTGTCGAGTGAAGTTGCAGAGTATAAGGGATATCAAAAACAATACGAGCAACTACCAATGCTAATAAAATATATTCCTCAGGTAGTAGCACAGATTTTAGGAAAACCAGATTATACATTGGAAGATTTGGAAAAATGGAAACCTACAGATGCGGAAGGAAAAGAGGTGAAGATGTTAGCGGAAGCAATTTTGAATGGAGGTTTAAATTTAGAAGTGATCGAAGAACAAACAGAACAAGTGAATGCGGCATTGAAATACCAGTTAAATATAGACTATAATGATCGTGAATTTGTGGATGACATACCAAGTGATTTTACGCAAGTAAAATATGGAAATAATAACGTGGAAGGAAAGGATTCCAACCATGGAACACATGTTGCAGGAATTATCGCGGCGATAAGAAACAATAATTTAGGTTTAAATGGAATTGCAGACAATGCACAAATCATGGTGTTACGTGCAGTGCCTAATGGCGATGAACAAGATAAAGATGTTGCTTTAGCCATTCGATATGCTGTGGATAATGGCGCTAAAATCATCAATATGTCTTTTGGAAAAGGGTATTCACCATTTCAAAAAGAAGTATACGAAGCTTTGGCATATGCAAGTAGTAAAGATGTGTTGTTAGTACATGCTGCTGGAAATGACAGCAAAAATATAGATGTTGAACCAAATTTCCCAACACCTTTATATACGTTTCAAAAAGAGAAATTGCCATTATTTCTAACCATCGGTGCATCTACAAAAAATGCTAAAAAACATTTGGCAGCAGATTTTTCCAATTATGGTAAAGTTCAAGTGGATGTTTTTGCTCCGGGTAAAGATATTTACAGTACAATTCCGAAAAGCATGTACAAAAAATACGATGGAACTTCCATGGCTGCTCCAATGGTTGCAGGTGTTGCAGCGTTATTAAAGTCTTACTTTCCAAGTTTAACGATGCTACAAATCAAAAATAACATACTTTTATCTGCTAAGTATTATGGTAAAACGAAACAAATTATTCCAGGAACAGAAAATACCACACGATTTAGCGATTTATCTGTAACAGGTGGGGTTGTTGATTTAGTAGAGGCTGTAAAATTGTGTGAAGTGGAGGTAGGTAAAAAATAGATTAATAGTTTAATTGTTTTATTACTTTGTAGGGATAGGGCATGCCCTATCCCTACAAAGTAATAAATAAAACATATCTATATAAATAAACATAAACTGTAAATTTCGCTGAGATCCTCAACCGTTCCAGTCAAATATACACTGACTATTAGATGTAAGTATGGACCATGTAAGGTGACTTTTTTGTTCAAAACATCTACTTCCATCACCTTGTATTTCAAAACCAAAATCACTATTTTTGTACCCGAAAACACAAATTTATAACTATGAGTCATTCGATTAAACCAGGGGTTGCTACTGGAGATGAGGTGCAAAAAATATTTCAATACGCAAAAGAGAAAGGCTTTGCACTTCCTGCGGTGAACGTTACAAGTTCAAGTACAGTAAATGCAGTGTTAGAAACTGCTGCTAAATTAAAATCACCTGTAATTATTCAGTTTTCAAATGGTGGTGCCTTGTTTAATGCAGGAAAATCCTTGGATAATACAGACGAAAAAGCAGCAATTGCTGGAGCAGTAATTGGAGCAAAACAAGTTCACGCTTTGGCTGAATTATATGGTGCAACAGTTATATTACATACCGATCACGCAGCGAAAAAATTATTGCCTTGGATCGATGGTTTATTAGATGCTTCGGAGAAATTTTATGCAGAAACTGGTAAATCTTTGTATTCTTCACACATGATTGACCTTTCGGAAGAACCAATTGCAGAAAATATCGAAATCTGTAAAGAATATTTAGCACGTATGTCTAAAATCGGTATGACGTTAGAGATTGAGTTAGGTATTACCGGTGGAGAAGAAGACGGAGTAGATAATTCGGATGTAGATAGTTCTAAATTATATACACAACCAGATGAGGTAGCTTTTGCATACGAAGAATTAATGAAAGTTAGTCCTCGTTTTACCATTGCTGCAGCGTTTGGGAATGTACATGGTGTATACAAACCTGGAAACGTAAAGTTGACTCCGAAAATTTTGAAAAATTCGCAAGAATTCGTTCAACAAAAATTCAATACAGGAAATAATCCAGTGGATTTCGTTTTCCACGGTGGTTCCGGTTCTACAGTAGAAGAAATTCGTGAGGCAATTGGCTATGGTGTGATCAAAATGAACATTGATACAGATTTACAATTTGCGTATACGGAAGGAACTTTAAATTATGTGTTGAAATACCAAGATTACTTGAAAACACAAATTGGAAATCCAGAAGGAGAAGAATTACCAAACAAAAAATACTACGATCCACGTAAATGGATACGTGAAAGTGAATTGACGTTTATTAAGCGTTTGTCGCAATCGTTTGAAGATTTAAACAATGTTAACACATTAGGATAAAACAAGACTATGAGTTGGTTTAAAAGAAATAAAGAGGGAATTACTACAACTACTTCAGAGAAAAAAGAAACTCCTGAAGGATTGTGGCATAAATGTCCAAATTGTAAAACGGTATTTACACAAGCAGATTTTATCAAAACAAATTATGTATGTGATCGTTGTTCCTACCACGAAAGAATAGGTTCGGAAGAGTATTTTCAAATTTTATTTGATAACGGTGCTTACACAGAAATTGATGCGAATTTGACTTCCGGGGATCCATTAAATTTTGAGGATACAAAAAAATACACAGATCGTATTGCTGCTTCTCAAAAAAGTACCGGACTAACAGATGCTTTACGTACCGGGTATGGAAAAGTAGAAGGGTTAGATTTAGTGATTTGCTGCATGGATTTCGCATTCGTTGGAGGGTCTTTAGGTTCTGTGATGGGTGAGAAAATCGCGCGCGGTATAGATAAAGCAATTGAATTAAAAGCAGCATTTATGATCATTTCTAAGTCTGGAGGTGCGCGTATGATGGAGGCTGGTTATTCTTTAATGCAGATGGCAAAAGTAAGTGGTAAATTAGGTCAATTGTCCGAACATAAATTACCTTACATTTCGTTCTTGACAGATCCAACAACAGGTGGTGTAACTGCATCTTTCGCAATGTTGGGAGATATAAATATCGCTGAACCAAAAGCATTGATTGGTTTCGCTGGACCACGTGTTGTGAAAGAAACGATTGGTCGTGATTTACCAGAAGGTTTCCAAACTTCCGAGTTTGTTTTAGAGCACGGTTTCTTAGATTATATCATAGAACGTTCTGAATTAAAGAAAACAATTGCACTTTCTTTGCGTTTGTTTAAAAATTAAGACAAAAAGTTAATATTGAGAGGTCATTCCATCGGGGTGACCTCTTTTTTTATACCTAATTTCGTGCATGAAGTCTTAAGTGTGTCGTGTATCCTGAGCTAGTCGAAGGATGTGTATTTCTCGGTGTGCTTTGTGTGAAACAAAAAAAGGTAAATGAAATTAGTTAGTAAAGTAAATCAAAAAATAAGCAGCTGGACCGGAGGTACAACCACCGAATTACTAATATTTCCTGAGAATTCATCTGTATCAGAACAGAATTTTGACTATCGTATCAGTACAGCGAAAGTGCTTGTTGAGAAAAGCGAATTTACATCTTTCCCAAATTTTAACCGCAAATTAGCGATTCTCGAAGGGAAGTTGAAAATACAACATAATCAATCCGAATGGTATTTTTTGGAAATAGGTGATCAAACAGAATTCAGTGGTGATTGGAAAACGAGGAGTGAAGGGCAGGTGGTCGATTTTAATGTGATTTACAACGATCATTACCTAGTAGACATGCATTTTGTCAATCTATTAAATGGAGTGAGTTATACGGAAAATATCGAGTTGTTAGGTTTTTATTGTACAAACGGTATGGGGCGTATACATGGAAAAGCGTTTCAAGTAGGTGATTTTGTCTGTATTCAAGAACCTGTTTTAGAAGTTGAAACCTCTGTAGATGCACGTTTTATACAAGTGAAAATAACTAAATTATAACGATAGTTTTAGTTGTTTATATTTTTTTTTAAGTTTTTGATTTTTAATTTTTTAATTTTTTTATATGAAGTATAAGTTTATTTATTTTTTGCTCTTTTTCAGTCTTTTATTAGGTGCGTGTGGCACGACAAAATATGAGTCTGCTGCTGTCGAAATAGATCAGTCCTATCAAACTGCTGGATCGGTTCGTTTCTCGGTAGACCTCATTAAAGAAAATGGACGTATTAAGCGAATTAAACCTAATAAAAATAGAGGTAAATGGTCTAATATTCAGTTTAGTGGAGAAAATGTTATTGGTGTAAGTCGTGGAAATTTAAAATATGGTATGGCTAATTTAACTAAAGAGAACCATACGATAAAAGTGCGAATGGCCAGTGATAAGTATGGGTTTCAAAAAGATTTTTTTGTGAAAGTTCCATATGTGGTTGGTATCAATGTTCGAACAAAGTCAATTGAATTAAATAATCCAACGGAGTTAGAATATGATTTGGTGTTAAATACAGGGGAAGTGATTCCGAGAGACCCTCGTCATTTTCCAAATGAATTATTTGAAAACCATTCTGAGACAATGGTTCAGTTTAAAGACGGTAAAATACAAGTGGATAGTTACGTTCCTTTGATTAATAAAAAGTTAGCAGTGTGTTTTATACATAAATTAACCCGTGATACATTATGGAATACCAAGTTAGATATTCAATATCCGAATGAAATCAACGTAAATCATGCTGGTGAGAATGGGAAGGATGGTTCCAATGGTTCTTCAGGTGTGAGCGCATCGCAATCTGGATCCAATGGAGCAAATGGTTCGAATGGCGGAAATGGGGGTGATATATCTTTGTATTTACAATACTACGGCGTGGAAGGGAATGATTTTGTAATCGCTACGGTGGATAGGGATGGACAGTACCGTCGTATTTTCTTACCTAAAAGTACAGGTAGAATTTATGTAGATGTTCGTGGTGGTAAAGGCGGAAATGGTGGGGAAGGAGGAAGTGGGAAAGACGCAGCTTATCCGGTGACTACAACTGTAAATGGCAAGACCACAACTACAAAGCCATCTGTTTATGGTGGCGACGCTGGTAATGGTGGTGACGGTGGTCATGGCGGTAGAGGTGGAAATGTGTATGTGTATATGGAAGATCAGTTAATTGATTTTCGAAATAATATTCAGGTAGAAGTAAAAGGTGGAGTTTCTGGTATTCCAGGTAGGTCAGGAAATGCCGGTAGAGGGATAAATGCGAAAGGACAATTAGGTGGATGGTTTAATTATAATAATGGTAAATCAGGCACTGCTGGACGTGTTGGATTAAGTGGTTCGGATGGCAGAATAGAAGGTCCTGTTTTGTTAAAGAAAGAAGAACTATATAAGCGTTTTACATTTTTAAATAAAGTAAATCAATAATGAACAAGTCACAAGTTATTACTGCATTTGATGCTTTAGGTAAAGTGTTATTATCTATTGGAAATCAAAAAGAATGGGTAGGGTATGAGTTAGGTGTTACGCAGGAAGAGTACGAGAAATTACAAGCACTTGTACGACGACAATTTTATTTAAATGGTTGGTTTACGGAGGCGGCTGTTTTGCATGTTTTTAAAGGTTGGGGTGCGCAGTTGACGAAAGCCAATTTAGAGCAATTTTCAACGGATTATACGTTTACGGAATCTCCAAAAAAAGTAGGTGTAATCATGGCTGGTAATATTCCATTGGTTGGATTCCATGATTTTTTATGTGTGCTACTTTCTGGAAATGCGATTGTAATCAAATTGAGTTCGGATGATAAAACGTTATTGCCTGCTTTAATCGCATTGTTGAAAAATTTCGCGCCAGATTTGGGAGAGCGTATTACAGTTTCGGAAGCAAAATTAGGCGAGGTGGATGCGATTATTGCCACAGGTAGTGGAAATTCTATGCGTTATTTCGAAAGTTATTTCGGTCATTTACCACATGTGTTTCGTAAAAATAGAACTTCCGTGGCTGTTTTGACTGGTGAAGAAACAAAAGAGGAGTTAGAAGCGTTAGGTGCAGATATTTTTACCCATTATGGATTAGGATGTCGTAATGTTTCGCATTTGATTCTTTCAAAAGATTTTGAATTAAATCGTTTTTTTGAAGCGATTATGACACAAGCGGATGTTGTGAATCTGCATAAATATGCAAATAACTACGATTATAATAAGGCTATTTATCTAATGAATCTTGAAGAAATTTTAGATAATGGTTTTGTGTTGTTGAAAGAATCGGAAGAGTTATTTTCTCCTTTAGCCATGCTTTTTTACCATCGCTACGAAAATTTTTCAGAGGTGGAAAGGTATTTGGAAGAACATAAAGAAGATATTCAAGCGATTATTGGGCGAAATTATCTTCCTTTTGGTGTTGCGCAATGTCCAGGGCTTGTTGATTTTGCAGATGGGATAGATACGATGGCGTGGTTGAATAGTTTTTAGTTTCTAAAAGAAAAGATATTTCTATCATTATGCTTAAATTCGCGTAGCATTAGAACAAAAAGCATATGAAAGTATCTTATAACTGGTTGAAAGACTATATAAAAACAGATCTTACACCAACGAAAATCAGTGAAATATTGACTGAAACAGGTTTGGAAGTAGATGGAATTGAGAAGATTGAAGGAATCAAAGGTGGTTTAGAAGGTGTTTTTGTTGGAGAGGTACTTTCGTGTGAAAAACATCCAGATGCGGATAAATTAAAAGTTACAACTGTAAGCGTTGGTGGTGAACCGTTACAAATCGTATGTGGTGCACCTAATGTTGCTGCAGGACAAAAAGTGATATGCGCTACGGTTGGCGCGATATTGTATCCGACGCCAGAAGAAGTGTTTAAAATAAAAGCATCAAAAATTCGTGGAGTTGAGTCCTTGGGGATGTTGTGTGCGGAAGACGAACTTGGTTTAGGTAAATCGCATGCTGGAATTTTGGTTTTACCGGAAGATACAAAAGTTGGTACGCCTGCTGCAACGTATTTCGAATTAGAAGAAGATTATCAAATAGAAATTGGGTTAACACCAAATAGGGCAGATGCGATGGGGCACATTGGTGTAGCGCGTGATTTAGTGGCGTATCTAAATGTGCATCATGCTGCCGGTTTGACGTTGGAGTTACCTAAGGTTCTTAGTTTGAAAGCAGTAAATAATGATGTTCCTATTGTTGTTGAAATCGTAGAAAAAGAAATTTGTCCTAAATATTTAGGTGTAAGTTTACAAAATGTTTCTGTAAAGCCTTCACCTGCTTGGTTGCAAAAAAGATTGCGTGCGGTTGGTTTGAGTCCGATTAATTCTGTTGTGGATTGTACGAATTACGTAATGCGTGAATTAGGAACGCCTTTACATGCATTTGATGCATCGAAATTAAAAGGAAAAGTACACGTTAAGTTTGCAAACGCAGGCGATAAATTTGTGACATTGGATGGGGTAGAGCGTACCTTGCAGGAAGATGATTTAATGATTTGTAATGCAACAGATTATTTAGCAATTGCGGGTGTTTTTGGTGGGTTGGAGTCAGGAATTTCAGATACCACAACGGATATCTTTATAGAATCTGCTTATTTTAATCCAGTTTCTGTGCGTAAAACGGCGAAACGTCATGGATTGAATACGGATGCAAGTTTCCGTTATGAGCGTGGTGTGGATCCTCACTTGACTCAATATGCTCTAGAGCGCGTTGTTTCCTTAATTCAAGAAGTATGTGGTGGAGAGGTTGCGATGGAGCCAGTTTCTCTAGTTTCGAATGATTTTCCAGTGACTCAGATTGATTTTAGTGTTGCGCGTTGCAATGCATTGATTGGAGCGGAGATTCCAGAAGCGACCATTGAATTGATTTTAAAAAATCTAGATATTCACGTAGTTTTAAAAAATGAAAGTATTTGGAAATTAGAACTTCCTGCATACCGAGTGGATGTTTTACGTGAAGTAGATGTAATTGAAGAAGTGTTGCGTATTTATGGATTTAACAATGTTCCACTTCCTGAAAAATTGAATACCACGATTACGTTGCGTACAAAACCAGACTTAGAAAAAGTGCAGGCTTCCTTGTCTGAATTTTTAGTTGGGTTTGGATGTAATGAAATGATGAACAATTCGTTAACTTCTTCTATTTATAGTAAAAGTTTCGGTAACGAAGCCTTTAGTGAAGCGCAAAATGTGGCGATGTTAAACCCTTTAAGTCAAGAGTTGGATGTAATGCGTCAGACTTTAATTTATAGTGTGTTGGAGGTGGTTGCGCACAATCAAAATAGACAAAATGCAGATGTGCGCTTGTTTGAATTTGGGAAAACGTATCAAAAGGTTGGCGAAGAATATAAAGAGAATAAGCGTTTGTTAGTAGCTATTTCAGGTAGAAAAGAAACGGAGCAATGGAATAATCCGGCTACAAAAAATTCTTTTTATACGATTAAAGGATTAGTTGCGGGGATTGTACAGCGTTTAGGGTTGGATTCATTTATGTCGGAAGATGTATTGGAAAATAGTTTGTTAAACGACGGTGTTTCTTTGTTTGTTTTGAAAAAGAAAGTGGGAGAAATTGGTTGGGTGTCTCCAAAAGTGCGTAAGCATTTTGGTGTTAAACAAGAAGTATATATCGCTGATTTGGATTGGGATGCATTGACGGAACAATTGAAGTTAGTGAAAGTAGTTTATAAAGAACTACCTAAAACGTTTGAAGTACGTCGCGATTTCTCTTTCTTATTGAATGAAATTGTGCGTTTTAAAGATATTGAAAAGATATCCTTAGGGGTTGATCGTAAAATATTGAAGAAAGTGCGTTTGTTCGATGTGTATGAAGGCAAGAATTTAGAAGAAGGCAAAAAATCATATGCGGTTTCGTATCACTTCCAAGATGCGGAGAAAACATTGAAAGACGAGCAAGTGGATGGAGTGATGGAGAAGATTCGTAAAGAATTGGAAGTGAAGTTGGAAGCACAATTAAGGTAATTAAGTAATTTATAAAGAAATGAAAAATATTTGGAGTTCAAAAAAAAATGTAAAATGGATTTTTTTTATTGCTTTTATTAATTTAATTCCAGGTTTTTCAAGTGAAAAACCAAGATTAGTCCCAAGTGAGGTTAAGTTATGCATTGGGTTGGTTTTTTTAGTTTACGGATTATTAAGTTTAATCTTTCGTCCTAAAGAGGTAGAATAATTTCGATTTAATGATTCTATCAATAGATTAGAAGCATATATAATAATAAATTATCTTTGTGGTAATGGAAAAACAAGTCATTTTAAATGAAAAGCAATTTGAGTTAACCTTAAATCGACTTTGTTATCAGTTAATTGAGAATCATAATCAATTCGAAGATACGGTGTTAATTGGTTTGCAACCAAGAGGAGTGAATGTCCTAAACCGTTTAAAAATCCGCTTGGAGCAAATTTTAGGGAAATCCGTTGTGTGTGGTGCGTTGGATATTACGTTTTACCGTGACGACTTTAGAAGACGTGAGCGTCCGATTATTCCAAGTGCCACAAATATTGATTTTATTGTTGAAAATAAGCGTGTTGTCTTGATTGATGACGTTTTATATACTGGGCGTACGATTCGTTCTGGAATAGACGCGATGATGGCGTATGGTCGACCAGCAAGTGTGGAGTTATTGGCTTTGGTGGATCGTCGTTTTAAGCGTCAATTGCCAATTCAAGCAGATTACGTTGGAAAAACCATCGATACCTTAGCGACCGAACGTGTAAACGTGGAGTGGAAAGAGGTAGAGGGAGAAGATAAAATAGTACTTTTTACACAAGAAAGAGAGAGCAATGGATAATTTAAGTGTAGAACATTTAATAGGGATTAAAGACCTAACGGAAAACGACATTCAGTTGATTTTCAAGACTGCAGATAGTTTTAAGGAAATTATCAATCGTCCAATTAAGAAGGTGCCTTCGTTGCGTGATATTACCATTGCGAATTTGTTTTTTGAGAATTCAACCCGTACAAGACTTTCTTTTGAATTAGCACAAAAACGTTTATCAGCCGATGTAATCAATTTCAGTGCGGCTTCGAGTTCTGTGAAAAAAGGAGAAACCTTAATTGATACGGTAAATAACATCTTGTCTATGAAAGTAGATATGGTGGTGATGCGTCACCCAAACCCAGGAGCAGCACATTTCTTATCCACGAAAGTGAAGGCAAAAATTATCAATGCAGGGGATGGAACACACGAACATCCAACACAAGCCTTATTAGATGCATATTCCATTCGTGAGCGTTTGGGGGATGTAGCTGGTAAAAAAGTAGTGATTGTGGGTGATATTTTACATTCACGTGTTGCGCTTTCGAATATATATTGTTTGCAAAAATTAGGTGCTGAAGTGATGGTTTGTGGACCAACTACCTTAATCCCAAAATACATTCAAGATCTTGGAGTAAAAGTTGAACATAACTTACGTAAAGCATTAGATTGGTGTGATGTAGCAAACATGTTGCGTATTCAATTGGAGCGACAAGATATTAAGTATTTCCCATCCTTACGTGAGTACTCGATGCAGTATGGATTGAACAAAGAAATCTTAGAATCTCTCGATAAAGAAATCGTTGTGATGCACCCAGGACCAATCAACCGTGGCGTAGAAATCACGAGTGATGTTGCGGATAGTAAACAATCGATTATCCTAGATCAAGTAGAGAACGGGGTAGCTGTTCGTATGGCAGCAACATATTTATTGGCTTCGAAAATAGAAAGGTAGTTTTTTTATCACAAAGGCCACGAAGACACAAAGAAACACAAAGGAGTAGTTGATTTGACTCGGAGGTTCTTTTGAGTTTAACTTTGTGTACAAAGTCTAATTCTCCGTGCACTTTGAGTAATTCTTAGTGACTTTGTGTTAAAAATGAGTAGCTGTTAATCACAAAGGCCACGAAGACACAAAGAAACACAAAGGAGTAGTTGATTTGACTCGGAGGTTCTTTTGAGTTTAACTTTGTGTACAAAGTCTAATTCTCCGTGCACTTTGAGTAATTCTTAGTGACTTTGTGTTAAAATAAAGTTTGAAACCATTTTAAAACCCATGTAATTAACATTTCATTGTTTGTTTGATTTTAAAAACCATGAAGCACACATCTTATTATCGTGTATATTTGGCATAATTATTAAGAATTATGAATTTCGTTGTTACAGAAAATACACATTTTGCGCTCGTAACGTCCAAAGTGGATAAATTGGATGCTTCCAACGCTTCGGATCTGAAAAATGAATTAATCATCTTGAATAAAAAAGGGATTAACTCTATCGTTATTGATTTATCTGCAACAAAATACTGTGATTCATCTGGTTTAAGTGCAATTTTAGTAGCAAATCGTTTGTGTAAAGATACTAATGGCAAATTTGCATTAAGTGGATTACAAGCAAACGTAACAAAAATGATTGCTATTTCGCAATTGGATAAGGTATTATCTATCACAGCATCGCTAGAAGAAGCAACCGCGTTGATGGCGAACTAATTATGTCGTTTCAACTAACCATTTTAGGTTCTGGAGCAGCTTTACCCACTGCATTTCGTAAGCCAACATCCCAATATATTAATTGTAATGAACGACACATTTTGATAGATTGTGGAGAAGGAACACAGTCGCAAATTCGTATTGCCGGAATAAAACTGCAAAAAATTACCCATATATTAATTTCACACCTACATGGCGACCACTATTTTGGGTTGGTGGGCTTATTAAGCACCATGCATTTATTGGGGCGCGACCAAGGAGTAACGATTTACGGGCCGGAAGAATTGGAACGTATCGTGCGTTTACAACTGGAAGTAGGGCATGCGAAACTAGGTTTTTCGTTGGAGTTTGTTTCGTTAAATGGCAAAGAACATCGCCTTTTGTTTGAGGATAAAAGTCTTGAAATTCATACATTTCCATTAAAACATAAAATACCAACCAACGGATTTATAGTCAAAGAAAAGCCGAAAGAACGTTCCATCATTGGTGAAGCATTACGCGAATCCGGCGTTTCCTTGATGGCTGTACCTTATTTTAGACGCGGAGAAGATTTTATAAGCGAGGAAGGTGAAACATTTTATGCAGATGATTTTACCTATGCGCCAAAGCCTTCCAAATCTTATGCATTTTGTTCCGATACTATTTATACCGAAAGTATTGTTCCTTACATAAATGGGGTGGACGTCTTATATCACGAAGCGACATTTACCGAAAAAGAAGCCGTTCGCGCGAAAGCAACCATGCATTCCACCGCAAAACAAGCAGCGACCATTGCGCAAAAAGCAGGTGTTGGTCGTTTGTTACTAGGTCACCTAAGCGCCAGATTTGATGGGGTAGAAGCCCATTTGAAAGAGGCGAGTCCTGTGTTTGAGAATGTGGTGGTGGTGAGTGATTTTGATGTGGTGGAGATTTGAGAATTTTTTGTAAACTATAAATCTTCCCTCCTGGAGGAGGGATAAGAGGGAGGTGACAGTATTCGAAACACTAACATAGTATAGAAATTCGGTATTTCCGTTTTTCTTTAAGAAAATAATCATTTTTGAGTATGTCGGAAATTCCGACATACTGAATTCATTTATAGGTTTTACCATCAGAGGCAGTTGTTTCCATTTTGGAAATAACTGAAATTTCATTCAATTCACCAGACTCAATAATATTTTTATGATGTTTACTTATTGCAGGAACCTCTACGCCAAAAAGTTGAGCTATATTTTTTTGAGTTAACCAAAAACTTTCATTATGATAAGTTACATTTATGTTAACATTACTGCTTTCTGTTTGGTAAAATATGATTTGGTTTTCCATTTTTGGTATGTATTTTTAAATTAGTTTTTGATTATTTATTAATCTAATTTAATGATTAAAATTTAATTTATTGCTTTGATGGGTATTTTTTTTGATTTGTTCAGAACTTAGATAAGTGTAATAAAAGTAGGGTAGATGTCAGTTTTAAAATGTTTTAACTTGACGGAAATTCCGACGAATTGATTTTACTAATCATGACCTTTACAATTGAAGATAGATAAATTTTACAGTGCAAAAGTTCTTTATGAGGATCATTCAGGGATTAAAAACATCGTTGATCCTCCATATAAAGTTACTCCATCTCGAAAGTTTGATTTTTTGTAATAGTCTCAAACATGATAGAAATTCAATTCATTTTTTTAATACACTGTAGAATTGTAGATTATAAAAACTCAACAGATATAAAAACACGTTTTAAAACCCCATTTCTTTCTATATGATGAACCTTAATTTTTGGTATGAAATTCGTTTTATAAAAAACTTTTGAATGAATCAGTTTCATATAACCTAATTCAATATCTCTGATATACAAAAGCACAGCCTTTTTATCAAATGGATTTGTTGGTTCTAATTTATATGATAAAGTGTCTCCCACATTTAGCGAATCAGAAGAAATTTGTCTCGATGAAAGACCAGAAATTTCAGATATAAACTTTAAGTTTTTTGAAGAATTAAAATTAGTTAAAAACTCAAAATTATCTGTAGGTAAAATTCCTTGCGTTTGAGAAAGCATATAATAAATGTCCTTTTTTTTAGATTGGTCTACTTTCCAAAAAGTATAAAAATCATTTAAATCATTTCTTTCAATTTTTGGTATTCTTTGACCAAATATAGAAAGTACATTTTCCGTATATGTTTTTTCCAAGTCTGGAAATCCTGTATAAAGCTTAAAACCTTCTTTTTTAGCTTTTTCAACTCCCTCTGTAAGATAATTAAAAGTAATTCCATTCGAAGAACTATATCGAATTATGCCAATAGGAATCCTTCTAGAACCTTGTCCTTTTCTCCAAATAAGGTATATGTTTCCAATTCTTGACATTATAAATGTAATATTCTAACTACTCGCAAAGATACCAAATTAATAATGAATTTTTTTCGAATATCAGGTAATTTCGATGAATTCAAATGATCTGGCAATTCTCTATCAATATTTTGAATTAATAGGGTTAAATCATTTAAATTAAAATTTATTTTTATTCGATCTTGTATACTGTTAAATATCTCCGGGTATAATTCTTTTATTTTAAACAGCACATCAAAATGTTTTGGTTTTTTTCCATTTTCTAAACGTATTTCAGACAAACCTTTTGATGCATATTTACCAAGTAATTCAGAAGAACTGTTGTAACCTATTATTTTATCGTCATCAAGTTCTCTTCCTAAACAACACCCACTGTCATAAATTGGTGAAAATAAGGAATTAGCAAAATTACTCTGATTTAATAATGTATTTCTTTTAATTCCATTTTCTCTTTCTTCATCGAACTTACGTAATTGATGTATTAATTTCATAAAAAAATGATGAAATTTTGCTTTTATTTTATTTATAACATCATTCTCAGAATTTATTTTTCGGTTTAATTCATCTAATTTTTCTTGATATAATGTTATAAATCCCCAGTTTTCTTGGTGTCTATCAGAATTACCAATTAAAGCATCAAATATCATCATTTCAATTATTTTATTTTCTGCATCTTTTAATTGAAAAGTATCAAGTGAGTCTATAATAAAATCTAATGTGTATCTATTTTCATCTGTGTTTGGATTATAATTTGCATCATAACCTCTCAAGTATTCTATACCTTCTGTTAAAGTATCTGTTGAATTCTTTATCATAGATTTTGATAAACATCCTAAAGGTTGTTTGGATGATTTATCATAAGCTATATTATAATCTAATAAATCAAATCCAAACCACTGACCAATTTTTGAAGCAATTATTTCACTC
This sequence comes from Flavobacteriia bacterium, assembly GCA_947446925.1. Lineage (GTDB taxonomy): Bacteria > Bacteroidota > Bacteroidia > Flavobacteriales_D > Crocinitomicaceae > CANHVK01. The sequence continues at coordinate 22,469 of CANFHU010000028.1, forward strand.
CAAAACTCAAGAGGATACCTTATACTTCCTTCTTTCGTTTCTTTTGAACCTTTAAAAAAATAATTTTTATCATTTTCAGGATTAACATAAATTTTCTTAGAACGAGTACCACCTGTACTTGAATATGGATTAATACTCCAGTTTGAAATGTCCGTAAATGTTGGTATGTAATTATTCATCAACAAGTATTATGCTTTTATTTATATGAAATTTATATTTTAAGTTAATAATTAAAACTCGTTAAATACCAAATCTTTTCACATTTTCTAAAATCCTTTTTATTTTATTTTGTTCCATTCCAATTTTTGAAAATAGAATGGATAAAAACAAATACTGAGATAAATTAAAAAGATCGTGAATTTTAAACTGACCCTCTAAATCTCTTTCACTTTTGTGATTTATATGTGACAATGAGTTGCTTATATTTTTTAATTTTTCAGAAGCCGTTGTAAAATCAGATTCGTCAATGTAAAATGAAATGACTTCTTTATTTTGATTTAAATAATGTTTTAATATTGTGACTAATTTAATTTCCGATTTTTCATTTTTATCACCTTTTTTAGAAGGTTTTAAACTATCGTGAATAAAATTAAAATCTTCAATAGTAATTACGGAATTATTTTTAAGTTTCTTTAAACAATCAATAACTTTTGTTTTTTGAGGATTAAAATCATTTAAGTAATTAGTGTAAGTAATTTCATTATCTTTTTTATAAAACGCTTCAATTACTTGAACAATGTTTAAAATAATATTCGTGTATTCACTGAAATAAAGAGATCTATTTCCGTTCTTCCATATTGGTTTTATAGTGTAATTAAATAAACTAATACAGGATTCGAAATCATCATATATTGAAAACCATTTTTTGAAAATATTTTCTAATTCAACATCAGAAAAATTCCATAAATTAATATTTGTTTTATCAGATGTGATTGATTCGAATTGAATTTGTTTTAAATGATTTTTGATGTAAACATTACATTCTATTCTGATATCTTTCAGATAATAACATTCTAAAATCTGAAGTTCTTTCCCTGATAATAAAAATAATAATTGTTCTAATTTTGAATGAATTTCTAATTGCTCATTAATTGAAATCGATTGCTTTGTTTCTATTTTAACAAAAAACTTAGTTTCAGAATTTGAATAATTATATAAATCTGTACTGAGTTTATTTTTATTGCAAATACTAATCTTGTAATCATCTAATTCAAAAATCCGATCATTAAGTTTATTAATTAATAATACTCCTTCTTGATTTATATAATTGTAAACTATTGTATTAGAGTAAAATGAATTCGGTAGGTTGTATCTCAAATATAGATTGTCAAATATTTTATTATTTATATCTGTCAAATGAATTTTTTCAATGATTATCTGTATATCAATTACAATTTTATATAAGCCGGTTCCTATTTGATTTTCTGTGTAAAAAACATTAGAAAAATCAATTAACGAAATTTTTCTGCTTATATGATTTATTTCACCTAAAATTACTTGAGAAGGTTCTATTTTATTAATTTCATTATGAATGATTTGTTTCCCATCAAAATGTATATTCGAATAAATTTCAAGTTTAAAATTATTATTGAGAGTATCAATAAATAATTCTCCAGGTAATTTAATATTTGGAAATTGAGGTAAAAACCAATTCCCTCTCATGATAGTATAATTATTTTGTTTACTTGTCATTTTAACCCACCTTCACCTGCCCATTCATCAACATTGGCAATAACCAATCTCTTAATTCTGAAAGTTTTTGGTTTTCAATTTTATTTTTTTCTAAATTCTTAAAAATTGAGTCTGTTAGATTATCATATTTTTCAATAAATATTTCATTTTGAAAAATTGGGGTTTTTCTTAAACTACCTAATCCAATAAATTTTTGAATGCTACCTGAAACTACATTTTTCATATATCTTTCCATATCTATGGATTTCAAAAACATATAAATAAAGTTTTTATATTTTAAAATATGTGATGTTTTGAATATTGCAACATTTTTCACAGCAAACTCAATTACAGTCTCCTCAACCTTGTATATTGTACCAATATTACCAATCATTGAAAATAGAATATCACCAGTTTCTACTTGACTGCGTTTATTTATGGAATCATAATCTTCTTTTGAAATCAGGTTTGCCTCATTAAAATCTAATCCTGTAGCTTTTAAATTTTTAGAAGTAATTAATGGAAAACCTTTATCTTTTGATTTTGGAGAATCATGTGTACCATCTTTAACCTCTATAATTTTATCCAACTCTTTCACCTCCCATCCCTCAGGTATCTCTCGCTTCAACTCCTCACTCCAAACCATTTTACCACCAGAACTTTTGTAAGGCTTACCATCTTCGTTTGGGAAATCAAACTGCACGAACCAATAATCATATATGAGTTTAGCCATGGCTTCTAACTCTGAATTTATTTTATTGTTGAGTTCTATTTTGGCATCGAGGTCGGAAAGGACTTTGGCGATTTGGGATTGAGATTTTAATTCGGGTAATTGAACTTTAATATCGTAATATGCTCCAAAAGTCATACTTGGTACTCCTGTTCCAGAATTTAAATAACTTAAATCTAATTGCTTTAAATAATTATATAAGTAATAAGCATTAGCCTTTTTCTTGTCAACAATAGAATAATAGATTGTATCAACAGTCCAAAATGGTTTATTTGTATACTGAATATTTGAAAGTGTTCCTTTTCTAGGTAATAGAATACTTTCATCTTCGTATAAAGATTGATTTCCAAACCTCATTATTCCTCCACTACCAAAAATAGGGATTCCTCCATTTTCGATATGTTTATGATCTTTACCGTTTTTTATTTCAAGTAAATCTTTAAGAATATATTTATTCATATCTCAACCCTTTCAAATTAGTTTCAATATCTTGCTCCAAGACTTTCGATTCTGCAACCGTAATTTCTGTATATCGTTTATATTGTTTCATTTTCATTAGTTTTATCTTGCCCAAATTCTGCCGTCCATTTCGTTAATTTTTCTAATAATTGCTCTTAGTTAAATCATATCTTGTGTTTTTTTATCAAAGTTTGAATTGTGAATGCGCTACTTTCGTAATTCAAAACATCACTTTATATTGCTTACGAAGTACTATTATTTCATGTTTTCGCTTAATTGATTCGTTACATAGGCTTGTTCAGGATGGTTTGTCATCTCAGGATAAAGGAATTTTAGTGATTTATTTTTTATCAAAGGTTTAATAAATTCCCTGAATAGGTATTTTTCGCTTTTACCAATAATTTTTGCTAGTTCACTCAATCTAAATGCTTTTAATTCACATAATTCCAAGATAATATGCTCTATCTGAGTTTTATCAAAGATACGTTGTGGTAAAAGAGTTATTTTCTCAAGAATTTTAGTAAGTTGTATTTGTGAATCTTGAGGTAGTGCACTTAGGTCAATAGGTAGTGCACTAAGATTATTAGGTAGTGCACTAAGATCATGAGGTAGTGCACTAAGATCTTGAGGTGGTGTTATTATGGGGTGAATTGGTGAAGTCGTAATATCCGTGTGTAAGATTCCGCCAGGAACGTAATAAGTGGCTTTTCCTTTTCCTTTTACAGTTAATAGGTTATAGGATTTCAATAATCTCAATTCATTACTTGCTTTTAATGAATCACAATCTGACATTTGTCGGTAGGTTTGATTATCGATAGCTCCAATTTCACGAACAAAAATAAGTGCTTGTTTTTGACTGTCTGTAAGTTCGAAATTTTCAAATTGTCTCAACCATACTAAATCTTTTTCATCTAAAAAGTGATGTAAAAGTAATCGCATCACAAATTGATTTCCACTACGGTCTGAATCAAAAGTAGGTGGGGCTAAATGTGCTTGCGTCATTAATTTACGCATAGCCCTTATACCAGAACCTTTCGTTTCAGCTAAGTTTGTTTCATGGAAAACTGCTGCTATAAAAGGATTTCTAGTTTCACTTCCAGGTTCTCCTAATCTTTCTTCTGATTTAAGGGAATAACCAGGATTAATAATTTCAATTCTATTGTCGTAACGAATTATCTGTATGGGACGATGTTCTCTATAGGAACGGTGCATCACAGCATTCACAATAGCTTCACGTAATGCTTTGGTAGGTAAACCAGTAGGTGTAGCTTGTAAACCATCATCTGGCAAAAGAAACCCTTTAGGTAAATCTGCATTAATTGCATCCATTAAGCGGTAAATCAAGGTAAGCAATGGACCCCGCATGTCTATGGTCGTAAAGCGTTCATCAGGATCTTGTATCCATGTATTTCCGGGAACTCTAATATAATCAATTCGGAGCATAGGATAGAACGACCTAAGTGCTTTAGAATTACCAAATAAAACTAACCCTGAAAGATTCAATTCATTCTTGTTTTCTCTATTTAAACAACCTAATGCTTGTAATAATTCATTATCGTCATAACTTAATTCTTCGGCAAAAGGATTCACTTTTTCTCTTAATGAACGGTATTTTTTTAAAGCAGTTTCATCTAAATCTTGGGAAATAGAAGATCCATTTATTGGATTTTGATCATAACTAGTTGTATCTGCATAAAAAATATGTAAATCATCTTCTGTACAATGTTGATCTGTTGAAGCAATTCTTCGGTAAGCACCTTTAGGCAGACCTTCTGACTTGAAAAATATCGGTTTTTGATTATGTGGAACTTCGTGTACTAGAATTTTTATTACCGTGTCACCATTAATTTTTTCAACCGTTACCTTTGGACGTAATGGAATATTAAACATGGTGCTACAACGAGAAACAAAATCACGTTGAAACTTATCTGGATCGGAAATATGATTTGTTTTATATTCAGGAAATAACGAACTATTTTCTTCTGCAACTCCTAATAAAATATAACCACCACCTAATCCTGGTTCATTTGAAAAAGCACAAACTGTTTCCATAACAGAACGCGAGCTTTCATGTCCACCTTTTGCTTCAATCCAATCACATTCATCTTGTTGATTAAGTAATTGAAAAAGTTCTAAAGCACTATATTCATTCATACTTCAAGTTCTTCAAATTATTCTCTATCTCTTGTTCCAAGACTTTCGATTCTGCAAACAATACTTTTAAATTAGTTTCAATCTCTTGTTCCAAGACTTTCGATTCTTCAATCGTATTTTCTCTGTATCGTTTATAGTGTTTCATTTTCTTCTGTATTATTTTGTCCGAATTCTGCCGTCCATTTTGTTAATTTTTCTTCCAATAATTTCTTCTCTGGTAAATATAAACTATATTCTGTTGCGTAAATACTTGTGTCTTTCGGTAAAGTTAATTCCACCATCACGGCATTTTTTGTTTGGCAAAGTAGAATACCTATCGTTGGTTTTTCATCGGGCAATTTTTCAAAACGATCGTAGTAATTCACATACATCTGTAATTGTCCTAAATCTTGGTGGGTCATTTTTTGTGTTTTTAATTCAATCACCACGAAACAACGCAAGAGGCGGTTATAAAAAACCAAATCAGCAAAAAACTCATCGTCTTCAATAAGCAAGCGTTTTTGCCGTGCTACGAAAGAAAATCCATTACCTAATTCCAACATAAATTGTTGCAGGTGTGTAATTAGTGCATTTTCTAAATCTTTTTCATAGTAATGTGGCATTTTCTCCAACCCTAAAAACTCCAATAGCATTGGGCTTTTAATAATTTCGTTAGGATGTTCGGGAAGTTTTTCTTTTCGTGCAACCGCCATCACGGTATCTTTATCGCTACTCATTAGTAAACGTTCATACAAACTGGCATGTACTTGTCGTTCTAATTCTTTTCCATTCCAAGCATTTTTCACCGCTTCTAATTCGTAAAACTCCCGTTTGTGCTCATCTTTCATTGTAATTAGCAATCTGTATTGACTCCAATTCAATTGCGAACGCACCGCGTTCGCAATTGGGTAAGTTCTGTAAAATTGCCTACATTGCTCCAAAATTCTTACTGAAAATCCACTTCCATATTCTTTTTCAATTTCACTTGCTAAATTTTTTATTAGGTAAGTTCCATATTCCGCACGATCTTTCCCTTCTTGTTCTTCTAGGAAAATGCGTTCACCCATTTCCCAATACATTTTAACACGGTAAAATTCAACACTTCGAACAGCTTCTTTTCGGGCATTTGTGATAATATTTCTGATGTCAGAAACGAAACTATTAAATTTATTATTTTGTATTTGCGTCATAAATAATCCATTTTATCAATTGTGAACGCGGCGCGTTCGCAATTCAAAATCAACATAACTCACTAATAAATAAACTATTAAAATTACCGGTGATTAATTGAACTTCAAGTTTTTTAAATTATTCTCAATCTCTTGCTCCAAGACTTTCGATTCAGCAAATAACGCTTTTAAATTAGTTTCAAAACCATTCAACTTCGCTTTAAACTCTTCTTCGGTAATATCTACATAATCAATTTTTACTTCAAAGTATTGTCCTGCGCTTAACGAATAGTTTTTCTCTTTGATGGCATCGTAGGAAACGACTACTGAAAAATCTTCAATTGCTTCTTTTTTATTGAATGTATCAATGATTTTGTCTTCCTCTTCGGTTGAAAGAACCGTTTTTTGGTTTTTCCCTTCTTTAATCGTTGTACCCAAATTAGATGCATCAATTAAGACCACATCGCCTTTGTTTTGTTTGTCCAAGAAAATCACAGAAACGTTGGTACCCGTAGTCGCAAAAATATTACTAGGCATACTTACTACACCAGCCAACATTTTATCTTCCACCATTTTCTCACGGATTTTACGGTCAATACCGCTTTGCGCAGTTATAAATCCTGTCGGTACAACAATGGCTGCTTTACCGTTTTCTTTTAAGGAATACATGATGTGTTGCAGGAACATCAAGTAAATTGCCATCGATTCTTTTTTCGCTTTCGGTATGTTTGGTATTCCTGCAAAAAAGCGGTCTTTATTTTCTTTTGAATCTAGTTCGGCACTGTAATCAGAAAAATCTAATTTAAAGGGTGGGTTAGAAACGATGAAATCAAACTTTTGTAAATTTCCGTTTTTGTCTTTGTGATAAGGTTCTAAAATGGTATTTCCTTTTACAATGTTTGGAATAGAGTGTACTAAATCATTCAAAATTAAATTTAAACGCAATAAATTCGAAGACTTTTGCGAAATATCTTGCGAGTAAATTGTACACTTATCTTCTCCGATTTGGTGTGCTAAATTCATTAACAACGTACCCGAACCAGCAGAAGGGTCGTAACACATCGCATTTTTCACTTCACCTTGTACAAGACATCTCGCCATGATTTTGGCTACTGCATGAGGCGTAAAATATTCAGCATATTTACCGCCGCTATTCGTGTTGTAATCTTTGATTAAATATTCAAAAATCGTTGCGTAGAAGTCAAATTTCTCATGAAATATATGTTCAAAACTGAAATTAATCAATTTGTTAATGATTGCTTTGCAGAATTCATCACGTTTATCTGTCACATATTTACTAATGTTTTCAAAAAGCGTAATTTTCTCACCACCTTCGGTAATCACAGAGAAAATCGCACTGTTTTCTTTCGCAACATCCAATAGGGTATTATCAAACAACTCTGCAAAATTTGCTTCGTTTTGTCTTTCAAAAAGGGTAGCAATAAATTGAGTTGGCTTTAAAATCGCAGTACTTTCGTTCAATTGCAAAGTCAACATTTCAAAATCATCCGCAGAATAATTTTTCAATTCTTCCGCCCAATTGCTTGCATTCGCTAAACGGGACTCTATTTTTTGAACTTCGTGTGCGAATTTATCGTTTAAGAATTTGTACAAGAAAACTTGGGTGATAATTTTAAATTCATTCCCATCGTTTCCTAGTCCGTAGTTAGCACAAACGCTTTTTAAGTCGTCTATCAGTGCTTTTGTTTGTGATTCAAATTGTACTGTTGTAGTCATAATTATGCTGTTCTTCCGTAAAATTCATTCATATATTCTCTAACCACCATGGAGTTTACACGTTTTGAAGCGTCTAAATCCATGGCTATATTTTGTTTTTGTTTGAATTGCTCCAATACAATACGCATAATCATACGCTCCACATAACTCTCATTTTCGAGTACCTGGGCGTTTTGTTGTATTTGGTTATCAATTTCGTTTTTCAATCCTTGTAAGGCTTCAAAAAGTTTACTTTCGCTATCCGTTAGTGGGTCTTTCTCCATCAAACGTTTGTGTAAACGTGCATATTTTTCGTCGTTATCGTATTTAGCACGCAGTAATTGATTTTTGCGTTCCAACTCTTTGGCTTGGTCGTAAATTGCTTGTAATGCTTTGATGTTCGCTTCCATTTCTTCTTTGGAAACCTCGTTCAAATTCTTTTTCTTAAACAATCGTTCTAACTCTTCACGTAACGAAATAAATTGAGGGTCTTTTTGGTCAAAGTTACCACCTAACATTTCACGAGTTCGTTGAAGTACATTTTTAAGATGGTCAGCCAGTACCATTTCTTCTTCTTTCACCTTTACAAAAGCAAAAAGCACATCTTCCAAGGCGATGTTTAACAAATTAGAGGTGTCAATATTTGTTTCTAATGCTTCTTTGGTATTTATCAAAGAAAGATGATTGTTAGCCTCTCTTGACAGTACATTCAACATTCTGAAATCTAAATTTTCAAGTGATTCATAATTACCTGAAAGTCGAATAAGGTTGTATAAGCTTTTCGCATTGTTTAAGGCTTTCACCAAACGTTGCATTTCGCCTTTGTCTTTTATTTGCGTGATTTGCTGAGAAAAGACTTCTGCATTTGTAGTATCGTAATGAAATAATGTTTCTTTTATTTCTTTGATTTCGTCGTTTATCTCCGTCTGAGATTTGAATAATTTCGAATAATGTTCGATTTCATCTCCTAATTCAGATTGTAATTCTCGAAAATAATCTTGATTTGTTTTGTCGAATTCTTTCTGAATGTCCGCAAAATCTACCACATAACCATAACGAAAGTCTTTATAGGTTCGGTTAACACGTGTCAATGTTTGAAGTAAATTGTGCGCTTTAATCACTCTTCCTATGTATAATTTTTTTAAACGAGGTGCATCAAAACCAGTTAAAAGCATATTATAGACAAACAGAAAATCAATTTTGCCGTCTTTAAAATCTTCAACTTGATCTTTACGTTCTTGCTTGGTGCCGATATCGTGTAAAATTAAAGCCGCAGTTTTGACCTTACTTTCTACTTTTTTGGATTTACCATACGGAAGGCCTTCATCTGCCGCCATCATGGAATCACCAGTTAAGGAAACAACCTTGGTGTATTTGTGTTGAAATATCTCAAATAATTGTTTTGCTTGGTCTGAACTATCACAAACAACCATTCCACCAATGGTATTATCATTCATAGCAATACGTGCTTTTTCAAAATCTTGCACAATATAGTCCAGCATTGGTTCTACAAATTTTGGATGAGCATATACAATTTTACGGTCTCCATCACCTTGCAGAATTTTGATTCCATCCAATGCCGATTTCATTTCCATTTTGTAATCGGTTTCTATCTCCTCACGTATCAAGCGAAGTGTATAACCATCTGCAATAGATGAATTGTAATAGTACTTATGAATGTAATCTCCAAATAAGAGTTTTGAATTATATTCTTGACCTAAAAGCGGTGTCCCTGTTAATCCAATTTTAATTGCATTTACATCAGATTCTTCCAAATTCGCTAAAAAACTTCCTTTTGGATTATAACTTCTATGAACTTCGTCTAAGAAATAAATTCGTTGAATATTGAGGTTGTAATCTTTGTTGCGAACCACATTCGGATCATCAGCAAATTTTTGAATATTTACTACTGTAATCTCAGGCTTCCCAGAATTGTTGTGAATAACACTTGTCGATTTAATGTCTTTCGC
>CANFHU010000029.1 GCA_947446925.1 Flavobacteriia bacterium
TTTTGTAAATATTTCCCTCCTTGAGGAGGGATTAAGGGAGGTGATTTTAGTTTCATTTAAAGGTCAATATCACCCTCCTTAATCTTTCCTGCTCTTTTGTTTAGTTTGCGAAAGTATACTTTCTTTTCTCTTGGGAAGAAATGAATAGTATATCACTTCTTAATTGCAGCAAATTTATGTTTCGATTTCGTTGCAGGTCTAAATTCTTCTAAACCTTTGATGGTAAATGAACCACCTTCATCTTCAAAATCGGTAATAATATGGTGTAGATTTTCTATCACGGTATGGTCGACTAATTTACAAGTGGAAACATCAAATAGTACATCTTCATTTCTTTTAAATCTGTCAATAGATTTTTTAATACCCACATAATTACTAAACACGGCACATCCTTTTACTGTAATTGTATTCCCTTCGACGATTGTTTTTGCATTAAATAAATGTTTAATTGGTGAACCGTTGTATAAATGAACCATTAATTTGAAAAGGATTCCTGCTCCTATCCCAACAAGTAAGTCGGATGCTAAGGTTACTGCTATGGTAATCAGAAAAATACTAATTTGTTCGATACCGATTTTAGCCATGTGACCAAATTCTTTAGGGTTTGCTAATTTGTATCCAACACCGATTAACATGGCTGCTAGTGCCGAATTTGGAATGTAATTACTAAAGGAAACCGCAAAAATCAAAAAGATTAATATAAATATTCCATGAAAGAAATTGGACCATCTCGTTTTTCCTCCATTCGCTACATTCGCAGAAGAACGTGCAACTTCACTTATCATTGGTAATCCACCTAATATACCAGCAACAATATTTCCAATACCTACTGCAATAAGGTCTTTATTCGTGTTTGATTTTCGTTTATATGGATCTTGCATGTCGATTGCTTTTACCGTTAATAATGCTTCCAAACTACCAACTAAAGCAAACATAATGACATACTTAATAAAAGTGCCAGTCTGATGATACCCAGCAAAACTTACTTTAACACCAAGGATATCAAATAGTCCTTTGTCAAAACTTACCAGTGGATTAAATGCTTTAATTATTTTTCCATTCTCTAGGTGTTCCGGAACATTATGTACGCCCAATACCATCGCTAAAGGAATTGAAACAATTAATACCACAAGTGGAGCAGGTATTTTTTTTAAGAAACTAAATTTAAGCATTGGCCATCCAAAAACAATTACTAAACTAATTAAACCAATGATTACAACATCTTTGTGCGCGAAAAAATGTGCTAGTGTATCTGGGATTAACGCGAGTAATTCCAATGGTTCTACCATTGATTTTCCTTCCAACGTAGTAGGGTTAACACCCGCTAAAATATGAATCTGTTTACTGAAAATGATTATTCCAATAGCGGCTAACATTCCGTGTACTGCAGAAAGAGGAAAAAAGTCACTTAATTTCCCCATTTTTAATAGTCCAAATACTACTTGTATCACTCCTGCAACCACGATTGCTCCTAACGCTAGGTGCCATCCTGTTTCTCCACCACCAAAATCCGTTACGGATCCAGCAACAATCACAATCAATCCAGCAGCAGGACCTTTAATCGTTAATTTTGAACCTGCAATTAAACTTACGAGTATCCCTCCAACCATTGCAGTGATTAACCCATAGATTGCAGGAAATTCACTCGCTTTTGCAATTCCTAAACTTAACGGAAGTGCTAATAGGAAGACTAAAAATCCGGAGATAGCATCGGAACTAAAATTCTCTTTTAGACCGGCTATACCATCTTTTGGTAACTTGATTTTATTTATTGTTTTCATTTTTTTATAGTTTTAATAGTTAATAGTCGTCTTCGACTCCGCTTAGACTGACTATTCTAAATCCAGTCAGATTGAGCGGAGTCGAAATCAACTGGATTTATGCGCAATCGAATGATACGTTTTTACATGCGGCCCTAAAAACAAGCGCGCATAAATTCTTACCAATGCCAATCCATCGACAATCAAACTGATTGCAAGAAAAAGCGCTAAAAAATATTGGTCTTCCCGAATGGACGAAAAAACTAAATCTTCGCCAATCATTGTTGGGGTAATTGGAAAACCAGCCATACCTAAACATGCTAATAAAAATATAAAAGCAATCGTAGGATATTCAAAGGCATGTCCCTGAAAGCGTGCAAGTGTTATACGTTTTTCTTTTTTAATTAAAAGTCGAATAGCAGCAAAACCAATTGCTCCAGAAACGATAACTCCGGATAGATACATGGCCATCGTGGAATAATGAATTTCTGTATTGATTGAAATTGCTAATGCAATCCAAAAGTGATTCATCATTACCATGAACCAACTAAGTTGGACATTTCTTCGTTCTGTAAATGCTTTAATGACCATTAATAAACCAATGAATGCGAAAAAACCAGGCAAGTAGTTCTCTAAAAATATAGGAATTGCGGATTTCATGAATAGTAGTACTACGCCAGTAATATAAATCGCAACAAAAAAGATAAGTCCTAATTTTAGTCGGAAAAAACGAAATTTTTGCGCCGTTTTTTTCAAAGGTGAAACGAATAATTGGTAAATAATTGTCTCCAAATTCCATTCTTTTAAACTTAAAATGTATAAGGAGTATTCGATTCGTTTTGGAAAACTATCTTCAAGCGTTTTCTCCCTTGGTTCATAGGCATACAATTGTTCTTTGATTTTATAACTCGCTATGGAAGGAGATATAAGTAATTGATAGGTACGTAATAATGCATTTCCACCAATGTGAAATAAGGCTAAATTATCAAACCCAGCAACAATTTCTAAGAATATTAATCCTATTTGTGCGATGGAGGAATAGGCAATTTGACTTTTTACAGAAGTCTGTACTCTAGCCATCAAACTTGCTACAAAACAGGTGAGTACCCCTAAAAATCCGATGAGTACTCGTATCACGGTTTGATGCTCCCAAAATGGATGTGTACGAAGAAGTAAAAACGCTCCAATATGAACCGATAATGACCCGTAAAAAATTGCACTTGATGGAGTAGGACCTTCCATTGCCCTTGGTAACCACGAAGAAAAAGGGAGTTGTGCTGATTTTACTAACGCAGCGACTAAAATCACAAAAGAGATAAAAAATCCTTCCCAACTATGTTTTTGGAGTAAGTGACTCACAAGTTCTGCATTGTGCATTTTACCAAAAGTCACATTCTCATGAAATAAATGGTGACTTAACCACATCGCAAGTATTAGTCCAATATCCCCAATACGGTACAAGGAAAAAATCTTTAAGGCGTTTTTTACAGGTAAGTAACGGTCTCTATAAAACGCAATCAATAAAAAGGAGGATATCCCTAAAAATTCCCACCCGATAAATAGTGTCTCAAAATTTCCGGATAAAATAATGATGTTATATCCTAAATAAAACAACAATATGGTATTAAAGAAACGTTTGAAACCTTGTTCACGATGTAGATAAAATCGGCTGTAATACGTGATTAAAAAAGTTAGAAATGCTCCCATGACCAAAAACAAAGCGGAAACGCGATCAAAATATAAATCAATTAAGAAATCGTATCCTTCTGTTTTATAGATGGAAAATTCCGCTAAATTAATATCCTTATGTCCAGATTTAAGCCATGCTATGGTAAAACCAAGCGCGAAAACGAGTTGTATACATAAAGTAATAAACGCTATCCGGGAGATAGCAAACTCGTTGCGGGATGGAATCCATAAACTGATTAAGTAGCCAATTACTGGAATCACTAAAAAATAATGCAATAAATATTCCATGGTCTTAATTGTTAATTAGTTGATGAACAGGAATGTTTGTGTGGCTTGATTCCACTAAATGTTCTAAATTATTACTCGTTTTTATAACCGCATGTTGTGGTTGATAGGAGTGGAATTGATCCCGCTTGAATAAATATAATGCTTTGGTTTCTGGATGTATAACCACCAGTTTAATCCAATCATTTTGATACCATTCATACGTTTTTGGTGCTTTTTGAAGCACTTCAAGTACCACTTCGGGATAATGTTCTACGATACACATGAGTCGCATAGGATCATGTACTTCTACCATTTGTTTAGGCAGTCCAGGACGAATATCTCCTTCTATTCCATTTGCAACACCAAATAAACCAACGATATTATGTGGTAATTTAGAGCCAGAACCAAATTTTTGATCATCCACTTTGGCAAAATAATACGCTAAATTAATTCCTCCACAAACTGGTGTGACTGCATTCATTATCGTCAATAAAAACGTCCCTGTAGGATCTTGTTTGTAATTGTACGAATTCAAGAATGCACGTCGGTCTAAAAACACATTTTTTGTCAACCAACGACCTCCAACAACGCACAGGCTATTTGTCGCATGGTCTAATTCAGGTCTTGGTTCAAACAAAGAAAACGAACGTGTTTGAACTGCTTTATGTATATTTTTCAAGGACTTCTTGGTATCTATCGACATGAATCGTCGCGAACGTTCTTTCGCATTTAATGCTAAGGCACGATTGAATACTGCTTGATTTTTCAGGTGATGTTTTTGATTAGGTTCGGTTAATTGAACAATATCGTAATACACCATTAAATCTTGCGCTGTATCGTGAAGTCCCCCGATAAACTGTGTTTCTATCGGAATGTGAATACCTCGTTCTGCTAGGATTTTCCGTACTGCTGAATGGTTTCCCATTAATGCTGCTAAACGAGCGTTTACAGAACCAGGTTTACAAGAACATGCACCACAATCCATGGTGGAGTAATAGGCGTTGTTTGCACTCGTAGATCCGTGACCAATCACATAAATAAGCGGCGCAAAATGATCGATTAAGCCAATACTTCTTAGCAAGCCCTCTATACGATCTGCCATTTCAATGGTCGTAAATCCGATCGTTAGTTCATGCTCCATGGTATTTTCTCCCTTGTTTTCAAAAATAAGCGAACTAGTAGGACTCATGTGTTGAAATGAACTTACGGTTGTATTCCCATAACTTGGTTTGAAAATATATTTCAAAAGTTTAAAAGCAGCCCAATATCCCATTGTTTGCGTCAACAACCAACCAATAAATAACCCGTGACTTTTACTAGAAAAACCAACTTCTTTTTTGTGTTTGTATTTATTTGCTTTTTCTAAAATCAGGTATTTAGGGGTAAGTGGTGCAGGACATAATTTGGTCAAATATTTTCCACCGTCTGGTTTATAATAAAACTCAATGTTAAAGAATCCTGCTGTACCATAGGTTTCTGCATGTGGATCACATTTTTCAACATAAGTACGAAATGAACATTCTCGGTCGTCGATGCAAAATAAGGATTGGAAACTAACATTTTCTAAGGCTGGTTCTTCTTTTTGTTTTGCTAGATAAAACAAAACATCATCATAGTAAGACCATTCGTATGCTTCTTGCCATAATTTTAACACCTCTGCAATTTCCACGTTTCGCGTAGGTGCAAAAATATCTTTACCTCCATTTTTTGCAAGTAAGCCTAATGCAGTCCATTGACCAGCATATCGGTCATCTAGGGTGTCAATTTCTAACAATAATTCTAGAAAAATAAAATCCTCTAAATCAATTGCTCGTTTATCTAAAAGTACATGCGGATTTTTCTCTAAGTATGCAACCATACCCGACCAACCTTGGTGTTCAAATTGTTGATCAAAAATATATTGAAAGTATAATTCTTCTTTATCAACCAGTATGTCTAACAATTCTTTAATTCCAATAGATTTGTTGGCTAATAATTTTTTTGCACGATTAGTTCGAAAGAAACTGGAGAAACTATTTTTTTCTAATTCAATCAAGGAGTTTCGTAATCCTTTTTTGTTTGCTGGAAAGTTCCAAATAGAAATACCTTGATCTAGATACGCTCCAACTATTCTGAAAAGATTGAGGTGTACATAATTATCGACATCGATTTTCAAGAACTTTTTCCAAGCTTCTCGTAATTTACCAACACGTGAATTTATACGAATTTGGTAATCTTGATCAATTAATTTTTGTTTCCAAAAAGTTAGATTCTCAGCACCTTTTTGGTCGATTAGCACTTTGTCGAGTACCTCCCTACGAATTTGACCTTTTGCATAAAAGTCACGATATTCATTCAGGTCTAAATACGTTTTATATCCAAAAATTTCGGAAGAACGTTTCATTGCTTCATGAAAAGGCAAGTCTTGAAAACAAGCTAATGTATTTAAAAAGATATAATCTTTTAAAGGTCCTTGGGTAGGTAAATATTTTTTAAGTTCTTGAACAGTAAATGTTAAATCAAAAGAACTTGATTTTTCTTCCATAATGAATTAATTTGATTAGGAATATTCAGATACAAACATTGATAATTCAATGCGAAGTGAATAGCAAAATCAAATTAAAATATGTCTCACTTCCAGCCACAGAGGTAGGGAAGTGTTTTTTTCGTTTTTGTGTTTGGAAAAATTTTGATTGGTAGCCTTTTTTGTTACCTGTTCGTTAAATTCGAAGGAGTTACCCGAGGGTAGTATAAAATAATCGTTAGAAAAATCCTCCTCTTCTTCCTCCTCTTCTTCGTCTTCTAAAAACGAATTCGTATCGTCAACGAGGTCGAGTTTGTAAAATTTGAGTGATTTATCGGATTTAAATTGTTTGAATGAAATTGCATTAGCAGAAGAAACATGTCCAAATAGCAGTATTAAAACTGCTAACATGTTTATGATTCTACCTATTACTATTTTCATCCACGAATTTTGCATACAAAGATATACTTATAAACTTAAATACCATACTAATTTAGTTCCTTTCACTTTAACTTAAAAGGATAAACTGCCGTTAAGGTTAAATATTAACAATTATTAAGCAAAATGATTCGGCCTTTTGCTATCTTCAAAAAATAACGTACTTTCATCATCGAGTATTATCCAACTTGTACATGCGTTTATATTTATTGATTCTATTTCTACTAAGTATCGGAAGTGTATTTACGCAAACAACTTCAGGTTTACCCTATTCCATTTCCAAGCAAGTGCGTCAGACTTCAGAATTTTTAATCATGCCTTCGGTAGATGCGGAGGAAGAAATCACCAAAAATGAGCAGTCGAACTTAAATAATAGAGAGAAAGTTCAACAATATGGAAAAGCATTTGAGGTGGATGTAGATATTTTAACATCAGCAAGGATAGATACCTTGTCCAATGGTGAATTGGTATATCAACTTGGGATTACATGTCCAAACGCTTTGTCTATTAATCTGGTATTTGATCGTTTTCAATTAAAGATGGGAAGTCGTTTGTATATCGTTGGAGCAACAACCAGTCACTATATAGGTGCATATACCAGTTTAAATAATTCGGAAGCAGCGGTACTTGGAACAGAATTGGTGGAAGATTCTAAGGTAATTATTGAACTGATCGAACCAAAGGAGAATTGGGGTTCCTCTAAATTGCATCTTGGATCGGTGATACATGGGTATCGTTCGTTAGAAGCATTAATTAAACGTAGTTTTAATAGTTCAGGAATTTGTAATATCGATGTGAATTGTCCACAAGGAAAAGGGTATGAAAAACAACGTAATTCTGTTGCAATGTTGATTAATAGCACGGGTGGATTTTGCACAGGGACATTGATGAATACCACTGCAGGTCCCTTTAAACCATATGTACTATCTGCCTACCATTGTGGTACGAATCCCGCTTCTTGGATATTTCGTTTTCGTTGGGAAAGTCCAACCGATGGGGTCGATTGTGGAACATCTAAACCTTCTGTAGATGGTCCAAAAGATAGGTCTATCAATGGTGCTTCGTTGCTTGCTTCGTATAAAACTACCGATTTTATATTGTGTGAATTAAATGCATCACCTACGCCGGAATGGGAAGTGGTATATGCAGGTTGGGATAAATCAGGTGGGATACCGCAAGCAGGAACGAGTATACATCATCCGATTGCGGATATTAAAAAAATCGCTTTAGACTATAAACCATTGGTTGCTGTAGCGTTTAATAAAGGGGAGCCTCTTAATCACTGGCGTGCAAATTGGGACCAAGGCATAACGGAGTCGGGATCTTCAGGTTCGCCACTATTCGATCAAAATCACCGTGTTATAGGACAATTACATGGCGGAGATTCCGATTGTATCTCTAAATTTTTAACGGATTATTATGCGAAATTTAGCGAATCATGGAAAGGAGGCGGTTCGCCAGAAACGCGATTGAGCGATTGGCTGGATCCAGTAGATGCTAACGTTGATTTTTTAGATGGTACGTCGTTCACTAAGTATGATCCATTTATCACTTACAACGCAACGAATTTGAAAGGTAATGTATGTACGGACTCATTGATTCCATTCGTATTAATTACCAACGGTGGAGCAGATACCTTGAAATCTATCCAAATTCGTTATGCTTATGATACTGGTTCATTAATGGAAATTACATGGTCCGGACAATTAGCCTTGTATGAAACAGATACTGTTCGGTTACCTGCTGTAAAGTTTGACAAAGGAAAACATATTTTTAGCGCTACTTTAATTACAGATACGAATGAAGTGGATGCTGAAATAAACAATAATACCTTGTCGAGTAACTTTAAAATACTCCAAAATCCACGGAAATATTATTTAGACCTACAACTAGATACGGAAGGAGATGAAAATGTTTGGTATTTGACAGATTCAACAAATAATATATGGATTAAGGGCGGGCCTTATGTTCAAACAGCAACAAAACCATTGAAAATTAAAGAAGCATTTTGCTTGGAACCAAATTGTTATACTTTTTCAATCTATGATTTTGCTGGGGACGGAATGTATGTAAATGATACAAATGTTGGTTCCTATACGTTGAAAGATGATTCACTCAAAGTAGTTGCACAAATTTTACCCGCAAATGCCAAGTTCGCTTCATCTTCCAAGCAGAAATTCTGTTATGTCTCCAATGTGGTAGAAGAGGACATTGAAAATCAAATTCTTTTATTCCCGAATCCATCTAATTTGGATATCGTTCATCTAACTGCGGACAATAGTGTTATTAAAATCATTGAAATTTATGCAATTACGGGACAGTTAATGCGAAGTTATACGGTAAATGCCAATACATTTGAGATTCCTATATCCCAATTACAGGCTGGTATGTATTACGTGCGAATCGTTGGCGCAAGTTCTGAAACAACCAAACCTTTTGTTCGTTATTAATTATTATGGCAGGAATTTACATCCATATTCCATTTTGTAAGAAAGCATGTACTTATTGTGACTTTCATTTTAGTACCACTTTTGAAAAATACCGGGAGGCAATGGTGCGCGCCATTTGTACAGAAATAAGTATACGAAAAAATCGGATAGATGGCGAAGTGGTGGAAACCATTTATTTTGGTGGTGGAACTCCAAGTCTATTAACTTTGGAAGAGTTACAATCTATACTAGATACGATTCATACAGAATTTGAAGTCCAATCGGAAGTAGAAATTACCTTGGAAGCAAATCCAGATGATATAGATGTTTCGAAAGCGCAGGAATGGGTTAGTGCAGGTGTAAATCGTTTGAGTATTGGGTTACAGTCTTTTCATGCCGAATCGTTGGAATGGATGAATCGTGCACATACGGTTGCACAAAGTATAGCATGTATACCAATTGCACAACAGGCAGGGATTCATAATATTAGCATCGATCTTATCTATGGATTACCAAACATGGATAACGAGGTATGGGTAAAAGAAATTCAAACCGCTTTACAATTAGGGGTACAGCACATTTCAGCTTATTGCTTGACCGTAGAACCAAATACTGTACTTTCTTCGTGGGTGAAAAAAGAGAAACTACAACCTGCAAGTAATGAACTTCAAAATGAACACTTTACGGTTTTACAAAAGGAATTGTTAACTGCTGGATTTGAACATTATGAGATTTCAAATTTTGCACTTCCTAACTTTATTTCAAAGCATAATTCAAGTTATTGGAAAGGAGCAATTTACCTAGGAGTAGGGCCTTCCGCGCATTCCTACGATGGAAAATACCGTTCTTGGAATATAGCAAACAACCAACGTTACATCCAAGGAATAGCAAACAACCAACCAGAATTTGATTTTGAGTTACTTACCAAAGAGAATCAATTTAATGAGTTATTATTAACTGGTCTACGCGCTAAATGGGGGGTAAGTTTGACACAGTTGGGTGCCATTTTACCTTTAAACAAATCGTTCTTGAAGCAACTGGAAAATTTAGAGAAAAAAGGTTGGGTAGTTTGCAACGAAAACATCGTATATCTTACCCAAGAAGGAAAGTCCTGGGCAGATAAAATTGCGCAAGATTTGTTTGTGTAAATATCAGATTTTTTTCACCATTAAGTTGTTAAGATTTATTGATTTTTATTAATTCAAGTTCATTTAGAATGGCGACGCCATTATTGCATTTTCTTAATAAATCTAAATTTTTATGTGGCCCTCTTGAATAATTCCATAATTTCTTAATGGTAAAAGAACTAAAAAATACGGTTTAATACTTGTAATCTCCATTATCTTTTCGTAAATTCAATATAAAGTTCATTGAAAAAACAATCGGTGTTAATTGCTTTAGGTATTGAATTTTAAGAGCTTTATTATTAATTCAATATTAAGTGATTACCATTTTTTGCTATTCACAATTATGTTTGGAAAATGTAATTGGGTAACCAGTAATCGTGAATGTATTCACACATACTTTTAGTAAAAAATTAGTGTCATGGCTAAACAAACCAAAATTTTCGTTCTCGACACATCGGTGTTGTTGCACGACCATCATTCCTTGGTGCATTTCAAGAAAAATGATGTGGCTATTCCAATCACGGTATTGGAAGAATTAGACAAATTTAAAGTAGGAAACGAAATTAAAAATTTTGCCGCGCGAGAGGTAATTCGTTTCATTGACAAAATTGCTGGCAGTGGAAATCTGCAAGATTGGATTAAACTCGGAGGGTCAGATCTCGGTAAGTTTAAAATAGTCCTAGATTCTACGCCGACATCGATTAATGCAGAATACATTTTTTCCGTAGGTAAAAACGACCACAAAATCATCAATAGTGCATTGGTGTTAAAAGAGTCGGAACCAACGAAAGAGGTAATTTTAGTAACCAAAGACATTAACCTTCGCATCAAAGCAAAGGCGTTAGGCTTGATGTCCGAAGATTACGAAACTGGAAAGGTAGAATCCGATGTGTTGGAAGAAGATGCTTTCATGAACATTGAAAATCTAGATTCTTCCATCATTCAAAGTTTATTTACGAAAGATTCTATTCCTGAAAATGGGATTCTAGGGAATAAAAAAACAGCGAATGGCTACTATGTACTTAAAAATGGTAAAACATCTTCTTTAGCATATTATAATCCAGTAACTGACCATATTGACCGTGTCGATAAAAATTATGTATATGGTATCAAAGCGAAAAATGCGGAACAAGCGTTTGCTTTCCATGCTTTACTCAATAACAACATCAAGTTAGTAGCACTTCAAGGGGTAGCAGGTACAGGGAAAACCTTATTGGCGTTAGCCAGTGCGTTGGAACAACATAACCAATACCAACAAATCATTCTTGCTCGACCACTCGTTCCGCTTTCTAACAAGGAAATTGGCTTCCTTCCTGGAGATGCAAACGATAAAATCGCGCCCTACATGGAACCGTTGTGGGATAACTTGAAATTCATCAAATCGCAATTTGGGGAAAATGAGAAAAAACACAAAGCGATTGTTGAGATGGAGAAAGAAGGGAAGTTGGTGATTACGCCTCTAGCATTTATTCGAGGTAGAAGTTTGTCGAACATCCTTTTTATCATCGATGAAGCACAAAACTTAACCCCACACGAGGTGAAAACGATCATCACGCGTGCAGGAGAAAACACCAAAATCGTGTTTACGGGCGACCTAAAACAAATTGATACGCCTTACCTCGACGAACACAGCTGTGGTTTAGCGTACATCATCGATCGCTTGCAAAACCAACCGTTGTTTGCGAATGTCAAACTAGAAAAAGGAGAACGCTCCGAACTAGCCAATTTAGCGAACGATTTGTTGTAAGAATGAATTAAGAATTGAAATCCCTGTGGTGAGAACTGCAGGGATTTTTTTGTGATAATCATTTATTCTCTGCCAATTCTTTCAATTTTTGGTTCATTGCATGAAAACCAGTTACAGTATTGTTGTCCAACATTTTTTGAAAAAGTGGAACAAGTATCCCTTTAAATTTTTCGCTTTGAATAAAGGTGGTTGTTCCATCTCCGTTGTCTAGTAATTCAAAACGATGTTCGCCGTCAAAAAGTCCAGGAAACAATAGGTGTCCAATCCAGCGGAATTCTTTGTTTTTTTCAAAAACGAGTACTTTTGGCTGAAATGTCATTCCTTTTGCATTCGGTGGTTCAATTCTTGCTCGGAATTTATTCCCGATTTTTATATCACCTGTAATCGATTTTATAAAGGGATTCCAGTTTGGATAGTCTTCAAATTTGGTTAAAATTGTCCAAATTTTTTCAGGACTTGTATGAATCAAGATTTCAGTTTTTATTTCTTTAGCCATTGCTGATGTACTGTTTAAATATTTAATTTATGTGCTTGAAATTTAAATGAATAATTTTATTTATCGTTGACTTCAATAAAAACAAATTTTTCATAGGTTGGTTTTTTTTTAATGTTAACTACAAAATCAATGGAGTTACCACATAAACCAATGGAAGAATCACAATTAGTGTCTCTGTGAAGATTCAATTTGTAAAATACAGTGTCATTAACAATCTTCGCAGTTATTTGTTTTGCATCGGGCACACCTCCACAACAATCACCTTTATAGCGATTTAATCTAATGATAGCGATATCGTTATTTTTTATCCAAACCATTTTTTGTAAGTCCCATTTCTTTTTGGAATTCTCAAAATAAAATTCATTTGTATCTATTTTGTTTTCAGTATTTTGTGTAAAACAATTAGAAAATGTAATTGAAATTATTAAAAGGAGTATATATTCTTTCATTTTTAATTAAAGTATTAATTTTTTTAGGGAGATTTCAATTCAATTTTAATCTTTGCCAACATACCAACCGTCTAATTTGCAATCGTAGAGATAACCAAAGTCCCACATTTTTTGATTCCATTGATTTATTTTTTCAATTGTCATTTGTAATTCATTAGTTTCTCCAATTATCTCAAATAGTTCTTCATATGGTTTAACATTAATATTACTATATTCTTTATAGGTAGATTTTATTTTAATAGAAAAATAATCTGCCTTTTCTTTAGTGTCGGTTACAAAAGCAAAATTTATTTTTAATTTATCCGTTTCACAAATATTATCCTCATACATACTTTCTATCACACCTTCATTTGTTTCCAAATCAATATCATTTTGGTATGTTTCTAATTTGAAAAAAGTGTTTTTTGAAGTCATAGATTATTATATTTTCATTATTAAATTAACTCCGCTGTAATTGTCTTCTTTCAGCAAATACTTTTTTATCGACTCCTAAAAATACCAAACTTACTTCAACAATTCTAAAATCAAATCTGTTAATGTTTTTACATCACTTTCAATGGTGCCTTGCATGTATCGATCATACACGTTTTTATTATCTGCTGGATTCAGATTTAGTTGGTATCCTTTTTCCAATGCTAATAGTCGTATGAATTCCCGTTGGGTTCGACCATTTCCTTCTCGAAATGGGTGTAGGTAATTTACATTATCTAATATCTCCGCTAATTTTTCTGCAATTTGATTCCGATTCGTTTTTCGTATGCGCTTGTATTCCAAAAGTAAGTTGTCTATGTCTTGAAAAGCAATGGCAAAACGTTCCCCATTAAAAAAAGGTTTACCATCCTTACTAATATTTACCGTTCGGACTTTTCCAGCCCAAGCATATACATCTTGAAATAAATAATGATGGATTTCCAATAAGGTATTTGAATCTTTTATCTTGAATGGATTTTCTAAGAGTTCTTCAACTCTCCTAGAAACTTTTAAACTCTCATAAACTAATAGTATACGCTCTTCTGCTATATCTGCTAAATTATGAAGAACTCCATTCGAATTTGTATATCTAAAATCGGGGTCTTGGTACCGATAATTATTTTCCATAAATAGTATAAATCTTTTTCAGAAATTCTGATTCAGAAATATTATTTGATTTCCAATCTATGTACAATTGAATAGATTCTTTGGAAGGTATAAATCCCTCAAACATATTCGTACCAATAGCATTTGCAGTACTCTCCAATGTTTTTAAGTCGGAAAATTGCACCCCCATAATGGTTAGGTTTTCACGGTCTATGTCTATAGATTTATACATGCTTGACTCACTTATTATAGTTCTAATTTACAAATTTTTATTGAATTTTGAACATGTAGATTGCATATGAGAGATAAACTCTATTAAAATTAGTCTTCATGGTGTGGTGATCTCTTCTTTTTTCGAAGTTGTTTTTATTATCGGCTTCCCTTGGATTGCTTGAACCAATGTCGCTAAAGCTAAAAGTCCATATAAAATAGAAAGACCAATGGTTAATTTGTTACTTTTTAAGAGGTAATACGAAAGAATTGGTAAAACTTGTAACGCATGCATACCAATGAAGTGAGCAACACGTAAATCACCGACGGTCTTACTCCAACCAACAATGAACCAATTAGAATTTTCGTTGAATGCGCCTACATTGTGGTTCAATCTAGAGCCCATTGCAAAACCTTCCAACGCAAATACGACAAAAAAGATAATTCCGAAACGAATTGCCCATATGTAATGACTTGGTAATTCTGGAAAATCGTACTTAAAAAATAGAAACCCAACATAGGCTGTATACAATGTCACTGCCGTGGCTGCTAAAGCCATCATGGAGTATAAGAACGAATAAACAGGCGTACTCAAATTATAATGTGACAATTGTCCTTTGCTTGCTTGTAACGCAATGTAAAAAATTTCAAAACCGAGTAAAAGTATGACTGTCCAATTAAATAATTTCAAGTTGAAATTCGGTAAATAAAAACAATACCATCCCATAGCCCAGGCGAATAATACGGTTGAAAAAGCGAATTTAAATGGTTTGTACCAAGCGTTAACACCATAAACTTGTGCCGTTGTAAGTTTTGTTAGTAAGATAAATACGACTGAAAATAAGAGACAAACGAGTCCAAAATAAAACAATGCTTCATTTCGGAATTTAAGTTGTAGGATAAAGTCTTTCATCAAATTATTTAATACGGAAATAGTTAGTGAGTATAGTAACAATTTTAAACACATGTAAATTTAATCATGTAATTTAAATTAAACTAGGTGAACAACCCTACATGTAAATTAATATCCGCTGTTCCCCTTTAATTCTATTCCTTCTAAAGTATTATTATCACAACTTAATATAAATAGGTATGTTTGTTAGAACATTAAAATTTTTATTTCTTGAGTGCAATTACCACAATCACACTGTTTAAATTCTCCGGTTTTTGGAATAAAACTTGGGCATTCGGACAAATGCAATTCGCCCATCGCTTTTTGCGAAAAACACCCGGACTGAATTTTTATAAATTGATGGGTAGTGGAAAAGAACCTGGATTTAATCCACTTCCAGATTGGGGTGTTTACGCTTTACTCTGTAATTGGGAAAATGAAGCGGCTGCAAATGATTTTTTGCATCAAGCACCCATTTTTAAAAGATACCAAGATCACACCACCGAACAATGGACAATTTTCATGAAACCATTGCATGCAAAAGGGTTATGGTCAGGTATTAATCCTTTCAATCCTTCTTCGGATTTGGATGAAACGAATCCGTTAATTGCTGTAATTACCCGCGCTACAATTCGAAAAAAAAATCTAGTACAATTCTGGCGCTATGTTCCAATCTCACAACATCCAATTATCCATGGTTGCGAAGGATTAATTTATACCAAAGGAATTGGCGAAGCTCCACTGGTTCAAATGGCTACTTTTAGTATTTGGCGAAGCATCGAGGATCTCAAAAATTTTGCCTACAATAGTCCGGAACATAAAGAAGCAATTGCGAAAACACATCGGATAGATTGGTATAAAGAAGAAATGTTCGCGCGTTTTCAACCATACAAATCTATAGGTAAATGGAAAGGTAAAGATCTTTTATCCAGTTATTTTACTACTTAATTAATCCTTATAATGGTTTTGCAACTACGGTCATAAATCCCATCGAAACCATTTTTTCGAAGAGATAGATAGGTGAATGTAGTACCATGCCAGCAACAAATCCGATGAATCTTGGTTCCATGGATTTTGTCCAGTCAATGTGTTGTTTTTCCATTTCACTCATCCAATGTAAGGTGTAAGGTGCTAAGGAACCATAGGTTAAAAGAGATTCAACTTGCCAACCGCTATTTTTAAGTAATACTTCTATATTTTCTGGAGAATAAAGTCCAGTATGCCGTGGTGTATGATATCCTGCCCAATATTTTCCAAATTTGCGACGGGTATAACTAGCAAAATTTGGCACTTCAACGATCAACCTTGTTTCAGGATGCGAAATTGTAAGTAATTCTTTAAGATGTTTTTGTGGTTGGTAATCGTGTTCCAAGTAATGCCACATGGTAATGACATCCATTGGCAACTCACCGGTTAGATCGCCTACTTCACCAATGCGTAAATCAATATTC
Organism: Flavobacteriia bacterium; assembly: GCA_947446925.1. GTDB lineage: Bacteria > Bacteroidota > Bacteroidia > Flavobacteriales_D > Crocinitomicaceae > CANHVK01. The sequence goes on from CANFHU010000029.1 coordinate 16,536, forward strand.
ATGAAATCTTCAGGGGAATGCTTCCATCCTTCATTCGAAAAGTCAATGCCCATTAAGGTTGCATCTGTTTCTTTGCGTAAAGCACGTAAAAATGTTGGTTTACCACAACCGATATCCAGTACGCTACTTGTTGAATTCAAAGTGGCATATTTTTTTACAACTCCTATGCGGGCTTTATCTGTTTTTTGTTGGTCTTTTTGTACAAATGATCCATATTTTCCCCATGCTTCTGACGCGCGGTAGGGTAGATAGGAAGCGGTGTAAAACGCTGCTAATTCTTTCTCTGGAATTCGTGGATTTAAAAAAACTAAACCACAATCTGTACATCTGTCAAAATTGTAAGATTCTGTAGTATGCGGATGCATCATAGCACCAGTTTCTATGTAGGATGTAAAGTTACTCGAATTACAAGCTAAACAGTTGCTTACGTATTCCATGATCGTGTAATATAATTGATAAATGCTTGCATGAAATGTTTGGAACGAAACTTCGACATTATACCCAAATCCTCCTTGAAATTTGTTTCGTCATCGAGAAATGCAAATATTTTTTGAACCGGAATTTTGGAATACATCGTTTCAAATAACGCAGGACCCATATAGTTTTTACGGTTCAAGATATCTAAAAACAAGGAATCGTATAAGCGGAATTTTTTTGAAATTAATCCATCGTTTGCGTTTCTGCCTAGCATTAAATTTTCAACAATTTTTCGAGCATTGCGCTCACAGTTTTTAAAGGAATAACCGGTAGTAGGTTTTACCCATCCTCCTCCTGTTCCAATGCGAATGTGCTTTCCAATGGAATATTTTTCGAACGGAAAATCACTCATCGGAATTACTCCTTTTTCTTGTTCTATAATGGTATAGTCCGCTATTTTTAAGATATCTCTGACGTATGTTTTTAGCATCGTATCATAGGTGTCTTCTTGGAGTAAATTCCCTGAAAATAAGGTGAATTCAACCAATGCTTCTCGTTTATTTAAGGGAAGTACGTAGGTAAAACTGCAAGTCTCAGGTTGAAGTAGTCTAAAGTCCATCATCGTAAATTGTTCAGGATCAAAACTATCTTCTTCCGTGCGAATAATCCATCCTTTGAAATGTTGTAAAAGTCGTGTGTAGTGATCGTTTGTTGCATGAAATTTTTCAGGGATGCGACTGTCAAAAACATAGTCTGCAGTATAGGTAGATGTCGCGCCTTTGATAGAAATTGCTGCAGCTGTTTCTACCGAAAGTACGTCATCGCTTACCCATGTAAAAATGGGGCTAGATGCAATTTCATCTTTTGCAAATCGATAAAAATCAATTGCTTTTATCATTTTGTAGCGATAGGGAGCTAGCGCTAATGGAATAGATTTGTTTGCTGTAAAAAAATGACCACGAGACCATTGTTTAGTCACAATATCCTCCCATAATCCATCCTCTTTTTCCCAAAAACACCAAGTTCTATCATTTTGGTCTTTAGCCGATTTTTCTAGAATCAAGATGCGTTTATTCGTGAAAAACGATTCTTTTTTTATGGCTAATGCCAAATGAAGCCCAGCAGCCCCAGCTCCTATAATAGCAATATCAAAATGTGTGGATGACATAAAAAAACGCGAAAAAAAGTAATTGTGAAGCAAAGTGATGTATCGGAAATGGATGCTTTTCACGATGTAATTCTTCTTGCAGAATGGTTTGCATAATCACCGAAATAATAAACCAATCGATAAAGTTTCGTAGCGGTGGGTAACCGATATCCCAATACCAAAAGTCAAATAGCGGTGCGTTTACTTCAATGAAAAAGTCTAGAGTAACCATGAGTAGCGCGCTACAGAGAATAACCAACCATTTCTGTTTTATAAATCTTCTGCAAATACTACCGGTGATAAACGTCAAAATCATCCAATTAACACCAATTAATAAAGGAACACCAGCGATTTTTGGCCCCAAATTATTCCCATAATGGTACTTCCCGAAAAGTAACCCGGTATGAACTCCAACTAATTCAACTCCCATTCCTAATATATAAATTAGGGACCAAAGAAGTATACTTTTCCACCCATTTTTTAATGGAAAATTCCAAAATGTAAGGAATAAACAAAGTAGTAGATTGATAGGTGTTTTGCTCAGAAACCAATCGGAATCACCTAACCAAATTCCGAGTATACCAGAAATGGTAACCAGCCAAAGTCCAAACAAAGAAATCTTTGTTTTTTGATCTAGATTGGAAAAATAAGCGATTAATTGCATAAATCAGAATTAATTAAATCAGCAGTAATTTTAGCGGAAAGTAAGCATAATGGAATGCCACCACCAGGGTGCACAGATCCACCACTACAATATAAGTTTTTTATCTGTCGTGAAAAATTTGGATGTCTCAGAAAAGCGGTAAATTTAGAATTACTCGCAGTTCCATACAATGCTCCACGATAACTACTTGTTCGTTGCTCTATGAGTGGAGGTGTTAAAATATCTTCCACTTCAATAAACGGTGTAATATCGACTCCTAATAATCGTTGTACTTTTTGTAGTATATGTTGACGCACTTGCGCAACTAATTGTGTCCAATCTTGCCCAAAGTCGCCTGGCGCATTTACCATGACAAACCAATTTTCACAATCATTAGGTGCGTCTTCTGGCGCCTCTTTACTGCTAATATTGATGTAAACGGTCGGGTCTTCATACAGCGTTTTATGTTCAAATAAGTGCTCAAATTCAGTTTTGTAATCCGCGCTAAATAAGATGTTATGTAAGTCAAACTCTGGAAACTGCTTGCGTATTCCCCAATAGAAAATAACTGCCGAACTCGAACGTTCTTGACGAAGTGTTCGTGTAGGATGTGGTTGATTTGCTAATAGTTTTTCATACGTAGAAAATATATCCATATTGGATACGATTACATCTGCATAATACTTCTTGTCGCTAACTTGCACACCAATCGCACGTTTATTTTCCACTAAAATTTCGTCTACTTTTTTTTCAAAATGAAATGTAATCCCCTGTCGAATTGCTAATTCATATAAACTTGTCGTAATTTGATGCATTCCTCCTTTCGGAAAATACGTACCTAAATGTAGTTCAAGGTGCGGAATCATACTCATAATCCCCGGTGTTTTATAGGGAGATGAGCCGTTATAGGTAGCATATCGGTTAAATAATTGAACCAAATGCGGTTCCTTCAATTGTGTTGCATTGAGGCTATTAAGATCTTGACTTATTCCCATGCTTGACATTTGCATCAAGGCTTTTAGGGTATCTAAGGATAGATACGTACCTATTTTATGCAACGACTTTTCTAAAAAAATAGGGGAGGTTAACTCGTATTTCTTTTGTCCGTTTTTCAGATAGTTAAGTAGTGTAGATGCTTCTATGCCAAATTTTTCGGCTGCTTCTTCTACAAAAACCTCTCGATTTGCATCTACTGTAAATCGAACACCATCTTCCCAAAAATAATTACAAACGGACGTTTTAAGTGTATAGGTGAAATGATCTTCAAAACGCTCATCGAATAAACCGAAAAGTTCGGTAACTAAATCCGGTAATGTAAATAAAGAAGGTCCTGCGTCAAATCGGTAACCTGCTAATGAAAATGCATGTAATTTACCTCCAGGATAATCATTTGCTTCAAATACAGTAACATCCATACCCTTAGCACGCAGTCGCAAGGCAGTCGCTAATCCAGCTATTCCGGAACCTATTATAATGGAAGAAGACATGAAATTTCTAATTGGTTTAAATTTTTCCTCAAATGTATAATTCATCCAAGGTGTACTTTAAAAGTAATTAAATTTTCCCCATAGAAATAATATAAAATGTAAAAAAAGCTTGTAGAAACTTAGTCGTATAATTTAGAGTTTATTATAGTTTGGTTTTGATCCAGTTTTTTCTTCGTTTCCATTCCCCTCAACTTCCCCCGACCTTCCCTTGCCATTTCCTTATATTTTGTGACCTTTGTGCAAAAAAAACTTTGAGTACTTTATGTTAACCAAACTTACCATATCATGAAAGGACAACTCCATAAAATGCGTGTTTCGCAAGATACACCTGTAAAGTACTACTTAGAACTCGAAAATACGGTTTGTATGAACGATTACATTGGTAAATCCATAACAATTTTGTGGAGTGGTGTTATTCAATGTGTTTCGTGTCAAAAGGTGACGAAAAGTTCTTTTGGTCAAGGTTTTTGTTATACCTGTTTCACGCAATCTGCGCAGGCTGCAGAATGTATCATTCGACCAGAACTGTGTCGTGCGCACCTTGGAGAAGGGAGGGATGTAGCTTGGGAAGAAGCGAATCATAACCAACCGCACGTGGTATATTTGGCACAGTCTGATATAGTAAAAGTCGGAGTCACTCGCGAAACGCAAATCCCTACCCGTTGGATTGATCAAGGAGCAGTGGCTGCGATTAAAGTTGCAGAAACACCTAATCGATATTTGGCTGGTGTGTTAGAAGTTGCGTTAAAAGATCATTTTTCAGACAAAACCAATTGGCAACGCATGCTTCGCAACGAAGTGGATGAAAGTATCGATTTAGTGGAAGAAAAATGGCAACTAGAGGGAATACTACCAGACGATTTATTGCAATATTTCACCGAAGATGATGAAATTTTAGCATTCGAATATCCAGTGAATCAATATCCTACTAAAGTAAAAAGTATGGCTTTGGAAAAATTAGGTTCGGTATCTGGAATTTTACAGGGTATCAAAGGACAATACCTATTGTTTGATGGAGATCGCGTGATCAATTTGCGCAAATATTCAGGATATATGGTGGAATTCAGGAATGATGAATTATAGGTTTTGAATGATGATTTATATTTGTAGGGATATGGCATGCCATATACCTACAAATATAAAAACGATAAATAAAATTTATTTTCACACACAATCAACGTTTCCAAGCCTCCTAATCACCAATTAATTCGTCAATTCTATCAATCCGTCACTCGTCACTTACGTCACTTCCGTCACTCGTCACTTCCGTCACTCATCACTCTCATCACTCCCTTACGATTTCTTCACGTATTGCGTAAGTATAACAATATGCTGATCATTCACTCTACCTTCAATTTGCTCGTGGTTATCATGTACCAATGAAATGTTACGTACCGCAGTTCCACGTTTTGCCGTAAATCCACCACCTTTCACATTCAAATCTTTGATCAAAACCACAGAATCGCCACTTGCTAAGGCAACACCATTACAATCTTTATGTATTTGAACATCTTCTTTGTCTTCTCCTTCGCCTGTTGCTTTTGCCCAGTTTAAGGTTTCATCTTCCAAATAAAGCATGTCTAACAAATCTTGTGGCCATCCTTCTGCACGTAAACGTTGTAACATTCTCCATGCCATTACTTGTACTGCCGGAACTTCACTCCACATGCTGTCATTCAAACATCTCCAGTGGTTTGCATCTGCATTTTCAGGGTGCTCAATTTGATCATGGCATGTTTCACAAATGAAAATATAATCTTCTAAACGACCATTGTTAGGAGCAGGAGCGACCTCGTATGCGCGTAACTCGTTAGTAGATGTGCATAATTCACAAGTGGAATTACTTCGTAGGTTCAATTCTTTTTCAAATGCCATGCTTTGGATGTTTTAGTTATGAGCCGCAAAGGTAAGGAAAAATCTAGGACGAAATTAAGAGGTGAAATTGACAATTGTCGGTAAATTGTTGTGTCAAGTATCTGCAGTATTTAGTGTAAAACGAATCTAAATCGCTTTTAAAGGTATATTCAAAAAAATAAGTAATTTTAAGTAATTATACAGAAGTGTTTAATCGTTTAATTAATAACAATTTAAAATAAATTTTACAGATGAAAATTAAATTAGTACTTATCGTTTCGTTATTCTTTTTATCTTTTGCTAAAGATGCTCCTAAGCACAAAGGACTTGGTAATGTTACTGTAGTAAAAGCGTATTCCCAAAATGTATTAGGAAAAAACGTTGGGTATTATGTGGAGTTTAAAAACAATGCTTCCAGTGAAGTTGACGCATTGAAATGGAAAGCGTTTTTTTACGACAATTTCGATGAATACAAAGGGGAATCCGAAGGTTCCTGGAGTTCTGGTAATTTTATTACGCCAATTAAATGTGGGAAAACCACAGAAGATTTAGAAACAGCATGGATTAAAGATGCTTCTAAAGTAATTATCAAGATCCAAAAAGTACATTTTGTAAACGGAAAAACGGTTGGTCATTAATCAACTATATTACCTTTTATAAGCGGTAGAATAAAACTACCCATAAGAAAGTTAAAAATCAGCGATGAAACCTTTTAGATTATAAGTTGTTTAGCGTTTTAGAAAGAAGATAGACATGATTTTGTAACAAACTTTAATCGCCCTTTAAAAAGGGTTTTACTAAAACAAGGGTAAATGACTAGAATGTTCCGTAGTTTTAGAAAATTATTTTTACAGGCTTGACTTTTTGGTTCTTTTGGGTCAAGCCAAAAGAACAGAGAAAATTAATCGGACAATAATGCTTTTTTATTTTTAGAAAAATTAATTAACCTTTAAATATTACGTTTACTATGAGTTCATCCTTTTTTGATTCCAATGATTACTTTATTGATGAAAAAGTAAATTTCTTCAAATTTGAAAACACCTACAAAGTCTATAACGACAATGGAGAAGATGTTGGTACAATTAATCAAAAACTTACAACCGGTCAGAAAATTTTACGTTTATTTCTGAAAAAACCGATGTTACCATTCCTTTTAGAAATACGAAATAGTCAAGACCAATTAGAAGCTTCTATTACGCGTGGTTGGACATTTTTTCTTTCTAAAATAGAAGTAAAAGATGGTAATGGAGAGGTGGTCGGAATCATCAAACAAAAATTTAAATTTTTTAAACCAACGTTTAAAATTTACGATCAAGCGGAACAATTAATTGCTGAAATTTCAGGAGATTGGAAAGCATGGAATTTTACTATTTTCGATGCTTTAAACAACCAAATCGGAAGTATATCCAAAAAATGGGCAGGTGCAATGAAAGAAATTTTTACAAGTGCAGATAAATACAATGTGCATATTGACGCAATCTATGCAAACCAGAAAAATAAAATTGCAATTCTAGCAAGTGCAATTACCATAGATATGGTATTGAAAGAAAGTAAGTAATAGATTTAGTGTTTTAAAAATAAGCGTAATACAAAAAGGTGTTGCGCTTATTTTTTGTTGATATTGATTACAATCGATTCGTTTTTGTCCAATACCGATACAAATGGCGTAATGACATTGTCGTCAATAAAAATAATATTTACGGTGTTTTTTCCTTCACTACCAGTAGAAATAGCAGAGAATTTTAATTTAGCACTTTCCACTTCGGAAAATGGAAGTTCTATCAATGTTTTTTTGTTTTTAATCACAAAATTTTCCAAAATCGGTTGATTGTCATAATATATCGTGATAATGTCATTGTCTTCGTTAGATCCATCCCAAATAAATAAGGAAATAGTATTAGATTTCCATCCTAATTTTATGAAATTTTTGGATGTAATTGTTTTGTAGTTAATTAGTTGACTGATATTTTGGTCAATGTTTTGATTTGCTTGGGTGAAACTCCAAAAAGGAAAAAATAATACAATTAAAAGTGCTCTAAGCATAGCGGAAAGTATTGAATTAGTCGTTTGAGTGTATATAAACTACAGATTACAAAGGTATAAAACACTTTACAAACTGTTCTATTAAGTTAGTATCTTTTTATAAGTTAATAAAGACTTACTGCATCTCTTATTTTGTTTAGATAAACAGTAGTAATTTGTTTCAAAACACCAATTTTGGTATCTTTTCCTTGGATTCGAATCGTAGACCCTTCGTTGGTTACAGAAATTTTCACCCAAGAAATTGCTTCCATAAATGGATATTCCCCCACGAGTGCTGGTTGTTGTATACTGTAATCTGCCACATCCAGGAAGAAATCGATTCCATGGGTGCCAAAATCGTTTGCATAACTTGGAAGTTTTACGCGTTGGATGTTGGAAACATGGTTTTTACTGGTGGCACTAATTTCATTTTCTTGAATTGATAACGTATAAAGTGGGTTTGTTGCGAAAAAAGAACGTGTAAGTTCGGAAATGGATTTTCCTTGTTCTCCTAAGTCTAAATAAAAACTATGACTATCACTAGCGCTAAAATACATAAATGCTAATTTCCCTCCGAATAAATTAGTGACAGGTCTATTTCCCAAAGCCATCATACCAAGTGCTATATTACCATGCATCGATGCTAATTGCTGGAACAAATCGGGACTAAAGTCTTCGAGTAAGGTTTGAATTTTTAATGGTTGAAGGTGCATCGAAAGTCCTGCGGTTGCTTTTCCAGGTGCTAATTTGGAAATGGCATTCGTTGCTGTAGCATCAAAAAATAAGCGCTTTTTCAAGGCTGCTGAAAAGTGGTGTTTTGTGTCTATTGTTATTCCGCCAGATTCAAATTTTAAAGAGGTAGTTAAGTATGCATCACTCAGGAGTGATTTTAATTCTTTTTGTTGTAGTTCCCCTAATGTAACTCCAACGTTTTTTGCGTAGAGTTGGTATAGGTGTTCTAGGTGTGTGGTAATCTGAATTGCAGTTGATTTTTCTTGTTGGATAGGTTCCGTTGCAGAAACTACTTTCTTATTTAATTGTTGAAATAACCTATAAAAATCATGTGCGGTAATTGCGCCTTGTTCCTGATAACGAAGTAGTACAATATCGTCTTGTATGCCTATACTAAAGCCAGGACCAATCGCATAATCTAAATTTTTAGTGTGTTCCAATAATAATCCAAGGGATGCAATTTTTTCACGAATTGAATCTTTGTTTTTTACGGAAGCAAAGACATGCATTATGGAAGGTTTTCCCGATGCCTGTAATAATCCTTCTATTGAAAAATAGACGCCTGAATCCAAATAAATCCCTTGTTTAAATGCTTTTAATTCGGAAGAAATAAGTTTGTTTATTTTAGGTATGTGCTGATAATCTGCATTCTCCAAAATACTGTTTAAATAAATTTTTCCAGAGAAAATAACCGCTTCATTTTGTTTGGAATAAGTGTTAAATTTTTCACTTAGACTACGATCTTTTTTTTCTTCCGAACAAGCAGTTAAAAAAACAAGAAAAAGTAAAAGCAGTATACTTGTAGGAATTAATCGCATAGTGGTTCGATTTATCAATATTAATTACGAATTTTGCTTTGTAAATTTAGTTAGAAAAATAAACGATATGCACGCCATTGAACCCTTTTATCTGTGGAGAGACTTTTACATTGCGTCAGAAGATGTAGCGTCGCCATTTTACGGAAGGGATTACAGTGAGTTTACGTTTACGGATCAAATTTATAATTTTTACATTCACCCTCAATGGGATTCCATCGGATCGCCAACCATGTTCATCAAAATCTTGTATGTAGATTACGATGAATCTTTTGCAGTTATAGAAATGATCGGTGAATGGAATGATGCCATCGAAAATGATATAATGACCTTGAAAAGGGATATTATTGAGCCCATTATGGAGCATGGAATTAATAAGTTTATCCTCATTGGAGAAAATATCCTGAATTTTCATTATTCCGACGATTGTTATTACGAAGAATGGTTTGATGAGGTAGAGGATGGGTGGATAGCCCTCGTAAATTTCCACGAACATGTCATCAAAGAATTTGAGAAAATTCATCTAGATAGTTATTTTGTAATGGGAGGTGAATTGGAAGAAGAAGATTGGCGAACCATGCAACCTTTCGATTTTTACATGAAAATATCCGATTATGTCCAAAAACGATTGTCGTAATGTAGAGACACAATGCATTGTGTCTCCCTAATTGTTTTAAAACCAAAACGTAAGGATGTTGCACGGCAACATCCATATTTTTATAAAATAAAAATATAGATAGAAGTATAGATGAAAAAAATCCTAATCATAGACGACGAACGTAGCATACGTCGCGCCCTTCGCGAAATCCTTGAATTTGAAGAATACGAAGTGTTCGAAGCGGAAAATGGTCAAGAAGGACTTAATTTGTTAAATGCAAACCAATACGGTCTCGTATTCTGCGATATAAAAATGCCAATTCTTGACGGGATGGAAGTGTTAGAAGCGGTGAAGAAAACAGGAAATGATACGCCGTTTATTATGATTAGCGGACACGGTACGATTGAAACGGCTGTGGAAGCGATACGTAAAGGGGCGTTCGATTTTATCGAGAAACCTTTGGACTTAAATCGAATTTTAGTAACCTTACGCAATGCAAAAGAACGTGTTTCTCTAGTAGAACAAACGACAGTTTTGAAATCGACGATTAAAAAGATCAAAGGTTCTACAATCATAGGGGAATCGGAAGGTATACGTCGAATCAAAGACATGGTGGAGAAAGTTGCTCCATCGGATGCACGTGTTTTGATAACAGGAGGTAATGGAACAGGGAAGGAGTTGGTTGCACGCTCCCTTCATGAACTTTCAAATCGCGTAAAAATGCCATTTATTGAGGTGAATTGCGCCGCTATTCCATCTGAGTTAATTGAAAGCGAATTGTTTGGCCACGAAAAAGGGGCGTTTACATCTGCCGTAAAAGATAAAAAAGGGAAGTTTGAATTAGCACAAGGTGGAACCATTTTTCTAGATGAAATCGGGGATATGAGTCTAGCTGCGCAAGCGAAAGTATTACGTGCCTTGCAAGAAAACGTGATTCAACGTGTAGGAAGTGAGAAGGATACGAAAATAGATTGTCGCGTCATTGCGGCCACCAACAAAGATTTACGCAAAGAAATAGAAGCGGGAAGGTTCCGAGAAGATTTATTTCACCGTATCGCCATCATCTTGATACATGTACCAGCACTCAACGACCGTCGCGATGATATTCCTTTGTTGGCAGAACATTTTTTAACCGTTATATGCAACGATCATGGCATTGCCCGAAAAGCATTCGACGAAAAAGCGATTCAAGCACTCACAGCCATCAACTGGACAGGAAACATCCGTGAATTACGCAATGTGATTGAGCGTTTGGTAATACTCGCCGGAGATGTAATTACCGAACAAGATGTGAATTTATTTGCAAATCCTAAGGGGTAGAACCGCACTTTAAACTTCCCTCCTTGAGGAGGGAGTGAGGGAGGTGACGTCGATGTCAGCTATAAGTGTCTTCGTGTAATATTTATTTTTCAAACCATTTCTTGAGGTCCATCTGTTCATGTAAAATACGAATGATTTCAATTTCTTGATTTGTGATTACCTGATAGAAAATGATATGTTTCCCAGTTCTCAAACCAAGTAAATTTTTTTGTATCCCATCATACTCCTTGCCAAGTTCAGGGTTTGACCTAGTTGTATACAAGCAAATTCAAGTGCTGAATAGTACTTGTCTGCTTGGTTTTCTGACCATTTCTTAAAAGTGTAAGACCAAATTTCATTTAAATCATGGATGGCTTCTTGTCTAAAGATAATTTTAGCCATTTATTATTTTTTTTGCTTTTAGGTTTTTTAAATTTTCCTTAAAGTCAAAATTTTCAATTCTTGGACTCTCTAATCCTTTGTTGATGGCTTCCTTCAAAGCAACAATTTTACTTTCTTCGTCCTCTAAAAGTCTTAGACCAGCACGTACAACTTCACTCACATTTTTATACCTGCCTGTTGATACTTGGCTACTTATGAATTGATCAAAATGGTTTCCAAGTGATATGGATGTATTTTTCATTTTATTCGATTTTAATCAAAGTTATCAAAAATTGGTAAGAAAATAAATAGTTGAATCAAAAATTTAGAATATAAAGAATTTAATAATAATAGTCTATTTTTTTCTCCTAACGAAATGTATTTCTGCGATAACCCGCGAATTTCGAATGTCATTCAATCCATTAGTAATTCTAGTCAGAGATGTAATTACCGAACAAGATGTAAATCTATTTGCAAATCCTAAGGGGTAGAGAAAACTTATTACCAATTTTTTATTGTTGTATTTTCTTCAAAAATGAAAATATGATCAGATTCATAAGTACGATTTTCTTTCTTTTTAATCAGATCAAATTTAAAATAGCTACAAAAATATTCCCCTGTAGAGTAATTTATATTTTCTCCTCTAGATCTACGAATGGTTGATTGAGTTTTTAGTAATTGTAATGCGAAATTATAATGTGAGATAGATTTAATATGAGTTATTTCGTCTTCTAAGGAAGTTGGCTTAGAGTTAAATATTTCATCTGCTAGGTAAATTTGATTGTTTAGAGTATCAATACAAATTATTTTATAAATAGTATTAGATAAGGAAATTTTAGTTATTGTATCGTAATTTCCAAAAACAAGTTTAGCATTTTTAAATTCGTTCACATTTTCGTTCGTAAAATGTTGTATTCGTGTATACTTTTGAAGTTCTTGTAAGGTCGGGTTTTTCAAATCAGATTTTGGTATCCATAAAATTTCTTTATCGATTGGTTTTTCGGTATTTTCAATTTCATTGTATGAATATTCATAAATGTGATTTGTATCTTCTGAAAAATTAAAATTTGGTTTTGGGGTATATAAAAAATCGAAACCTTTAGAGTTGATACGGTAAATAGCAACTTTTTTATCATTCAGGTCATAGTTTAATGTGTCATAACCGTTAAAATATATATAAGTACCGTTAACTTCTGGTTGTGTTTTTTGACCATACGTTTTTGTTAATCGATTATCAGTATAATAAAATTCAAGAAATGATTTTTCTTTAATAGTTCTCGTGTGTGGATAATAACCTTTATAATTTGTTGCTAAATAATTTGTCAAATTACCCAAGCTATCATAACTATAATTCATAACTATAGAGTCTTCATGACCATTTAGATTCTTTAGTTCTATTGCCTGAATTGGTCGTCCGTCTTTTCTGAAAAATATTTTTCTAATGGTTCTAGACGACATTAATGTTTCTTTATATTTATAACTCCAATTTATTTCTAAACTAGAAATGTTATTTTCTCTAATCAATGCAGGGTCATACATGTATAGTTGTCTGAAATAGTTTTCATATAACAATCGGTTTAGAGGTTTGGTTGAATTATCAGGTTGAGAATAAATCAAATAACTAAAAAAAACAAATAAAAATGTCACTAAATTTTTAATCAATGATTTATTTAATATGCTTATGTCCATCTATTTGTTGTTTAAATTAGGATTCGCGCAGTAAGAACGTAAGAAGTGGCTACCTGCGAAGTTCTATTTCAAAAGTAGTAAATAGTTAGAAAAGAAAAAATTACAAAAGTTGGAGTAACACTATAACTGAATTGATCTTTAAGACATCCCTCCTTGAGGAGGGAAAGAGGGAGGTGACCTCGAGGTACCTTTCCTACTATATGACAATTACAACTTATTGCTTGTTATCCATTAGATAAGTACAATCTTCATATAGTTTACCATCCTCTAACCAGTTTTTGTAATTACCATTCTTTTTTCCGTTGCTATAATGAACGAATAATCTGATATTTCCATTCCCCCACCATTTCTTATAATAACCGTTTTGAATATCGTTTAGTAATTCATATTCTTCCGCTTTCGCGCCGTCTGTAAACCATGATTTGTATAGACAATAAAGACCTTCGCTTTTTTGAATATAGAAGTATTTTTTCCACTTATCTCCATTGTCATAATAACGAATAACAGTTCCGTTAGGTTTACCATTCTTATAGTTTGTTTCTTCGGCAAGATTTCCATTTTTGTACCACAATGTCCACTTCCCAGTTTTTACACCATGATGATATCGATACTCATAATGCTTTTGTCCTGTTTCGTACCATTTACTTTCTTTTCCATTTTTTAAGTTGTTTGCAAAGTTTTCGGATAGCGCAATTTGACCATTTAGGAACCATTTTATGTGAGGACCATGTAGTTTTCCATATTTATAGTTTGTTTCTTCCCACATTGATCCGTCCCAATAGTAAATAATTTCTTTTCCATTTTTGAGACCATTTTTAAAAAATAGATGAGTTACTTTTTCACCATCTAAAAACTCATAATACCCGTTCAGAACAATCTTTAGAGAATCATAACCACGTACTTTTGATAAAATTTTGTGATTTAAACTCCATTTCGTTTCTTCTTTACCATATTTTTGATTGTATTTGATTTTAGTACTAATAGCGTTTTTCCTGTCATAATAACTTTTCGTGAACAAGATTGAATTATTCTTGTATTTTGAAATTTGCTTTAAGTTACCGCTTGGATACCAGCGCTTTATTAAGCCAGATGGTTGCCCATTGACAAAGTTAATTTCTTTCTTTTTATTACCACTTTCATAAAAGAATCTCTCGGGACCATTTTTTATTCCATTATAGAAAGTTGTTTCCTTAGATTTCCAGGCTTTTTTTGAACCAAACATTCCATCAGTTAATGACCATTCAGTCGATTTACCATGTTTTATGTTATTTATGAAATGTGTTTTGAAAATTAATAAATCGGATGCTTCGGAAGAGTATATAGTTCCATAAACTAGTAAAGTTGAATAAAGATTAACTCCCTTTTTTTCATAACTAAGTACTGTGTAGATTTCGTCTTTTAGGTAAGTAGTTTTTTCTTTACAAAAACCATTTTCTATTTTATAAACAACCGAATCACCCGAAATAGAAGTAAAAAGGCCAAGAAGCGTACTTGTATCAGTTTTTTGAACTACTTCACCAGAAAATAATTCACCATTTTGGTAAAATAAATTATTTTTTTGAGTTAGTTTATCCATGTCAATTGGATTTGAACAACTGAAAAAGATTGAAATTAATAATAAACAAACGTAATAAAGTGGTTTTATCATTGGTTAAATTTTGGTAGATAATATTTTAAGTAAAATAAAGTTACTAACGTTTTACGCCTTTAATTATGAGCGTTATAGATGCCTTACACCCAAAACCCGAAGCGAGATTTATTTTCAAAAATAGTAAATAGTTAGAAAAGAAAAAATTACAAAAGTTGGAGTAATACTATTAACTAAATTGACCTTTAAGACATCCCTCCTTGAGGAGGGAAAGAGGGAGGTGACCTCGAAGTACGCTGAAAGTGTCTACCTACTTTAGATTTATTTTAACGTAACAAAAAAAGCCAAGTCGGTCAAACTTGGCTCAACTAATCAAAAA
>CANFHU010000030.1 GCA_947446925.1 Flavobacteriia bacterium
CTGCCGCTAGCGTTCATCCTGAGCCAGGATCAAACTCTCCGTTGTATAAAACGTTGAATTTTTGTTGAGCTCATTCTATTGTATTTCTACGCTGTTTCCTTATTTCCTAATATGTCAAAGAACTAATCTTTTGCCGTTATTCCAAAACTCTCGCCTCAATAACTCAAACACTCTATCGTGTTGTGGGGTGCAAAGATATGTACTCTTTTTGGATAAACAATACATTTTCCTAAAAAAAATTTTTTTTTATTTGAAATAAAACTTAAACTATTAATTATAAGCACATTAAGCAAAAAAAATATTTTCAGTAAAAAATATAGATAAGTATATATGTATTAAAATCGAGTAAAATCAATATCCGAACGAATAAGAAGGTTTTTGATATTCGATTTATTTAAAATTAAACGTATTATTATATTGTCATGAAAGATGATTTGTATTTTTACAATGAAAATCATACTAGCAAACCTATGAGACTATTATTCTGTTCTACTAATTTAGGCAAGACACAAGAAATACAATACAAATTTGGAAAGTTTATTGATATCCAAAATCTTCTTGATGTAGGTTGCGAGGAAGCAATACCTGAAACAGCGAATTCATTTGAAGGTAATGCATTATTAAAAGCGCAATATGGATATGAAAAATTTAAACTTGCTTGTTTTTCGGATGATTCAGGACTTGAAGTAATCGCATTAAATAATCAACCAGGTGTTTTTTCAGCAAGATATGCAGGTGTTCCAAAAAGCGATAAAAGAAACATGGATAAATTATTGTTTGAACTCAAAGGATTAAAAAATAGAAAAGCATGTTTTAAAACTGTTATAGTATATATTGATTCTTCAGGAAAAGCATTTAGTTTTGAAGGTAAAATAGAAGGTGAAATAATTGAAGAGAAACGAGGTGAACACGGATTTGGTTATGACCCTATCTTTCAACCGAAAGGGTATGCTAAAACTTTTGCTGAAATGAGTTTAGCAGAGAAAAGTGAATTAAGTCATCGTGCAATCGCATTAGAAAAATTTCATGCCTTTATATTCAAAAAATAACAGTAAACAAAAATCTAACGAATAATGCGAAAAATATTAAATAATTTAAAATTGATTGTTTCCAATAAAAAAATAATGCTTCTCCTTATATTGTTCCTATTTGTTTATAGGTTGATCTATGGATTATTTGCCGAATTTTGGTTTGAAGATGAATTGCAAATCTACTTGATTGGATTAAAATCTTATACAACGGGCACGTGGCCGTTTTTTGGTCCGGACATTGTATATACAGAAACTCAGATCCCTGGTGCACTTCAAGCGCTTTTGATTTCACTACCACTAAAAATATTAGTAATTCCTGAGTCCCCTACTATTTTTTTAAACATACTTTCTTTTGCAAGTCTTCTTTGCTTTGCTTATTATATCCATAAAAGAATTCCAGCAATACCGTTTTGGTTATCCACTAGTTGGACTATGTTGTTATCTTGGTCTATGGATTATGGAACACGCGTTGTGAATCCCTCCTACGTTTTGGTGTTTTCAATTCCTTTTTTCATCGCTCTTTTTGAACTACTACCAATATACAACAAACCATTATTTTCGCGAAAAATCGCTTATTTAATTTTAGGTATTTGTCCAGCATTTATTATGCAATTACATATGTCGTATGTATTGCTTTTTCCACTTATTTGTATCGTATTGTTTTTCGAATTTCGGAATAAATCAGGAATTCCAAAACAAAAAATTCATGTACTATTTTTGTTTTTAGGTATACTTATTGGAATATCAACCCTATTACCTACCTATTTTTTTGCGGAAAATTGGAAGAGTACCTCTTCAAACATCGTATTTAATATAGATAACTTAAAAAACATCATCACTATTTTAATGCGATATTTATCGTTTGCTTCATTTGAAGTACCATATATATTAGGCGGATCGACAGCAAAGAGATTAGAAGTGATTAAATATTCCATTTGGGTAGTTCCATTTGTTTTATATTTACTTTTATTCGGTTTTTTAATGATTGGAAGCTTTATTTATGTCTATTTCAAAAATAAAGAACAAAATGTTTGGATGAAAATCAAATATTTAACATTATTTATTTATTTACTTACTTTTTTAAGTTTCTTTTTCTCCATCAAAGGCCCCTCTTCCCACACCTTCTTTATTGTTTTTCCAATGATTGTTTATTATTCTTTTTATTGTCATGCATACCTATTGGAAAAATATAAACTTTGGAAAAAATTAATGTACATCGCATTAGTTTCATCCGTCTTTTTTTATGTTGCAATTGCAAATTACAATTACAAACATAAGTCAATGTATAAAAACCGAAGTCAAATTGAAAAAGCCATCACACAAAAAGACCATAATATCCTTGGAAAACGAAGATCTGACACATGGAAAAATGGTTATTAATCATCCAATTTAAATAACGAACCAAACATCTATGTTAAGTATTTGTATACCAATTTACAATTTCGACGTAACCGAATTAGTTAAATCAATTCAAAAACAAATAGTTAATCTACAAGAAAATATTGAAATTATATTAATCGATGATTGTTCTACAATTTATCAAACAATAAATAGGGAATTAAAAAACACATGTATTTATGTCGAATTACCAAAAAATATTGGTCGTTCAAAAATCAGAAATTTATTCCTAGACTATGCTCAGTTTCCTTATTTACTGTTTTTAGACTGTGATTCAACGGTTATATCATCTGACTTTATTGCTACGTATTTAATTGAACTAAAAAAAGGGGTTAGCGTTGCTTGCGGAGGTAGGATCTATCCAGAAATATCTCCTTCCTTGCAACAAAAGTTAAGTTGGAAATATGGACGGGAAAGTGAAAGTAAGTCCGCAACTATTCGAAACATATCCCCAAATAGTTCCTTTATGACTAACAATTTTTTGATTCAAAAGGATTTGATGAATTTAATAAAATTTGAGGAGCGATTAACCAATTATGGTCATGAAGACACCTTGTATGGTTATGAATTGAGAAAACATCATATAAAAATAATACATCTCGAAAATCCAATTTTAAATGGAGATTTAGAAACCAATAAAGTATTTCTAAAAAAAACGGAACTAGCGATACAAAATCTTGATTTAATTTTACAATTTATCGAAAACGATGTTAGTTTTTATAACGAAGTATCTTTACTACGTGTTTATATGAAATTAAAGATATTTCGATCGTTCATATTAATTTTCTCGAAAGTATATAATCCAATCATTCGCTTCTTCCTACTTCGAGGTATAGTAAATATACACTTATTTAACCTTTACAAATTGTGTTATTTATTCTCCATAAAAAAAGCCGTTAAAAATTTTTAACGGCTTTTTTTATGGAATTTAATTATTTGCTATTCTTTGGTCTTCGTCTTTGCTTTAGATGCACCAGTTATAACTACCGTTAATACCTCTTTACCATCTTCTAAATCTAAAGCAATTTTATCACCTTCCTTCATCGTTGATTTAACGATTTCTTCCGCGAGTGGATCTTCAATATATTTTTGAATTGCTCTTTTCAATGGACGCGCACCATATTTTTCATCGTATCCTTTATCGCAAATAAAATCTTTTGCTTTTTCGGTCAATTCAATTTGGTAACCAAGATTATTAATTCTACCATATAATTTAGCTAATTCCAAGTCAATAATAGAATGAATTCCTTCTCTCGTTAGAGACTTAAACATAATCATGTCATCGATACGATTTAAGAATTCAGGAGAAAACGCTTTACGTAATGCATTCTGAATTACCACCTTGCTATTATCTTCTTTTTGAGCGGATTGTGCAGCAGTACCAAAACCAACTCCAGTACCAAAATCAGCTAACTGACGAGCACCAATATTGGAAGTCATAATTAATATGGTATTTTTAAAATCAATCTTGCGGCCTAATCCATCTGTCATATGTCCATCATCTAATACTTGTAATAAAAGATTAAACACATCTGGATGAGCTTTTTCAATCTCATCTAATAAAATAATAGAATAAGGTTTTCTACGAACTTTTTCAGTTAATTGTCCACCTTCTTCATATCCAACATACCCCGGAGGTGCTCCTACCAAACGAGAAATAGAGAATTTCTCCATATACTCGGACATGTCTATACGGATTAATGAATCTTCTGAGTCAAACAAATACTTTGCAAGTACTTTTGCTAACTGCGTTTTACCAACACCTGTTGGGCCTAAGAAAAAGAAAGAACCAATTGGTTTGTTTGGATCTTTTAATCCAGCTCTATTACGTTGAATTGCTTTTACAACTTTTTCAACTGCTTCATCTTGACCAATTACTTTACCACGTAATTCTTCGGCCATATTTACTAAACGACCGCTTTCTTTTTGAGCAACACGCGTTACAGGAATACCACACATCATGGAAACCACTTCTGCAACATCTTCTTCCGTAACAGCCACGCGGTGAATTTTACTTTCTTCTTCCCATTTACGTTTTTCTGTTTCTAATTGATCTTGCAATTTTCGTTCGTCATCGCGTAATTTCGCCGCTTCTTCGTACTGTTGTGACTTGATTACCTCGTTTTTCTTTTCTTTCAAGGCTTCTATTTGTGCTTCAATATCAATGATTTCTTTAGGAACATTAATATTTGTAATGTGTACACGAGAACCTACTTCATCCAAAGCATCGATAGCTTTGTCTGGAAGATGACGGTCACTTATGTAACGATCTGTTAACTTCACACATGCTGCAACCGCTTCAGGTGTAAAATTAACCATGTGGTGATCCTCGTATTTTTCTTTAATATTATTTAAAATTTGAATTGTCTCTTCTACCGTTGTAGGTTCAATCAATACTTTTTGAAAACGACGCTCTAAAGCTCCATCTTTTTCAATGTATTGTCTATATTCATCCAACGTAGTTGCACCAATTACTTGCATTTCACCTCTAGCTAGAGCAGGCTTGAACATATTAGAAGCATCCAATGAACCACTAGCACCACCAGCACCAATAATTGTGTGTATTTCATCAATAAAAAGAATAATATCTGGATTTTTTTCTATCTCAGCCATCACCGCTTTCATTCTTTCTTCGAATTGGCCTCTGTACTTTGTACCAGCAACCAAAGAAGCTAAATCTAAGGAGATTATACGTTTATTGAAAAGGATTCTTGATACTTTACGTTGCACAATTCTTAACGCTAACCCCTCAGCGATAGCACTTTTACCAACACCAGGTTCACCAATAAGAATCGGGTTATTTTTCTTTCTTCTTGACAGTATTTGAGATACTCTTTCAATTTCTTTTTCACGTCCAACTATTGGATCTAAACGACCTGTTTCTGCCATTTTAGTTAAATCTCTTCCGAAATTATCTAATACTGGAGTTTTAGATTTAGGATCTGCTGTTTTACGTTGTGCCGCACCAAAGTTATCTGACTCTTCATCGGAAGAACCAGGAAACTCTGCTCTTGGTAATTTTTCGTCTTTCATCATAAGTTCTATTTCATCTTTTATAATATCGTAAATAACACCATATTTGTTCAATATCGTTGTTGCTACGCAATCTTCTTCTTTCAAAATAGAAAGTAATAAATGTTGCGTACCTATATCTGAACTTTTATACAATTTAGCCTCCAAAAAGGACTTTTTCAATACTTTTTCCGCTTGTTTCACTAAAGGAATATTTATCGCAGAATCAATACTTATTGGTGCATTTTTCTTTAATCCTAATTCGATTTCCGCTTTAATACTTTTTAAATCTAAATTAAACGATGCAAGCAAGCGTATTGCTGCACCTTCTCCTTCGCGAATAATTCCCAAAAGAATATGCTCAACACTAATAAAATCATTTCCTAGGCGTAAAGCTTCTTCACGGCTATAACTAATCACATCTTTTACTCTAGGTGAAAACTTCGCTTCCATCACTAATTGATTATTAAGTAAAAATAAAACAGTTTATCTACAATATAACAAAAGTAGGATTATTAATTGTTAATAACTCATTAAAAACACGCAATTTTCCACAGATTTTTGTTAGTAAAATAGTCAATCCACTTGTTTTCTTTACTTTAATTATATATAAATTCGTAATTCGTGTTTTACCACACAAACGAAACTTAATCAACTAAAAACTAGACTAAAACGCTATGGCAGACGGGGAAAAAATAATCCAGATTAATATCGAAGATGAAATGAAAGCGGCATACATCGATTATTCGATGTCTGTAATTGTTTCTCGTGCTTTACCAGATATACGTGATGGATTTAAACCAGTACACCGACGTGTATTGTACGGTATGCAAGATTTAGGAGTTTATTCTAATCGTCCTCATAAAAAATCGGCAAGAATTGTTGGTGAGGTATTAGGGAAGTACCACCCACATGGAGATAGTTCTGTTTACGACACGATGGTTCGTATGGCTCAACCATGGTCCTTGCGCTATCCTTTAGTTGATGGACAAGGTAACTTTGGTTCCGTAGATGGCGATAGTCCTGCAGCAATGCGTTATACAGAAGCTAGACTTCGTAAAATTGCAGAAGATATGTTGGAAGATTTGGAAAAAGAGACAATTGATTTCGCTCCGAATTTTGACGATAGTTTACAAGAGCCAACTGTTTTACCAACAAAAATACCAAATCTATTAGTTAATGGTGCTTCTGGAATTGCTGTTGGTATGGCGACAAATATGGCACCACACAATTTAACTGAAGTTGTTGATGGTTGTATTGCCTATGTAGACAATAAAGATATTGAAGTAGAAGAATTATTAAACTACGTAAAAGCACCAGATTTTCCTACAGGTGGTATTATCTACGGGTATGAAGGTGTACGTGAAGCCTTAACTACTGGTAGAGGTCGAATTGTGATCCGTGCAAAAGCGGAAATCGAAGAGAATAACGGTAGGGAGCAAATTATTATTACAGAAATTCCTTATCAAGTTAATAAGTCTGAGTTAATCAAAAAAGCAGCGGAGCTTGTAAATGATAAAAAATTAGAGGGTATTTCTGACATTCGTGATGAATCGGATAGAAATGGTATGCGTATTGTTTTTGAATTAAAACGCGAAGCAATATCAAACGTTGTTTTAAATAAATTATACAAATTTACGGCTTTACAAACCTCTTTTTCGGTTAATAATATCTGCTTAGTAAATGGTCGACCAGAGATGGTAAACTTAAAAGACTTAATCAGACATTTCATTGATTTCCGTCACGAAGTAGTTATACGTAGAACTAAATTTGATTTACGTAAAGCAGAAGAAAGAGCGCATATTTTAGAGGGGCTTATCATCGCAAGTGATAATATTGATGAAGTAATTAAAATCATTAGAGCTTCTAAAAGTCCTGAAGAAGCTAGAGATAATTTAATAGCTCGTTTCAATTTAAGTGATTTACAATCTCGTGCGATTGTAGAAATGCGTTTACGTCAATTAACAGGACTAGAGCAAGATAAATTGCGTGCAGAGTATACGGATTTGATGGCTTTGATCACTGATTTAAAAGATATTTTAGCAAATGAAGATCGTAGAATGCAAATTATCAAAGATGAGCTAAACTACGTGAAAGATAAATATGGGGATGTACGTCAATCACGTATAGAATATGCTGCATCCGAAATGCGTATGGAAGATTTAATCCCAGATGAGGAAGTAATCATTACCATTTCTCACGCAGGTTATATTAAACGAACAAGTTTATCCGAATATAAAGTTCAAAACAGAGGAGGTATGGGATCGAAAGGTTCTACTACTAGAGATAAAGACTTCCTTGAGCATTTATTCGTTGCAACCAACCATAACTATTTATTAATCTTTACTGAAAAAGGAAGATGTTTCTGGATGCGTGTTTATGAAGTGCCGGAAGGAAACAAATTAGCAAAAGGTAGAGCTATTCAAAACCTATTGAATATTGCACAAGATGATAAAGTAAAAGCTTACGTCAAAGTCCAAGATTTAACAGATAAAGAGTATGTTGAAAACAACTTTATTATCATGTGTACTAAGGAAGGTGTAATTAAGAAAACATCTTTAGAGGCTTATTCTCGACCAAGAACAAATGGTATCAATGCGATAACAATTCGTGAAAATGATGAGTTATTAGAAGCGAAGTTAACGGATGGTACTAATGAAATAGTTTTAGCAACTAAATCTGGACGTGCTATTCGATTCAATGAGGAAAAAGTTCGTCCAATGGGAAGAAATGCATCCGGTGTTCGTGGTGTAACCTTATTAGGAGAGACAGACGAAGTAGTTGGAATGGTTTGTGTAAAAGATAATACATCTACTGTTTTAGTTGTTTCTGAAAAAGGATATGGAAAACGTTCTTTCTTAAATGACCCTGAAGATGGTGAACCAATCTACCGTATTACAAACAGAGGTGGAAAAGGGGTTAAAACGATTAATGTTACGGATAAAACAGGTCCTTTGTTAGCGATAAAAAATGTTACCGATGAAGATGATTTAATGATCATTACTAAGGCAGGTGTAACTATACGTATGCATGTTGACTCATTACGAGTTATGGGTAGAGCTGCACAGGGTGTTCGTTTAATCAACTTAAAAGGTACTGCTTCTATTGCTGCTGTAGCACGTGCACCAAGAAGTGAAGATGAAGAAGAATTAGACGAAGAAGCATTAGGGGAAATTGATCCAAATGCTCCGGTAGAAATTTTAAATGATGATATAACAGAAGATTCTTCCACGGATGAAGATTCTGAAGATATAAATACTGAGGAATAATTAACAAACATAATTTTTTAGAACCTTCCATTTGTAAGCTTGAATTTATTTTCAGTTTTTCAGATGGAAGGTTTTCTTTTTAAATCTATAAATATGAAAAAAATCGGTCAAAAAACACTTTTATTTTCGCTAGGAATCGCTATTTCTAGTGTAAGTTTTGGTCAAAAAATGATGGAAACTTCTGCTGCAAGTGAATACGAAAACAAGTTTGTAAAAGCATACAGTAAACGTGATTTAGCAGTTGCTAATGAAGCAATTTTAAAAGCAAAAGATTTTATAGATCAAGCGAGTACAAACGAAGAGACGAAAAACAATCCTAAGACTCAGTATTATAAAGCGCAGATTTATTTAGGATTAGTTGACATAACAAAGTCTACAACCAATGACGTTGAAAAAATTAAAGAGTATCAAACAATTGCAGATGTAAATCTGCTAAGTGCTTTTAACAATCCAAATACAAAATACAAAGAGAAAGTAGAGGAATATGTAAATCAAAAAGCTTACTCCGTTTTTCAACAAGGACAAGCATTGTTTACATCGAAAAATTTTGAAGGTGCAATGTTAGCATTTATTGAATCCAATAAAATAAAAAATACCTTGGGTTTAAAAATGGAAAATGCAGATGCCAATGCGGAAGTATCCTTTTTAAATGGGATGAATGTTTTTGTAACGGAGAGCAAGTTCGACGAAGCACTAAAATTAGCTTCTATGTTTAAAGGGTATTATCCTAACAATCGTCGTGCGATGCTTTCGCTTATTGATATTCAACTAAAAAAATCCAATTTAGTAGAGTTAGAAAAATTAACTGAGGAATTTACCCAAGTTAATCCTAATGATACT
Organism: Flavobacteriia bacterium; assembly: GCA_947446925.1. GTDB lineage: Bacteria > Bacteroidota > Bacteroidia > Flavobacteriales_D > Crocinitomicaceae > CANHVK01. Next base: position 9,551 of record CANFHU010000030.1, read on the forward strand.
TTAAACAAGCGTTTATATTACAATTTAGCAACCGTATTATTAAATAATAATGAATTCGCTAAAGCAGAGCAAGGATTTAAAAAAGCATTATCGTTTGACGGGATGTATGTCGATGCAATTTATCAATTAGCAAGTACATATATTTCTTGGGCAAAATCTATTAGTAAAGAAGCATCCATGTTACCAACAAAAGATCCTAAAGTAAAAACATTGGACGATCTTGCTAACAGAACTTTATTACGTGGAATTTCAGCCTTAGAAAAATATACCGCTGTTTCACCAACGGATAAAGATGCATTAATTACTTTATCACGTGCTTATGGCAGAGTTGGTAACGAGGAGAAAGCAGCTGAAATTAAAGCAAAAGCAGACGCAATAAAATAAAATATGTCCATCAAAAAACTACAATTACACAAAGCAAAACAAGGTTCCATTCAACGTTTTCACCCTTGGGTATTTTCTGGTGCAATACACACAGATACTTCTGATTTAGTAGAAGGCGAAATTGTTGATATATGTGATCATCGTAATAATTTCATTGCTCGGGGTCATTTTCAACCTAGTACAATAGCATTTCGTGTATTAAGTTTTACGGAGCGTCCAATTGACCAAGACTTTTTTAATGAAAAATTGGAAACTGCAGTTGCATTACGCAGAAGTTTAAATTTATTTAATCCGCAAAATTCGATTCTAAGATTGGTTCATGGTGAGGGAGATTCATTACCTGGTCTTATCATTGATTTTTATGCAGGAGTGGCAGTTATCCAATGCCATAGCATTGGGATGTATCAAAATGTAGCGTACATTTCAGTAGCATTGCAACATGTTCTTGGCAAAGAGTTAATTGCAGTTTACTCTAAATCAAGCGATACGCTACCAGCAAGACTAGAAGTAGAAAACAACTATTTATTTGGAACAGCAGAAACTCCCCATGTTGCATTAGAGAACGGAATAAAATATCAGATTGATTGGATTAACGGACAAAAAACTGGTTTTTTTATTGATCAACGCGAAAATCGAAGTTTAGTTAGAAAGTATGCGAAAGATAAAAAAGTATTAAATACCTTTTGTTATTCAGGCGGATTTAGTTTAGCGGCTATCGCAGGTGAAGCAACACTCGCACACTCTTTGGATAGTTCTAAAAAAGCAATTGAACTTACAGAAGCGAATGTGTTATTGAATGAAATGGGTTCAAACCATATGTCTATTGTGGCAGATACCATGGAATATATCAAAGAATTACCTGAAGCGTATGATATTATCATTTTAGACCCGCCTGCATTTGCAAAACATAAAGACAAACGTCACAAAGCGATACAAGGGTATAAACGCTTAAATGCCCATGCTATTAGACAAATTAAACCAGGTGGTTTGATTTTTACGTATTCTTGTTCCCAGGTTGTCGACAAATATCTTTTTACTAATACAGTAATCGCTGCAGCAATCGAAAGTGGAAGAAAAGTGCGTATTTTGGAACAATTACACCAACCTGCAGACCATCCAATTAATGCTTTTCATCCAGAAGGAGAATATTTAAAAGGATTAGTTATTCAAGTCGAATAATGCTCGAATACAAGTACAAAAACATTTTGGGTGTAGCATTGCCTTTGATGGTGTCCTCCTTTATTCAATCGATTGTTTTAATAAGTGATAGTGCTTTTTTAAGTCGTTTTGACACCCTTGCTTTTGATGCTTGTGGAAATGCCAGTTTAATTTATGTTACTTTATTTATGGCATTAACTGGATTAAGCGATGGTGTTCAAATACTGATAGCAAGAAGAATAGGTCAAGATAAACACCATGCCATTGGTCGAATTTTTGGCACCTCTGTTTTTACAATTGGACTTGTATCGCTCCTACTTTTTCTTTTTTTATTTTTTATTTTTCCTATACTACTTCCTCTTTATACAAAACATACTGATTTAGCAAAAGCACAGATTGAATTTCTTTCTATTCGTAGTTATGCACTCCTATTTTGTATGCTAAGTTTACCTATACAAGCTTTTTTTTTAGCAATAGGAAAAACATGGGTAGTTTTATTAAGCGCATTAATCATCGCATTTTCTAATATCATATTAGGGTATCTTTTCATATTTGGGTTTGGGAATGTAATCCCCGCTCTAGGAATTCAGGGAGCTGCTTTTGCTTCTACCATTGCAGAATTTATGGGAATGCTTTTTCTTGCGCTCTTTCTATTTTTTTCAAAGGAACGAAAGCGCTATCAAATGTTTGAACATTTTGCATTTCAATGGAAATCGTTTATTGAGTTATTGAAAATTGGTTCCCCATTATTCTTTCAAGGATTTATAGCTTTGGCATCTTGGACTATTTTTTTTACCTGGATAGAACAAATGGGGAAATTTGAATTAACCGTTTCTCAAAATATTCGTTCTTTTTACTTCTTAGCGTTTGTTCCGATATTAGGGTTTGCTGCTACGACAAAAACATACATTTCACAATATTTTGGGAAAGTAGATTTTGAGGCAATTAAAATAATTCAACGAAGAATTCAATTACTAACTGTATTATTTTTGTTTGTATTTTTTCATGGCGCATTATTTTATCCTAGAACAATGATTGGTTGGATTAATCCAGCGAGTGCATATATTGAAAAAAGTGCAGACATACTTCGATTTATTGCGGGTTCCTTTTTAATTTTCGGTCTCATTTCCGTTAAATTTCAAACAGTGAATGGATCTGGAAATACCATTGCAAGTTTTTTAATTGAATTATGTAGTATAACTATTTATCTCATTTTTTCGTACTTACTAATCAAAGTTTGGTCGGTAGATATCTATTGGGTTTGGTCGGTAGAATATGTATATTTTGGATCATTAGGGATATTATCTATTGGATATCTTCGTTTTTTTAATTGGAAAACAAAAAAAATATGATAGAACAAGAATTTCGAATTGTGTTTATGGGAACTCCTGAATTTGCAAGTACCATATTAGAAGGGTTATTAGAGCACCATTATACAATTGTTGGTGTTATAACAGCACCTGATAAACCGGCAGGTAGAGGACAAAAAATACAGGAAAGTAGCGTGAAAACAACTGCTTTAAATCATGCGTTGAACATACTTCAGCCTGTAAATTTAAAAGATTCAGAATTTATTCAGGAATTAGAAGATTTAAAAGCGGATTTGTTTGTTGTTGTTGCTTTTCGCATGTTACCGGAAATGGTTTGGAATATGCCACCTAAGGGAACGATTAACTTACATGCATCCTTACTTCCAGAATACCGAGGTGCAGCGCCAATTAATTGGGCAATTATGCAAGGGGAAACAGTTACCGGTGTTACTACATTTTTTATAGAACAAGAGATTGATACAGGAATGGTAATTGAACGCGAAACATTACCCATATCCGAAAACGAGACTGCAGGTGAATTACACGATCGATTAATGTATTTAGGAAAAACCTTGGTTCAAAAATCGGTAAAGCAAATTATAGAGGGTACTGTTCAAAGAACGCCACAGGCGGCACTAGTTGAGTCGAACATATTGAAATCTGCACCAAAAATTTTCAAACCGGATTGTCAAATTAATTGGAAGGAAAAACTTACACAAATTCATAATTTTTGTCGTGGGCTTTCCCCTTATCCTACTGCGTGGACGAACGTTTATTTTACAGAAAAAGGAGAAATTAAAACCTTTAAACTATTTAAAACAACGAAAACAGATATCCCTTCAGAAAACAAAACAGCAATCGTTTTCACAAAAGAAGGCATCTTATTTCCTTGTCAAGACTATTATTTATGTGTAACTGAACTACAACCTGAAGGGAAAAAGCGAATGACGCACACCGAATTTCATGCTGGATATAGTCATTTTGCACTTTCCATTGAAAAATAAAAAACATCTTTCACTTCGGTTAATGCATTAAAAAACAAGCGGTTAACTCGATAACGGTTAACTTAATCACTTCATTATTAGTTTTATAGATGAAATTTTCGACGATTTTTAGTAAGAAATATTGCTTAAACGCTAGTAAATACTGCATATTCTTATAACTTTGTTCTAGTATTAATTGAATAAAAAACTATTTAACATGAACAAAGCAGAATTAATCGATGCAATCTCAGCTGAGTCTGGATTATCTAAAGCGGATGCAAAAAAAGCATTAGAAGGATTTGTTAGCGCTACATCTACAGCGTTAAAAGCTGGTGATAAATTATCATTAGTTGGATTTGGATCTTTCTCTGTTTCTAAAAGAGAAGCAAGAACTGGTCGTAACCCACAAACTGGTAAAGAAATCAATATTGCTGCAAAAAATGTAGTTAAATTTAAAGCTGGTGCTGATTTAACAGGAAATGTTAACTAAGAATTAGTTTCAAAATTTTAGAGGGTGGCTTAGGCTACCCTTTTTTTTTCGAGAAAAATGGAAGATAAAATACTTGCTGAATTTTACGAAATTATCAGCGACAACAAAAAAGAAATGTTTGACCGTATCGCTTCCGAACGGACAAAACATATCACTGTAGCAATAGAAAATGTTTACCAAGAACATAACGCTAGTGCAGTATTACGTTCCTGTGATTGCTTTGGACTGCAGGAAATGCATGTAATTGAAAAAGACAACCAATATAAAGTACAACGTGATATTGCATTGGGGGCAGGTCGATGGGTAGATATGTATAACTACAATCAAGGTAATCAGGTAACCAAAGACTGTATTGACCGATTAAAATCAAACGGTTACACCATAGTTGCAACTACACCACACACAGAAAACACCATTTACGATTTAGATTTAAGTAAACCAATTGCTTTGGTTTTTGGAACTGAGCGAAGAGGAATAAGTGAAGAAGTTGAAAAAATGGCGGATACATTTGTGAAAATTCCTATGTATGGTTTTACGGAAAGTTTCAATATTTCCGTATCCGTAGCAATTATCTTAAACACCTTAAGACAACGTTTGGAACAAAGTTCGTATGACTGGAAACTCACCAAAGAGGAACAAACCGTACTAAAAATTAAATGGTGTAGAAAGATTCTAAATAGTGGGGATAAATTAGAAAAACATTTCAGGGAAAAACATTCCTTGTAAATTTGTCATTTAATATTAGATAAAACATATCCATGACCATACATTCCATAAATACAGGTAACTTCAAGTTAGATGGAGGCGCTATGTTTGGCGTTGTTCCAAAATCGATTTGGAACAGAACAAATCCAGCAGATCAAAACAATCTATGTGATTGGGCTATGCGAAGTTTAATTATTGAACAAGACAATAAATTAATCTTGATTGACACCGGTATTGGGGACAAACAAGACGACAAATTCTTTTCCCATTTTCACTTATCTGAAACAGATTTATTTGAACAGAAAATCAATAAATTAGGATATAGTAAATCCGATATTACGGATGTATTTTTGACACATCTTCACTTTGACCATTGCGGTGGTGCTATTCAAAGGAATACGTCTAAATCGGGATTTGAACCAGCCTTTAAAAATGCAATTTATTGGTCAAATGAACAACATTGGGACTGGGCAACCAAACCTAATCCACGAGAAAAAGCATCTTTTCTTACTGAAAACATTTTACCCATCCAAGAAAGCGGTCAACTACAATTTGTTGCACGTACGGGTAATGTTTCCACCCAGATTTTTAAGGATTTTGACGCACTTTTTGTGGATGGTCATACAGAATCCATGATGTTACCTAAAATAAGCTATAAAGGGCAAACACTTGTTTTTATGGCAGACCTTTTACCAAGTGTTGGTCATTTACCTCTACCCTATATTATGGGATATGATACCAGACCGTTAATTACCATGACGGAAAAAGAAAAATTTTTAGACGAAGCGGTAAAAAACAATTACATTTTATTTTTCGAACATGATCATGTAAATGAATGCTGTACCGTAAAACAAACCGAAAAAGGAGTACGAGTAAACCAAACATTCCGATTTGAAGATTTTTTTAATTAACACAAAATTGTAACTTTACATTAGTTCAAAATCTGATTTATGCAAAACTATTTACAACAAATTCTTACTGAATCAAATACAATTATTATTCCAGGATTAGGTGCTTTAACTATTACAAGTACAAAAACAGGAGATATTTATTTCATGCCATTTTTGAAGCATGATGACGGTACATTAGCAAAACACATTGCAACAGTAGAAGGGATTGAACTTACAGAAGCAAAAAATACAATCACTAATTTCGTAGAAACCATTCAAACTGCATTAGAAAATGGTGAATCCTATGAAATGACTGAATTTGGTCGATTTATAAAAAATCAGGCAGGTGAATTTGAATTTCAACGTTGGGAAGATTATCAGATTAAAGATACTTCAATACTTTCCAAGAAAGTGAAGGAACGAAAACTTACCAAAGAAAAAATAAATGTTGTTCCTGAAGTAATACCACCAGTTGTTCCGAGTATTGAAAAAGATGAAATTCTTTCCATTGAGGAGCCAATAAAAACAGATGAAGAAATTCACCAGCAAATCGAAGAAGAATTACCAATTTCGGTAAATCCGTTACATTTATCTTTAGAAGAAACGATCATTCATCCAATTGAAGAACCTGAAACACATCAAACCATTTCTGAACAAAAATCTATTGATGCATTATTAAATGAAACTGAAAATGAAGTTGTTGAAGAATTTAATCCAACTGCAACTAAAAATATCGAAGTACAAGAAATAATCTCAAGTACCTATTTCACTCCAATATCGGAAGAAGTTGAAGATTCGATTTCACATGCTAATGATCCTAACCCTAATGGTACACTTGAAGAACTGATTGAAGCACCAGAAAAAGAAATATTAACTGAGACAGCCCCTGCTTTAGAAAGCCCGATTTCAACTATAATCGAAACGAAAGCGGACAAAAAATCGTTGCGAAAAAAACAAAAAAATGATGCCGCTGCAGCCAAAGCAGAGGAAAAAAGACTGAAAAAAGCGGCGAAATTAGAAGAAAAATTAAACACTAAAAACGCTAATAAAACAGTTCCAAAAGAAAAGAAAAAGTCACGTTCTATGTTACTTTGGTTGTTTTTTGCCATCTTAATTACCGCTGGGACGATGTGGTATATCAAAACACAACGCGATGGTAAGGTTCATTTAACTGTGATCGACAAAAAAGAATCTAAAATTATTTCTACGAAAGTTGTCGAGAAAAAGGAATTACACAAAGAAATTGCTAAACATACATCCAAAGTAAATAAAAAGGAAATTAGCGAGAAAAAAGTAGTTGAAACTTTAAAGAAACCAGCATTAGAGATAGAAAAACAGAAAACAGAAGCAAAAAAATCTGTTATTCCTGTAAAACCTATTAAGGAGGTTATTGCAAAGAAAGAGAGCGAGGTTAAAGAAAAAAATGAAGTGAAAGCAGCAACCACAAATACTACTACAAAAGTAGAAACTGTTAAAAATGCTCCAACTTCTACAGGAAGTTTAAAAACAGATGTTTCGGTTAAAGGAAATGTAAAAAATCCGAGTACCACTACTCCACCAGTAACTACAACTTTACCGGTTAAAACAACTGTTACTCCTAAAAACGAGAAAACAAAACCAATCTCTAATCCTGCTAACGCAGTAGTAATTACTTCTTCTACACCTATTATTAAACCAGTGCCTGCTCCACCTAAACCAGTTGTTGCAACTGCGAATAGTACTGCGAATAAAAACATTCAAGTAATTGTTGGAACGTTTAAAGACAAAGCATCTGCAGATCAATTTGTTTCTAATTTAAAAGCGGATGGATTTACTACTGCTTATCACATTGAAAAGAACGGTACGTTTGAAGTAAATTTAGGTAAATACAATACACTTTCTGAGACAAGTAAAGCATTACAAAAATACCGTGGCGTAAAGAAATAAACCTCCTTACGAACCGTTTTTAAAACTTGTGCATAACGATTAACAGGAATTAGAATTATTCTGTATTTTCTAATTATATTCGTTATTTATTTAAACTATGGATCCACGTCTACGCGCATTTGAAAGATTATTAAACATCATGGACGACCTTCGCGATAAGTGTCCATGGGATAAGAAACAAACTTTCGAAACGCTTCGTACTCTTACCATTGAGGAAACATATGAACTTGCGGATGCTATATCCACGACTGATTTGCCTGCATTAAAAGGGGAAATAGGAGATTTATTCTTACATCTGGTATTTTACTGTAAAATTGGGGAAGAACAAGGAGCATTTGATGTAGAGAGTGTATTAAATTCCATTAGTGATAAACTCATCTTTAGACATCCACATATTTATGGCGATACAGAAGCAAATACAGAAGAAGAGGTAAAAGCGAACTGGGAGAAATTAAAACTCAAAGAAGGTAAAAAATCAGTATTAGAAGGTGTTCCAACCTCCCTACCCGCTTTGGTAAAAGCGATGCGTATTCAGGAAAAAGTGAAAGGAATTGGATTTGACTGGGATACTAAAGCACAAGTTTGGGATAAAGTACAAGAAGAACTTGGTGAATTACAAGAAGCGGAAGAATCCAACGATATAGTAGAAATTGAAAGTGAATTCGGAGATGTTTTATTCTCTTTAATTAACTATGCCCGATTTATTGGTGTAAATCCTGAAAACGCTTTAGACAAAACCAACTTGAAATTCAAAGGACGATTTCAAACGATGGAATCATTGATGTTAGCAGCTAATAAAAACATCAGTGAAATGGATTTAGCAGAAATGGATATTTATTGGGAGAAAGCTAAAGAACTTGAAAAAAATAAATAAGGATGCATAAGATTTGTTTACTATTGCTAGTATTGTTCGTTTTTTCCTACCAAGCGAATAGTCAGGAATCCATTTTTAGAGGTTTTATCCATGAAAAAGCGTCTGGAGAAGTTATCCCTTTTCAAAAAATTAAAATTTATTCCACAACGAACGAATTTTCTGTTGCAGTTACCGATGTAAATGGATTTTTCTCGATACCAAAACTAAAAGCAGGTACGTATTACGTTAGTATCGAAAGTACTATTTACGAAACAATCAAAGACACTATTTTACTCGAAGCTTCTACTCCTATTTTACAAAAGAAATACGAGTTAATGAAAGAAATAGCTACGAAAGAATTAAGTGTCGCGCGTGTTAATGTAGAGGCAAAGAAAAAAACGACTGAGGTAAACATGTCGCACATCAAACTGGATAAAAAAAGTTTAGAACGTATCCCGAGTATTGGTGGTGAAAATGACATTGTTGGTGCATTTAGTGTTACACCAGGGGTTGTCACTACTGGAGATCAAGGAGGTCAAATCTATGTACGAGGTGGAACGCCGATACAAAACAAAGTTTTATTAGATGGTGTTACCATTTATAATCCCTTCCACTCCATAGGTTTCTTCTCCATTTTTGAAACAGAATTAGTTAAAAACGTTGATGTATATACAGGCGGATTTGACGCGCGTTATGGCGGTAGAATTTCCTCTATTATGGATATTTCTTATCGGGATGGCAACCGTAAATCTTTTGGCGGAAAGGTTTCTGTGAGTCCATTTATGGGAAAAGTAGTCTTGGAAGGTCCGATGGGCAAATTAAAAGAGGATGGATCTGCTTTAGGTTCTTATGTATTTTCAGCAAAACAATCTTTGTTAGATTTTACCTCTAAAAGTTTATATCCAGGAATAAATAATGGTAATGGTTTACCATATAATTTCGGAGATTATTATGGAAAAATCACGCTAAATGCAGGAGGTGGATCTAAATTTAGTTTTTTTGGTTTCAATAATTCAGATAAAGTAACCTATACGGATTTAGCAGACTTAAATTTCACACAAAAAGGAGGTGGAGTAAATTTCATTGTGGTTCCAAGTAGTTCAGCAGCCCTAATACGAGGACACGTAAACGCTTCTAATTATTCCTTAGGATTTAAAGAACAAAACATGCAAGACCGCACGAGTTCGATTGGTGGTGCAGAATTAGGTTTTGATTTCAGTTATTTCAAAAAAAATGAAGGACAATTAGATATTGGTGTATGTATAAATGCATTTAACACAAGTTATACCACTTATAATGAACTTGCATCCAAAATAAGTGATGAGAATACCACGTTTGAAGTTAGTTCCTATATCAACTATAAGTTAATCAAAGGGAAATGGATTTTTCAACCAGGATTTAGAACCCAAGGGTACATTTCTAGAGGCGTAATCTCTCCAGAGCCACGCTTGGGTATTAAATGGAATGCGATGGAAAAATTGCGATTTAAATTCTCAGGAGGTAAATATTCGCAAAATTTCACTTCTACGTCTTCCGACAAAGATGTGGTAAATTTATTTAATGGATTATTGTCTGCTCCAACTAATTTTCAAGCAACACTTACGCATGAAGATGGATCAATTAGCGATGTAAAAAGTGCTATTCAATATTCCTGGCATGCGATTTTAGGAACTGAAATTGATTTAGGTGACTATTTTTCGATAAACCTTGAAGGATATTATAAATATTTTCCACAATTAAGTAATATCAATGCAAACAAACAGTATGATGAAAATGATGCTGCTTCCTATAACAAGCCCGATGTACAAAAAAAGGATTTTATTATCGAGACAGCAAAAACCTATGGTTTTGATGCATTATTAAAATTTACTAAAAACCGTCTATTTATTTGGACCGTTTATTCTTATGGAAAATCAACGCGTTGGGATGGTACACGCACCTATGCACCTGTTTTTGACCGAAGACATAACATCAACGTAGTGACAAGTTATTTATTTGGAGCAAAGAAAAACTTGGAATTAAATCTTCGATGGAATTTAGGTTCTGGTCTACCTTTTACGCCAACTGCAGGATTTTACCAAAACGAATCTTTCCCTTCTGGAATTACTACAAATGTTACAACTACGAATCAACAAAGTATGGGAATTATACTTGGAAACTTCAATAGTGAGCGTTTACCATATTACCACCGCTTAGACATTACCGTGAAGAAAAATTATAAGTTTAAAGATAAGTATGTATTAGAAATTGTAGGAAGTGTAACGAATGCCTATGACCGAAAAAATATTTTTTATGTTAATCGTGTTACTAATAAAACAATTTATCAATTTCCGATACTTCCAAGTGTAGGAATGAGTTTTAAGTTTTAGTATAAATTCGTATTTTTGTTCTTCAAAAAAATCACGTGTTAGATATTTCGTTTACCAATCAACTGAAACCAAAAAAAGGAAGGATATTAATATCTGACCCATTTGTTGGTGATGAATATTTTGAACGATCCGTGGTTTATCTATGTGAACATTCGAAAGAAGGAAGTTTCGGTTTTGTTTTGAATCACTTAGTAGAAATTAACATTCAAGATTTAAATCCTGACTTTCCTGAGATAAAAGTTCAGATGAGTTTAGGAGGACCAGTAGAGACCGAAAGTTTATACTTTTTACACACGATCGGCCATGACCTAAACGAAAGCATCGAACTTCAAAAAGGAATTTTTATTGGAGGAGATTTTGACCAACTTGCTAAAATTGTAAAAGAAGAACAATTTTCATCCAATCAAATTCGTTTTTTCTTAGGTTATTCTGGTTGGGAATCCAAACAATTAGAAGAAGAGATTGCGGATCATATCTGGATTGTAGCGGAGATTGATTCTTTAGATGAAATCATGAATACTTCTATGCAAGATCCTTGGAAATATTTTATGGGTAAGTTAGGAAGTAAATACAAGTTGATTTCAAACTTTCCTATGAATCCTAACGAAAACTAGAATGCTCTAATTGCTCTTACGTTAAACACATAGTTTTTACCGTAATTTGTAGCACCTCCATTATAAAAACTGAAAAACCAAGAAGTCGAAGCACTATACCCTGTAGAAGACCAATAATGTTTGCGTTCTAGGCCTTTTGTTTTTTCATTTTTATCGGTATCTAATGCTTTATCAATAACATCCTTTACTTGATAGAGTAATAACAATTCTTTTAACGCAGGTAAATACCAATCTTTATATCCATCGTGTTGGTATTTCTCTACTAATCTTGCGGCAGTTCCCGGCTCAGCACCATTATGTAACATGGCTTTAAAGTTGTCTTTCCCATCCGAAGCATTTTTAAAACCATAAAAATCAATCCCTGACAACCCCCATTTAGCAGAAGTACTAATATCTTGTAAACTAGCAATTAAACCGTGATCATTTCCTAAGGAGTCTTTACTTAAATGAAATATGATACCACCACCATACAATTCGCCAATATAACGCTTTACAATAACCTTAGAACCAACACTAAACTTAAACGGCGCTGTTGTCCCTTTTGCAAGGTTTACAAATGGACGAGTAATATTGATGGTGTAATTGGTACCTCCATGTGGATCCATTTCTAGTTTGATCATGTATGGACCACTTGTAATATCAAAATTAGAATATTTACCTGCAACTACATAACCAACTCCAATTTCGATTGCTAAATTTCCTTTGTTGTTGGTCTGACCTTTCAATGTTTCCGCATAGATAACATGTCCTTTTTCATCGCCTTTAATGATAGTCGCTTTTATCCCTAAATGTGCATTTTTCAATAACAATTTGGAAGAATTTAACACTAACGTATTATAAACAATCGTTTTAATTGTATGTGTTTGACTTAAAGCATTTGTAGACATACAAATAACAAACAAGAAGACACCAAGGCACCCAATCCATTTAAGTTTATTATTTGATGTTAAGTTCACTTCTATTATTTTTTTCGAATCATTAATAAACCATCCCGTATCGGAAGCATTACATTTTCAACACGGTCATCGTTTTGTACAAACAAATTAAATTTCTTTATAGCCAACGTATCCTTGTCGTTATTACTTTTTTCATCTACTACTTTACCAGACCAAAGTACATTGTCTGCTAATAAATATCCTCCACTTGGAATCTTATCAATTAAAAGTTTATAATAGTTTAGGTAATTATCTTTATCCGCATCTATAAAAACTAAATCAAAGTTACCAACTAAAGTTGGAATGAGGTCTATTGCATCTCCAACTAATTGCTTAATTACATCTTTGCGCTCATGATTTTTAAAATGACTTGCAGCAAAATCTTCCAATTCTTCGTTTCTATCTACCGTTATCAATTCTCCTTCTTCTTGCAATCCCTCCAGTAAACAAAGGGCAGAATAACCAGTATAGGTACCTAATTCTAAAATTCGTTTTGGTTGAATCATTTTCGAAAGCATACTTAATACCCTTCCCTGAAAATGTCCACTTAACATTCTTGGTTGAAGAATTTTTAAATGCGTTTCCCGGTTCAGTTTATACAATAAATCAGACTCCGCACTAGTGTGTGCGCAAACATACTCATCTAATTTTTCATCGATAAACTCCATGATCTATTGTTTAGCAATCCAACGTTGAAATTTAGTAGCATTCCCTTTATGCTCTTCGTAGGTAATAGTAAAATCATGTCTTCCAGTATAATCTGGTTTTGCACACATGTATAAATACTTATTGTTATCTGGTGATAATACAGCATCTACCACTTCCGAAGGAGGAATACAGATAGGACCTGGAGGTAAGCCTTTATGCATATACGTATTGTACTCACAATCAATTTCTCTGTGTTCAAATGTTAGTCGTTGCACACCGTCTAATTTATCTCCCCAACAAAATTTAAATGTAGGATCCGATTGTAATTTCATTCCTTCATCTAATCGATTTAAATATAAACCAGCAATAACAGGCCATTCTGCTTTGTTTTTCGCTTGTTCCGAATAGACGATACTTGCCAGCGTTACTACTTGGTCTCTGCGTTTAAAATCTAATTTTTTAAGTTTTGCTAAACGCGTATCGTTCCAAAAAGCATTGTAATTTGCTTCCATTCTTTCAATAAATGCTTCTGGAGAAACATCGTAGAACATACGGTACGTATTCGGTAAAAACAAAGCAGGTACTGTTTCAACGCTTAAATTTAAACGTGCTAGCATGCTCGGTTTCAAAATTTCAGCAACCAATTTAGAACTATCTACCATAATCATTTTAGACACTTTACCTGCCAATTGATAGATATCACGACAATTATTAAAAGTAACTTCCACCTCCACTTCTGCATTCCCATTTCCTGCAGAATTTTTGGTAAATCCATTTAATAAAGTTCTAAAATTTGTACCAGGCTCGATACTGTAACGACCACTTGCTAGCGTACTATTATCCAGGTTTTTGTATTCACCTACTTTGATAAAATCGGCTTTATCCTCAATAACACCTTGATTAAAAAGTTGCTCTGACAAACCTTCTAAACCTACAATCGCATTGTAATAAAAATCTTTTGTTTCCTTATTAACTGTTTTTGTTTGTCCAGCAATAAAAACAGCTATTTTTGGCCCTACAAAAACCCCTGCTAATACAACTATTAATGCTACTGCAATTCCTATTTTTTTAAGCATATTTGATATATTCTTTCATTAATTCTTTTACCTCTTTCATAGAACCAGTTTTTTCTCACACCAACTAATTCGAAACCCGCATTTTCAAAAAGTGCGGTACTTGATTCATTATCTTCTAATACATTTGCAGTTAAATTATAAAACTCAAGTACCTCATTTGCATAGTGTTTAATTATCTCTAGCGCTTCACTTGCATATCCTCTATTCCGTTCATTTTTATCCGCAATGAGTATACCAATTCCCGCACGTCCATGCTTAAAATTTGCTTCAAATAAGTCTAACGTACCAATAGGTAAATTGGTTTCATTTTTGCAAATAATTAATCGTAATTCACCCGAACTTCTAAAATTTTGAATACTGTTTATATATTCTAGAATTCCGTGTAACGAAAAAGGCGCTTCCGTTCCACTCACACGCCAGTTTTCTGGATTATTTTCCCAAAGCAACATCGTATTGGCATCGCTTGGTTCTACAGGACGTAAATAAATATTTTTAGCGTTCAGAAGGTTGTACTGCATGTATTCTTTGTTGAATTGTTTCTCGTGTATAGTTCGGTATCCCAACATATCCATGCGGAAGATTAAAACCATAAACACTTTTAATTTGTTCTTGTTTATCTAACTCTGACAACAACTCGATTAATATTAAATCGTTTAATTGCGGAGTTAACAACCTCGTTATTGGAGAAAGACAGGTTTGATTTACACCGATTTTCGAACCAAAAGAAAGAAAAACAGACTTTACCTGCTCGTGTGACATTGGTATATTCAATGTAATCGCCAACGTAGGAATCTCTTTTTTATCCATTAATTGAAGTAAGGTTGGAATGGCTAATCCATCGTCTTTTCCATTTATTTTAAGACTATAAAAAGATTCTTTAATAGAAATACCGATGTGCGGCGGTGTTTTATCGGCATGTAACACCCAAATAGTCAACTCATTTGAATTGAACCCTGGATGAATATTAAGATACTTTTCTAACAGCCAATCAGACATCTATCTCTCCTTTAAAAACTTGTTTTGCTGGTCCAAGTAACTGTATTTCATCAAACTGACCATGTTCTTGCACTCGGAATACCACTTCCAATTCCCCACCTAGTGTTTTGACGCGAATTGTATGTTTATCTTTTAATCCCATTTTATATCCATAGGCCAAAACAGCCGCAGTTACACCAGTACCACAAGATAATGTTTCATCCTCCACCCCTCGTTCATAGGTTCGAACAAATAATTCCTGTTCGTTAATTACCTGAACAAAATTAACGTTTACCCCTTCTCGTTTATAGTTCTCTTGATTGCGAATAAAATTTCCTTGTGTGTAAACATCCACTTGCGCGACATTATCTACAAATTGAATGTAATGAGGAGAACCAGTGTGTAATAAATAATCTGAGGCAACTTCGTTAATTTCGGAAACGTTATTCATTGCGAGTGCCACTTTTTGCTCTTTTAGTGATGCAGAATGAAGACCATCAATTGCCCAAAAATCCACATTTTCAGTTGAGACACCAAGAAAATCTGCAAACGCTACTGTGCAACGGGCACCATTTCCACAAAAACTTTTAGATCCATCGGAATTGTAATAATCCATTTCAAAAGTTAGCGTAGGATGTGCATTAATTTTAATCAATCCATCCGCTCCAATTCCAAAACGTCGATCACAGATTTTTTTAATTTCATTAACCCCAACAGTATCGTAAATTCCATTGCGATTATCGAGCATTACAAAATCATTTCCTGTCCCTTGATATTTATAAAAATGAATATTCATCCTCTCCATTTAGTGTTTGCAAAAGTAAGGTTATTTTCTTAGAATTTTCTCCATACAAGCAATGAGCGTTTTACTTTTATTTTCCGTTTCATCCAGTTCTAATTCAGGGATAGATTCAATGGTAAATCCGCCACCCAAATATAAAAACGCTTCATTTTCTTGTAATTGAGCACAACGCAAATTCACAAATAGTCGTGTATGCTCTCTTCCTATCCAGCCAACTATTCCGGTATAAAGCAAACGTTGATGGTACTCCACGGAAGAAATTAATTCCATCGCTTCTTTTTGAGGTAATCCACTCACTGCTGGTGTTGGATGTAAACCTTTTACAATTTCGATGGTTGGAATATTTTCCGTAACCCCACAAATATCCGTTCTCAAATGGGTTACTGGACCAGCTTGGTAATCATATGGCCCTTCAATTTCCAAGGATTGTACATTTAAGCGTTTTAGTTTTTCCTCCACGAAAGCAGTAACATACGCTTGTTCTTTCATTTCTTTACCTCCCCACCCTTCTTCTTTCGAGTTTGATTTTTTAGTGCCAGCCAAAGCCATTGTAAACAACTGTCCTTGGTGTATTTCTACCAAAATCTCCGGTGTAGCACCAATCCAAGTACCGAGTAATTCTGAACTCAAGAGATATACACAGGCTTTAGGATAGGTTTGACACAGTTCCAAAAACAAGTTTTCTGCTTCTGCGATTGGAAACATTCTACTTTTCACCCTTGATAAAACGGCTTTATCCAACCCGAATTGTTGAATTCCATTTAGAAAAGAATGTGCTTGTAACAAATATTCACGCGTTGTATATACGTATGGTTTTTCAGTTAAACAATTGTACGATGTAAATGCATTAGTAAAATTATTTTCGGCTACTTGAAAAGCATAAAAAACGTTGGCTTCAAAATTGGAAAAAACAAACCCTTCGGTATCTTTTGTGGGGGTAATTTCTCTCAGCACACCAGTTTGACGAATTATATCTTTGCCTGGAAAACGATACGTTAAAAAATCCATTATTATTTACTTTTGGATGATCATTACAGTTAATCTCCCAATTGCAATGAGTCTTTCAGAAACTTCTTCTCGTATTTCTACTTGCCAGACATGTGTTTTTTTACCTTGATGCACCAAAACACCCTTCCCAATGACACTACCCTCTTTTACCCCTCCAATATGATTCGTATTCACCTCTAATCCAACTGGATACTCTTTTGATAAATCGCAAGTCATAGCAGAACCAAGCGAACCAATTGTTTCAACCAAAGCAGCCGAAGCACCGCCATGTAAAAGTCCCATCGGTTGGTGTGTTCTTTTATCGACAGGCATACGTGCGCAAATATAATTTTCTCCCGCTTCCACATATTCAATCCCCAAGACTTCCATGAGTGTATTGGAATTCATGTGATTCATTTTTTCTAAAGGTATTTGACTAAAATTCATTCTACTAATTTAATTGGAAATGTTTGTCCTATCATCTAACGAATTATTCTTCACTAGAATCACTCGCTGCACGCTTTCGTTGTCTTATTAATTTTCGTGCAATTCTTTTATCTGCACGGTATACTTTCATTGCTTTTTTATAATCTTCTTTGCTTGTTTTTTTTAACGTAAAATCAAAATTGATTTCATTGGAATTTATTTGACGAATAATTAGTTCTGTAATCCATTCCTTTTTAGGGTCATAGGTAGCATCTAAATCTTGTTTCCATATTCTACCAACTTGATCGTAAAATTCGGATTTAATCTTTCCACGGTATGAAGCGATAATTTCAGCAACGGTTTTATGTGTTTCACGGTGTACTAATTGCATGAGTAAAACACCTTCTTCGATATACAAATCTTTGATTGCATATAAATAACTCTCTTTTAACTCTTTACTATAAACCTTAGTTATCTTACGCTTTTTACGTTTGGAGTCAACTTGTGCTAATTCAGCATCTAATTCATCTACGATTCTTGCCGCCTCGCGTGCCAATGGGTAAACACGTCGCATTCTTCGAAGGGTAGCATTATATTTATTTTGAAAATCAGGATCGATAACAGCCTCCTCTAGTTCTTTGACCGATTCATTTTGTCCAAATGCAGATAGACCTACAGATACACAAACTGTTAATAATAAAAAACGGAGGGGTTTTAAAAAAAACACTATCTTCAACTTCTAATTTCAAGTTAAAAATACGGATATGTTTTCAAAATCGCTACCTGTTTTCTTTATTTTAACGCTTCTACTTATTTCTTGTGGTGAACAAAAAAAGGAAGAAAAACTATCTTCCAAGCAGGAAAAAAGTAAAGATTCCACTGCTCTTACGTCGATTGCTTCGAAGGAAACGAAAAAAACGGTGAAAGTAATTGATCCAAAAACAGAAAAATTAGAGGTACATGCTAAAATTGTAGCGAAATATGGAGAACAATGGGATTTTTGTAATTGTGTGCTAAAAAATGATTCCATCAACAAAGCACTTGAAAAAACATTAAGCGATAAACAAACGGATAAATTAATGGCTCGTTGGGAATTTGTGGATACGAAATGTAAAGATTTCTTAACAACACCAAACACCACGCCAGAAGAACGTTCAAAACACGAATGGAAAGTAAAACAATGCCTTAAAAATGCAAAATAAGACATTTCTTTCCCATTACACCGATCTGCTTTCCTTCGATTTAACCACTGAAAAATCAGTCTTGATTGCAGATAGTGGTGGTACAAAAACAGACTGGTGTTTAATTACTGCTGATCATTTTTATTTTTTTTCAACGGAATCTTACCATCCCAATACGCTTTCTTCCCCTTCAAAATTAGAACTCATTCCATTTTGGAAAGATTTAACCCAAAAACTAGCCGTTTCGTGTCATTTTTATGGTGCAGGGTGTAGTACCGAAGAAAATCAAACGAAAATAAAAAACCACTTTACCAAAGACGCAAACTTCATTCAATTTGAAATTGCTTCCGATTTAGTCGCAGCGGGTATTGCATTATTAGGAAAAGAAGAAGGATATGTTGGCATTTTAGGAACTGGCTCTGTTTTAACCTACTACAAGAACACACAAATCGCCGAGATTATTGGTGGTTTTGGTTATTTATTAGGTGATGAAGGAAGTGGTTATTATTTTGGGAAATTGGTGCTTCAAAAATATCTAAACAATGAATTATCCGAAGCATTAACCTCCTTACTCGAAACACAGTATGAAAATCGTTCATACATACTAAAAAACTGTTATTCCCCAGAAGGAAAAGCGTTTATCAGTAGTATACAAATAAACTCAGAAAGTGAGATTATCCAACGTGAAATCAACTTAATTCACCAAGAAAACATCGAATTGTTTTTATCCACCTATTTACCAAAAGAAACTGCAAAAAAAGAAATCTCTTTTGTTGGTTCGTATGCATTTTTTCAGCAAGAAATCTTGAAAACTGCCTTAGAAAAATTAGGATGGGAATTAAGAACTGTGATTCAAAAACCGATTGAAGCTCTTACAGAGCGAGTGACGGAAGTGACGAGTGACGGAAGTGACGGAAGTGACGGAAATAAAGTATTATAAAGAATTAAAAATATAAACGTATGAAAATATTGATAAGTGTTATTGTGCTGATCTTTTCTCATCACCTATTTGGTCAAAACAAGGTAATTATACTTAAAGCAAATTCTGATACGGTCGACATTCGAAATGGGCATGAATTTAGAAAAAATGGGTGGACAATTTCACCGGAGATAAAACCAGATATATTTTATACTTCAGCAGTTGGTGAAAACGTAGTTTTTATTACCGACCTAGATTCTATAACAATTCCAATTACAGAATCTACTGATTTTGATTTTATCATTCTCTTACAAGGAAAGAAAAAAGCACTTACAAAAATTAAATACCAAGAATCCTATTTATCGAAATTAAAAAAAGCGGCATTATATAATGAAAAAGATGATCGTTATGTCCCTTTATTTACCTACCAATCAAGTGAACATCCAAGTTTGGTAAAAATCAGAAAAGAACTTAAACTAGATTCCATTGCAGGTAATGGTAGCGAATTAAACAA
>CANFHU010000031.1 GCA_947446925.1 Flavobacteriia bacterium
ATACTTGCTGAAGGAATAGGATTCACCGTAACTTTTGTATTTGCGCTGGTTGAAGTACAGCCATTATTAGAAACAATAACTGAATAATCTCCAGATTGTGCCACATTAATGGATTGGGTTGTAGCACCATTAGACCACAAATAAGTACCTGTTCCTAGGGCATACAAGGTAACATTACCTCCTGCGCAAAAAGTGGTATTCCCGGAAGCATTTACTAAATTACTTGGTATTTGATTTACCAGTACGGATACAGGAGATGATGTTGTGTTACAAGTGCCATTTGATATTTTAACCGTAAAATTTCCTGTTGAAGTTGCTTGATACGTACTAGAAGTAGCACCTGCAATTACTTGACCATTATTATACCATTGATTGGTGTAATTAGTTCCAGTTGTTGCGTTTAAATTTACAAAACCTCCTTGACAAAATGTTGTTGCTCCTTGCGGCGTGATAGTTGCAGTAGGGTTTGTACATGGAGGTGTTCCAGTATACAAGGCTGTTATTTCTTGTTGTGTTAAGGCGCGGTTATAGATAGCGATATCATCGAGTTGGCCAATTAAAAAATATTGCCAACCTGGAAAATTGTTAGTACCAAAATATAATGGTGAATTGGATCCTACAATTGGTAAAGTATATGGTTTACTTAAACTATCATTCAAGTTTGTATATAACTTAATATTATTATTATCGTAAGATAAAACTATATGATGCCACATTATTTGTGGTACTACATTTTGATTATTAGATAATATTCAAGTTTTAGTCCAATCAGAATTATCATGAGTTTGCGCATAAAATTTATTTTCAGCATTATGATAACCAACATGAAAGTGACCCGCTACGTTATCTCTTTCTTTTGAGACAAAAAAATGTGCATTATCATAATTAGATTTAGTAACTTTTACCCATAAACTTATGGTCATACCATTTGAAAAAATATTACTATTAATATTATTTGTTACTATAAAACTTGATAAACCATCAAAATTATAAGCACTATTGGCTTTACTGTTTCTATCTGCAGTCAAAGTAGCTCCATTCACCGTTCCATGATTGCCATTTCCTGACTCATCATTCGCATTCCCATTAAAAGGCCACCAACCTACTAGTCCATTGATTGGTACATAATTTGGCACATTTTGTGCAAAAATTGTAATTGTACCCAACACAAGTACAACTGAAAAGAGTAATTGTTTTTTCATATTGTATGAAGTTTAGTGTAAATAAATACTTTAAAGAATTAGTCATTATTATTTAATAAATAATCTAACTTTAACTCTCTTAATTTTTCTATAATAACTCGCTTATTTTCTTCTGTTAACTCACCATATTTTCCATCGAGTAAATCATGTAATATTTTTATTAATGAGAAAATATCTTCTGGTTTTAATTTTGAAATATCCATTTTTTTATTTTTTAAAGTTTATTAATCTAATTTTTTTTGCTTTTTATTTTCATTATATAAAAAAGTTTAAGACTTATTTAACCTACTAATAATATAATTCCGTCTTTCATTATTCATTTTTAGTAAACTTATAACTATTTGTTTTTGTTCATGATCTAAATCACCATCACTAAGAAGGTTTAATAATTGTTCATCATCCATACATAAAAAATTTATTAATCCCCCTACTCTCTAAGCTTTTCGGAATCCGCTTTAATCTGATAGAAAAATATACTTTTACTAAATCTTCAAACGAATAGTAATATTATTCTACCTTCTTTGCTTTAATCAATGTATTTTTAGCTTTTTCATAATTTTCTTCATTCAAAGCCTTTAATAAATCATACCATTTTTCTTTGTCTTTGTGTTGGGCAAACCATAATTCATTTTCGCCCTTCCAGTAATTCCAATCATCACCTAAATCATATTGATCCCCTTTGACATTAAGTGGACCTAAAACACGTAATGGTTTTTGAACAAGTTTATTCGTATCTTTTAAATGGATTGACTTCTTAGTATTAATAATCTGGGCTTTAATTATTTCTTTTGATTTATTTGTCTTTAACAAAGAATCATTTAAAGTTTGGTTCCTTGTTTTTATAGAAGTAATTACCCGTTTTATTGAATCTTTATTTATAGTATTTTTTCTTATTTCTTTTTTGATTTTTATAGGTTCTACAATGAATTCTTCACCATTTTTTGTGTTAACCTTATTTTCATAAACTTGAATTACAGGTATATTCTTTTCTTCAGATTTACTATCAGATTGTATCGTTTGATTATTTGAATCAAGATTTGAAATAATAGGTTTCTTTTTCTCTACATTATTCTTCACATTTTCTACTACTTCAACAGAATCAATTCGATCCATTAAAAGCTTCTTTTTCTGTTTTATAACAACAGAATCTTTTATTTCTTTTGGTAGCTCTTTTTGTTCTATTTTACTTGATTTTATTGAAGTATTACTTGTTAGTTTGCTTTTTACTTCTGATTCTTTCTTTTTATTAGAAGATTTGCCAACTAAAAATTCAAATCCAAATAAAATATTTTGATTTAATCTTATTTTTTTATCCATCAAATAATCTGCTCCATAACTAATCAATAAGGAAAAGTTATTATTCAAACTTTTTTTCAAATTCAAACCAGTTCCAACAGAAAAATAGTTTGACCTAACTACTTTATCATTTTCTTCAATTCTACGATTTCTATTATTAAAAGTTGAACTAAAAAAATCCTTACTATTTATAAAATAGGAAACTCGAGGTGAGAACACTAAATTTATATTGTTTTTAGTTCTTAAAATTTCATAATTCACACCTAAGTAAGGAACCAAATTTTGATTTGAATAATATTGATAATTAGAACTATTATCACCTATTCTATTTACTATACGATAGAATGAAAGACCTACTGAAATCGAAATTGGTTTGTTAATTAGATAATTTGTAAATTTTAAATTAATTCCTGGGTTAAAATTTGTGTCTTTTAAAATACCAGGAGAAAGCTCAATTCTTCTCTCATTTTGAGAAATTGAAATAAATGAATTAAGAACAAGCAACAGTAAAGTATTTATTTTCAATAATTTCATAATGTTAAAACTTAAATCAACCCCTACTCTCTATGCTTTTCGGGAACCGCTGTTTACTAATACAAAATAAAACCAACCCACTGAAATATAAGTTCAGTTTGAAGATTGTTTAAAACTAAGTCGATTACGAAGTGTTAATGTCCCTAAACTTTTTCTACTTTTTTCTTTTGCCAACGTAAATCCAACTTACCTTCTCCTTCAAAAAAATAGGTTTTAGTAACCCGATTATATTTTATTGGCGCTTTAAATTCTGTTTTTATAATCCCAATATACTTATACACCATGCGTTCAGAAACTCCTAACTTGGTAGATAGCTCTTTTGGAGTGCCGGTATCTCCTGCATGTATTGCTTCTATTAATTGTTGAATTTTAATAATCATCGCCTTGTATTAATTCGCCTCCCACTCCCAGACTAATTGTCCGGGCTCCAGAAAACAGTAGGTTTGTTTGTATCGGTTGTAATCGATTGGTACATGAAACTCATTTTTAAGAATACCAACATAGATATATAGCATGCGCTCTGAAACCGCTATTTTCTTTGCAGCCTCCACCGGGTTTCCTGTACGTTCTTTTTGTACCAAATGAATAAAATGTTTAATTTTCTGAATATTCATACCATCGCTGTTTTATTGAAAGTCGATTACTGAGAAGAATTGTCCCTACGCGATTCTAATTTCTAAGCATCCATAAATCAATCTTATGCCAATTTGAATACAAAATAAACCTAACGCACTGAAATATAAGTTCAGTTGCGCATTACACGCAAAAAAAATGAAAATGCATCGCACCAATATTTTTTTACCTTTGTACACCATCCAACTTGAACAATGCACAAAAAACACTGGGAAGAATTTATAGCGGGAAATAATGCAGCACTCACTTTTGTGTACGAGCCATTGTTTCAACCCTTATTGTTTGTCGCATTAAAATATGTCCGAAATACCGAAGTTGCCCAAGATATTACAAGCGAACTGTTTACCAGTTTATTAGAAACCGATATCACTATTCGACAAAGCAAATGGAGTCAAATTCGGGACATCCCAGCCTTTCTATCGACAATCATTAAGTGTAGGGCCCTAGACCATCTCAAACAAGAAAAAAATAGACAGCGGCTGCTTAACGAAAATCTAACCAACACATCGTTTACAGATGAAAAAAGGAAAGAAGAACTAGCATATTTGCAGGTATGTATAGTACAATTACCCCTGGAAGAGCAAGAATTAGTAGCACTTCATTTAGCAGGGTATAAAAACGAAGAAATTGCAGAAAAACAAAACTACAGTGAAAAAACAGTGCGCAATAAATTAAGTTTGTCGCGCAAGAAACTGATTTATCTGTGGAAAAACCTAATTTTAATCCTACTATGGCAACTTTAGCAGAATTGATACGCTTATTGGATTACCCGACTTTTTTAGCAGAAAAAATTCGTCAACTAAAAACCGAAGGATCTGTCAACGAGGAGGTGGATGGTTTTATCGTTTTATACGACCAATGTAATGGGGACATACAAGAAATTAAAAACTATTTAACCGTATCGAAACAAAAAATCACTGGAAAATCACTCCCTAAAATTCGTCGTTTACGTTGGGTAAAATATGCTGCAATTTTAGTTGTTATTCTTGGAATAGGAACTTATTTTACCCTCTCCAAATCCACCAAAAATTATTACAAAACCTACGCAGATAGCGATCCTGGACTTCCTGTTTTTATGTCTATCGATCAACATGCATTGGATCAATGGATGTTAACATACAAAGCACAAAACTATCCAATCGCATTGAAAACTGGCATTCAATTACTCCAAGAAAATCCTACTAACGACACCATTCAGTATTATTTAGGGGTGATTCAATTGGAATTGAATCATCCAACACAGGCACAGCGTTATTTTTCAAAAATAAACACCCAACGAAGTGTATTCGGGGAACAAGCCACTTGGCTAGAGGCAATTTGCAGCATGTATACCGATAAAGTAAAAGCAAAAAGTATGTTAGAAACGATTGCACATTCGGATAGTTTTTACCAAGCGAAAGCAAAGGAACTTTTAGTGGAAGAGTTTTGACTCTTCGACTCCGCTCAGAGGGACAAACTCTACTGCGCACAGAGGGACAAATTCTACTTCACGATGATAAACGATCGGTGGTCAGGCTGAGCGGAATCGAAGCCACTTTTTAATAACAAATCCTACCCCCACTAATAGCGTAAGCCCTACTATATAGTACCAAATCACATACGATTTACCAATTTCAACAGGCGAAACATCTCCCATCACTTGTAAACCTGCCCAATAAATTGGATTGTATCCTTCTTCGGAGGTAACGTGTTTCAAATAGGCTAATTTAGCATTGCGTAGTGCCCAATCTTTCGGTTCGCCATTTTTTAATCTTTGAAGAAAATCTGCTAAAATTTGGGACGCAATTTTATCCTCTAATTTGGAAGTAGAATAAACACATGAACTAGCACCTGAAAATAAAAATGCGGATGCCAAAGAAAAACTAGAACCATAACTTATCTGCTGACCTATACCACCATCACATGAAGCCAACACGACTAATTTAGAAGTGTTTTTACCATTACATATATTCTGGATAGTACGTTTTTTATTCCCAAAATCAAGGTATGCATTATCCACCTTGTGCTCTTCTGAATAGGCGTGTGCTGCAATTAATAATAGATCATACTTTTCAGTATTAAATTCAATGTTATTTTTGGAAATCCAACTTTTAAAAACATCTCCAGTAAAATGAATTTTACTTTTTTCACCTATTTTATATCCAGGATTAACTAGAAATACATTTGAAATATCATTCACTTTACTTTCTGAATAAACTCGAAATGAAGGTTGGATGAGAATATTATATTTTTTTACTAAAAAAGGTATTTTCGCAATCTCGCTAGTCGGTTTAACGATTAAACTTTCGAAATTTACATGTTCTAAAAAAGGTGACTTTGTTACTATTATTTTCGTTGTATTCGAAGGAATAAATTTCTCAAGCGGATGAAATATTTTTAAATACAATCTATGGTTGTCTGAAATAAATATTCTTCGATTTACATTAAAAGAGGTTCGCATCCACTTTTGCAAATCTTCTTTTTTTCCTAAATTCAATGCGAAGGTTTTACTTTTCGTTTTCACTATCGCCACAATACGTGTATCAAATCTAAATCCAAATTCTACATACTGCACTAAAACAATATTGTTTTCAAGAATTTCATTTATCTTTTTCTGTAATTTGGAAAACGAGTAATGAACTGGAAACCACTGTGTCTTATTCATTTCAGCAAAATAAAAAGCAGAATCTAAATATTTTGTATTAGTTGAAGATTCATATAATTCATAGTAACAAGAAACAAGTGCATTGTATGGAGAGTAGGTATAAATATCTGTAAAAACAGAAATATTTATATCTTTATTTTGATTAGAAAAAGATTCATATGCATTAACAGCAAGTTTCAATTTACCTACTTGCTTAGATAAAATTGAAACATCTTGTTTGTTGCGATATATTTCATTCACTGTAAATGAACCCCACGAAATAGTATTTAAGTAGACACTTTCTATATCTCGCTTTGCATAATAATGTTTTTTTGATTTATAAATAGTGTTAAAGGCATCATCAAATGAATTTTTAGAATATTCTATGTCCCTACGCATGTAACTCACTAAGCCTTTCAAACTATGAAAATATATTTCGACTGGATAGTTAACGTTCTTCTTTTTTTGAACAATTGCAATACCTCTATTAAAATAGTTTATTGCTTCCTCATAATACAATTTATCGGATGTAGGATTTACGCGATCCAAATTCATATTTCCACGCGATTTACAATAATCCACCTCAAACATGGTGTTTTGTAGTTGGTGTTTTTGAATCAAGTAATAGGCACTATCGTATTCCGCATTCATTTGTGCATAGTCTGCCCCCGCATTTCTTCGCGTAGTAGCAATATTTTGGTACAGTTTAATCCATAAAATCGATTTTCGCTTCGGGTCTGAGCGATGAAATTCTGGATATATTTTTTTATAAATCGCAAGGGATTCCGTTGGCTTTATTTCATAATTGTAATAGCGAATCAATCCAATGGCATATTCTACTCTGTCCTCGATAGAAAAAATCGGTTTTTCCGAGGCAAAATAGTTGGCACTATCTAATTGCTTTTTGTAATCTTCTACAAATAACATCGCATAATAACTATAAGCGATATCGTAATATAATCTTGATTTTTTTTCTGGAGAATTGGAAGTTTTTAACTCCGTTCGTAGCGCATGGATCGACTTGGTATAATAACCATGGGTATACCAATAATGCGTTTCTGACTCCAACGCATAAACATGCAAAGAAAGGAAAAAAGTGAAAGAAAAAAGGAAGAAACGCATTTTTACCTTTTCCAACGATTACTTCGTCAATTCCTTAAATACTTCTTCTAACGTTTTCTCTTCTTTACGAAGGGTCAATACCAATAAATTATTTTTTTGTGCAAATTGCGCGATGCGTTTTCGAAGATCCACTGCATTATCAGATTCCACCAACCAAGCATTCGTGCCTACAGATTCTACCGTCGTAATTCCAGTTTCTTTCTTTAAGGCGTTTTTAGATAATTCACCTTCAAACTCAACGTATACGACTTGTTTGTTTTCTTCGTATTGTAATTCTGCAGCTGTACTGTTAGCTACAATTTTACCAGACTTAATAATGATGACACGGTCGCAAATCGCTTCTACTTCTTGCATGATATGCGTGGAAAGCATCACCGTTTTAGATTTACCTATGCGTTTGATTAACTCCCGAATCTCCACCAATTGATTTGGATCTAAACCAGTAGTTGGTTCATCTAATATCAATACTTCTGGATCATGAATAATAGCCTGCGCTAATCCTACGCGTTGGCGATATCCTTTGGAAAGCATCCCTATTTTTTTGTTTTGCTCTACTTCTAAGCCAACTTGTTGTATCATTTCGTCGATACGCGCTTTTAAGTTAGGCACTTTGTATATTTTCCCAACAAATTCCAAGTATTCACGCACATACATATCCAAATACAAAGGATTGTTTTCTGGTAAATAGCCTATTTTTTTTCGCGTTTCTAAAGAATCCACATCTACTTCCATTCCGCAAATCTTCACATCCCCGGAAGTAGCAGGAATAAATCCTGTCAAGATCTTCATCGTGGTTGATTTTCCTGCACCATTTGGACCTAAAAAACCAACGATTTCTCCTTTTTGAATAGAAAAAGAAATATCATTTACAGCCGCTTGTTGGCCATAAAACTTAGAAAGATTTTTTACTTCGATAGACATAGGTATGACTTTGGATTGCTAAGGTAACGAAAATCTACTTGTTTCCTCCTCGCGTCTCTGCCAAGGTATAAAAGAAAACTAATCCATACCCAATTGCTAACATTAGGTGAAAAGGAACCATCCCTAAATCTTGGTAAATCGCACGGTTGATTGCAGTAAATGCAAACAATGCAAACATAACACCTTCGCCTATCGTAAGAATAGAAATACTTTTCTTATCGTATTTGTTTCCTTTAAATTCACTTTTTACAGCAACATTAAATTTCGGTGTACGTACAAAGGAACTTTTAATTCCTAAATACCCTTCAATCACTGCAATGGTATTACTCAAAGAAAGTCCCATCGAAACAACTAAAAATTGTACGAAACGACCAAAGAATCGGAAAAAGGAACCAACCGTATTTTCTGTTTTATCGCGGTAAGACAACCAATAGTAATACATTAAGAAAATAGTACTGATAATAAAGAAAGAACCAAAACGGATAATGGAATTCAAATCCGAGAAACTATCTTTAATATGTAAAACCGGCATGGTCAATAAAGACAAGGTTAAAATAAATAAGAATACAGAAGAATTAAATAAATGAGATAAAGCGTGTACACGATCCGAGAACTTCACATTTTTCGCTTTCACTACCTGCCAGAACATTTTACGGAAACATTCTGCTCCACCTTTCATCCAACGGTGTTGTTGACTTTTTAAAGCAGACATCGTAATTGGTAACTCAGCAGGAGAAATAACATTTTCCAAATATTTAAATTTCCACCCTTTGATTTGCGCACGGTAACTCAAATCTAAATCTTCTGTCAAGGTATCGTGTTCCCAACCACCAGCATCTTCGATACACGATTTTCTCCAAATACCTGCTGTACCATTAAAGTTAATATAATGTCCGGAACTGTTTCTACCACCTTGTTCAATGGCAAAGTGCCCATTCAATCCAAACGCTTGTAATTCCGTAAGAATCGAATAATCTTTATTTAAATGTCCCCAACGCGTTTGTACTACACCAATGTTTGCATCTTGGAAATACGGCATTGTTTTTAGTAAGAAATCTTTTTCTGGAACGAAATCCGCATCAAAAATCCCGATAAACTCCCCTTCTACACGATCCATTGCTGCATCCAAAGCACCCGCTTTATATCCAGTACGATCCACCCGGTGAATATGTTTAATGTTTACACCTCTTGCAGCAACCTCCGCTACTTTTTTCGCGATTACATCTTTTGTTTCATCTGTAGAATCATCCAATACTTGAATTTCAAATTTATCCGCTGGATATTCAAATGCAGCAACCGTTTCAATAATACGTTCTGCAACATACAATTCATTAAACATTGGCAATTGCATCGTCACTTTTGGTGCATTTGCTAAATCCATAAAAGGAGCAACCTCCTCTGCACGTTTTTTACGTGTTTTCGCATACGCAATCGAAAGTGTTAATTGTAAAACGGAATAAAAGAAAATCAAGATCAAACAAAGTCCATAAATTCCTAAAATGATTTTCGCAGTCAAATGCGACCAAAAATGCTCTACACCAAATGCATCCCCCCAGTTGAACATCCAACTTACCTTTAATTTTATTTTAAATGGCGAAAAAGTAAAATGTTCTGTATGATCTTCATTTATTTCAAAATTGAATTGTTTTGTCTCGTAATCTTTGTCTTTAACTACTAACGCGTATTTTCCAAATGGAATATTTTTCAATGCAAAATGACCATCGTTATCTGTCTCTGCAAGGTATTTCTTCTTTGTTTGGTAATTCTTGATGTATAGTTCAACCTTCTCTACTTCATTTTCAGTTCGTTCATCGATGATATTACCCTCTACCAACTTACTTACTTGGGCATGAGAAATCCCAATGGATAAAAGCATTACAAAAACTAAAAGAAATTTATTCATCATTCTGGCACGTTTTTTGTTATATTTCAAATACTAATAATACGCTGTAAATTCTAGGATTTACAATAAAAAGGTAAAGATAAACTATATAAATTACATAGTTTATTGTTTTTGTGCTTGTTGAAAAATAAATCCAAACTACGGCTTAGAACGTACCTCACTCAATCCCTAACAAATAAAATCAACTTATTTATTATCAATGTATTAACTCAACATAAATAATTAAACGAGTTATTCACCACACACACTTCATAAACTTTACAAAAAGTAAAATTGTTGAAATGTCTTTTCTTTAATTTAGTATCAAACTAAATTCCATGAAAAAACAATCGCTCCTATTACTACTTTTTATTAGTATTTTCTACTTCCAATCCATCTCACAAACAAAAAAATCCCCGAAACTCGTTATTGGAATTGTTGTTGACCAAATGTGCTATGACTACCTCTACCGTTATTACGACAAATTTTCTTCGGAAGGATTCAAAAAAATAATGAACAACGGTACGAATTGTAGAAACACACAATACAATTACATACCCACATTTACCGGTCCTGGTCACGCAAGTATTTATACTGGAACTACACCATCCAACCATGGCATTGTTGCTAATGAATGGTATGACCGTAAAACAAAGCACGAAAAGAATTGCGTAGGAGACTCACTCTACACAAGCGTTGGTTCTACTTCTAAAAATGGCGCCTGCTCCCCAAAAAACCTGAAAGCGATTACAATTACCGATCAATTGAAACTAACCTATCCAGACGCAAAAGTTATTTCGCTATCCATCAAAAACCGAGGAGCTATTTTACCTGGTGGACACAAAAGTGACGGAAGTTACTGGTACGACCCTACTACCGGAGATTTCATCACAAGTAACTATTACCAAAAAGAACTACCAATTTGGCTGCAAAATTTCAACGCAAAGAAGCAAGTTTTAAGTTACATGCAACAAACATGGAATACACTTTTACCCATTGAAAATTACACAGAAAGCGGGACAGATAAGTCACCCTATGAAGAACTAATTTTCGAAAACACTTCAGCAACCTTTCCATATTCATTTACCCAATTAGACGAACCAAAAAAACGAAAAGCGTTTACAGCAACTCCTTTTGCTAACACGCATTTATTAAACGCTAGTTTGGAAGCCATCCAAGGAGAAAAACTAGGAAAAGATAATACACCTGATTTTTTATGTATTAGTTTTTCTTCAACGGATATTCTAGGTCATGCATACGGACCACAATCCATCGAAATTGAAGATATGTATTTGCGTTTAGATTTAGAGATTGCACGATTACTACAACACTTGGAAAAAGAAATTGGCAAAAACGAATTTACATTATTCCTTACAGCAGACCACGCAGTTGTACCAGTACCCCAATTATTAGTAGATCAAAAACTACCTGGAGGATACTTTTTTCTTGAAAAACCATTAAAAGAATTACGAGATAGTTGCACACAAAAATTTGGATTTAATTGCATCCTAGATGTTTCAAACAACAACATATATCTAGACAAACAAAAACTTAAATCAAAAGATATTAACATAACTCTTGTTCAAAACTATATTAAAGATCAATTAAAGTCTTGGTCGAATATAAAAAACACCTATACTGCGGATGAATTAGAAAATTCTGAACAAGCAGATTATTGGAAAAATCTAATCAAAAATGGATACATGAAAGAAGAAAGTGGAGATGTGATTTTCATGTTGGATGCAGGGTATTTACCTTATCAAAAAGATACTGAAAAGAACCGACAAGGTACCTCCCATGGTTCCGGCTATAGTTACGACACACACGTGCCTTTACTTTGGTATGGCAAAAACATACCAACCCAAGAAGTGTTTCGAAAAGTGGAAATTACAGACATAACAGCGACCTTAACGCATATCTTACAGCTAGCGAAACCAAGTTTAACAACCGGCGAACCGATAATAGAAATTTTTAATAAATAAATCTTAGCGATCTAAACGCATTTTAATACGCCACTCTTTAGGATACAAATTATTGAAGCGATTACCTAAATGCTTTATCCATCCCAATGGTTCATGACGATAGGTTATCAGATAATACCCTTGTTTAGCATTGATCGAGAAAGTATCTCCATGCAAATAAGAAAGTGCTTGTTCTAAAGATAATTCTAGACATTGAATTTCAGAATTTTGAATACGTGGATTTAAAGCCAAACCTTCCTTCGGATTCCATCCTTTTTGTGTCACTTCTCCGATTTCAGTACCGAGTTTTATCGTGTGCAGATGAGCGTATAAATAATATATATCTTCCAAAAAATCCGTTGGCACAGAAAACAAAAACTCTTTCCATTGCACCACTGTATTTTCAGCAGATTGATATAATTCCTTTAACTTTTCATTTGTAAAAACCGTCAAATCTACCTTCTTTTTCCAGGTTAATTTCCGTGTTTTCGCCTCCCCTGTTTTTCGAAGTACCGCAATAAAAAAACCTTCTGTATCCACCTCCGATGGCAAGGCATAATACCCTATATTTTCTCTCCCGTTTTTAAAATACGTGGATTCAACCGGTATTAATTCAGACGCTGTTTCCGACAAAAACCAAGCAACATTTTTTTCATTCTCTTCCGCATTAAACGTACAGGTTGAATACACCATATAGCCGCCCGGTTGCAGCGCATCCCAAACATCCATCACAATGCGTTTTTGTCGCGCAGTACATAAATGTACATTATCTGAAGACCACTCTTTTCGAGCATCTTTATCTTTACGAAACATTCCTTCGCCAGAACAAGGAGCATCCACTACAATTAGATCAAAATAATTGGGTAAGCGTTCAAAATCAGCAGGGTCATTCGATGTCACCACCGAATTACTCACCCCCCACTTCGTCATGTTCTCTTTCAATACTTTGGAACGCGCATGAATCACTTCATTACTAACCAACAAGCCTTTTCCTTGTAACCAGGAAGCAATCAGCGTGCTTTTCCCACCAGGTGAAGCACACAAATCTAAAACACGAGGAGCAGTTGGAAGTTGGAGTTGGTTCAAAATTGTATCTAAAAACATAGAGCCAGCTTCTTGCGGGTAATAGGTTCCTGCATGAAAAAGCGGATCTTTGATAAACGATGGACGTTCCGGTAGATAAAAGGCATTTTCACACCATTCCACCGAAGATTTAACGGTTAACTCCGTATTTTTTTTCAATGGGTTCTTACGAATAGAAACTGGAGAATCTGTATTTAAAGCATGCAATAATTTTTCACCCCCTAAAAA
This sequence comes from Flavobacteriia bacterium, assembly GCA_947446925.1. Taxonomy (GTDB): domain Bacteria; phylum Bacteroidota; class Bacteroidia; order Flavobacteriales_D; family Crocinitomicaceae; genus CANHVK01. The sequence goes on from CANFHU010000031.1 coordinate 13,486, forward strand.
ATCATCCGATAATACACGTGTAACAAAATCGCTAGGAAAATCTGTAAACATACCTTTAACGGTTAAAAGTTAAACGTGCAGTAGCACTAATAGATTGATCAGCAAACAACCCTTGCTGATACATGTAATACCCAGTAATCGCAATCATTGCAGCATTATCTGTACAATACTGAAATTCAGGAATAAATACATCCCAATTACGTTTTTTCCCTTCTTCTAGTAGACGTTTACGCACACCAGAATTTGCAGAAACACCACCAGCAATTGCTATTTGGGAAATTCCTAACTCTTTACTCGCCTTCACTAATTTAGCAAATAAAATATCCACAATACTTTGTTGTACCGAAGCACAAATATGCTTTAATTCTTCCGAAACAAACGAGGGATTTTCCTTCATTTGTTTTTGCAAAAAATATAATATAGATGTTTTTAAACCACTAAAACTATAATCGTAATTTGCCATATTTGGTTTCGCAAAAACAAATTTTGAAGCATCCCCATCTTGGGCATATTTATCAATTAATGGCCCACCTGGATAAGGGAAACCTAACAATTTTGCTGTTTTATCAAACGCTTCACCAGCAGCATCATCTATGGTAGTACCAATCACCTCCATCGTTAAATAATCTTTCACTACTACCAATTGGGTGTGTCCACCCGAAATAGTCAAACAAATAAATGGAAATGTAGGTTTCTTTTTATCTTCTCCACCTATGAAATGTGCTAAAACATGTCCATACATATGATTCACATCTACCATTGGAATGTCTTGCGCTAATGCAAATGCTTTTGCAAACGATGTCCCTACCACCAAAGAACCTAAAAGTCCTGGTCCTCGGGTAAATGCAACCCCTGCTATATCTTCTTTTGAAATTCCAGCTTGTGCAATTGCCTGCTGTACTACCGGGATGATATTTTGTTGGTGTGCACGGGATGCTAATTCAGGTACAACACCGCCGTATTTCGTATGAATTTCCTGACCTGCAACAACATTTGACAAAATTATTGTATCTTTGATAATTGCGGCAGAAGTATCATCGCAAGAGGACTCAATGCCTAGCAAAATAAGAGGTTTAGCACTCAAAGTTTATTGTTTTATAATTAATGACAAAAGTACTCAAATTTACAGGAAAATTACTAGGTATATCCGCCGAATGGTTTATCCTTTTTTTTGTGTTTTTTGCCTTTTTAGTTCGAACAAGTCCTGTACAAACCTATTTAGCCCAACGCGCAACCACTTATTTTTCCAAAGAATTAAATACCACTTTTTCCGTAGAAAGTGTTTCCATCGTGTTTTTTAATAAAATTGTTTTGGACGGGGTCAATATCGAAGACAGACAAAAAAAGAAAATAGCCTATGCAAAATCGATTTTTGTTACACTAAAGGGTGTCAATCAAATCAAAAAAGAAATTCGGCTTAAAAAGGTGAAAATTGAGCACGGGACTTTCAATTTGAACATCTCTAAAAAAACAGAAGCGTTTAATTTTCAATTTATTATAGATTATTTTGGTTCCAATAGCACAACTAGCACTAAACCGTACACCTTTAAAATCGAAAAACTAGCACTAAAAAATTTAGACATTCGCTATGACGATTATCGCAAACCAAACTATACCGATGAAATCAATTACGACCATGTACATTTAAAAAAATTATACCTATTCGCTGATAATTTTTCTTACAACCACGGAACTATAAAAGCGGCAATTAATCAGTTATCTGTAAAAGAACGTTGTGGATTTCACATTCGTAGTTTTTCTGGATACGCAAAAGTGAATTCAAATACGATAGCAGTAAATCAATTAAAATTTCGCACCAACCGTTCCGAAGCAAGTTTACCGAAATTTCAATTATTGTTTTCGAAATGGGATGATTTCCTTCAATTTGATGATAAAGTTTATTTTAATGCTGTTCTAAACAAAAGTCACGTTGCAATGCGCGACATCCAATATTTCTCTTCCGAATTAGCGGGAATGGATCAATTTTGCGAAGTAGAAGCAGTTGTAACCGATCGATTAAAAGAATTAAATATCAAAGATTTACGATTAAAGTTTGGAGAAAAATCCATACTGCAGGGAGATCTAATTCTACCTGATTTTCGAGAACTGCATAACCTACAATACAACGAGAAAATTTCGTATTGCTATTTTCCAATTTCAGATATAGAAAAATTTAATTTTCCAAAATTGACAGGCATTAAACCGATCGAATTTAACACCTACGTTAAACGACTGGGATTTTTTGAAGGTAAAAATGTAGGTATAACAGGTAGTAATCAACACGCAACAATCGTTGCGCAAAAAATAAATTCAAAACAAGGAAGTGTTCGAATACCAAAGGGAATTAAAATCGATTATGATGCAAAAAACGATGATTATTTACTTGCGTCTATTGGAAAACAACCAAGCATACATCTAGACAGTATGCATCTTGGTGGTATTACACAAAACAAACTATTTGGTAAAACTTCCGGATTGGTGAGTCTTCAAGGAATGTTTGATTTTGACGCTAATTTAGAGGTCCATGAATTATCCGGTACTTTAGCACATTTAACATTTAAAAATTACAACTACTCCAATATTTCGTTGGATAAAATGACTTACGTAAACAATAAAGTCGAAGGTAAATTGGAAGTGCAAGATGAAAACGCACGCATTTCTTATGATGGCGCACTATCTTTTAATGGACAAGAAAAGTATGATTTTACAGCGAATATCGCTTATGCTGCGCTGGATAAGTTACATTTATCTAATCGCGTAAACAGTATTATTTCTGGAGATATGGATGTGGAAGTAAGTGGAACCAACCTAAACACTTATGCCGGAGAGATTAAGTTGAATGATGTTAAGTATCAAGAATCAAACAAAGAAGCATCTGTTGACTATTTTAAAATTCAATTAAAACGCTCTAAAAAAGAAGATGATTTACAAATCAATTCATCGGTTTGCGATGTTGATATGCATGGTAATTTAGAAATGACAAGTATTTTTAATGAGATAAACAACCGTCTTAGTGAAGTTTTACCTGCACTTATAAAACCACGAAAATCAATTCTAAACAATAACGATTGGAGTTATAATCTGGAAGTTAAAAACGCAGATGAAATCATTGATTTATTTGCTCCGCAACTGCACATTGCCAAAGGAAGTCGTATAAAAGGAGAAATTTCCAAAGAAGAAATTCTAATCAAAGTGAAAGCACCTTTTTTTAGTATTGGAGACCTGAAAATTAAAAAATTATCTTCCAAGAGTGTCATTTTCCTAAGAACGATAGAAACGGAATTAGAAGCAGATCAATTAAACTATACCGATTCCATTCAATTAGAGAATATTTCCTTAAAAACATCTGGAGGTGATAACAAATTAAAATCTGAATTAACGTGGCAATTAGCAAATAAAAAAGAATCCAACATTCAATGGAACACTACCTGTACTTCAGGAAAATCATTTGATTTTCACATACTACCTTCCTATTTTCATGTCGACAAAAACAAATGGGTTTTGGAAGAAACCTGTGATCTTCAGGTAGCACCACAATTTATGAACATGCATAATTTCCTAATTAAGCATGGGGCAGAAACCATTGCTTTAGAAGGAACATTATCCAATAAAAGTGAAGATAATGCACTTATTAAAATCAACGGATTGGAACTAATTAACGTAAGTAACATTTTTCAATTACCCACTAAATTAAAAGGGCAACTGTATGCCGATACTAAAATAAGTACACCGTTCACAGACTTGAAAATTACTGGAAATGCTAGAATAGAAAACTTATTTGTAAACAAAGAAGAAGTCGGAGATATTGCACTTTCTGGATATTGGGAAAACGAATGGAAAAGTATTTTTCTACAGGGTGACTTAGCATATAGATACAACCCAACCTTTAATTTCAGTGGTCGTTATTTTCCTTTCCGAAACCAAAATAATTTAAACTTTAATTTAGATTTTAATTACACAGACATTCAGTTTATGAATGCCTTTTTAGACCCTCAAGTCATTTCCAACATCGAAGGAAAAATCAAAGGAACGGTTTTAGTTGGTGGAACTTTTGACTCTCCAAAATTACAAGGAGAAGTAGAATTAGTAGATGGACGTACAAAAATTGAAATGTTTGGTGTAACCCTTGCCGCTAAAGGAAAAATATTAGTGGATGAAGATGGGTTCTACATTAACAACATGCCCGTAAAAGACGAAGAAGGAAATAATGGATCTGTCATCGCCACCGTGTATCATAAAAACTTTGAAGATTGGACCTTTGATGTCAATTTAAATATAGAAGAAGATATCACATCCATTCCAGGGATGATATTACCTATCGACCACTTTTTAGTGATGAATACCAAATTTAAAGAAGAGGATATTTTCTATGGAAAAGGCTATGCAACAGGTACCATAAACATGAGTGGAAAACCAGATGACATTGCTTTTAACGTGGACTTAAAAACAGAAGGAGGTTCTACCATAAATTTCCCGATGTATGGTGAAGGGGATATTGAAGAAGGTAAATTCATCCGATTCAAACAAAAAAATGACAACAAAAAAAATAAAAAACCTAAAATTGATTATTCCGGAATTACCTTGGATTTAAAATTCAAAGTAACACCAGAAGCAAAATTGAAATTAATTTTCAATGAAAAATTAGGAGATGAAATCACAGCATTCGGAGGAGGAGATATTAACATCAATATGGATCGATCCGAAAATGTTACCATGGGTGGTACCTACACTATTTTAAACACGAATTCAAATCAAAGTACGTATAATTTTGTATTAGGTCCATTAAAACAAAACTTTACGATCCAAGAAGGAGGAACAATCAGTTGGACGAAAGATCCATATTTAGCAGAACTGAAACTTACCACTGTTAGTACTGTTTTTACGACCTTAAAAGATATTTTACCTATTGATAATTCAAATGCTAAATCCATTCAAGAAGTTCGTTGTAAATTGAAGTTGAGCGAAACAGTCATGAAACCTAAAATTGATTTTGAGTTGGAACTTGGAAACGCGGGAACTGGTGTAAACGAAGACTCGAAGGCGGCTATAGCGCGAATCAATGACAGTAAAGAGGAATTAAACAAACAGTTCTTTTCGCTTCTATTATGGAAAAAATTCCAACCATTACTTTCCAGCAGCAACAATGTTGGCTCAAATGCAGTTGCTGATTTGGTTACGAATCAAATTAATAGTATCCTAAATGATTTATCTAAAAATTACAAAATCAACTTGAGTTATAATACTGCTAGTGATAAAGTAACAGCAACAGACAACATTACGACAGGTAGTTCTACTATTAAAGTTGGTCTATCCAAAGAATATGGGGATTGGATGATATCTTCTCAATTTGGAAGTAATACCAACGCAAACAAAAGTCTGCTTATAAGTAATGTGAAAATTGAATATAAACTAGATGACAAAGGAAATCTTCGTGTTAGTACATTTAACGAATCCAATGATATCAATATGTTTAATCAACTAACAACCTATACAACACAAGGGATAGGCATCAATTACCAAGAAGAATTTACCTCCATAGATGAATTTATTTCCTTACAACGTTTTTTAAATATTTTTCGTCCAGAAAATGAACGCAGAATTTTAAAACGAACGAAAAAAAATAGAAAACCAATTCCTTCAAATTCCTTATTAAACAGTAAAGATAGTTTGACGGTAACTAAATAAAGACATTATGCAAAAAGTACTAATTGCTAATCGTGGAGAGATTGCTAGACGTGTAATTCGCACATTAAAAAAAATGGGAATTAAAACCGTTGCTATTTATTCCGATGCAGATAAAGATGCTATTCATGTTCGTGAAGCAGATGAAGCAGTCTATGTAGGAGCATCCCCTTCGAATGAAAGTTACCTGAAGCAAGATGTCATTTTAGCACACTGTAAAAATTTAGGGGTGGATGGTATTCATCCAGGGTATGGCTTTTTATCTGAAAACGCAGAATTTGCAACGAAAGTACAAGCAGCTGGAATCACGTTTATAGGTCCTTCACCAGCATCTATGCAGGTGATGGGAGATAAATTAGAAGCAAAACAAGCCGTTAAAAAATTCAACGTACCATTAGTTCCAGGAGTGGATAAAGCAATTATTGACGTTCAAGAAGCGAAAGAAATTGCATTACAAGTTGGATTTCCAATCTTGATCAAAGCTTCTGCTGGTGGAGGCGGTAAAGGGATGCGCTTGGTAGAAAGCATCGAAAATCTAGAGGAACAAATGCGTATGGCGCAAAGTGAAGCGCGATCCTCTTTTGGAAATGATGCAGTATTCATTGAAAAATTTGTTAGTAAACCTAGACATATTGAAATACAAGTCTTTGGAGATACACTTGGGAATTACGTTTACCTATTTGAGCGAGAATGTAGTATCCAAAGAAGACACCAGAAAGTAATTGAAGAGGCACCAAGTGCGGTATTAACAGAAGCGTTAAGGGGTAAAATGGGAGAAGCAGCAATTGCTGTTTGTAAATCCTGTAATTATGTTGGTGCTGGAACCGTTGAATTTTTATTGGACGCAAATTTAGATTTCTTCTTCTTAGAAATGAACACGCGACTTCAAGTGGAACACCCAGTTACCGAAGGAATTACTGGATTAGATTTAGTTGAATGGCAAATTCGTGTAGCACGTGGTGAACGCCTTCCGAAACTCCAAGATGAATTAGCAATACATGGACATTCCCTTGAAATACGTTTGTATGCAGAAGATACATTTAATGGATTTACCCCGGATATTGGAACACTGAATCGTTATCGTATTCCTACAGGTGAACACATTCGTGTGGATGATTCTTTTGAAGAGGGAATGGAAATTCCAATTTATTACGATCCAATGTTAGCGAAATTAATTGTCTGGGGAAAAACACGTTCAGAGGCAATTGAGCGTATGCTTCAAGCCATTGATGCGTATCAAGTTTCTGGTGTAAAAACGAATTTAGATTTCTGTAAATATGTACTAAAACATGAAGCATTCACCTCTGGTGATTTTGATACTAATTTTATTAAACATTACTTTAACACCCCAGAATTAGTAAAAATAGCAATGCAGGAAGAAAAAATCGCACTTGAATCAGCAGTTGAAATACTTTGGAATGACCTCCAAGAACAAAATAAACGCGAATTTATTTCCAAACCTATTCATGGTGCATGGAAATTGATGGTGCGGTGATGGAGTGACGAAAGTGATGAGCGACGAAAGTGACGCGTGAAGTAGGTAAAAGATTTAAAAAAGAAGTTTACGAATTATAAATTATAAAATATAGATTATGTTAAAAATTGACATGCACTCGCATATTATCCCCAAAAACCTTCCGGATTGGCATGGGAAATTTGGTTATGGTGATTTCATTTATTTAAAACACAACGAAGATAAAACTGCAGACATGATGCAGGGAGGACGTTTTTTCCGTCGCATTGAAGAGAACTGCTGGGATGAAGAATTTCGAGTAAAAGAATACCAAGATTTTGCAACAACAGTTCAGGTAGTTTGTACCATACCAGTTTTGTTTTCTTATTGGGCTGCACCAAAAGACTGTTTAGAATCCTCGCGCTTTTTAAATGATCATATTGCAGATTTAGTTGCTCGTTACCCTAAGAATTACATCGGCTTAGGAACAATTCCAATGCAAGATGTAGACGCAGCAATACAAGAACTTAAACGTTGTAAAGAAATAGGATTAGTAGGCGTACAAATTGGTAGTAACATCAATGACAAAAATTTAGGAGAACCAGAATTCTATCCAATTTTTGAAGCAATGGCAGAATTGGATATGGCCGTGATGATACATCCTTGGCAAATGATGGGGGAAGATAGTATGAAAAAATACTGGTTACCTTGGTTGGTAGGTATGCCTGCTGAAACATCCCGTGCGGCTTGCTCGATGATATTTAGTGGTTTATTGGAGAAACTTCCACACTTACGTGTTTGTTTTTCCCATGCAGGAGGTTCATTCTTACCTACCCTTGGACGTGTAGAACATGGATTTAACTGTAGACCAGATTTAGTTGCTATCGATAATCCAATCAATCCACGTGAATACGTAGGGAAATTTTGGGTAGATAGTATCACACACGATATCGATTTATTAAAATACATACTTAAGATGCAAGGAAGTAAAAAAGTATGTTTTGGTACCGATTATCCTTTTCCTTTAGGAGATTTAGAGATAGGTAAATTTATCGAAGAAAGCGATTTATCCAAATCGGTGCAAGAAGATATTTTTCATCAATCCACGCTTGACTGGTTAAAGTTGGATAAACAAATGTTTATATAATAAGTATAAATAGATTATCGTGAAACAGTTCAAGCGAATAATTGCTGTTGTACTTGTATTATTTTATGCGAATTTAGGTAAAGCGCAGGTATTTTTAAAAGGGGATAAAATCAATGAATTCTATATTGGTTATGATCCAATTGTGACAAATGAATACACTAAAACATACAATAAACCAACCTCTTTAATATCCAAGTTTTTGGTTTCCAACAAGGGATATCGTTATGAAAAAATGGTACATGATCGCGTTGGTCTAGGTGTAAATATTAACCAAGTAATCATTCGAACATCCTTAATGTTCTCCGCCTATTTTCATTTTATCGAGAATGATTATTTTGATGTTTTTGCAACTGGTGCGGTCGGTAGTGGTTTTGATATTGATTCAAACACAGAAGAATTTACCTATATCACTCCTTATTATGTTGGAAGTGGCATACGTTACTTTTCGGGTAACGATTTAGGTATAAATCTAAACGTTGGATATCGCGATGGTGCTATGATAACAATAGGATTAAGTTTTAGAAACTAACGAATATGAAAGTAATAAAAATTTTATTTTTCCTTTTAATTCTACCATTTTTTTCGCTCGAACTGCATGCACAAGTAGTAGAAAAAGGGAGTTCCGTAAAAGAAATTTACTTTGGATACGATCCATTTATATTCCAGAAATACAGCAAGTCAAACGGTTACGATTTACCACCAATAGTAAAATACGAATTATTAAATATTGGATTTAGGTATGAGAAATTAATTCAGGATAAAATTGGTATCGGGGTAAATGTGAATCAACAAGCAATACGAACAGCAGTAATGTTTGGAGGTTATTATCACTTCGTCGAAAATGAATATTTCGATGTGTTTGGTCACGCGGCTCTTGGTATCGGAATAGGAAATATTGATCCAATGATTGATAAAGTAGGATATATACTTCCATATTATTTTGGTGGGGGCGTACGTTATTTTTCCGATACAAATTTCGGTATTAATCTAAATGTTGGTTATAAAGATGGTGGATTAATAGCTGTAGGTGTATCGTATAAAAAATAACCAAAACTGACACAAATCATTTTATACCCCCTTGTATTTATAGAAATTTGTCCTTTATAAATTAGGTCAAAAGTACTATGTCTACAAAAACAATCGAATTAATGGCTCCTGCGGGTTCATTCGAATCTTTGCAAGCAGCAATTCAAGGTGGAGCAAATTCTGTCTATTTTGGCGTGGAACAATTAAACATGCGAACAAAATCCACGCATAATTTTGTTCTCGATGATTTACCTGAAATCGTTCGAATATGCAACGAAAACAACTTAAAAAGTTATTTAACACTGAATACAATTCTTTACGATCACGACATATCTCTGATGAAGCGTATTGTAGATTCGTGTAAAAATACAGGGGTGAGTGCAATTATAGCATCTGATCATGCAGTCATGAATTATGCTAAAAAAATAGGCCAAACCATACATATATCCACGCAATGTAATATTACCAATATAGATTCCGTTGAATTTTACGCAAATTTCGCCAATGTCATGGTACTCTCTAGAGAATTAAGTTTACTTCAAGTGGAATCAATCAATAAAGAAATAAAACGTAGAGAAATTACTGGTCCCTCAGGTCAACTAGTTCGTACAGAAATATTTGGTCATGGCGCTTTATGTATGGCTGTTTCTGGTAAGTGTTATTTGAGTTTACATAGTAACTTTTCTTCTGCAAATCGTGGTGCATGTGTTCAAAATTGCCGCAAAAGTTATATTGTTACAGACAAAGACACCGGATATGAATTAGAAGTAGATAATGAATATATTATGTCAGCGAAAGATTTATGTACCATCGATTTTTTAGATAAAATAATAGCATCTGGTATTTCTGTTTTAAAAATTGAAGGTCGCGGTAGAAGTGCGGATTATGTTAACATCACTACAAAATGTTATCGCGAAGCCATTGATTCAATTCAAGAAGGAGAATATACACGTGAAAAAGTGAGCGACTGGAAAGAACGATTAGCTACCGTATTTAACCGTGGTTTTTGGGATGGATATTACTTAGGTAAATTAATGGGAGAATGGAATGATTCCTATGGCTCGAAAGCAACGACACGAAAAGTATATGTAGCAAAAGGGAAAAAATACTATGATGAAGCAAACGTGGGGGAGTTTTTAATGGAAGCACAAGACCTCAAAATCGGGGATGAAATATGTATTACAGGACCTACAACCGGTGTGTTATTCACCAAAATCCACGAACTTCGTGTAGATAATAAACCTGTGCTACAAGTCAAAAAAGGAACCGAATTTACGTTTATCACCCCTGAAAAAGTACGTCCCTCGGATAAATTATATAAAATTATAGAAGCGTAAGTATGGTTCGAATTACACAATTACGTGCTAAATGTATTGGTTGTAATGCTTGCGTAGAAGCAGATAAATACCGTTGGCGAATATCTAAAAAAGATGGAAAAAGCACCTTAATTGGTGGAATCGAAAAGAAAGGATGGTTTTCTACTTTGGTAGACGACCATGAATTGGAAGCGAGCCTATTGGCACGTCAACATTGCCCCGTAAACATTATCCAAGTAGAGAATTTAACGTAATCAGTATAACTAATAACTTCGTACGTCTCGTGGCTGGTTATCTGGCGTGTCTCTCGGCGTAGGATTAAGCGGTGAATCCGAATTCGTTTGCGGTATTGATTTATTTATTGGTTTTACCGCATTGGATGTCTCTTTCTTTTTTGATTCTTCCGATTTTACAAGTGGTGCTTTTGGAGATGCGCATGCAAATAATGTATAAGCACAAGTAACTAAAAAGATATATTTCATTATTCAGAAAATAAAGAGTCTACAAATTCTTCCCGGTGAAACAATTGTAAATCATTCATCCCTTCGCCTACCCCAATGTATTTCACTGGAATTTTCATTTGATCCGAGATACCAATCACTACTCCACCTTTTGCTGTTCCGTCTAACTTAGTTACCGCCAATGCTGTAATATCGGTTGCTAAGGAAAATTGTTTTGCCTGCTCAAATGCATTTTGTCCAGTAGACCCATCTAATACAAGTAACACTTCGTGAGGAGCATTTGGGATGATTTTATCCATTACACGACGAATTTTAGACAACTCGTTCATCAAATTCACTTTATTGTGCAAACGGCCTGCCGTATCAATTATAACGACATCTGCACCCTGTGCTTTTGCCGAAGATAGTGCATCAAAAGCAACAGAAGCAGGATCTGCTCCCATCCCTTGTTGTACAATCGGCACCCCTACTCGTTCGGACCAAATGATTAATTGATCCACAGCAGCAGCACGGAACGTATCCGCTGCACCAAGTACCACTTTTTTACCTTCGGATTTAAAATGATGCGCCAATTTACCAATAGTGGTTGTTTTCCCAACACCATTCACACCAACAACCATAATTACATACGGAAGTCCATTGGTATCTGGAAATTTAAATTCTCCTGGATTGTGCGTATTATTTTCTTCTAATAAAGAGGAAATTTCTTCTTTTAAAACGCGGTTTAACTCCGAAGTATTTAAATATTTATCGCGTGCAATACGCGCCTCAATACGTTCAATAACTTTTAAGGTTGTTTCCACCCCAACGTCAGAAGTGATTAATATTTCTTCTAAATTATCTAACACCTCCTCATCGACAGTAGATTTACCGACGATTGTTCGTGCAATTTTAGAGAAAAAACTTTGTTTTGTTTTTTCTAAGCCTTTGTTAAGCGTTTCTTTTTTCTCTTTGGAAAATAAACCGAAAAATGCCATAGTATTTAAAATAGAAAAAGCCCCCTTTGGTAAGAGAGCTATTCATTAAATTATTTTTAGTTTAGAATTAGTTTTTTGCAAACCATTCTTTCACTTTATCATTGTGAACGATTTCTTCTTTGAAAGTAAATGCACCTGATTTTTCAGATTTTACCATTTTGATTACTTTCGTATGCTCTTTTCCTCCTCCTTTTTGTAAGGATGCTACTACTTTCTTTGCCATGTCAGACTATTATTTAATTTCTTTATGAACAGTATATTTACGCAAGATCGGATTGTATTTTCTGATCTCTAATCTCTCTGGAGTATTTTTACGATTTTTAGTCGTGATGTAACGAGATGTTCCAGCAACACCTGTAGCTTTATGCTCTGTACATTCTAGAATAACTTGGATTCTATTACCTTTTGCTTTCTTTGCCATTTTCTTTACTTTTTATTCTGCCATTTCACAATGGGTCGAAGTAGTTTTATTTTAGATATCCTTTTTCACGAGCTTCTTTAACAACCTCTGTGATCCCTTTTTTGTTAATTGTTCTCAACGCTGAAGTTGAAATTTTCAATGTTACAAATTTGTCCTCTTCTGGAAGAAAGAACTTTTTCGTAACTAAGTTCGGGAAAAACTTACGTTTTGTTTTTCTGTTTGAGTGAGAAACATTGTTCCCAACCATTACTGACTTACCTGTTAATTGACAAACTCGTGACATCTTATATATATTTAACTAAAAATCTAAAAGCGGGTGCAAAGAAAGTTATAATTTTCTAAACACACAAATATTTTTCTGTTTTTTAACTTCTTTTTGTTGATAATACATTTCGAAGCATATTCAGAGATGCAAATATAGTCATTTGTATGTTTCTTTCGCGATTATCTCCTAAATTTATTTTTTTTGTCACACAATCTCCTGCTAATGCTACTGCCATCCAGACAGTTCCAACTGGTTTATCGGATGTTCCTCCGTCCGGTCCTGCAACGCCAGAGATCGAAATACAGTAATCTACCCCTAGTTTTTCTCTTCCACCAACAGCCATTTCGCGCACTGTTTCTTCACTAACCGCACCAAAATTTTCTAGTGTAAGCGGGTTAACGCCCGCTAATTTAGTTTTAAGTTCATAGGAATAGGTTGTTAAACTTCCTTGAAAATAAGCACTTGAACCAGGAACAGAAACAATTGCATTTGCTACTCCTCCACCCGTACAACTTTCAACGGTACCTACATTTTTACCTGCTTGCAGTAATAAACGTCCAACAACTTCCGCCAACGTATCATTTTCATAACCAAATACATGTTGAGGTAATTTCGCTTCAATTTCTTGAAAGAAACCTTCTATCACCGGTGCATCCACTACTCCTTTGTAAGAAGAAATACGTAATTTCACCAATCCAGGGGAAGGTAGATAAGCTAATCCTAACCCTAAAGCTCTAATGCGATTTTCCCAGTCAGCCATTGTTTCTGCCAAAAAGGATTCGCCGATTCCAGTCGTTAAAATTGTTTTATGGTAAAGGGCCTTTGTTTGAAAATGCTGTTGAATTTTATCTAACAAAAAATCTTTCATCAATCCTTTCATCTCATAAGGCACGCCAGGTAAACTAATTAGAACGGAACCATTTTTCTCAAACCACATTCCAGAAGCAGTTCCATGATTGTTCGGAATAATTGTACATGCTTTGGGTAAAGCCGCTTGCATGGTATTTACTTCCAACATTTCACGTCCACGTAAACGGAAATATTCTTCAATTTTACCTAATATGGTTGGATCGATGACTAGTTCAGTATCAAAATATTCTGCCAAGGTATGTTTGGTGATATCGTCTTTCGTCGGCCCTAATCCACCGGTTATAATAACTAATTGCGATCGATTTAACGCTTGATCAACGGTAAATAAGATATCTTCTTTATCATCGGAAATTGTTGTGCACCATTTGACTTGAATCCCTTGTAATGCCAATTCACTTCCTAACCAAGAAGCGTTTGTATTGATTGTTTGTCCGATGAGGAGTTCGTCGCCGATAGATATTAGTTCTGCTTTCATATTTTACAAATGATTATTAATTTAATAAAACTTGCTTTTTCTTCGTTCAACTTCAAAATCAAACTCCTCATTTACTAATGTAAACTGCGGGTTTAATTTCTTGTTTGCCTCGAAAAATCTAACTTTTATTAAATTTATTTCTACATATTTTTTTATAAATTTATTGTAAGTTTGAACACCAAAATCGAAATCATGAAAAAAAATATATTCTCCTTTCTACTTGTAGGAACATTTGCAGCAACAGCAATAACAACCTTAGGGTCATTTAACATTTCACCTGCGAGTACAGTCACCAATCCGTTGCTTTCGAAAGAGGAAATCATCCAAGGTTTGAAGGATGCATTAAACATCAGTATTGAAAATTCCGTAAAGCAAAGTTCGGCTTTGGATGGCTTCTGGAAAAACGCTTCCATCAAACTTCCATTTCCAGAAGATGCGAAAAAAGTGAAAGACGCAGCACTAAAATTAAAAATGAAAGGTGCGGTAGAACGTTTTGAATTAACATTAAATCGTGCAGCCGAAGAGGCAACAAAAAAAGCGCTCCCTATCTTTTTAAACGCAATCAAAAATATGCAAATTGCAGACGGACTAGCAATTCTGAATGGCGGCAATGGTTCTGCAACACGCTTTTTACAAAACAACACCACCAACGAACTAAAAACTGCTTTTAGACCAGAAGTAGACAAAGCAATTCAAACAGTTGAACTAACAAAATATTGGGAACCACTTGCCACTAACTATAACAAAGTCAATCTTTTTACCGGCGGAAAAAACATAGAACCAGATTTAAATGCATACGTTACTGAACGTGCTATTTCAGGTTTATTTAAACTGGTGGAAATCGAAGAAAATAAAATTCGTAAAGACCCTGCGGCAGCAGTTAAAAATATAGCTTCAACAGTTACTACGACAGTAACAAAGGTGTTTGGAAGCATTTTGAAGGGAGGGAAATAGAAAGATTTACCGCAGGAAGACACTTCCAGCGGAGCAGAGAAATAATGCTGACAAATAGGATAAACTTAATTGGACTTGTCCTCGCTGATTTTTTGTTTCGGTTCGGCAAAGGAGACAATTAAACAATCAATCTCCCCCTGCTGACCGACTTCTTCGACATAGTAACCTTTTTCAAATAACTGTTTTTTCAGTTTTTTGTTTAATTTTGTAATGCTTAATTTGTTTTTCATAGACAATTTGATTTTAAATTTACAATAAAAAAATTTGATGTTAGAAATCTTTACAACTTGGAAAATTCTTGGAATAATTTCGCTTATTCTTTTAATTATTTTTTGGAAAGGTCGCAATGCTGTATGGGGAGGACTTACTGGTGGTGCTATTATTGGACTTATTTCTGCACTTTTTAGACAGGGTAAATTTGATTGGTATTTTGTTTCAAAATTTGCTATCATCGGGACACTCTTTGGTGTTGTTGCAGAACTTTTAAGTAAACTGGGCACATATTTAAAAAAGAAAAAACGACAATAACGAAAAAGAAAAAACCTGCTGCCAACAACTAACCTTTCGACTTGTCTGAAAGACAAGCGATGACCACGGAGTAGCACCGCAGGTAAAGGGCTGTTGAACGAAACGTATTGTATGGACTTTTCGAAAATTGATTTTTGATTAGTTGAGCCAAGTTTGACCGACTTGGCTTTTTTTGTTACGTTAAAATAAATCTAAAGTAGGTAGACACTTTCAGCGTACTTCGAGGTCACCTCCCTCTTTCCCTCCTCAAGGAGGGATGTCTTAAAGGTCAATTTA
>CANFHU010000032.1 GCA_947446925.1 Flavobacteriia bacterium
ATACACCGACCAATAGACGAATTAACCACAGAAGAATACAATTTGTTGTGGACTGGAAATAAGTATTTCACCGGTTTAAATGCTTTTTTCGCTTTTGTAGAAACACAAACCTATAAAATTCAATATCGCGTATTGCTTTCTAGGTATCGTGGAAAAACCATTTGTCCAGATTGTAAAGGAACACGTTTACGAAAAGACAGTAATTATGTAACCGTTCAAGGTAAAACAATTACAGATTTAGTTTTATTACCGATACGAGCATGTTATGCCTTTTTTCAGTCGATTGAATTGAAAGAATACGATGCACAAGTAGCAAAACGTATTTTACTAGAAATTACAAGTCGATTGAAGTTTTTATGTGAGGTTGGTTTAGAATATCTTACACTGAATAGAACTTCCAACTCCTTGTCTGGAGGGGAATCACAACGGATTAATTTAGCTACCTCTTTAGGAAGTAGTTTGGTTGGTTCAATGTATATACTAGATGAACCAAGTATCGGTTTACATCCGCGCGACACAAAAAAACTGATTGATGTACTGAAGAATTTACGCGATTTAGGGAATACCGTAATCATCGTAGAGCATGAAGAAGACATCATGAAAGAAGCAGATGAAATTTTGGATATTGGTCCAATGGCTGGAATTTATGGTGGAGAAGTTGTTTTTCAAGGAAATGACAGTCAGTTGCGTAATCAGAAACAAAGTCTAACCGCACAATATTTAACCAAAGAACGTGTCATACCAATACCTGTTACCAAACGTAAACCGCGCAATTGGATAAAAATCATCGGAGCGCGTGAAAACAATTTGCAAAATGTATCTGTTGACATCCCATTATTCTCTTTGCTTTGTGTTACTGGTGTTAGTGGTTCCGGAAAATCGACTTTAATCAAAGACATCCTCTACCCTGCTATTCGTAAGCAACTTGGTGTTTTTGGAGATTTTCAAGGCGAAGTAAAATCGGTAGAAGGAGATCTCAAATTTGTCAAAGGAATTGAATTAATTGATCAAAATCCAATCGGAAAATCCTCCCGTAGTAATCCTGTTACCTATGTAAAGGCATTTGATGAAATTAGAGATTTGTATGCGCGATTACCGATTTCCAAAGCGCGTGGGTATAAACCAGGATTTTTCAGTTTTAATGTCGACGGTGGTCGATGTGAGATGTGTGAGGGTGAAGGAATTATTACAGTAGGCATGCAATTCATGGCAGATGTTCATTTACCTTGCGAATCGTGTGAAGGTCGTAGGTATAAATCCGAAACGCTGGAGGTAAAATACCACGAAAAAAACATTGCAGACTTGCTTGAAATGGATATTTCGGAAGCATTGGCATTTTTCAAGGAACATAAAGGTACCTTAGAAGATAAAATTGTTTCTAAAATTCAACCATTGGAAGATGTTGGACTTGGTTATATCAAGATGGGTCAATCTTCGAGTACCCTAAGTGGTGGTGAAGCACAACGCATTAAATTGGCATCTTTTTTAACAAAAAGTGCAGGTGCTCAAGGGAATGTTTTCATATTTGACGAACCAACAACTGGTTTGCATTACTATGATATTGAAAAATTGTTAATCGCATTACAACGTTTAATTGACGCTGGAAATTCAATCATTGTCATTGAACACAATGGCGATGTAATCAAATGCGCAGATTGGGTAATAGATATTGGTCCTGAGGGTGGTGATAAAGGTGGAAATATTGTGTTTACTGGAACGCCCGAAGAATTGATTTTGGAGAAGGATAATTATACAGGGAAGTTTTTGAAGGGAAAATTTGAGTGACACTTCCCTTCGGTAAACTCAGGGTGAACTAGTTCAGTGTAAACTAGCATTAGGGATCGAGTAAAGGAGGGATGAGTGACGGAGGGATGCATTGAATATTGAGAAATTGAGGATGTTTAAAGATGTTTGATGGTCTAGAAAATTAATTTATAATTATATTTTTATTTTTGAACCATTAATAATCCCTCAAAGGGTTGAGAAATTTTTGCTTTCAAAGAATATGCCATAGGCCTGGAAACCAAGAAAGGAGAATAATTTTAAACCATTTGACTATGAAAAACGCAATCTTACTTCTATTTCTTATACAAAGTTGTTATTCATTCGCACAACAAGAAATAACGCATAACTTTATTTTCAATAAAACAATTGATCTCTTTGCAAAAAGTTTGAATGAAAAAAAACTAATGTCAGAAAAAGATACGATCTATTTTGAAGATTCACATTACTTCACTTACTCAAAAATCATTAGTTTTAAATTGGTGAGTTCTGCAAAAGATACTACAACTAATCATCTCAATTTTAAAATAATTGGAGTAAATAAAAAATACAATTTAATTAAAAGTAAAAAAGATTCTATTTATTTTTTAAACTGTGAAGTTGAAATAAAGGATACAAATAATGTTATAGTCAACTATTCTGTTTATAAACTTTCAGTTAAAACAAAACATTTTTCAAGGAAAATCAAATATTATAGAGAAGAAATATTATACACCTATCTTTTTTGGTTCAAAACAAAACTAAATTTTACTTCATTTCAAAATGTGGAATTCAAAAATCATACAAAAAAAATTTACTATATAGAGTAAATAGAATGCGAACAACACACCACCTCAAAAACCTTACAACCTTTCGGGCGATAGCAGCATTTGTTGTTATAATCAGTCATATTGAGCGTTTTAAGCATCGGAATCAAGTTTCTAATTGGTATGATTTTCCTTTCTTAAAAAATACAGGTGGGCACATTGCTGTAGTTTTATTTTTTGCGTTAAGTGGTTTTTTGATTACGTATTTGTTATTGAAAGAGCGCGAACAGACCAAAACAGTAAATATAAAACATTTCTATATTCGAAGAATATTGCGTGTTTGGCCGTTGTATTTCTTGATTTTGTTTGCTACTTATTTTCTGTTAGACTATCCTATTACTACGACCACGTTAATGATGACGTTAACCTTCCTACCTAATATTGCAGATGGCATGATGATGCGTTTTGAACCTTGCCCGCCCTTATGGTCTATTGGTGTCGAGGAGCAATTTTACCTCACCTGGCCCTTGTTAATAAAATACAAAAAATACGCAATTTGGATAATATTTATGGTATTTATTGTTATTACAGCCCTACCTTTTATCGTCTTTCCCCTATTAATAAAAAACGAAGTATCTGCTGAAACACTTGAAATGTGGACACGATTATTCGAAAACCTCAAGTTTAACTGCATGGCATCAGGCGCAATTTTCGCTATACTTCTTCATCAACAAAGTAAGATAATCACTTTTTTGAATCGTTTTCGTTTGTTGTCGATTCTTTTAGTGCTTCTTCCGTTTGGCTGTTGGTTTTATGGTTTGAGTTTTACGTATTGTACCGATGAAATTTATGCCGTATTTTTTAGTATTTCCTTCTTAGTTGCAAGTTCTAGTGTTCAAATACCAAATTTAGATATAAAGCCAGTCGTATTCCTTGGAAATATATCCTATGGATTATACCTTTTTCATTGGATAGTTTTGGAATTTATATTCAAATGGAATTTTATACCGAAAGAAAGTGAATTGATATACAATGTATGTCTGTACGGGCTAACCGTTGGCGTTACAATAGTACTTGCATGGGTATCTTATCGCTATTTTGAACAGCAATTTTTAAGATTAAAAAATCGTTATACATTGATAAACTAGTTTTTATGTAATTTTACAACAATGATAGAACTCATACAACGTAAAATAATCTCCTTAATCCATGGATTTGGCCTTGACCATTTTCCTTGGGAAGTGATGTATTTTTCATTGGGAGTCACACTTTCGGTTTTATTGATTGAATTATTTTTTGTTGGCTGGGAATATTCTTCCTTAAAAAAAATAGTCTCGTTTGACAAATCCACACGTTCCGATTTCATTTGTTGGATAATGGATACCTTTAATATTTCGAATGTCTTTGGTTTTATCTTGAGTTTTGGGATATTTTACTTTTTAGTAGGATTGATTCAAAAGAATTTTGGATTGAATTTAATCACCCATGTTTCAAATCCATATTTACAAGTAGCAATTATCTTTTTAGCAGGAGATTTTAAGAATTATGTGCGACATTATGCATTTCATAAATCTAAGTCCTTATGGGAGTTGCATCAATTTCATCATTCAGCGACACATTTTAACGTATTAACTCGTCAAAGAGTACATTTTTTAGATCCTGAGATTAGTCGTTTTTTTGACGTCATGGTATTTGTTTTATTGGGTTCACCACTCTACTCCTACTTAGCAGTTCGAATTTTCAAGGAAGCCCATCAACTGATGATCCATTCATCCTTTACCTCTGATTGGGGATGGATTGGTAAATACATCTTGGTATCTCCAGCAGCGCATCGATTACATCATTCAACCGAAGAGCGACACTATAACAAGAATATGGGTAATACCTTTATATTTTGGGACCGTTTGTTTGGTACGTATCATCCTGCAGAACATGTGAAAGAAATTGGTTTACCAGATAACCAATTCAATAAAGAAGGATATTTCCGAGATTTATGGAAGTGTTTGAAGGGGATGGTGAAAGTAATTAGAAATTAATTTTTTCTTTTGTCTTGATACTTCGACTCGCTCAGTAACAAAAGAAATAATAAAACGTACTATTTTTCGTTATTAACTCTATGAAATTCCACATTCCAACACCTTGTCCCGAAGATTGGGAAAAAATGAAAATCGGACTGACATCTCGTTTTTGCGAAAGTTGTACGAAAGACGTGATGGATTTTACGAAGATGTCTAGACAAGAAATACTTGAATATTTACTAGAAAATCAAGGTCAACGAACATGTGGAAGGATCTTGCCTTCCCAATTGGATTTTACGCGACGAGATATTGTAGTAACCTTACATCAGATGAAAAAGCGTTTTCCGCGACACCAACTACCAATGGCGGTGATGTTTATTGCGGGAATGATGTTAGCGGGATGTGATGGGACTGGTGAGCGACGAGTGACGAAAGCGACGGAAGTGACGGAAGTGACGGAAGATGAACAACGTGTGACGGATGATACAGAAAAGGTGGATAAGAAAGATAAAAACATAGTTGAAAAGAAAATTAATTATACACCTGAGCATGAAATTGAATTACAAGGTGAGGTAGCATATCATCCAGAAATATATGATTCAATCAATCGAATAACGCCAAAAAATAAAATTTTTGATTTTGTTGAAGAAGATGCAGAATTTCCTGGCGGATCTGAAAAACTTACTGTATTTATAGCTAAAAATTTCAATCAACTAGTTATTAATGAAAAGGTAAAGGGCAAAGTATTTGTCGTATTTGTGGTAGAAAAAGATGGAAGTATTTCAAATGTTAAAATAATGAGAGGATTGAGTCCTGAAGTTAACCGTGAAGCGATTCGTGTAGTTGAATTATTACCTTCTTTTAAAACACCTGGAAAAAATAAAGGAAAAGCTGTAAGAAGTAGATTTATATTACCGATTTTGATTGAATAAAGAATAGTACAAAATATCACCTCCCTCAGTCCCTCCTCAAGGAGGGAAGATTTATGGTTCAATAATTCAATAGTCACTTATATCTGTTCTACAGTTTGGTTTCAAATCAATGCTTTCTCTCCTCACTTCGAAAAGTTCAGTGTATACACGGGGGAAGATTTATGGTTTGCTACAAATGATAATATTCAATCCACAAAAAAGTCGGTTAATTCAAATGAACTAACCGACTTTAGTAACTTGTCTTCGACTACGCTCAGACTGACGTAATATGATTCTTAGATAATTGCGTCTAATTTAGTAGCTAATTGCGCTTTTGGTACAGCACCAACAGATTTGTCAACTACTTCACCACCTTTAATGAAAAGGATTGTAGGAATGTTTCTAACGCCAAATTGAGCAGATACACCTGGATTGTGATCTACGTTCACTTTCCCGATAACCGCTTTTCCTTCGTATTCTTTGTATAATTCTTCCACAACTGGTCCAATCATACGGCAAGGTCCACACCATTCAGCCCAAAAGTCAACCAATACTGGTTTGTCTGATTTCAATACAAGCTCCTCGAAGTTTGCGTCTGTAATTTCTAATGCCATCTTTTTTTATTTTTAAGTTTAAATTTTCACTTAGTAACAGGTACAAATTTACTCGTTACGTTTGTAATGTCAAAGAGTTTGCCAAGCATTTTATTCTGCCAGTCTGACAACTAATTTTCGACAATCATTTTCTTAGTAGTTTTTTGATTATCCGTTCTCAATTGGTAAAAATAGGTGCCATTTGTCAAACGTGTTGAATCATAACGTACTATGTGACCACCTGCTTTATATTCTTGGTCTGCCAGGGTTTCTAGTACCTCGTTATTTTCTGCCAAAATTTCAAAAGTCACCTGTTTTGCTTCTTCATTGGTAAAATAAAACTCCAATTCACCAGTTTGGTGATTTTTTTCTAAACTGTATAAAACACAATATTTATCTAGGTTCATCTCCCCTTTTCGCATGTTGTTTAACACCTTGCGGTAGGCTAAAAATGCGATGATAATTGTAATCGAAACCAGCATAAAAATTACTGCTTTCTCCATGGTGAAAAACGTGTATAAAATCATAGCGAAATAATTCCTTTAATTGTACTTGCTTGTCTGTATTTATCTAAAATATAATCTACATGCAAAGCTACTTCTTTTATGCTAATACTTGCATACTTTCCGTTTTTTGACTCATTTATTGTTATTATAGCCTCTTCTTCGAAAATTTCTTTAACGGAAGCTACATGATCTGGGTGGTTTTCCACGATGAATTTATAAAAATACACATTTGGCCACTCTTCTTGTTCTAATTGTGCCTTAAGGCGTTGTAATGTTTCCTCCATAATAATCCCCAAATTTTGTTACTAACAAAGATAATCGATTCCTTTCCTTAATTAATACAGCAGGTGGATTGTTTTTATTCATTCTTAAATCTTCGAATGTAAAACCACCATTTTCATTGTATGCACGTATGGCTTTTAACACATCCATTGGATCTGGTTCTTTCGAAACAATTTCCGTAGTATCAAAGTCATGCGTCAACCAACAAGAAGCATACATTTTCTCATAAAAGACCAAATGCTGACAAAAGTTCTCGATTTCTTCAAAGACCAAGCTGTTCGATATACTCCTTTTTAGACTATTTCGGACATTTTGATAGATTTTATAACTTTCCAATAAATCTTCCGTTGGAGTAATTGGATTGAACATTGTGATAGAAACCATTTCAATCACCCCACCAAGGGTCAAGTAAGCCTCTTGTAGTTGTTTGATTTTTTTCAGTTTTGGGGCAATAAGCTTATCGATGGGCGCTAATGCAAGGAGTTGTTTTTTGTAATCGAATAATTGAAATTCGAAAGCATCTTGGAGGTCATCGTAGGGACCGAGGATGGCGGAGGCTTCGTTTGGAAACATATTAAAAAATATTTTAGTAGAGTCGCAACGCATTGCGACTCTACTAAAAATTAAAATCCGTTTACACCGTTAACAGTAGTATATTTCAATACATTTTTCTTGTCTGGGTGGATGCGTGCGAAAGCAGATTGTAATGCGATAGTTCCTTCATGGAAACCACATAAAATCAATTTCAATTTACCTTCGTAGGTATTCACGTCACCGATTGCATAGATACCAGGAATGTTTGTTGAATAATCTAAGGTATCTACTTTAATTGCATTTTTATCGATTTCTAATCCCCAATTTGCGATAGGACCCAAACTAGGTTTCAAACCAAACAACGGAATGAAATGATCTGCTTCTTTGACGATTTCGCCGTCTTTTGCATGCGTAATAATCACTTTTTCTAAGTGGTCACCACCAGCTAAACCAGTTACTTCCGCTTCTGTCACTAAGGTAATTTTTCCAGATTCTGCATAATCTATTACTTTTTGTACAGAATCTAAGTGTCCACGGAAAGAACTACTTCTGTGTACTAAAATAACTTCTGAAGCGATTTTTTTCTCTGTTAAATAGATTGACCAATCCAACGCAGAGTCACCACCACCAGCGATAACAACACGTTTATCTTTATAGAATTCAGGGTCTTTGATGATGTATTCAATTCCTTTATCTTCAAAATCAGTGATATTTGCAATAGGTGGTTTACGTGGTTCGAATACACCTAATCCACCAGCAATCATTACAATTGGTGCGTGGTGTTTCGTACCTTTTACCGTAGTAACGATAAACGAACCATCTTCTAATTTTTCAATATCTTGTGCTGCTTCACCTAGAGTAAAACCTGGTTTAAAAGGCGCAGCTTGTTGCATCAAATTATCAATCAATTCACCTGCTAATACCGATGGGAAACCTGGAATGTCGTAAATTGGTTTTTTAGGATAAATCTCCGAACATTGTCCACCTGGTTGTGGTAAAGAGTCAATCAAATGACATTTCAACTTTAATAATCCTGCTTCGAATACGGCAAACAACCCTACTGGTCCTGCTCCAATGATGATGATATCTGTTTCTATCATTTTTTTGTTTTTTTATGTGTGTAAAATTAATTATATTTTTTTGTTAACGTTTTGGAAAATTGATCCAGCATATATGCTGGATCTACAAATATTTACTAATCAAAAAGATCTGTCGATAAATATTTGTCTCCACGGTCGCAGATGATACATACCACTACTCCACTTTCTAGGTTTGGTATGATTTTCAACGCTGCCGCTACAGAACCTCCACTACTCATTCCTGCGAAGACACCTTCCTCTCTTGCTAAACGCTTTGTCATTTCTTTCGCCTCGTCTTCTGCGACTTCGACGATTTGATCCACGCGACTTCTATCAAAAATTTTAGGTAAATATTCTTCCGGCCATTTACGAATGCCTGGAATTTTTGCTCCGTCCGCTGGTTGTGCACCAACAATCGTTACGTTAGGATTCTGTTCTTTTAGGTAACGAGAAACACCCATGATTGTTCCTGTGGTTCCCATCGCTGAAACAAAATGAGTCACTTGTCCGTCGGTACCTCTCCAGATTTCAGGTCCCGTTGTTTTATAATGCATGTTTGGATTGTTTTGATTACCAAATTGATCCAACATGATATATCCTTCGTTTTCCACTTTTTTTCGCGCATAATCAATCGCTGCTTCCATGCTTCCTTCTGCAGGAGTCAAAGTCACGACAGCACCAAAAGCACGCATACTTAATACACGTTCTCTAGTAGAATTTTCAGGCATCACCAATTCAATATGCAAATTATGCAAACGTGCAATCATTGCTAAAGCAATCCCTGTATTACCACTTGTTGCTTCAATCAATTTACTGTCTGGTTTGATCAATCCGCTTTCAATACCACCTTGGATCAATCCAAACGCGGCGCGATCTTTCACACTACCACCAGGATTATGTCCTTCCAATTTGGCAAACAACTTCACTTTCGGATTCGGATTGATGTGATTCAATTCGACCAAAGGGGTGTTACCGATAAAATCTATAAGTTTCATTATGAATTATGAATTTATGATTGTTTTTTCTTAATAATTTCTGGTTGGTGATAGACCAAGGTATTTGGTTCAATGCTTTCAGTAATCCAAGTGTTACCACCAATAACCGAGTTCTCACCAATAATTGTTCTTCCACCTAATATTGTTGCTCCCGCATAAATCACCACACCATCTTCAATAGTTGGATGACGTTTCGTTTCTGCCATTTCTTTTTTCACGCTCAAAGCACCTAAAGTTACCCCTTGGTATACTTTTACATGATTCCCAATCAACGTTGTTTCGCCTATCACAATTCCAGTACCATGGTCAATGAAGAAATATTCGCCAATGGTTGCACCAGGATGAATATCGATTCCAGTTTTGCTATGGGCTAATTCGGTTAAAATTCTTGGAATGTAAGGAATGTTTTGAACATACAATTGGTGCGCAATCCTAAAAATACTAATCGCATAAAAACCAGGATATGAACGTATTACCTCTTCCACTCCCCTTGCTGCAGGGTCTCCTTTTTCAATCGCTTCAGCATCTTTCAAAATCGTTTCATAGATATTTACCAATTGCAAATAAAACTCCTTCGCAATGGAATGAATATCTGAGTCTAGTTCTTTTTCCACATGTAACAATAATAATTCAAATGTCTGTTGACTTTTTTGAATTTCATCTTTCAACTGATTTTTGGAAACAATTTTTCTTCTATTATATGCAGGAAATAATATCGAAAGTAAAGATTCTACAAAGCTTTCTACCAAAAAAGGAGAAGGCAATTGCGTTTTCTCTGCATGTTTATTGTAAAGCGTTGTTAATAGGTTTTGCATTGGTTGTGATGTTTTTGAGACAGACTAATTGTCTGTCTCTACGATGTGATTACTCCGGCAGCAACCGTGTTATTGGTGTTTTCGTTAATTAAAATAAAGGAACCTGTTTTACGGTTGTTTGCATACTCATCAAAACTTAGTGTCTCAGCAGTTTTGATAGTTACTTTACAAAAATCATTTAAGTGTAGCGACCCATCACTAGGTTCACTTTTGAAATTGTAGATGTTGATTTTGTTATCGATTTCTTTGATGACTGCTTTCGAACGGAAACTGTTTTGTTGCAACAACAATTTTTGTCCTGGCTGAAATGATTTGTTATCCATCCAACAAACGATTGCTTCGAACGTTTTTTCGGTTTGGATGGATTGGGATGGTGTGTGTATTGTATTTCCATCTGTGATGGAAATCGTGTTGGGCACGAACGTTGTGTTGGGAACGAACGTCGTGTTGGGCACGAACGTCGTGCCCCTACTGATGTCAATATTGTCTGCAACGTGAATAATAACTGGTTCACCTGCATGCGCTTCTTCCACTTCTTGACCGAATTTTTCAATTTTTTCGATGGTCGTTGTTAAATCAACCGGATGTACCGCTATTTTATCTCCTTTTTTGAAAGAACCGCTTAAAATACTTCCAGCATATCCACGGTAATCATGCAATTCTTCCGTTTGAGGACGAATGACATATTGTACTTGAAAACGTGCTTCCTGCGTTTTGAAATCTTGTTCTATCTCAACGGTTTCTAAAAATTCAAACAAGGAAGGACCCTGGTACCATTTTAAATTTTCGGAATGTTTTACAACGTTATCGCCTGTCAACGCACTTGTTGGGATAAAAGAAACTTTTTTCAAATTTAAAGATTCTGCAAAATGTGTGTAATCTGCTTTTATCTGATTATAAACTTCTTCATCGTAATTGACCAAATCCATTTTATTGATACAAACTAATACGTGTGGGATCCCAACGATGTTTGATATAATACTATGTCGACGTGTTTGTTCCGTAATACCATGTCGTGCATCCACTAAAACGATTGCTAAATCGGTATTAGAAGCACCCGTAAACATGTTACGCGTATATTGCACGTGACCAGGTGTATCCGCAATGATGAATTTACGTTTATCCGTCGTAAAATATTTATACGCTACGTCAATTGTGATACCTTGTTCACGTTCAGCACGTAAGCCATCTGTCAACAATGCCAAATCGATATCCGCATCAACACCAGTTGATTTACTTTGTTTGGTAAGTGTTTCTAGTATATCCGTCGAGATTGATTTGCTATCGTACAATAATCTTCCGATTAATGTACTTTTTCCATCATCTACGTTTCCTGCTGTAAAAAATCTTAATAATTCCATTTTATGTAATTTTATGGGAGATGCTGTGGTACAGCATCTATACAATTATATTTATTTTCTGTAGGTATAGGGCATACCCTATACCTACAGAAAATAATCAAAAATATCCTCCTTTTTTTCTATCTTCCATTGCAGCTTCGCTGACACGGTCATCCATACGTGTTGCTCCACGTTCTGAGATTTTGGTGTCTTTTAATTCAGCAATAATATCATCTACGGTGTGTGCTTCACTTTCAACAGCAGCAGTACAAGTCATATCTCCAACTGTCCGGTAACGTACTTTGACTTTTTCAATTTTATCCGTTGGTTCTAATTGTACGAATTCATTTACATTCATCCACTGACCGTGTTCCGTTTTAATACATTCCCGTTCGTGTGTAAAATAGATAGAAGGCAATTGGATGTTTTCGCGTTTGATATAGTTCCAAACATCTAATTCAGTCCAATTGGAAATTGGGAAGACGCGTACATTCTCACCTTGGTCAATTTTACCATTGTAAATATTCCACAATTCTGGACGTTGTTTTTTAGGATCCCATTGTCCGAACTCATCACGCACAGAAAAAATACGTTCTTTTGCTCTTGCTTTTTCTTCATCACGACGTGCTCCTCCGATACATGCATCAAATTCAAATTCATTGATGACATCTAACAGGGTATATGTTTGAAGTCCATTTCTACTTGGAAACTTGCCTTTACCATCTTGCAAATTCTTTTCCTTTATTGTATCCGCAACGTAGCGAACAATTAGTTTTTCTTCTAATTCTTTCGCGAGATTATCACGATATTCGATCGCTTCAGGAAAATTATGTCCTGTATCCACATGCACTAATGGGAAAGGAAATTTCCCTGGGCGAAATGCTTTTAGCGCTAAATGCACCAAACAAATACTGTCTTTTCCTCCGCTGAATAATAATGCTGGTCGTTCGAATTGACCTGCTACTTCGCGAAGTATGTAAATTGCTTCTGCTTCTAATTGATCTAAGTAATCCACTTTTTTTTGTGTTTTTGGGTTTATTATGGGATGTTGCTGTGCAACATCCTTTTTTATCGGGATGTTACAATGCAACATCCTTTTTTTATCGGGATGATGCAATGCAACATCCGTACGTTATGTTTGCATGTGAAGAGCCACAATGCGTTGTGGCTCTACGTATGCAAACCGCATTCTTTTTTGTCTGTGTTTTCCCACCACCATCTACCGGCACGAAAATCATCGCCTGCTTTGATTGCTCGGGTACAAGGCTGACATCCGATACTTACAAATCCTCGATCGTGTAAAATATTGTATGGAATGTTGTGTTTTTTAATTTCTTCTTTTACTTCTTCCGTTGTCCATTTTGTTAATGGATGTATCTTGAGTATCTTTCTTGCTTCATCTATTTCCACCATTGGCATTGCTTTACGATTTTCGGAATGTTCTGCACGTAATCCTGTAATCCAGCATTCAACACCAGTTAACGCGCGATTTAACGGTTCCACTTTTCGAATAAAACAACATTCTTTTCTGTTTTCCAAGGAAGTATAAAAACTACTAGGACCTTTTTCTGTTATTAATTTTTCAACTCCCTCGTGTTTCGGAAAATAAACTTCGATTTTTTTACCATAACGTTCAAGCGTGCTCGCTAAGACAGCATATGTCTCTGGGAATAAGCGACCTGTATCCAAGGTGAATACACGAATCGGTAGGTTATTTGCAAAAATATAATGCGTAATCACCTGATCTTCTTCACTTAAACTAGTTGAGAAAGCAGCACTTGTTGGGTATTTTTCAGCAATTTGTTGTAAAATATCCGCTACATGTACATTTTCAAAATTTAACTCCATGTTACGCTTTTAGGGTTTTAGTAATTTCATAGATTGAATGCCAATCTTGGTATGTCAATGCAATTTCGCTTGCTGTTGCAGCATTGCGAATACGGTCTTTCGATAAACTTCCAATGATCGGAAGTGCACCTAATTTATGTATCCATGCAACCGCAATTTGTTCAATGTTAGAATTATATTTATCTGCTAATTCATTCAAAACAGCTCTAATTGTTTCTGCTTGATAATCATGCCCATGTAAAATTCTACCATCTGCAAGCGGCGCAAAAGCCATTGGTTTACTGTATTGTTCTTTGATGAAGTCGATACGACCATCATCCAACGCAGAAGTATTTAATAAATTTAATTCAAAATGGTTGGTAACTACTTCTTGCGATAAACGTGAAGCAATTAATTTATGTTGTTGTACATTGAAATTAGACACCCCGACATGTTTCACTTTACCACGTAATTGAAGCGTCGTTAAAATAGAAGCAACTGCATCTACTTTCATCAAGGGATCAAATCCTTCAATCAATACTACGTCTAGGTATTCGGTATTTAACTGAACAAGTGAAGCATCGATTTGTTGTTGAATACTTTTTTCTGTTAAAGGCTGAAAAATAAATGAACCGTCATCTTGCACATGTTTGTTAGTGATTTTAGTAAACAAAACAATCTCTTCGCGGTTTACTGCTAATTCTTGTAATGCTTTACCAAACAATGCTTCCAATTTGCCTTTTCCATATAAAGGAGAAATGTCAAAAGCATTAATACCAAGACTCAAAAGATATTCCGTAATTTCTTTCACACGCTCAACTGTCAAATCTACTTCATTTTCCCATCTCCAAAAACTGTAGATAGAATCGGATGTTTCTGGTCCTGAATCGCTTAATAATACTCTTTTCATATTTTTACAATTATTTTATTTTTTTTCACAATTAAGAAATTGAGAAGTTTAGAAGATGTAAAAATTAATTAGTTCATTTAGTGATCTTTGGTCAAAATATCTAAATGAAACTAACACTATATCTATCTAACTCTTATTTTCTTAATTTCTCAATGGTTCAATCTCTTTACGTTAAATTTTCATCATTTAAAGATAGACATATAAATAATACGTAAACTCACTATAATAACAACAATTCCAACAAAAATCATCATTGCTTTCACATTCAACTTTTTAGATAAATGTGCTGCAATTGGAGCTGCACAAACACCACCTAAAATTAGACCTAAAATTGTTTGCCAGCCAGAACCACCGATAAGTGTAAAAAATGTAAATGAACTTGCAAGAGAAACAAAGAATTCTGCTAAATTGACCGAACCAATCACTAATCTAGGTGATTTTCCACTCGCAATTAAAGTAGACGAAACTACTGGTCCCCAACCGCCACCACCGATAGCATCTAAAAATCCACCAGCCGTTGCTAACCAACCTACATGTTTTAATTTTTTTCTTTTTTGGTGTTTACGAACTACTTTCACAATGATAATAATCCCTAAAATAAGTGTATACGTACCTACAAAAGGTTTGATATATGCATTATAACTTTCAAATTCTGTTAAGATATATGCCCCTAAAATAGAGCCTATCACACCAGGTAAAACTATGACTTTAAATAATTTACTGTTTACATTTCCAAATTTCAAATGCATTAATCCAGATACCCCGCTTGTAAAAATTTCGGAAGCATGCACACTCATACTTGCCACTGCAGGACTCACACCAAAAGATAATAGAAAGGTGGTGGCACTAACACCATACGCCATCCCAAGTGCTCCGTCAATCATTTGTGCAATGAATCCACCCAACATGAAATAGAGGAAATTTCCATCTAATTCACTGACGGCAGTACAAGTACAATCCCAAATAGACCTTGGAGGAATTAAGGTAAATAATATGTGTCCAGCAACTAAAATACCAAACACACCAAGTGAATAAAGTACAATTTTACGTAAGTCAACATCGTACCATTTCTTTTGTTTATTTTGCACTAAAGAAGCGGTAACTTCATTTAATTTATTGACTTTGTGTTGGAAATCCCCTTTCAGATGTGTTCTCAATTTTTGCAGATTATCCAAGGATTCTTCTACATTCTCAGAAATATTTTCATTTAACACTTCTTTTAAACGCTTCGCAAATGTCGGAGATTTTCCATTCGTAGAAATTGCAATTTTAAGACTTCCTTTCGTAACAATAGATCCTAAATAGAAATCACATAAATCCGGTTTATCCGCAACATTCACTAATAAATTCAGTTTTTTTGCAGCTGTTCTAATTACTTCACTGGTAGGAATATCTCCAACCGCAACAATCACTACCTCTTTTCCAACTAAGTCTTCTTCATCAAAAGTACGTTCAATAATTGTTAACTCTTTTGTTTCTTGAAAGCCCAAAATTTCCGGATTGATTAAAGGAGCGACTAGCGTTACTTTTGTATTCGGACTACTTTTCCAGAGTGCCGTTAACTTTTCTAAGGCAACAACTCCCCCACCAACAACCAAGACATGTAATTGTTCTAATTTTAAGAAGACAGGAAAAAGATTATTTTTAGACATAGAATTTAAAATACTGAATTATTTTTTTGGTTTTGAGAGTACATAACCGACACCGATTGTCCCGATCCACGTGTTGTTTGATGCTAAATAATAAAAAGGTAAACTAACGATAAATCGCTTATCCTTCAAACCATACACCTGGATTCCAGTCCCAAGAATTGGAGCAACTTGTATACTACCTTTTACATCATGCAAACGAAGAGATGGCATAAAAGTCCATGCAAAAGCGAATTTTGGATAATTAAATTTTAAAGTTGGTCCACCAAGATTAAAAAACAGGTCTTTTCCGTTGGTTGTTGCAGCAATTTGTCCTTCCATGTTTAAAGAAGATTTCTGCTCCTCTTGCGAGAAAGCAGAAATCGTTGTAAACATTAAACAAAATACTAAGAAATACTTCATTACAAATTTGGCTGAGGCGTTGTTCTTAAGTAAGATTTAATTTTCGTGTATCCTTTTGGAAATTTCGCAGCAATTTCATCGTCTTTGATTACAGGTGCAATGACTACATCTTCTCCGTTTCTCCAGTTCGCAGGAGTAGCAACAGAATAATTAGCAGTTAATTGTAACGAATCAATTACGCGAAGTAATTCATCAAAATTTCTTCCTGTAGATGCAGGATAGGTGATAATCAATTTAATTTTTTTATCGTTTCCAATAATAAACACGGAACGAACTGTAAACTTGTCTGAAGCATTTGGATGAATCATGTCGTATAGTTTCGATACTTCGAAATTAGGATCCGCGATGATTGGGAAAGTTACTTCCGTATTTTGCGTTTCATTGATGTCTTTGATCCACTCTAAATGAGATTCTACAGAATCCACACTTAATGCAATTGTTTTTACATTTCTTTTTGCAAATGCATCTTGTAATTTAGATACAGTTCCTAATTCAGTTGTACAAACTGGTGTAAAATCTGCTGGGTGTGAGAATAATACTCCCCAACTTTCTCCTAACCAAGCATGAAAATCAACTTCTCCTGTGGAAGTTTGTGCTGTAAAATTTGGTGCGATATCGCCTAATCTAAGTGCCATAGTTTTAAAATTTAAGTTTTATGATTTATGATTTAATTTATGCGTAAATAAGTTCGTGATTAGCCACTACATTTTCCGTGATTGGTTGTAAGTTTACTACTTCCCCTACCACGATAATCGCTGGAGAAGGGACTGGATTTTCCTCAAATTTGAACTGAATGTTTGAGATTGTACCACGAATAATTTCTTCATTTGGCAACGAACCATTACTTATGATTGCGATTCCAGTTTCGAATTTTCCAGCACGTTTGTATAACGAAACGATTTCATCTAATTTGGTTAAGCCCATTAATATAACCGCTGTTCCATTGGATTGTGCAGCATATTTCACATCTGGATTTAACTCACCATTGGATAAACTTGCAGAAATTACCGTAAAACTTGTACTTGTACCACGATGTGTAACAGGGATTCCCGCTAAAGCTGGTACTGCAATTGAACTTGAAATACCAGGAACTACGGTTGTCTCGATACCATATTTTTCAACAAATTCTAATTCTTCGTATCCGCGACCAAAAACGAAAGAATCCCCACCTTTCAAGCGAACTACATTGCCATGAGAGAATGCGTATTTCACTAATAACAAATTGATTTCATCTTGCGAATACGCTTTGAAACCTTTGCGTTTTCCTACGAAAATTTTCGTTGCAATTGGAGCGAAATCCAACAATTCTTCATTTACCAATGCATCGTATAAAATTACTTCTGCATGTTTAATTGCGTTCAAACCTTTTAGGGTGATTAATTCTAAATCTCCAGGTCCTGCGCCTACTAGTGTTACTTTTGGTGTTGTATTAGGGTTTTTCATTTTTAATAATTTTATTTTTTTTACCATTGAGAAATTAAGAAGTGGAGAGTTTAAGGAAGACACTTTGTTTAATTGAGAGAATTTAGAACTGTTTTTACTATATCTCTTAATTTCACTCTGCGTTTCACACGCATTACCGTCCTAAATTTCTTAATGGTTAATTAGTTGAATTATGCTCTGATTTCTTTTGCTTTAGCGATGAATCCTTGTACCTCTTGGAAGTATTCGTTCACAAATGCTTCGTCTGCTTTTTGACTGTTGATGCGCATTATAAATCCGGAGAAATTAATGGCCGTTTTGAAACCATAAAAATCTCCAAAATGTATATCAAAGTCAGCAATGATGCCGCTATGTGTGTTACAATGTACTTTGTTTTCTAACAATAATGCTTTCGCGGTATGGATTCCAGCAGAATAGGTAAAGTACGCTGCGTCTGCCCAACGACCTTCGTTAATCGCGTGTTGTGCATCCGCTAATTTCTCTTCCGCATCGTATATCAGAGTCGCAACTAAATCAATCATTACACCCGCACATTCTCCTACACCAATTTCTGTCTTAAATTTATCTTCGCTACCCCAATCGATAAAATCTGAATCTTTAATGGTAGATAAATCAGCCAACGGCTTTAATAAATCATAAAAATATTTGTTTCCTTGACGGTCGTAATAATCGTTAAACGCTTCTTCGTCGTGTTGGTTTTCTTGGTAGTCGTTCAACAAATAACGAATAATGTCTAGTACACGTTTGCTAGGTAATTTTATTACTTTGTCCGCAATTCGACCTTCTCCATTTCCTAGTCGACCACCGCCTAACAACAACTGCAAAGCAGGCAAAGTATTTTTCTCCACTTTCATAGAGCTTCCGTGGAAACCGATGTGCGCCAAACCATGTTGACCACACGAATTCATACATCCACTAATTTTGATTTTGATCTCGTTGTTGTAAATCAATTCCGGGTATTCTTCACGAATTAAATTTTCGATGATCACCGCTACATCCGTACTGTTGGAGATTCCTAAGTTACATGTATCTGTACCTGGGCAAGCCGTAATATCTGCTAATCCATTGTATCCACTATCTGCAAGACCAATCGCTTTTAATTCTTCATACAAAAACAACAGGTTTTCAGGAAGAACAAATTTTAACAATACGCTTTGGTCGATGGTAAAACGAATATCTGAACCAGCGTATTTATCTATGATATCCGCCAATTTACGTGCTTGATCCGTATTGAAATTACCTAAGGCAATTTTTAAATACACCCCAACATAACCAGCTTGTTTTTGTTCGAAAACATTGGTACGAACCCATTCAATAAATGTTGGATTTTGAGAATCTGTAAGCACATCTTGTTTAGAAAGAATGTTTGTAGGAACAGGATACTCCACTTGTTGATCAAACACACGGAAATCAGTTGTCTTATCATACTGAACGGCAGCACGTTCTATTTCTACTAATCGTACAAATTCTTCAAAACCAACCTTCGCAATTAAATATTTCAAACGTGCTTTATTTCTACTATTACGTTCTCCGTGTCTGTCAAACACACGAATCGAAGCTTCAATGTATGGGATAATTTCTTCCGCTGGTAAAAATTCAAAAGCAGTTTTAGCCAATAAAGGTTGTGCACCTAAACCACCAGCAACAAGTACTTTAAATCCTTTTACACCATTTTCAACTTTAGGAATAAATCCAAAATCATGGATAAAAGCAAACGCATCATCGGAGTCATTTCCACTGAAAGCAATTTTAATTTTACGGCCTAGTTCTTGACCGAAAGGTTTGCGTAAAAAGTAACGGAAAACCAAATCCGCATAAGGAGAAACATCAAAAAGTTCAGAAGGATCAATACCTGCCGTGGAACTAGCTGTAACATTTCGAACTGTGTTACCACATGCTTCCCGAAGGGTAACGTCGTCTTTTTCCAACTCTTCCCATAAGGCAGGTGTACGATCCAAACTGACATAATGTATTTGTATATCTTGACGGGTAGTTATGTGTAACTTCCCTGTACTGAAATCATCCGACACATCCGAGATTCTGCGTAATTGTTTCGTAGTCACTTTACCAAAAGGCAATTTGATACGAATCATTTGTACACCTTGTTGACGTTGTCCATACACACCACGCGCTAAACGTAATGCTCTGAACTTATCATCTGAAATCTTTCCATCTTTAAACAATTCAATTTTTTTTCCTAGTTCGATGATATCTTTTTCTACTATCGATTTAGTATGAATTGAATTTAAATTTTGAATTCCTTCTCTAAATATTGCCATTTTTACAATTTTGGGTTTATTTGAATGTTTATAATAACATTTTTTTTCTAACAACAGGACAAAAATATAACCGATATTTTAATTACACAAGAAAAAAACAAATTAACTTCTAAATATCCATGGATTTAATAGGAGATAAAAACTTAAATATTTAATTATCAATAATTTAAATAAAATATAAAGAAAATAAATAAATAAAAATGTCCAAATAAGTAAAAAAAACTTATTGAAAATTAGTGTAAATTAGAATATTATCTACTAATATTGTAGAATTAATAGTATAAATATGAAAATATACAAATTTGGTGGTGCCTCTTTAAAAAATGCACAAGGGATAAAAAATGTAGTAACTATCATTTTAGCAGACAAAAACGTAAAGAAAGGTGTAATTGTTTCAGCAATTGGTACAACTACCAATCAACTAGAAGAAATAGTAGACGCACTCAAAACCAACAATCAAGTATCTTTTCGTTATTTAGTAGACCTACTCTATCGAACACACATCCAAATTGCTACCGATTTATTAACCGTTCGTTTAAATGTAACGCTTGATTTTTTAGAACAGCAATTTGTTTATCTAAATGAAAAAATACACAAACCATTTTCAGAAAACGAGGAGTATGAATATGACCAAATTGTATCCATTGGAGAAATGATTAGTTCCAAAATTGTAGAAGCGTATTTAGCAGAAAACGTGAGTAATGTAACCTGGTTAAATGCAAAAGAACTTATTCGTACAAATGCAAACTACAAGCAAGGAGAAGTAGAATGGGAGAAAACCAACGAACTTATTCAAACAAAATTCACTGAAATTGAAAAAAACACTTCCATTTTTATCACACAGGGATTTATAGGAAGTACCCGTGAAGGTTTTACCACAACACTTGGTCGTGAAGGTTCTGATTATACCGCAGCAATTTTTGCTTATAGTTTAAATGCTGAAAGTTTAACCATCTGGAAAGACGTACCAGGCATGTTGAATGCCGATCCAAAATGGTTTGATGAAACCATTCAATTGCCACATATCTCCTTCCAAGAAGCGATAGAACTTGCCTATTATGGTGCAAATGTGATCCATCCAAAAACAATCAAACCACTTCAAAACAAAAACATTCCATTGTATGTGAAATCGTTTATCGATCCTACACTACAAGGCACCATCATAGACGCAGAAATACAAGATGACACTCTAATTCCTTCGTTTATCTTTAAAATGAATCAATTAAAGATTAGTATTACTCCTAAAGATTTTTCATTTATTGCTGAAGAAAAATTGAGTCAAATTTTCAATTCTATTTCATCCGTGAATGCACATATCAATTTAATGCAGAATTCTGCGATTAGTTTTGACTTTGTGATTGATAATAAAAAAGGCCTCTTAGGTATTCTTACAAAAGAATTTGAGCAAGCATATACAGTTACCTTCAAAAAAGATTTAGAATTAGTAACTATTCGTCATTATGATCAAGAAACAATTCAACGTGTCATTTTAGACAAAGAAATTATCTTAACGCAACAAACAAAACATACTACGCGGATGTTGATGCGTGATTTATTGTAAGTGAATCATGAAAAATGGAGCAAACTACTCCTTAGTAGCACTCATTCGTTACTTTCTAAAATTAGGTAGCATTGGTTTCGGAGGACCCGTAGCACTTGTTGGCTACATGCATCGGGATTTAGTGGAACAACGCAAATGGATTTCCGAAGATGCGTACAAAGAAGGATTGGCTTTGTCTCAATTAGCTCCAGGTCCATTAGCAGCTCAATTGTGTATCTACATCGGATTTGTACATTATCGATTTCTTGGAGCAACCTTGGTAGGACTAGCATTTATATTACCATCCTTTATACTTGTTGTTTTATTAGGAATAGCATACACCCATTTTGGTGGATTGCCATGGATGCAAGCCTTGTTTTATGGAATAAGTGCTGCGGTTATTGGTATAATTTCAATTAGTGCTTACAAACTCACGCAAAAATCCATTAGTCCCTTTGCCTGGAAATCCATTCAGGAAAAATGGTTACTCTGGACATTTTTTATCCTCACTGCAACGTACACGTTCTTAACTGAGAAAGAAGAAATCTTTTTATTTATAGCCTTAGGGATTCTGTATTTATTTTATCAAACCTCTTGGAAAAAAAAGAGTTTAACAATTCAGTCTCTACCGCTCCTCTTAAGCGCAGTACATGTTAAATCGACACAATCGGAGCTTTACGAGAAAATCATTTTGTTCTTTTCTAAAGCTGGTGCTTTTGTCTTTGGAAGTGGATTAGCGATTGTACCATTTTTACACGGTGGAGTCGTTGGAGAACACGGCTGGCTTACCGAAAAAGAATTCCTTGATGCTGTTGCAGTTGCAATGATCACTCCCGGACCTGTTGTCATCACCGTTGCCTTCATTGGTTATCTAATCGCAGGATTTACAGGTGCATCATTAGCCGCGCTTGCGACATTTCTCCCCTGTTACTTTTTCACCATTCTCCCAGCACCCTATTTTTATAAAATTGCAAAGAACGAACGTATCAAAGCCTTTGTGGATGGAATAACAGCTGCAGTAGTTGGAGCCTTGGTTGGTTCCGTACTCGTTATTGCAGGAAAATCTATTGTCGATATTCCAACTGCTTTCATCGCTTTACTTAGTGCAGCAGTGTTGATTTACACCAAGAAAATCCAAGAACCACAACTCATTCTATTCGCTGGAATCGTTGGATTTGTATTAAAATCTTATTTCTTCTAATTTTTTTTCAATTTTAAACTATTAATAATAAACAACTTAAAAAATATTTTAAAAAATATTTCAAACTCCTACTAATTCGATAGGATAAATAGTATATATTTGTAATCGTAAAATAAATAATGGCTAATTTATTTATAAAAGGTAGTAACAAACTAAAAATTTAAAACAATGTCAACAGAAAACAAATTCACAACGCAATTCTCCTTTTTCAACATATTTGTGATTTGGGGAGTAACATTTTTAGCAATTAGTTATGGATTAAAGGGATTCCCTCCATTCATACTTTCCGGATTTCGTTTCACGATGGCAGGACTACTATTATTAGGATGGATGCTTACAAAAGGAGAACGCGTAAATTCCTTAGTTAACCTAAAAAAGAATGCCATTACAGGGTTATTGATTTTAACTGGAGGAACAGGCCTAGTTGTTTGGAGTGAACAATACGTTTCTTCAACAGAAGCAGCAATTGCTATCGCAACAGGTCCATTTTGGTTTATCGCCATCGATCGCAAAAATTGGAAACTTTACTTTTCGGATATCTATATTTCGACAGGTTTACTGATCGGATTCATCGGATTGTTACTGTTCTTAAAAGGTAGTGTACACGAATCAGCGACACATACCATGGATGCTAGTAAACGCGTTGTAGCATTTATTGTATTAGCCATAAGTTCAATTGCATGGGTGCTTGGTTCCTTATATTCCAAAAACAACCCATCAACGCAATCGAAATACATGAACATTGCGCAACAATTGACAACAGCTGGTATTGCTAGTTTTATCATTGCACTCGTTAGAAATGAATACAGTGATTTTCACATTTCTCACGTACCAACTTCTGCTTGGATTGGATTATTGTTCCTCGTGTTCATAGGATCAATCGTTGCCTACGTATCCTACATTTATTTGTTAAGTGTCAAACCAGCAGCATTAGTTAGTACACACACCTACATCAACCCGATTGTAGCCGTAGTCTTCGGATGGTTGGTTTCCAATGAGGTAATCTCTCAAGTGCAATTCATCGGATTGTTAATCATACTCGTCGGAGTACTCTTTGTGAATTTTAATACGTATAAAATTCCAAAATACATTCAATTAAAAATTGTGCGATACAATCGCAAACTCATTAGAAGCATACGTGTAGCTTTTAATATCCTGTAAATAAGTTTTAGTTGCCAATAGAACTTACGTTATTAATTAATTTGTCGAATAGCCCGAATTTACATTCGGGCTTTTTGAATAAAA
Source organism: Flavobacteriia bacterium (assembly GCA_947446925.1). Taxonomy (GTDB): domain Bacteria; phylum Bacteroidota; class Bacteroidia; order Flavobacteriales_D; family Crocinitomicaceae; genus CANHVK01. The sequence continues at coordinate 24,098 of CANFHU010000032.1, forward strand.
AAAAACCTCATGAAACAATCAAAAATTAGCGCATTTTTCCCATTAATTCTCTTCGTGTTTTTATACTTTGCAAGTTCCTTGTACTTTGCCGATTTCTACAAAACACCTATGATCGTCATCTTGCTAGTAAGTGTATTAGTCGCATTCCTCCAATACCGAAAGGTGCCATTTTCAGAGAAAATTACAGCATTTTCATCCGGTGCTGGTGATGAAAATATCTTACTCATGGTGCTAATCTTCTTACTCGCAGGAGCTTTTGGTCAGCTTGGAAAAGACATGGGTGCCATTCAAAGTGCAATTGACATTACCCTACATTACATTTCACCAAGATGGATCGTATCCGGACTTTTTTTATTAGCATGTTTACTGTCTTTATCTTTAGGTACATCTGTAGGAACCATTGCTGCATTAGCACCTTTAGCCGTAGAACTGAATAAACAAATTCATCTAGACATTGCACTTGTATTAGCTGCAGTTGTCGGTGGTTCGATGTTTGGCGACAACCTTTCGTTTGTTTCTGATACGACCATTGCTGCAACACGTACCCAGGGAGTTGGTATGAAAGTAAAATTTAGAATCAATTTTAAGTTGGTACTACCAGCAGCGATTATTACCTTTTTCGCCTATTACTTCATCACACCAGATACAATTACCTATACAAAAACGGAGATCTATTGGTTTGAAGGAATCAAGGTCATCCCCTACCTATTCGTTTTTGGGTTAGCATTGGCAGGATTAAATGTCATTTGGACACTAGGTATAGGAATCGTAGCAACCATCCTAATCGGGATTGTTTTTAACACAATCGATTACACTTCCGGAATTACATCCATACAAACAGGTATCAGTTCCATGTTTGACCTTAGTCTGATTTGTATCTTAATTGGCGGACTTATTGGTATCCTTCGATTTCATGGAGGTATAGAATACCTACTTCAGCATATCTCAAAAAAAATAAATTCGCGTAAAAAAGCAGAATTGACTATTTCATTTTTAACGGGATTGGTCAATAGTGCACTCGCAAATAATACCTTGGCGATATTGCTAGTTGGTCCACTTGCTAAAGAAATTGTTCAGAAAAACGATGTCGACCCAGCGAGAAGCGCAAGTATTTTAGACACGACTTCTTGTTTTGTGCAAGGCATCATTCCCTATGGTGCGCAACTGTTAACCGCGATTACAATAAGTAATTATACAACCTCTCCGATTGCGGTTATAGTTTACTTATTTTACCCATTTTTAACTGGAATTTCAACAGTTTTGGACATATTAATTAGAAAAAAGAAATGACCATTTACTTCTTCCTTTCAAAAAAATAAACTGTTTCGGCAATTGTACGACTATTTCCGTGATAGGCATAGCGATTTATAACTAGTAAATAGGTTCCGCCATACGAAATAAGCTCTGTATCAGGTGTCATTAAGGATTCCATTTTCACACCCTTATCACCTCCATAGTATTGAATTGTAGTAGACGATTCTCCATCATATTCTGTTCTCCACTCAGCAACAGATGTATACCTATGTTGATAACGTTTTGTACTAGCAAAAGTTGAATCTTTCGGCAGATTTTTCAGCTGATGTATAAGATCACAAATTTCATTCTTTAATACTGATTGTTGTTTGGTAGTATTTTCAAAATTAATACGTATTCTATTTGAAGAAGGTCCAATTGAATCATGACAAATATCTAGTCCAAGTCCAAATCGAAGATTAGATAAAGTATTTTGTTGACCATTAGCATGAATCGAAATTAAAACAGCAATTAGAACGATACTAAATTTCATCTATTCAATTTTAAGAATTAACATTAAATGAACTATTCAAAAACATAGGTGTGATGATTATTAATTCATTTCCAAATACTTTAACTATGAGTCTTTTCGTTAATTTAAGAAATATTTTGATGTGGTCGTAAAATCTTTAGTAAATTATCCTTTTATCATCGAATTAAAATTAAACTATTTGAAACAAAAAAAGCGCCACTCCGAAAATCAGAATGACGCTTAGTCGTTATAAAAAACTTACTTTACAGTTGTAAGTTGGCTGTACATGTATTAGAAGTTAAATCTAAATGTAGCACCATAAGTTCTTGGATCTCCTAATACACCTGCATACAATCCAGAGTTACCAGCAGCAGCTTGTAATTGCTCGTAGTAGTTTGTATTAGCAAGGTTTCTAGACCAAATAAATACAGAGTATTGTCCTGATTTAAATCCTAAACGTGCATTTATGATAGAATATCCATTGATTCTTAACACAGTAGAAGGCGTTGCGCTTGAAGAAAACGCTGAACGGTGAGAGAAATCTGTTGCGATGAAGAATCTTCCTTCATTTTCAAACAATTTACCAGCAGTTGACAATTCACCACCTAACGCTAGATTCCATTTAGAAATTCCTGGTAATTCACTTCCAGAGATATCTTTAAACGCTTGTTGAACCGCTTTATTTGTTGCAGGGTCAATGGTAGTTGCTCCTGTTTCTTCCAAAGGAAGTGGTGCATTTGTAAATTTCACGTATTTTCCATCTGTATATGCTACACTTGCATTAACAGATAAAAACTTTTTCAATTTATAATTTGCATCGATTTCAAATCCTTTCACATTTACTTTCTCCGCATTTGCAAGGTACCCTCTATTCACACCTAATTGTGGAGATTGAACATTTGTTTGGTAATCTTTAATATCTGTATTATAAGCACTTACATTTAAGATTAAACCATCTACAGGTCTTGTTTTAGCACCAATTTCAACATGTTGAACGAATTCTGGCTTGATAACGGATAATGATAAATCAGCAACATCTTTTCCAGAAACAGGATCTTTTACTGTAGGTAAACCACCTAAGTTCACACCAACTGGTTTATAAGAAGTAGAGTATGTTGCATACGCATTAAACTTTTCGTTCAATTTATACGCTAA
>CANFHU010000033.1 GCA_947446925.1 Flavobacteriia bacterium
CGTCTAAAATCTTATGTCTAATCTGAAAGTCAACGATTTTAGGTGTCTATTGCATCATGGTCCACCTCTTCCCATTCCGAACAGAGAAGTTAAGCCTGATTGCGCTGATGGTACTGCGATTTTGATCGTGGGAGAGTAAGTCGACGCCATTTTTATAAAACCCAACCAATATATGGTTGGGTTTTTTTTTGTTGTATAGTTTATGAATATTCATAAAAGAGGATCTAAACTGTTTAAACAAAAAAAAGCCTAGTATACGCTAGGCTTTTTTGTTATCTTATTAATATTTAGTTCTTTGTCAACAACGCAAACAACTCATCTTTTAAGACTACTCGCTCGATACGTAAACGATTCAACACCTCATCACTCGTATGCTCTGCTCCAGTTTCTATGCGATGAATCTCATTGTTTACTTCATGATAGGTCTCAAATAATTTTTTGAAATGATTATTTGAGATTTTTAAGTCATGTATCTTTTGTTCCATCTCTGGGAATTCGCTGTGTAAATCGTGTTTTTCCATCTTTAGTTCTTTTAAGTTATACCTCAAATATAGATGGATACTTACATTTTAATAATGACTTTCGTCATGAAAAAAAAAGATATTTCTTATGGATGAAAATGTTTAATAACTAATTTTTGTAGTATACTGGAAACATTAATAACAACTTATAACTGAAGTTAATTGAATAATAATCATGGGATTAGATATTTTTACTTTTATTAAAGTCGAAATATAGGATGTTATAAAAAGTCACTTTTAGTAAAATTCTTTTGATATTTAATTTTTTTATAAATAGATTTAATTACTGTATATGCGCTTATAAATACTATGATACTAATGATAGAAAAAATAAATATCAATAAATAGTTTAAAAGTGTATTGTAAAACTTTATTTCTTTTTTTATTTCAAATGTTCTCCAATCTTCATATTTTAAACTTACACCTAAATCTATTAAATGAATTTTAATGGAAAAATAAAATGAAATAATTATTACTTGTAAAACTAGAAATAGTATGAAATATCTTATCTTCATTAATAATCTTAAGGATATTTATAATTTATTTTTAAGGTATTAAGTTTAATTTTTATGAATCTTATTCCTCATAACTCACCTCGACATTTTTTACATATCCGATGATTTTGAATTCGGTACGTCTGTTTTTTTGACGTCCTTCTGGTGTGGTGTTAGGAGCGATAGGTTTACCTTCGCCATAACCTTTAGCTATTAGTCTCGCTTTATCTATTCCATGACCAATTAAGTAGTTAACAACACTCTCTGCACGTGCTTGCGATAGTTTTTGATTATAATCGTTGGTTCCAACATCGTCAGTGTGAGAACTAATTTCAATTATTAATTTGGGATTATCTTTGAGAAGATCCACTAATTCTTTGTTTAAACTTTCTTGAGATTCTTGTCTTAAATCTGCTTTTGCTGTTTCATAGTATATATTGGATATAACAATAGAACCTTTTGGTGTTTGTTTAATACCAATATTTGTACGAATGGTATCTGATTTAGTAATTGTATCTGTCGATACTTCTATTTTTTTGTTAAGGTAACCTTGTCCTTCTGCGAGTACTTTATAGTTTTTACCTTGTTCTACTTGAAATGAGTATTCCCCTTTTTCATTAGTCAGAGTTGTTTTCAAAAGTGATTCTGTTGAATCTTTGTTTATTTTGAAAAGGGAAACTGGAGTTTTAGCAACTGGAGCTATCGATTTTTCTAAACTATCGCTACTTACTTCGATAATTTTACCAGCAATAAATATATTCAAATATTGCGGATCTGTATACTCATATATATCATCGCAACAAGTTTCATTCATCAGGCTTATTCCACCTTTTCTATTAGATACAAAAAAACCTGATTTTTCTTTTATATTTTTTCCTTTAATATAGTATATGTCATCTGCGCTAGAGTTAAATGGCGCTCCTATATTTTCGGGAACACTCCAGGTTTTAATTTCGCCGATACTTTGGTAGATATCTAATTCACCTAGTCCTGGAAATCCATCCGAACTGAAATATAATGTTTTATTTTCGTTGTCATAGGAGGGGGTTATTTCATCACCAACGGTATTAATTGTTCCTCCAAGATTCTTAGGGTCTTTATATATTTTCTTTTTGGTATCTAGGGTAGTATACCATATATCTAAACCTCCCTTACTTGATTGTGTTCGATCAGACACAAAATATACTACTTCTTGATTTTTTTTACTGTCGATTCCAACAGCAGGCATGGTAGATGTGAATTCTTCGCTATTTACATTGTTTCCTAAATCCTTTGGTTCTGACCATGTATCACGTTCTTTCGTTGATACATAAATTCTACATATCATTTTACCTTCAAAGTTCGGTTTGCATTTAGTGAAGTAAAGACGTTTTCCATCTGTGGACAATGCTCCATTACCAACATTGACATTTTTTTCATTGATAGGCCCTTTCAATGTTTTCCCACCATTCCATTCTTTATTTTCACGTTTTGCAATATATAATTTTCTTACTGGAATAGAATCTTTTTTTTCTACATCATATAAATCTAACGCTTCTTCGTTTAGTGTCCCATAAATTAAAGTATTTGAATCTAAAAGTAAAGGAGCGGATTCAATATGTGCTTTGTTGATCGATTCGTTTAGGTGTTTAACTAATGCACTATACTTACTTTTGGATAATTCAATTGCGGTATCACAACCTGCTATTTCCGCTTTTGCTAACTTTTTGAGTTGTTTTATGTTCTCAATATCTGCATTATTTTTACTCGTTGTAAACTTAGTGTATTCAGTTTTCGCAGCTTCATAATTACCATTTGCTTTTAGCATTCGTGCATAATAAAACTGTGCATCAGGAAATTTATTAATTTGATTTTCAACAACTAGTTTATATGCTTTTTCAGCTTTCTGATAGTCTCTCGCTTGTTTGTATAGGTAAGCAATTTCATACCAGTTTTCGTAAGTGTTAGGATTATTGTTTAAGAAAGCCTCATAATAAGCGATTGCGGAATAAGTATCCCCTAAACGTATTGCATTTTGGGCAAAACGTTTTAATTGAAAGTCCTTTAATCCATCTGTTTGAATAGGGGCTTGTGCATTGGAATTATAAGAAATAAAAAAAGTGGATAATAGAATAAAACGTAAAGTAATTTTTAAGATGTTTTGCATAGTTTAGTGTGTTGTTTCAAATGGTTACTTTTGTATTCAATTTGAAAAAAGTTTTACTATGCGAATATATGATATTCTTTCCTATTTAGAAAGCAAGTTTCCAATAAGTAGCCAAGCTTCGTTTGATAATTGTGGCTTATTAGTTGGTGATAATCAAGCGACAGTGAAAGGAGTGTTATTATGTTTGGATTGCACGGAAGATGTCGTAGAAGAAGCAATTTCGTTAGGTTGTAACTTAATCATAGCACACCATCCATTAATATTTAAAGGAATAAAAAAACTAACAGGCTCAAATTATGTGGAACGAACGATTTTGAAAGCGGTTCGTTCAGATATTTCCATTTATGCGATACATACGAATTTAGATCACGCAATTGATGGGGTAAATGCTGAGATAGCAAAGCGTTTAGGGCTTGTTAATTGGCGTATTTTAGATCCACAACCAAATGTATTGGTGAAATTATCAGTTTTTGTACCCGTAACTCATACAGAAATCGTTCGAACTACAATTTTTAATACAGGTGGAGGTAATATAGGGAATTATGATTCATGTAGTTTTACAAGCATAGGTGAGGGTACATTTAGACCTTTAGAAAATTCAAATTCCTATATAGGTAAGAAGGGTGAATTTTCTCAATTGGAAGAAAAAAAGATGGAATTTTTGGTTTCCACTCATAAACTACAATCAGTTATTCATCACATGCTACAGGTACATCCATATGAAGAGGTTGCATATGATGTTGTTTCGCTTCAAAATGTAAATACCTTTGAAGGAAGTGGAATGATAGGGGAGTTGCCTGAATCCGTAAATAGTATAGAATTTTTAAATCATGTAAAAGAAACCTTTCAATGTGGAACCATTCGACATACCGAATTATTGATTAAAGAAATTAAAACGGTTGCATTTTGTGGTGGTTCCGGTAGTTTCTTATTACCCAAAGCGATTCGCCAAAAAGCGGATATCTATATCACAGGGGATTTTAAATACCATGAGTTTTTTGATGCTGATAAACAGATTATTATTGCTGATATTGGGCATTATGAAAGTGAACAATTTACTTCTGAACTAATTTATCGTATTTTGACGGAAAAATTTGTTAACTTTGCGTTTAATGTAACAAAGGTTAATACAAATCCTATTAATTATTTCTAGAAAATGGCTGCAGCAGCAAGTAAAAAAGAAGTATCAGTGGCAGATAAATTAAATGCCCTTTACCAATTACAAAAAATTGATTCTGAAATAGATAGAATCAGAACTATTCGTGGTGAACTTCCATTAGAAGTACAAGATTTAGAGGACGAATTACAAGGTCTTGAAACTCGTTTAATTAAATTACAAGATGAGATTAAAGAGTTAGAGCAAGATGCTACAGATCGTAAAAACGCTATTAAAGATTCTGAATTAGCAATTGCTAAATATAAAGAACAACAAAATAACGTACGTAACAATCGTGAGTACGAATCTTTGGATAAAGAAATTGAGTTCCAAGATTTAGAAATTAAGTTGAACGATAAACGTATCAAAGAATCTAAATTTACAATTACAAATAAAAAAGAGTTGTTAGAAGATGCAACTACAAAATTTGAATTACGTAAAGGAGATTTAACAAGTAAGAAAGCCGAATTGGATGAAATTATTGCAGAAACTCAAAAAGAAGAGGAAAGTTTAATTTCTAAATCTGAAAAAGCAAAAGGTGCAGTAGAGGAACGTTTAGTAGTTGCTTATACTCGTTTACGTGGAAATGCAAAAAATGGTTTAGCAGTTGTTCCAGTAGATCGTGATTCTTGTGGAGGTTGTTTTAATAAAATCCCACCACAACGTCAGTTAGATATTCAAACAAAACGTAAGATTATTGTTTGTGAACACTGTGGAAGAATTTTAGTTCCAACAGAAGATTAATACATCTTATAAGATATTAAAAAGGCTGATTCCAATTGAATCAGCCTTTTTTATGCTTTTCATATTTACTTTTGTACTTGTAGTTTGTTTTTTTTGAATTATTACTTTAGTACAATTGGTTGTTTTTAAGTTCCTCTGGTAAATTATATCTTCTTTACTTTAACTCTAAAAATAATACCTTTAAACGTCATAATCACACTTCACATTCATTCTACAAGTGTTAGTCTTTAATAATAATTAAAGACTATACGTCATTCGTATATGTTTGATCGGTTCAATTAACGCATCAAGTGAATATAGCCTTCTTTAATTAATTTTGCATCTTGACCTGTAGATGGGTCTAATTTCCAACTAGTACCAATAACTTTGTACGCATAGACATCATTATTTTGTAATTCACCTTTGTAGTATCCATCCCAGCCTTCGTCGATATTATTTGTTTTGAATATTAATTCTCCCCAACGATTGTAGATTTCAAAGGTTTCTAAACTTTTAACACCCCAGCCTTTTACATAGATAATATCATTTATACCATCTCCATTAGGTGTAAATGTAGTTGGAAGTTTTACATGTGTTTCTGGTTTGACAATAATCTTGAAAACGCCAGTACTTGAGAAACCACAATTATTATTATCCTTCATTATTACATTGTATTGAATATCTTTTAATGGTTGCGCTAATGGATAGGCACATTGAAGACAAGTTAACCCATCAGAAGGATTCCATGTGAAATTGATCGTTCCATATTGATTGTCTATTGGTAATTTAACTTTGTCACCAATAATAATTGTTGTGTCCCAATAAATAGGATTGATATCTTCAATAACAACAGCAAGAACGTCGTCTTTAAATGCACAATGATTTATTGTATCGGTTACAGTTACCGTATAAATCGTGTTTTTAGAAGGAGATAGATTAGAAGGAGACCATGTGTAAACATGATTAGTTAATGTGTCTTTGGTACCTAGTTTTACGGTTCCTATTCCTTTACATACAGGGTCAATAATTCCTTGGACAGTAGGTTTTTTAGACACAATTACTTGTTTTATGGTATCGTCTTTACATCCATATGCAATATTAGAAACAAATAGATGAATGTTGAATGTATCTGTTTTAGGAAAAGCATAAGAATCTATGTCTTTTGAAATACTGGTTTTAGCATCATATTCCCATTTGTATACATCACTATTTTCAGAAGTATTCGAAAAACTGAAAGCATCTCCAAGACAGGTAACTGTATCGTTTAAAGTGTATGAACCAAGATCTGTAATAGCGAAATCAGCATGAACATAATGCATATTAATATCTTGGTAATAAGGGTTAGAACATCCGTTATTCTGAACAAAAAGTGTTGCTACCGTTTTTCCAGAAGGTGGAACATAGGAATAAGTGTGTTTCGTTGGGTTGTTTAAAGAATCTAATACACCATCTCCAAAATCCCATCTGTAAGATTTTACGTCAGGAGAGGCATTAATCATTGTGAAAATTAATTCTTCACCTTGACATATATCGTTTTTGTTTATAGTGAAATTAGCAGTAGGGGATACCACTTCAAAATTAATAGAAGTGTCTTTTTTACAACCATTTGCTTGGGTAGTTAATGTTAATCCAACCGTATATTTTCCTTTCTCATAGGAAAATGAGGCTGTCGGATTAAATGAATTTGTATTATTTACACCTAATTTCCAAAGGTAATTACAAGGCGAATTAAAGGTTGGATTATAAAAAGAACTGTCTTTAAAATTGGCATTAAAAGATGGATTTCCACAGCCAATTCCATTAACAATATTCGAAATAATTATTGGTGTTGGATAAATTTCCGTGTTTATTTTACAATATGTTTGACCGACACATCCTGTTGCTGTTTCTATAAAGTCAATTATTACATTTTCAGTATTAGAAGTAAAACCCGATGGTACGTTAAATTTAGGTGAAGTTGAATTGTTTGTTGTTGTTTTGAATCCGTTTTCATAGGTCCAAGTGTAGGTCAGTTTTTGATTCGAGGTAGCATTAAAATTAACAATGTCACCAGCACAAATATACACTGTTGAATCGTTTGGATTTATAGTTGGTACAGATGTTATTTGTACAGTTGGTTTGTAGATAGGGATAATATTTTCAATATTTTTTGAAAAGCCATTTATATCCGTAATTGTTAGCGTAATAAATAATTTGTCATCATTGGTATTTAATTGATTGAATGTATGTGATACAATTTTTCCACTTGCGGTTCCTCCATCACTAAATTTCCATGTATATGTTTGAATAGTTGTATCTGCGGAACTTGACCCTCCATTAAATTTCAAAGTAACAGGAAGACAAACCGATGAAACAATCGTGTCATTATTCGTGATTTTACTTTTGGAGGTAAAATTGAATTTAGGATCTAGGTCGAAAATACGAATATTTATTTTCGAAGTGTCGACACAGTTATTTTGGTTTCTAGCAATTATTTTGACTTCCTGGTCATCTGCACCTTTTGTATTGTTTTTGAAGACAAGTACAGAATCTTTCGCTAAGGTCCATACTCTAGGTCTATTACCTTCCTGTAAAAATGTGTATCCTCTATAACAATCCATTGCATAGATGTCTTTAGAGTCAATTGCGTCGTATTTGTATTGTTTTCCTGTACTAGCGTCTCCTAACAATACCTTACCATTAACAGGTGTTAAAATATTTCCAGAAGTATCAGTGATATTGAAACTAGATTTTACAATTCCGTAATGTATTATAGAACTTGTTGAGTCATTTCCGCAATCACCGCCTTTAATTACTTGTTTAATAGTTATGTCTCCAAAATTTAAAGTTGGTGTGAATGAAGAAAGATCAACAGTCGTAGTGTCTGGGTTTGCAGGTATGATTTTATTTCCAATCGCCCAACTTACCGTACCACTACCTTCTGCTTTGTTAATTAATTTTATGATATTAGGTGTTTTACAGTCTTGAATGTAGTCGAAATGAGCAATTGGACCTTTTACCACTAACGAGTGACTTTTAGTGACATAACATCCATTATATTCTGCGGATAATGTAATGGTATGTTTACCAATACTATCATTAAATAAAAAGTTACCATCTTTATTTTGGAAACAAGCAGAAAGATGTTCTTTGTTAGAACTATAATTCCAAGCAGATATTTTACTTTGTGTAACCATATCTGTCGTGTTTGTTAAAAGTATGGATTCACCTCTACAAATGGTATCTTTGGAGACAGAAAAATCGATTGGTAATAAAGAGTCACCGACATGAATTTCTGTTTTCCAAGAAGTGTCAGAACAATTGTAGTCGTTGTCTTTTATTATTAACGTTGCAAAATAAATACCCGGATTCTTATAGGTGTGAATAGGTTTTGTTTTTGCATTTACTGTTTGTTTTGTACCATCTCCAAAATCCCATTGCCAAACATCAATTGTTGATTTTATGTGAGAAGTAGAAGAATCTGAAAATGTGATACTTAAGTCTTTACAACCATCGTGTTTGTTTGGGATTATTCTAGCCCACATTTCACTTATTGTGTCAATACTTAACGCGATATTTGATTTACAACCAGCAGTTGTAATATATTGACAATAAACAGTATCTATGTTAACACTTCGTACATGGTAGGTAGAATCAAAAGTATTATAAAAACATTTCGGAGTTGCAGAATTAGTATTACTAGGAAATGCAGTTGCTTTTTTTGTTTTGGAAACCACCGGGAAAGTCCAATTATAGGTAGATACAGGGCCGGAATTTGTTGCATTTGTTATTTTATAAAAACTAGTTAACGTATCACGACAAGAATAACTTCGAGTAATTCCGATATTTATTTTTGGGTTCTGAACAGTAATATTTATTGTTGTATCGTCACTACATCCATTTGCATTTACTGTTAAAGTAATTTTATGATTTCCTGGTGTAGAAAAATTAACAGGACCAGGTGTAGTAAGGTTTGAAGTCGAAATAGAAGTGCCGACGTCAAATTTCCAAGTATAGTTACCTGGTGTTGATTTATTTAAAAAGAATAAAGTAGTGTTTAGATTATATTCATTTGGAATACAGGTGGTGTCTCTTTTTTTTTCTTCTTGAAAATCTGCTACAGGTTTACCGATGTTAATGATTTTAGTTAAAGAATCTGAACATGCGTTATTGTCGGTAACCACTAATTTAACATTGTATTTTCCGTCTTTCGTATAATTTTGTGGTTCACCAGATTGCTTAATGGAAGTATTTCCATTTCCAAAGTCCCATTTATAGGTTATCGGTAATTTAGATGTTGATGTATTTAAGAAGGTTACATTTAGAGGAGCAGTACAAGCAGAAAGAGCGGATGGGGTAAAATTTATTAGTGGTTTGTCTGTCGTTTTTATCAATTTTGAGAGTAAAGTATCAATTTTAGCGCAAGCGGTATTACCGTTTTGTTTGAATGTCATGTAAAACCCTACGTCGTGTATTCCCGATTTTGTATAGGAATAGGTTGGACTTAAAGTGTTTACACTATTATTACCATCTTGATAATTCCATACGATACTAGCATTGTCAATTGTTACACCAGCAGGTAATTGATTTTTTAAATTGGCACTAAAACTAACATTTAAAGGAACACAGCCTTTTGTCGGATTTGCGGTAATTACAATTTCCGGTTTCGGAGATACTTTGATAGTAATTCCAGTTGGATTTCCATTAAATTTAACTTCAAAGTTTCCAGATTTTGTATAGGTTATTTGGGGGGTAGCTAGTCCTGAACTTTTTCCATCGCCAAAATCCCAGTTACCTGGACCAGGAGCGGAAAATTGCACTTTCATTCCAATACAACCTTCTGTAATATCTGCTGATTGAGAAAAAATCTTGGGTGAAAATAGAAATGAAAGAAGAAATAAAGTAAGTAAAATATAACGATTCATAATGTGTTGAATAAACAATGGTTTAATGAAAAATTGCTATAAAATTACATTTTATAACATATAAATCAAAACATTAGTAGTGTTAAGTGTCTAATAGCGTTTGTGTCTTTTTTTCCTTTTTCTTAATTATCAAAAACTAAAATATTTCAATTATATTTGGACTTCATTTTCAAGGATATGAGGAAACTTTTTTTTCTTTTTTCATTAACTATCTATTTGTCTGTATTTACACATGCACAGGTAAAAAAACAATTACCTTGTTTAGATAAGAAATTTTCGGTCGTTGTACATATTTTCAAAGATAGTCTCGGAAATTCAGGCGTTAAAGAGTCTGATATTATTTCGAATTTAACTAGCGTAAGTTCCTATTTTTCTAAAATTTGCGTCTCTTTTGAAGTGTGTGAATTCCGTTATATAAATAATTTTTTATATAATCAGTCAACTATAGGTCGGGATGATTATTGGAAACAGGTACAACAATTGTATAATGTAAAAAATAGAATTAATATATATTATGTTGCTGACATTTCACCTTCCGCTGCTGGGATTGCTGATTTAGGTGCTATTTGCAGAACAGATTCTTTAGGAATTAGAGTTAACAAACAATCAGTATTTAGTAATAGGGTTTTGGTGCATGAAATGGGGCATTATTTTGGACTTAAACATACGTTTGTAGAAACCCGTACCACAGAACTTGTTGACGGAACGAATAGTTTGATCACTGCAGATGAAATTGAAGATACACCAGCCGACCCTTATGTACCTAGTGATGTTTTGTTGATGGGTAATTATATTAATTTTCAGAAAAAAAGAGAATGTGAATTTATTTATAAGACGATGCCTTATGCAGTAGATGCAAAAGGAAAATTTTATGCACCTTTGGTTGGAAATATCATGTCGTATTATCCTGAAAAATGTGATTGTGGTTTTACAGATGGGCAATATTTAAAAATGGCAGCAACTTATATGTCTAATCCTAAAATGTGGTAATGAAAAGAGTTCTGTTTTTTTTATTGCTATTAATTGATAATGTCTTAGTTGCTCAAGATATACATTTATCTCAATTTTATAATCAAGACCATTTGTTAAACCCTGCGAAAATTGGGGATTATGAAGGGGATTATCGTTTATCTGTAAATTATCGTAATCAATGGCGACAGTTAAATAAACAGCCTATCGCAACATATCTTATTTCTTTTGACCATATTTTCTTTTATAAAAAACATCAGTTTAGTGCTGGATTAATGATTACGAGTGATCGTTTTCAAGGCGAGGAAAGTAGTTATATAACCGGTATTCCATTTACCTATTCTGTAAATTCGAATAAGTTTTTTGTTGCTTTGTCGCATAGTTTTACTTATAAAAAAAATATTTTTAGAACTGGTATTCAAACGGGTATGGTGATGAGTTCATCGGATCCATCTACTCAAACTTTTCCCAACCAATGGGAGTATCAAACGGGTGATTTCAATAGTAAAATTTCCAATTTAGAGAACCAATTAAAACCTTCACAAAATTATATTGACTTAAATATAGGAGCAAGTTGGGCGAAAAAAATGTTGCGTTTTACGCCGAAAATAGGGTTTTCTATTAATCATATTAATAGACCAAAAGATTCTTATGTGAAAAATGATAAAGAACGTTTACGAGCTCGTAAAGTATTTTTTACAGAAGTAATAATTCCATTAAACAGCAAATTTGCATTGCAACCAAAACTATTATGGATGTGGACTTCAAAAGCCAATGATTTATTAATAGGAACAAATGTACAAGTGCAAACCTCCAATAAAACAATACCCGCCTATTATGTAGGTTTACATTACAGACATGGAGTTTCAAGAATATTCGATGCTATTATCCCCACCACTGGATTGTATTATAAAAAATATGCGGTAGGTTTGAGTTACGATGTTAATTTGTCCACTTTAAGTACAGGGACTAATTCACGAAAAGGTACGTTTGAATTTTCATTGATCTATACAGGTGCAAGTACCATTCCTAAAAAAGTGTTGTTACCATGTAATCGCTACTAATTACGTAACGGCTTATGGGTAATTTACGTAAATTTTTAGTTCCTTTTTCATTTCTTTATGGTGTTATAACTTTTGTTCGCAATAAGTTCTTCGATTGGGGTATCAATTCTACCTATGATATTCCTGTAAAATCAATTATTGTTGGCAATTTATCAGTAGGAGGAACAGGGAAAACACCTCACGTTGCTTTTCTAGCGACGTTCCTATCTAAAACTAAAAAAACAACCATCTTAAGTCGTGGATACGGCAGAAAAACAAAGGGATATTTTCAGGTAAATCCTACATCTACAGCTTCAACGGTAGGGGATGAACCCTTACAATATTTTACACAATTAGCACCAGATGTATCTGTCGTTGTGTGTGCTTCTAGAACTGAAGGTGTACAAAAAATCATCTCGGAAATACAACCAGAAATAATTTTATTAGATGATGCATTTCAACATCGAAAGGTAAAAGCAGGGTATTCTATCTTACTAATGGATTATAATAAACCATTTTACAAGGATTGTATGTTGCCTGCAGGTGATTTAAGAGAATATACATCCGGAAAAAAAAGAGCCGATCGATTAATTGTTACAAAATGTCCAGAAGATCTTTCTATTGATATTAAAAAAAATATTTGTTTAAAAACAGGGTTTTTAGATGCTCACGTATACTTTTCCAATATTGTATACGGAAATGTTTTAAATTTTGATAATCAATTTGTTAATTCTTTTGGTGGCGTGTTGCTAGTTACAGGTATTGCCAATCCATTTCCATTATATAATCATATAAAAGAAACGAATAAAGTCGAATTAGTCACTTTTCCAGATCATCATGCTTTTAGTGTAATGGATATTCAAAAAATTCATACTAAATTTGATCTTTTAGAAGATCCGAACGCTGTGATTTTAACTACGGAAAAGGATTTTATGCGTTTAAAATCAATAGTTACGAAAAATGAATTGGAAAGATATCCGTGGTGTTATATTCCAATTCGTATTTCATTAGATAGAGAGGAAGAATTTGTACAAGAAATAATACATTATGTTAACACAATTTAAAGAATCTGTAGATTTTATTTTAAGTAAAACTTCAGTAAAACCAACTGTTGGAATTGTTTTAGGAACAGGATTAGGTGGGTTAGTAAATGAAATCGAAGTGATTGATGAGATTTCGTATGCTGAAATACCAAATTTTCCAGTTTCTACCGTAGAAAGCCATTCTGGTAAATTGATATTTGGAAATTTAGGAGGAAAAGCGGTAGTTGCAATGCAAGGACGTTTTCATTACTATGAAGGGTATGATTTCAAACAAGTAACGTATCCAATTCGTGTGATGAAATTACTTGGAATAGAAAAATTATTTGTGAGTAATGCATCAGGTGGAGTTAATCCAGATTTCATTGTAGGTGAAATTATGATATTGAATGATCATATTAATTTCTTCCCTGGAAATCCATTAATTGGCAAAAACTTTGACGAATTAGGACCTCGTTTCCCGGATATGAGTGAACCTTATTGTCCTGAAATGATTCAATTAGCGAAAGATATAGCGAAAGAAAATGATATTCGT
This sequence comes from Flavobacteriia bacterium, assembly GCA_947446925.1. Taxonomy (GTDB): domain Bacteria; phylum Bacteroidota; class Bacteroidia; order Flavobacteriales_D; family Crocinitomicaceae; genus CANHVK01. The sequence goes on from CANFHU010000033.1 coordinate 13,532, forward strand.
ATAGCGGAAGGAACTTATTTGGGATTAACAGGACCAACGTTAGAAACACCTGCGGAGTATAAATTTGTTCGTACCATTGGAGCAGATGCAGTTGGTATGTCTACCGTACCGGAAGTAATCGTTGCTAGACATATGGAAATTCCATGTTTTGCAATTTCGATTATAACCGATTTAGGTGTACCTGGAAAAATCAAAAAAGTAAGTTTAGCAGAAGTGATTGAAGTTGCTTCGCGTCAAGAACCAAAAATGACATTGATATTACGTGAGTTAATTGCTCGTTCATAATTTTATGGAAAATTCAAGAGAAAAATACGAGGTAGTTATTGGGCTAGAAGTGCATGCTCAGATGCTTACGAAAACAAAAGCATATTCCAATGATGTTAATGAATTTGGTGCACATCCAAATACAAACGTTAGTGTAGTTTCCTTGGGACATCCAGGAACATTGCCGGTAATGAATAAAAAAACCATTGAAAATGCAATAAAATTAGGATTAGCATGTCATAGTACAATTGCATCCAATCAGTATTTTGCGCGTAAAAATTATTTTTATCCAGATTTACCAAAAGGATATCAAATTACTCAAGATAAAACCCCGATTTGTACAGGTGGTTATTTGGTGGTTAAAGACGATCAAGGTAACTACAAAAATGTAGGAATCACGCGAATTCACATGGAAGAAGATGCAGGGAAAAGCATTCATGATGTGGATGTTTTTGATACCTTGGTTGATTTAAATCGTGCTGGTGTACCTTTGTTAGAGATTGTATCGGAACCAGATATTCGTTCGTCCCAAGAAGCATATAATTACGTTACGGAAGTACGAAAATTAGTTCGCTATTTGGACATTTGTGATGGAAACATGGAGGAAGGTTCGCTTCGTTGTGATGCGAATATTTCAGTAAGATTGGTAGGTGCACAAGAATTTGGAACAAAAGTAGAGGTTAAAAACATGAATTCCATTCGAAATGTGCAGCGTGCTATTGAATTCGAAATAACGCGTCAAATTGAAGTTTTGGAGCAAGGTGGAGTAGTTTCGCAAGAAACACGTGGATTTGATGCACTAAAAGGAAGTACGATTTCAATGCGTTCAAAAGAGGCTGCAAATGATTACCGATATTTCCCAGAACCAGATTTACAACCACTTTTTGTAGATGAACCACAAATTGAAGCTGTTCGTAGTGAAATGCCAGCATTACCTAGAGAATTGTATTTGAAGTATACTGAAACATTTGGATTATCGGAATATGATGCTACTAATTTGGTAGATAACAAATTTATAGCGCTTTATTTTGAGGAAATATTGACGCAAACGAAACATATCAAAACGGCAGCAAATTTCTTAATGGGAGAGGTGAAAGGGTATTTAAATCAACAAGCGATTGAGATTACAGAATTCCCTATTCAACCTACTATCATTGCGGAATTAGTTAACTTGATTGAAGCGGGAAAAATTTCATATTCTATCGCTTCGAATAAAGTTTTTCCAGCATTATTTGAAAATTCAAATAAATCCGTTTTAGAAGTTGCTACTTTGTTAAATGTTATTCAAGATTCAGATGAAGACAGCATTTCGAATTACATACAACAAGTAATTACATCCAATCCTACGGAGGTGCAACGATATATTGCGGGAGAAAAGCAGTTGGTTGGTTTTTTAATGGGACAATTGATGAAGGTTTCGCAAGGAAAAGCGGATCCTAAACAAGCGAATCCGATGTTGCGAAAAATGTTAGACGAATTATCTTAATATATTTAAAATGCGTAATTTATTTTATTGTTTAACATTAATTTTATTGACAGTTTCCTGTTCTGATTCAGAAGAAAAAGGGAAGGATACATCGAATTTACCAGTAAATTTTACGATTCAAGGTGAAATTTTAGGTGCGGCAAATCAACAAGTTTCTGTAGAGGCACAAAGTGCACGAGGTGTTATAAAAATTGCAGAATCTCAAACAGAAGTGGATGGGACTTTTAAAATTAATGGAAATATTAAAGGGTTTGGTTTATACCAATTACGTGTTGGGAAAGATCAAATTAAAAGTGTCCCTTTAACCTTGTGTCCGAATGATAAAATTCGTGTTAGTGCAAATTATGCCACATTTGAGCAATTACCTAAAATAACGGGAGCTAAGTGGACAAACGCAATAACAAAATATATGCAGATTTTCAATGAGTTTGCATATAAACAAATGAATTTAATCAACGATAAGTCTATTAAAGAAGAAGATAAAATCAAACAGTTTTTTGAGATAAAAAAACCATTGGATTTATATGCCAAATCTCAAATGCTAAAAGATCCTTCTAATCCTGCTAATATTGTGTTAACTACTTCAATGACCCCAGCGATGGGATTTGATAATTGGGATGTAGAAAATTTAGAGGTGTTAAAAACGGTATTAACTGCATATAAATCTGCTTATCCACGTTCTCCGATTACGCGTTCGTTAGAAATGCAAATTGAGCAAATAAAAAATGCATATGCAGAATTTAAGGGAACAAATACATCTTCACAACAAGCACCAGAGATTAATTTACCGGACCCATCTGGTAAACGAATAAGTTTGGGTTCTTTGCGTGGTAAAGTTGTCTTTATTGATTTTTGGGCGTCTTGGTGTGGACCTTGTAGACAGGCAAATCCACATGTTGTTGCGCTTTATAATAAATATAAAAATCAAAATTTCACCATCTACAGTGTTTCCTTAGATAAAGATAAAGAGGCTTGGAAAAGAGCAATTAAAGCGGATGGTCTAGTTTGGTCTACGCACGTAAGTGATCTGATGCAATGGGAAACCCCTTTAGTGCAACAATTTGGTTTCAACTCCATTCCTTTTACGGTATTAATTGATGCGAATGGAACGATAGTTGGAAAGAATTTACAGGGAGACGCATTAGAACAAAAAATTATTTCCTTATTGAAATTATAATATATGAAGTATTTAGTATTAATTTTAGGAGTATGCCTAACGGTGGTGTCCTATTCTCAAACACCAATTAAAGTAACAGTAAGTGGTAATGTATTTAATTTACTGCAAGATACAGTTTGTATTTCGCAATATAATGGTCAAGGGTACCGAGACTTATTGAAAACTAAAGTGGATAAAAAGGGTAATTTCACGTTAGCTGGAACCCTACCTTCTAAAGATATTTATGTATTGAGAATATCTAAAAACCAACATATTAATCTTGTTCTGCGTGATAACTCATCCATTCAAGTATATGGTGATGGGAAAAATTTGATTCAATTTATGAATTTAGTTGGTTCGGAAGAAAGTGCACAATTAAACAAATTTATCATCCGATTAGAAGATTACAACCGTAAAAAAGATTCTGCAAATGCATATCTACAGCAGCATCCAGATCAAGAAAAAGCAGTGAATGAGTCGTTTACATCTGTTTTCCAATCCTTTGAAACCTATAAACAAGAGTTTTTTAATGCGAATCAAAATTCTCCAGCGTTATTACCGTTATTATCTCTTTTTGATCCCAATCAAAACTTTGAGGTATATGAAATGTTAGTGGATCAGATTGTAAAGGGATTTGATGGTGCGCCAACCGTAAATTTTGTGAAATCGAATTATTTAAATTTCAAAGCCAAACACGATGAGATGGCTTTTTTAATGCCAGGAAAAGAAGCCTTAGATTTTATGCAACCCAAATTAGATGGTAAACCATTACGATTATCTGATTTAAGAGGAAAAGTTGTTTTACTAGATTTTTGGGCTTCATGGTGTGGACCGTGCAGACGAGAGAATCCAAATGTGGTTAAGATTTACGAGAAATATAAGGATGCTGGATTTACGGTGATGAGTGTGTCTTTGGATAAAGATAAAAACGCTTGGCAGGAAGCAATTAAAAGAGATAATTTATCATGGACAAATCATGTAAGTGATCTAAAGGCTTGGTCTAACGAGGCTGCTCAATTGTATAAAGTTACTGGGATTCCATTTACTGTCTTAATAGATAAAGATGGTAAAATCATTAAAACAAATGTACGAGGAGAAGAGTTAGGGGAACTTTTGAAAAATGTCTTTGGTTTTTAAGTATGCAATTAAAACCATCCAAAAAAGTATATTTCGCCTCTGATTTTCATTTAGGTGCACCAACCTATGAAAAAAGTCGTATTCGTGAACGTCAGATTTGTACTTGGTTAGATCAAATTAAATCGGACTGTGAAGCCTTATATTTAGTAGGCGATATTTTCGATTTTTGGTTTGAGTATAAGTTTGCAATTCCTAAAGGATTTGTACGTTTACAAGGTAAGATTGCTGAGTTTACAGACGCAGGAATACCTGTACATTTTTTTACAGGAAACCATGATATGTGGGCGTTTGATTATTTGCCAAAAGAATTAGGCGTAACACTTCATTATGAACCATTGATTACATCCATTAATGGTAAAAAACTATACATAGGACATGGCGATGGACTCGGACCAGGGGACTATGGATACAAACGATTAAAAAAAGTATTTAAAAATCGTTGGATTCAATCTCTGTTTGGATTTATTCATCCAAATATTGGAATCGGTCTTGCTGATTTTTTATCTAAAAGAAGTCGTGCCAAATCTGGACATCTAGATGAGGTTTTTTTAGGAGAAGAAAAAGAATGGTTGATACATTATTGTAAAGAAGAATTACAAAAGGATAATATCGACATCTTTGTTTTCGGACATCGACATCTACCAATTCTACAACAAGTTGAAACCGCAACGTATATTAATCTAGGAGATTGGATTCACTATTTTACCTATGGCGTATTTGATGGTGAAAAAATAGCGTTGTTAAAATTTGAACCTAATCCTGAAAATTAACTTTATAATTTAGGGAAATCAGTAGAAGAAGATTTAGGTGTTAATTTAACTTCTTCATGTACTCTTTTTTCATCAATGAATGCATCATCTATTTTTAAGAATGTATGAATTCTTTTTCTATGAGTAACTACTTTAGGTTTTATTTTAGGATAAATATAGCGTTCAGAGACATAAATTGCACCAATTTGAATCAGAAATAAGATAACAAAAATAATAATCGTATTTGTTTGTTGTTTAGAATGATGTATCGCGGTATTTTTTAGTTTTTTGGTAAATGCCATTTCAATTTCTTCTGCCGCTTTACAAGGGTAAGCAAGGTTTGGATTGAAAAGAAAGAATGTTTGAATATTTAACTTTTCAAACAGATTTTTAGAGTCATTAAGTTGAACTAATGTTTCTTTATTTTGTTCGTTTAGCGCTTCTATATTTGCCTCGTAAACTTCATCTTCAGTACCATCTAATTTGTCACTTACATAAATGAAAAACGAAGCAAAGCCATACCAAAATAAACCAAATAACGCATAGATTATTGGTATGTAAATGTGTGATTTAATTTTTGATTTAAATCGTTTACGAGTTTTTTTTATACGATAATAAATTATGCAATATAATAACGGAGTTAAAATTCCATAAATAATATTAAGTGTATCATCTTCATAGAAAAAAGTAATCCATAATCCATTACATGCAATAAAAAATAAAAACAAAGCAAGTGTTTTGTAGAATAACGCTCGCTTTCGATCTTTTGCTTTTCTAATTTGAGAAATGGACATTTATTTTTTTCTTCTGTTTTTTTCGAAAGAAAGTAAAGATAATTCTCTACTTGTTTGTCCTGCTACGGATGTGTTTTCGTCTGCACGACGAAGTAGATAAGGAAGAACCTCCTTAATTGGACCATATGGTACATATTTAGCTACATGAAAATCATTTGCTGCAAGATTGTAAGAAATGTGATCACTCATACCTAATAATTGCGCAAAATATAAGTTGTCAGCATTTTTATCTAACCCTTTTTCTGCAATGAGTTGTGTTAAATATAGTGAACTTTCTTCGTTATGTGTCCCTGCACAAAGTGCTAAACAATCTAAGTTGCTACAAATTAATTCTAATGCAAGGTTATAATCTCTATCCGAGTCTTCTTTCGTATTTTGAATTGGTGAAGGATATCCAAATTGTATTGCGCGTTCACGTTCTTTTTCCATATATGCTCCACGAACCAATTTAATACCATAATGGTAATTACCTTTATGTGTCTCTTCGATTAATTTTCTCAAAAAATCAATTCTATCGTGACGATACATTTGAAGGGTATTGAAAACGATTGCTTTTTCTTTATTGAATTTCATTATCATCGATAAAGTGATGCGATCAATACTGTCTTGAATCCAAGTTTCCTCTGCATCAATAAATACGGGTACATTATTCTTGTATGCAGCTTCACAGATTCGTTCAACTCGTTGAATAATTCCTAGGTATGCTTTCTTCTCTAGATCGGAAAGTTCATTCTGAATATCGTTTGCTTTTTCCAGAATTGAAAATGTCGCAATGCCTGTTATTTTAAACACCGCAAAAGGTATAGCAGGATTATCTTTTGCTTTAAGTATGGTTGCGATTATTTCTTGCGTCGTTTTCTCAAAATCCACTTCTTCTGTTTTTCCTTCTACAGAATAGTCAAGGATTGTTCCAATTTTATAGTCGTTTAGTTCCTTGATTTTTGAAGAACAATCTTCTATATTAACTCCACCGCAAAACTGTTTAAATATGGTTTTTTTGATGATTCCATCGATTGGTAAATTTAATTTCAAGGCTATTTCTGTAAACCACTTTCCAAATTTTACAACACGTGGATATCCAATTATTTTAAATAACCAATAAGCTCTAATTAAGTCTTTATCGGTTTTGCTTTTAAAAGCAATTTCTGTATTTTCAAACGTTATCATAGTACAAAAATACTTTCATTTTATGTAAAAATTCAATATTTTGAATTGAAAAATCAACGCTTTTAAAAATATATTGTATTTTGTATCTTCAATTAATAATTTCACACCTATGTCTTACACACTCAAATCGAACGGATACTTAATCGAAATTAATGATTTAGATGCATCTTCTTTTCAAGATTTGATGGAAAATAATTATGCAACCTCTCGAAAAATCATCATTGTAGATGAAAATACAAATGAATTTTGTTTGGAGTATTTACTTACCACGTTTGATTTTTTAAGGGAAGCTGAAGTTATTTTAATTCCGGAAGGAGAAAGTAGTAAGGTATTAGATTTATGTGCGCAGATTTGGGAGACATGGACAGATTATCAGATAGATAGAAAGGATGTTGTGCTAAATTTAGGAGGTGGTATTGTTACGGATATAGGTGGGTTTACGGCATCTATTTATAAAAGAGGTATCGATTTTATAAACATACCTACTACTTTATTAGCCATGGTAGATGCTTCCATTGGAGGTAAAACAGGTGTAGATTTAGGGAAATATAAAAATCAATTAGGGCTTTTTGCAGATCCAAAGGCAGTATTTATTGATCCAGCGTTTTTACAAACTCTGCCCGTAGGAGAAATGTACAATGGTTTTGCAGAAATGCTAAAACATGGTTTGATTGTCAATGCAAAACATTGGTCAGATCTATCTGGATTAAAGGAGGTAGAAAAAGAATTTTCAAATGAACTTATCTACACATCGTTATCCATAAAAAATGGAATCGTATTAGAAGATCCTTTTGAAGGTGGACTGCGCAAAAAATTAAATTTTGGACATACGATAGGCCATGCATTAGAGGGGCATTTTGTTACAAAAGATCCAATTTCCCATGGATACGCAGTTGCATTAGGTATTTTGGCAGAATCATTTATTTCTTTTAAAAAGAATTTCATCACTTTGTCTGAATTAAATGAAATTGAAAAGGTATTACTTTCAAATTATGAAAGTATTGACTTATCCAATGAAAATCTACATGAAATTTATCAATTAATGCTTAATGATAAAAAGAATGAGCAACAGAAAATTTTGTGTGTCTTATTGATAGGTATTGGAGAAAGTGTTATTAATCAAGAGATTTCAGAACAAGAAATACTAGAGTCCTTGGAATATTTGAATCGTCTTTATCAAGAAGAACAGAAAAACGAATTGACTAAGTAAGTACTTAGTTAGCCGTTTTCATCGTAAGCAACAATTCTTTTATTGCTTTTAAACGTTCTATAACTTCCTCGTTATCTGTTAATTTTTCCTCGTGAGAATAATCTTCTTTTGCCTTTAATGAATTTTTTGCTCCATCTAATGTAAAACCTTTGATTTTTACTAAATGATAAATTTTGTTAATATTTTCAATATCTTTTATCGTAAATAATCGATTGCCTTTACGGTTTTTTTTAGGAGAAATAACTTGAAATTCTTTTTCCCAAAATCTTATTAATGAAGTGTTTACATTAAACATTGCAGATACTTCACCTATGGTGTAGTACAATTTTGTAAGATTTTCTGTAGATACTTTATTCAAGACTTAGGTTTTACGCTGTGAAAATAGTGATATTTTTGCAAACGAATGAAAACATCCAGCATCTATATTTTATTTTTTTTATTTTTTTGTTGTGTACAAACCGTTCAGGTATGCGCACAAGGAACGGTTAAAAAAGATTCAATTCCAAATGCTAAATCATCCGCCAAATTAGATTTTAAAGTACATGTAGATTCTTTACCTCAAAATAATAGTGCTTATGTAGACAATATGTTGGGTTTCGCAAAAACATTTTTGGGAACTCCTTATTTGAGTTCTGGAGCATCTCCAACTGGTTTTGATTGTTCCGGATTTGTCTCGTACGTATTGGGGAATTTTGGTTTAGATGTAATCCATTCTAGTTATGGTTTAGCAGAGTATGGAAGAACAGTAAAACTTTCGGAAGCAAAACCGGGTGATCTGATGTTTTTTAAAGGAAGTAATTCAGGTTCTAGTAGAATTGGTCATGTTGCGATAATTTATGAAGTACACCCTACAGAAGGAATCAAATTTATACATGCATCCTCTTCCAAAGGAATAACCATAGATCGCTTTAATGAAAGTGCTTATTATGTCCCAAGGTATGTGACAACAAAAAGATTGGATTATGGCGTAGAAAGTCAAAGTGTTAAATCCAATGAAGAAGGATTAACGTTTGACTAGTTATTTGAATGTGAAATATTTTTGAGCCAGATAACTAAAAATCACTATGATAGAAGTTGTTAATACTTGACTAGGCATTGGCCACCAATCTAAATAATCTACAAAAACTTTAAGTAAGGTGTAGTTCAGAAATACACTGAAAATCACAAAAAATAAATGACGTGTAAATTGTTTTTTTCCAGGTAAATTACTGTCATTCCATACCACATATTTGCTTAATAAAAAACCAATAGGGAAGGTGATAGCAAAAGAAACGATAAAGGAAGCAATGTGTGGTTTGATAGCAAAAAATCCAATATCCACATTTACTTGGTGAAAAACATAGTGTTCACATATAAAAAATAGTACTAATCCAAATAAAGTATTTCCTCCTCCACATGCTAAATAATGGTAGGTTTGCTTATCCATAAATCGTTTGAAGATGGGGTAAAATACATCTAAAAAATTAAAAATAAGGATTTGCGCTCTATTCATTTTTTTGTTATTGAAATGCAAAAATACAAATTCAACGCACACAATAACATTAATTTTTTAGATTAGGAGTTAGTGTCTTGATTTAGTGATTAGTAACCTTTTATTACATCTTACGTATAAATTAATTAAGGTTTAACATGTTCTTTATGAACGTAATACTTCGCGTATGTTTAAAATACGAATTTTAAGTTTTTTGATTTTCTCCCTATTGATTCTTTTTTCGTGTAAAAGAAATACCGAAAAATATGCTTTTTATATAAATTCTTCGGAAAACTCAGATTTACCAGCAATTGTGGCGAATAAAAAATTAGTAGTACTTGCGGAAAACAGTTCAACATCGTATTTAGAATTAGAAGGTGTTAAAATGGGCTTTGAATATGAACTCTTGAAAGAATACGCTAAAAGTATTGGGGTTAAATTGGAAGTGAAACTTATTTCTAATCTAGATAATGTTGATCTGCAGTTAAATAGAATGGAAGGTGATTTGATTGCGTGTAGTTATACCATTAGTAAAGACCGTAAGAAAACAATAGATTTTTCGTTGCCTTATTTGCGTTCAGCGCAAGTGTTAATTCAACGTTTACCTTCGGATTCAACTCCACAATACATCAAAGATCCCATGCAATTAGCGCATAAGAAAATTGCTGTTTGGAAAAATTCAAGTTATTACCACCGTATAAAGTATTTGGAACAAGAAATTGGAGAACCAATCGATATTCAGGCGTTAGAAGGTAATTATTCCCCTGAAAAATTATTAGCAAAGGTAGCCAATAAAGAAATTGATTACACGGTGGTAGATAATCATATCGCAGTCGCTAACGCATATGCTTTTAGCCATTTGGATCATCATTTACGTTTGAGCATTAAGCAACAAATAGCATTTGGTATTCGTAAAAATAATCCTAAACTCAAGGAAAGTATAAATGTTTGGATTAAGGCCTTCCGGAAAACACCGCATTTTAGATTTTTAAAGAAAAAATATTTTGATGGCAAAGAATTATCACATTTGACCTATGCGGATTATTTAAATTCTGGTGGTGGTAAACTTTCTTCTTTCGATAAATTATTTAAAAAAGAAGCTAAGAAATATAATATGGAATGGCATATTATTGGCGCAATTGTTCAACAAGAATCCAATTTCACACCGTATATCAAAGGAAAGGGAGGAGCCTTTGGATTGATGCAATTTATGCCTGGAACAGGAAAACGGTATGGTGTGCATGCAGCATCTTCACCTGCTTCGCAAATCAAGGCAGGTATGAAGAAAATTGTTGCAGATTTTAAATTATGGAACAACATACCAGATTATCATCAACGTATAAAATTTGTTTTTGCCACGTATAATGCTGGACATTCTCCCATTGAAAAAGCACAAAAACGCGCTATTGAAAAGGGTTTAAATCCTTTGGTATGGGATAATAACGTAGAAGTAGTTTTACGTAAAAGAAAAGGCAAACGTATTGCTTCCTATGTAAAGGAAGTTTACCATCGTTATCAAACATTGAAATCTCTTTATGAGTAAAAAACGATTGATAGTCATTGCTGGTCCTACAGCAAGTGGAAAAACTGCTTTAGGAATACGTTTAGCAAAACACTTCCAAACCTGTATATTGTCTGCGGATTCGAGGCAGTTTTATAAGGAAGTAGCAATAGGTACAGCAAAACCAAGTTTGGAAGAACAAGCAGGAGTCAAGCATCATTTTATAGATAGTCATTCATTAGAAGACCCTTTGTCTGCCTCTGTGTTTGCGAACGAAGCTTTATTGGTGTTACAAGAAGAATTTAAAACGAAAGATACCATTATATTGGTTGGTGGTTCTGGGTTATTTATAGATGCGCTTTGTGTTGGATTAGATAAAATTCCTTTTAATCCGGAGATTCGAAGTCAGTTAAATGATGAGTTAGTTCAACTAGGTTTGGATACTTTATTAATGGAACTCCATTTCAAGGATCCTAATTATTACTCTCAGGTAGATCGTGCAAATACTACACGTGTAATTCGCGCACTAGAAGTAATTCGAAATACAGGGAACACTTTTAGTTCATATTTAGAAAATAATACAAAAGAGCAACGAAAGTTTGAGTCGCATTATTTTATCATTAATCATCCAAGAGAAATTTTATATGCACGTATTGAAAAACGTGTGGATCAAATGATTTCTTCTGGGTTATTGGAGGAAGTAAAATCAGTAGCGCATTTGTCATATTTACAAACCTTAAATACGGTTGGGTATTCGGAATTATTTCGTTATTTAAATGCAGAAATTACTTTAGAAGAAGCAATACGATTAATTAAACAAAATACTCGAAGATACGCTAAACGTCAATTAACCTGGTTTAGAAGGTATGAACATGCCTTTTGGTTAGAAAACACAGAAATAGATTTACAGGTAAAAGAGGTACTTTCCAACTTGAAATAATTAAGTACTTTTGATTGAATAGTATAAGTATAAAAATGGATATTCATTTTAATCATGTAGTTCCAACGCCACTTTCTTCCATACGTCAAAACGAAAATTCGTTGTGGAATCAAAATGTAATTCTAGAAAAGGGAAAGAAAGTAGTTGTAGAAGCTTCAAGTGGTAGCGGGAAGTCAACTTTAATACATCTGTTGTTTGGCATTCGCAAAGACTATACCGGTGAAATTAGAGTAGATGGACAATTACTTTCCAATTTTTCAAATACCACATGGAGTCTATATCGAAAAAACAAAGTAGCTATTGTATTTCAAGATTTACAATTGTTTCCGCAACTTACTGTACTTGAAAATTTACAGTTGAAAAATGATTTAACCAATCACTTTACTCGGGAAGAGTTAATCACACTTATTGCACAAGTTGGTTTGTTTGAAAAATTAAATGTAAAATGTGGGAATTTGTCCATGGGACAACAACAACGAGTAGCTATAATTCGTGCTATTTGTCAGCCGTTTTCGTGGTTATTGTTGGACGAACCATTTTCTCATTTAGATACTAAAAACGCGGAGATTTGTATGGGTTTAATAAATAAAGCATGCGAAAATCAGCAGGCAGGTTGGGTTTTGACAACTTTAGGTAAAGATGTTACATGTTCTTTCGATCAATTAATTTCCATTTAATGTTACGAAAAATAGTATTACGAAATCAGTCTTTTTTACAATTGATAATTGCATTGTTTGGTGCGTTTTTAGGTGTGGTTTTTTTACTCGTATCGGTTCATTA
>CANFHU010000034.1 GCA_947446925.1 Flavobacteriia bacterium
GTAACAGACAACTCCATTCGTTCTATTTCTTGAACTACGGACAGTTTAAAACTCATTGAGTAATCCTTTTGACTACGTTTTTCGTAAACGACTTTTTCTACTTTTTCCATAACGATTAAAATTTTGTATCGCTATTTCAGGACTAGACATCTATATAACAAAAAAGAGGTTAAAACTACCTGTTTAACCTCTTTTAAAATTTCATTATTATGAATTACGCTTGTGTTGTTGGAGTACCAAAACTCATTGGTGGTGTTCCTGGAATATCTTCCTCATTAATAACACCCATTGCTTGTTCATATTTTTGAACATTATCGATCAATGCACGCATTAATCTTTTTGCATTATTCGGTGTCATGATAATACGAGATTTTACTTGCGCTTTTGGCATTCCTGGTAACATTTGCACAAAATCACACACAAACTCAGCATTTGAGTGTGTAATGATCGCTAAATTAGAATAAATTCCAGCAGCAGTTTCTTCATTTAACTCAATGGTTATTTGATTTTCTGTATTTTCCATACTTTTTTAAATAAAAAAAGGGCTTACTTTCATAAGCCCTTTTCATGTAATCTATTATTAATTTTCTTGTAACTCTTCTAACGCTTCTTTAGAAGAAACAACCATTTTTTGGAATTTACGTGTTCCTGTTCCTGCTGGTATTAAATGTCCAACAATTACATTTTCCTTCAATCCTAATAAATGATCTTCTTTTCCAGAAATCGCAGCTTCATTTAATACTTTTGTTGTTTCTTGGAAAGAAGCAGCAGAAATAAATGATTGTGTCTGTAAAGATGCTCTAGTAATACCTTGTAACAATGGTGTAGATGTTGCAGGAACCGCCTCTCTTGCAACTGCTATTTTCTTATCAGCACGTTTCAATTGAGAATTCTCATCACGTAATTTACGAGAAGAAATAATTTGTCCTGAACGTAACTCTTCTGAATCACCAGAATCTGTTACAACCATCATACCATACAATGCATCGTTTTCTTCCATGAAGTCCGCTTTATGTACGGATTGTCCTTCTAAGAATTTAGTGTCTCCACCATCCACGATTTCAACTTTAAGCATCATTTGACGTACAATAACCTCGAAGTGTTTGTCATTAATTTTCACCCCTTGTAAACGGTATACCTCTTGAATTTCGTTCACGATGTACTCTTGTACTTTCGTTGGACCTTCAATGTTTAAGATATCATTTGGAGTGATAGCACCATCAGATAATGGTTGACCAGCACGAACGAAATCATTTTCTTGTACTAAGATATGTTTAGAAAGTGGAACTAAATAACGTCGTTCTTCACCAGTTTTAGAAGTGATTATAATCTCTCTATTTCCACGTTTGATTTTGCCAAAAGCAGCAATACCATCAATTTCAGAAACTACAGCTGGGTTAGAAGGATTTCTAGCCTCGAATAACTCTGTTACACGTGGTAAACCTCCTGTGATATCTCCAGTTTTACCAGATACACGTGGGATTTTTACTAAGGTAACCCCTGCTTCAACTTTATCACCTTCATTTACAGAAACGTGTGCATCAACAGGTAAACTATATTCTCTTAAAACTTCTTTAGTTTTTGGATCGATAATGTGAATAGCAGGGTTTTTCTTCTTATCACGAGATTCGATAATTACGATTTCAGTAAATCCTGTTTGTTCATCGACTTCCTCACGGTAAGTAATACCTTCGATTACATTATCATAAACAACTTTACCTGAAACTTCAGAAACGATTACAGCATTGTAAGGGTCCCATTTACAGATAACGTCACCTTTTTTGATTTTTGAATTATTTTCAATCATTAATTCAGAACCATAAGGTACGTTTGTTGACATCAATACAATTCCTGTATTATCGTCTGTGATTTTCAACTCAGCAGAACGACCAACAACAATTTTCTTAACTCCATCTGCAGTTTTTAAATCAATTGTACGTAATTCGTCAATTTCTAAAGAACCTGTCGCTTTTGCTTTCATATCCGAGATATCCGTAGTATTCGATGCAGTACCCCCAACGTGGAATGTACGTAACGTCAACTGTGTACCTGGCTCACCAATTGATTGAGCAGCTACAACTCCTACTGTATCTCCCTCTTGCGCTAAACGGTGTGTAGATAAACTAATTCCATAACATTTAGAACAAACTCCTCTACGCATTTCACATGTAAGAACAGAACGAATTTCAACTTCTTCAATTCCAGCAGCAGTAATTTCTTCACCAGAATTTTGCGTAATTAAATCTCCAGATTTAACAATCAATTTGTTTGTATCTGGATTATAAATATCGTGAACAGAAGTTCTACCAACAATACGATCTAATAATGGCTCAACAATCTCATCATTTTTCTTTAATGCAGTAGCAACCAAACCTCTTAACGTACCACAATCATTTTGATTAATGATAACATCTTGAGATACATCTACTAAACGACGTGTTAAGTAACCTGCATCGGCAGTTTTAAGTGCGGTATCCGCAAGACCTTTACGTGCACCGTGCGTAGAAATAAAGTACTCAAGAATTGATAATCCTTCTTTAAAGTTAGATAAAATAGGATTCTCGATAATCTCTTGTGCAGAAGCACCAGATTTTTGAGGTTTCGCCATCAACCCCCTCATACCTGACAACTGACGAATTTGTTCTCTTGATCCACGAGCTCCAGAGTCAAACATCATATAGATAGAATTGAATCCTTGGTTATCATTTTTCAATTGATCCATCAACGTCTCAGTCAAACGAGAGTTTGTGTGCGTCCAAATATCAATAATCTGGTTATAACGCTCATTATTTGTAATAAGACCCATGTTATAGTTACTCATAACTTCTAACACATCAGCCTCCGCTTTACCAACTAATACCGCTTTTTCATTAGGAATGATAATATCATCTAAGTTGAAAGACAATCCACCTTTGAAAGCCATATGGTAACCTAATTCTTTGATATCATCTAGGAATTGAGCAGTACGAGCTGTACCAGAAACTTTTAATACGTTACCGATAATATCTCTTAATGCTTTTTTAGTTAATACATCATTTACGAAACCAACTTCTCTAGGAACATGTTGATTAAATAATGTACGACCACAAGTTGTGTCAATCATCATTAAAGTAGGAACACCGTTTTCATTTAAATCGTATGTTTTTACTTTAATAGGTGCATGTAATTCTAATTTACCTTCATTATGCGCAATGATAACTTCTTCCGGAGAGTAGAAAATACCACCTTCACCAATTACCTTACGCTCAGGTGTAGAAACACGTGCTTTTGTAATATAATACAAACCTAACACCATGTCTTGAGATGGTACAGCAATAGGTGCACCATTCGCTGGATTCAAGATATTGTGTGAAGCTAACATTAACAATTGAGCTTCCAAAATTGCAGCATTACCTAATGGTAAGTGAACTGCCATCTGATCACCATCGAAATCGGCATTGAAAGCCGTAGTTACCAATGGGTGTAAACGTATTGCTTTTCCTTCAATTAATTTAGGTTGGAAAGCTTGGATACCCAAACGGTGCAAAGTAGGAGCACGGTTTAATAATACTGGGTGACCTTTTAATATACTTTCTAAGATATCCCAAACTACAGGATCTTTTTTATCAACGATTTTCTTCGCAGATTTAACTGTTTTTACGATACCACGCTCAATCATCTTACGAATAATGAACGGTTTGTATAGTTCAGCAGCCATATCTTTAGGAAGACCACATTCGTGTAATTTTAAATCTGGTCCAACAACAATTACAGAACGAGCAGAATAATCGACACGTTTACCTAGTAAGTTTTGACGGAAACGACCTTGTTTACCTTTTAATGAATCTGATAACGATTTCAATGGTCTGTTTGATTCCGTTTTAACAGCACTCGATTTACGAGAGTTGTCAAATAAGGAATCAACAGATTCTTGAAGCATACGTTTCTCATTACGTAAGATAACTTCAGGAGCTTTGATTTCGATCAAACGTTTTAAACGATTGTTACGAATTATTACACGACGATATAAGTCATTTAAGTCAGATGTGGCAAAACGACCTCCATCTAGTGGAACTAATGGACGTAATTCTGGTGGAATAACAGGTACAACTTTAACAATCATCCATTCAGGTCTGTTTTCGATACGTGTTTGTGATTCACGCATGGACTCAACAACTTGAAGTCTTTTTAATGCTTCGTTTTTACGTTGTACTGAAGTTTCAGTATTTGCGCTATGACGAAGACTAAAAGATAATTCATCTAAATTTAATCCTTTTAATAAATCGTGAAGTGCTTCAGCACCCATTTTCGCGATAAATTTATTAGGATCCGTATCTTCTAAATGATGATTGTCTTTAGAAACAACATCCGATTCTAAGATATCCAAATATTCTTCTTCTGTTAAGAAATCCAAATATTTAAGTGGAGATCCATCTAAATGAGCTGCAGTACCAGTTTGGATAACTACATAACGCTCATAATAAATGATTTGATCTAATTTTTTTGTAGGTAAACCTAATAAGTAACCAATTTTGTTTGGTAACGAACGGAAATACCAAATATGTGCTACAGGTACAACTAAAGAAATATGACCCATACGCTCACGACGTACTTTTTTCTCTGTTACTTCAACCCCACAACGGTCACATACGATTCCTTTATAACGAATACGTTTGTATTTACCACAGTGACATTCATAATCCTTAACAGGTCCAAAAATACGCTCACAAAACAAACCATCTCTTTCAGGTTTGTAAGTTCTATAATTGATAGTTTCAGGTTTTAATACCTCACCACTTGACTGCTCCAGAATAATTTCTGGAGAAGCAAGTGAAATAGTGATTTTATTAAAACTACTTTGTTTTTTTGGTGTTTCTTTTCTAAAAGCCATTATATATTGCTTGTTTTCAAATTCAACAACTAGAGAATTAATCCATAGAGATATTTAATCCTAAACCTCTCAATTCATGTAATAATACATTGAATGATTCAGGAATACCTGGTTCTGGAATATTATCTCCTTTAACTATCGCTTCATAAGCTTTAGCACGACCCATTACATCATCCGATTTAACAGTTAAGATTTCTTGTAGGATATTAGCAGCACCGAATGCTTCTAATGCCCAAACCTCCATCTCACCAAAACGCTGACCTCCGAATTGTGCTTTACCACCTAATGGTTGTTGCGTAATTAACGAATATGGTCCGATAGAACGAGCATGCATTTTATCATCTACCATGTGCGATAATTTCAGCATATAAATTACACCTACTGTTGCAGTTTGGTGGAATCTATCTCCAGTACCTCCATCATATAAGTATGTCTTACCTGATCTAGGTACTCCTGCTTTATCTGTCCAATCGTTAATTTCATCCGGCGTAGCACCATCAAAGATTGGCGTAGCAAACTTAACACCTAATTTTTCACCAGCCCATCCAAGAACTGTTTCATAAATTTGACCTAAGTTCATACGTGAAGGTACCCCAAGTGGATTCAATACGATATCAACTGGTGTTCCATCTGCTAAGAATGGCATGTCTTCTTGACGAACGATGTTCGCAACAATACCTTTATTACCATGACGTCCTGCCATTTTATCACCTACTTTTAACTTACGTTTTTTAGCGATATAAACTTTAGCCATTTTAACAATTCCAGCAGGTAGTTCATCTCCTACAGAAATATGGAATTTTTTTCGTTTGTAAGCACCCAATAAATCGTTTGCCTTGATTGTGAAGTTATGAATTACACGACCAATTAACGTATTGATATTTGTATCAGCAGTCCAGTTTGCAGGATTTACAATAGAGTAATCAATAGAAAGTAACGCTTTATGGGAGAATTTACTTCCTTTTTTAATAATTTCTTCTTTGAAATTATTAAAAACTCCATTTGATTTAGTTTCACCTAAAATACCAACTAATTTATCAACTAATTTTTCTTTTAAAGCATGGAAATCTTTTTCATAATCTGCATCTAAAGACTCCAAAATTGGTTTGTCTTGTGCTTTAGATTTTCTATCTTTTACAGAACGAGAAAACAATTTTTTACCGATAACAACTCCTCTCAAAGAAGGACCAGCTTTCAAAGAAGCATCTTTTACATCACCAGCTTTGTCACCAAAGATAGCACGTAATAATTTTTCTTCTGGAGATGGATCTGTTTCCCCTTTAGGTGTAATTTTACCAATTAAAATATCTCCTTCTTTAATCTCAGCTCCGATACGAATTAAACCGTTTTCATCTAAGTCTTTAGTCGCTTCTTCACTAACATTAGGTATGTCTGATGTTAATTCTTCCATACCACGTTTTGTATCTCTTACTTCCAATGTGTACTCATCTATATGAATAGAAGTAAAGATGTCATCACGAACAACTTTTTCAGAAATAACAATCGCATCCTCAAAGTTATACCCTTTCCAAGGCATGAAAGCTACTTTAAGATTTTGACCTAAAGCTAATTCACCTTGTTGCGTTGCATAACCTTCACAAAGCACTTGCCCTTTTTCAACTTTATCCCCTTTTTTAACAATTGGTTTCAAGTTGATAGTCGTACTTTGATTTGTTTTTTGGAACTTAGTTAATGCATAATGCTTAGTCTCACTATCAAAACTAACTAATTTATCATCCGCATTCCAATCATAACGAATTACGATTTCATTTGCATCAACATATTCTACAGTACCATTTCCTTCTGCATTGATTAATACACGAGAATCACGCGCAACTAAACGCTCGATACCTGTACCAACGATTGGAGAATTTGGTTTCAATAATGGAACTGCTTGACGTTGCATGTTAGATCCCATCAAAGCACGGTTAGCATCATCATGTTCCAAGAAAGGAATAGAAGAGGCAGCGATAGATGCAATTTGGTTAGCACCAACATCCATCAAATGTAAATTTTTAGGATTAACAACTGGGAAATCACCTTCAAAACGTGCTTTAACTACATCGTTTAAGAATTTACCAGAATCGTCAATATTTGCATTGGCTTGTGCAATCATTTTTGCATCTTCTTCTTCAGCTGTTAAATAAACAGGCTCATCTAATTTCACTTTACCATCTACAACAGCACGGTAAGGAGTTTCGATAAAACCTAATTTATTCACTTTCGCGTATACACACAATGAAGAAATTAAACCAATGTTTGGTCCCTCTGGAGTTTCGATAGTACACAAACGACCGTAGTGTGTATAGTGAACGTCACGAACCTCAAAACCAGCTCTTTCTCTTGATAAACCACCAGGTCCTAGAGCCGATAAACGGCGTTTATGTGTAACCTCAGATAATGGATTCGTTTGATCCATAAATTGAGATAACTGGTTAGTTCCAAAGAAAGAATTAATTACGGAAGATAATGTTTTAGCGTTGATCAAATCGATTGGTGTGAATACTTCGTTATCACGCACATTCATACGCTCACGAATTGTTCTTGCCATACGTGCTAAACCTACACCAAACTGAGCATATAATTGCTCACCTACAGTTCTAACACGACGATTTGATAAGTGATCGATATCATCAACATCTGCTTTTGAATTTATTAATTCAATCAAATATTTGATGATACAGATTATATCATTTTTAGTTAACACGCGAGAAGTCTCAGTGTCTTCTAATTTTAATTTTTTATTTAATCTGAAACGCCCTACTTCACCCAAATCATAACGTGTATCTGAGAAGAATAATTTCTCAAAAACACCTTTTGCAGTTTCATAATCTGGTGGTTCAGCATTACGAAGTTGTCTATAGATATGTTCTACAGCCTCTTTTTCAGAGTTAGATGTATCTTTCTGTAACGTATTATAAATAATCGTAAAGTCAGCAGAATTTACATCTTCTTTATGTAGGATAACCGTTTTAACTCCTGCATCGATAATTAAATCGATATGTTCATCAGCGATGATAGTTTCACGATCTAAAATTACTTCGTTACGTTCGATAGATACAACTTCTCCAGTATCTTCATCAACGAAATCTTCGATCCATGTTTTTAATACACGAGCAGCAAGTTTTCTTCCGATTAATTTTTTCAAATTAACTTTCGTAACTTTTACTTCATCCGCTAATCCGAATATTTCAAGGATATCTTTATCCGTTTCGTATCCGATTGCACGGAACAAAGTTGTTACAGGTAATTTCTTTTTACGATCGATATACGCATACATAACGTTATTAATGTCAGTAGCGAATTCAATCCAAGAACCTTTAAAAGGAATAACACGAGCAGAGTATAATTTAGTACCGTTCGCATGACGACTTTGACCAAAGAATACACCAGGAGAACGGTGTAATTGAGAAACAATAACACGTTCAGCTCCGTTAACCACGAATGATCCTTTCGGAGTCATATAAGGAATTGTACCTAAATAAACATCTTGAACAATCGTTTCAAAATCTTCATGTTCAGGATCAGTACAATACAACTTTAATTTAGCTTTCAGTGGAACACTGTAAGTTAAACCTCTATCAATACATTCTTCAATAGTATATCTTGGTGGATCAATGAAATAATCCAAGAACTCCAAAACAAATTGATTTCTTGTATCCGTAATAGGAAAGTTTTCAGAAAATACTTTAAAAAGACCTTCACTATTTCTGTTTTCTGGAGTTGTTTCCAATTGGAAAAACTCTTGGAAGGATTTTAACTGAATATCAAGAAAATCAGGATATTCAATTGGGTTTTTGCTAGAAGCAAAATTTATTCTTGTCGATTTATTGGTTGGTGTTGCCAAGGCTAAAACAATTAATTGAAAATTGGACTCTTATTTACACACATTTAAAAATAGGAATAGGCACAGCTATACAGCAGTGCCTTTCCTATGTATTTTTTAGTTGAAATTATTTAATTTCAACTTCAGCACCCGCCTCTACAAGAGCGTTTTTAAGTGCTTCAGCTTCGTCTTTAGAGATACCTTCTTTCAAAGTTGAAGGAGCAGCATCTACTAAATCTTTAGATTCTTTCAAACCGTTACCAGTCAATTCTTTCACCAATTTAACTACAGCAAGTTTGTTAGCACCACCAGCTTTCAAGATAACATCAAATTCAGTTTTCTCTTCAGCAGCTTCACCAGCACCAGCAGCACCACCAGCAACCATAACTGCAGCAGCAGCAGCAGGCTCGATTCCGTACTCGTCTTTTAAAATTGTAGCAAGTTCATTAACTTCTTTTACTGTAAGGTTTACTAGCGTTTCCGCGATTTGTTTTAAATCAGCCATTTTATTTTAGTTTAAAATTTTTAACAATTTATTTAATTAATTACGCTCTTTCTTCAAGCGTTTTCAAGATACCTGCAATTTTTCCGCCTTGACCTTTAAGTGCCGATATAACGTTTTTAGCAGGACTTTGAAGTAATCCAACGATATCACCAAGTAATTCATCTTTAGACTTAATGTTAGCAAGTGTTTCAAGTTGGTTATCTCCAATGAAGATAGCTTCACCAACAAATGCACCTTTAAGAATAGGTTTAGCACTTTTCTTACGGAATTCTTGGATAATTTTAGCAGGTACATTACCTACTTCTGCAAACATAATTGATGTAGGTCCAGCAAGTACTTCAGACAATTGTCCATAGTCAATACCTTCCACTCTTTCCATCGCTTTATAAAGTAATGTATTTTTTACCACTTTTAAAGTTACTCCAGATTGGAAACATTTTCTACGTAAGTTATTAATAACTTCAACAGAAAGTTCAGAAGTATCTGCCAAATAGAATACACCAGCTTGTGTTAATTCTGCAGTCAGATCGTCTATGTATTTAGCTTTTTCTTCTTTTGTCATAATTACTAAGTTTTTAAGCTAACACAGATTTAGCATCAATTTGAATACTAGGACTCATAGTTGAAGAAATGTACAAACTTTTAATGTAAGTACCTTTTGCTGCAGATGGTTTCAATTTGTTTAATGCAGAAACAAGTTCAGCAGCATTGTCGCGCAATTTATCACCGTCAAAGCTTGCTTTTCCGATACCTGCGTGAATGTTACCATACTTATCTACTTTAAAATCAATTTTACCAGCTTTCACTTCTTCAACAGCTTTACCAACTTCCATCGTTACAGTTCCAGTTTTTGGATTAGGCATTAAAGATCTAGGACCTAAAATTCTACCTAAAGCACCAACTTTCCCCATTACAGAAGGCATAGTGATAATAACGTCGATGTCTGTCCATCCACCTTTGATTTTTTCAATGTAGTCATCTAAACCAACGTGATCAGCTCCTGCAGCTTTAGCTTCAGCTTCTTTGTCTGGAGTACAAAGTACAAGTACTTTAACATCCTTACCAGTTCCGTGAGGTAATGCAACAGTTCCACGAACCATTTGATTAGCTTTTCTAGGATCAACTCCTAGTCTTACACTGATATCTACAGAAGCGTCGAACTTTGTAGTAGTAATTACCTTAACTAAATTACATGCTTCAACTAAGGTATATGCTTTAGCCAAGTCAACTTTTGCTAAAACTTCTTTTCTTTTTTTAGAAATTCTTCCCATGTTTAACACTATTTAGTTTTAGGCGCATCACCACCTTTAACAGTTACACCCATACTTCTTGCCGTTCCAGCAACCATTGACATTGCTGCATCTACTGTAAAACAGTTTAAGTCAGGCATTTTGTCTTCTGCGATTGTTTTAACTTGATCCCAAGTCATAGAACCAACTTTAGTTTTGTTAGGCATAGCCGAACCTTTCTTAAGTTTAACAGTTTCCATGATTTGAATCGCTGTTGGAGGCGTTTTGATAACAAAATCAAAAGATTTATCACTGTAAACAGTGATAACACATGGTAAAACCTTTCCAGGCTTATCCTGCGTTCTAGCATTGTATTGCTTGCAGAATTCCATAATGTTAACCCCTTTTGCACCAAGTGCGGGACCAACTGGAGGAGCTGGATTGGCTGCACCACCTTTGATCTGTAATTTGATCAATGCTGCTACTTCTTTAGCCATTATATTTAAATTATGTAGTCAACGTGAACGTCAAAAGGGAAGCTTTAGACAATTGGTTCACTCCTACGGGTTAATACAAATTTATATTTCTTTTTCTACTTGCATGTAGCTTAACTCAAGCAGGTTTTTACGACCAAAGATCTTCACCATAACTTTAAGTTTTTTCTTGTCTTCGTTGATTTCATCAATCGTACCAGAGAAGTTATTAAATGGTCCGTCAATTACTTTAACTGGCTCACCGATAACGAAAGGAATTTTCATTTCTTCCTCTGTTTCCAATAATTCATCCACTTTACCTAAAATACGATTAACTTCAGATAACCTCATTGGAACTGGATCTCCGCCTTTTTCAGTTCCTAGGAAACCAATAACATTTGGTATACCTTTAATAACGTGCTCAACTTCACCAACAAGTGAAGCCTCAATTAAAACGTATCCAGGAAGATAATTTTTTTCTTTGCTTATTTTTTTTCCGTTTCTGATTTGGAAAACTTTTTCAGTAGGAATTAATACTTGTTCTACAAAATCAGTTAATTTAAGTCTAGAGATTTCAAGTTCTAGGTATTCTTTTACTTTCTTCTCTTTTCCACTTACAGCACGAACAACATACCATTTCTTCTTAATCTCACTCATAACGATTAATTAAACATTTGATAAATGAAACCTAATAATCCTTTCCAAGCAGATTTTTCTTCTCCTGAAATTCCGAATACGAAATCCATTACAAAGATTAATACAGCGAAGATTAGTGTTGCAATAACCACGATAATCGTATTGTTTTGCAATTCTTTCCAAGTTGGCCAAGAAACGTTATGAACCATTTCATTGACTGTTTCGTCGATGTACGTTTTAAATTTTGACACTTTACAAAGTATTTATTTGCACGGGCGGTAGGGTTCGAACCCACGACCAATGGTTTTGGAGACCACTACTCTACCAGCTGAGCTACGCCCGTGTGTAAAAAGGGGGAACAAGTCCCCCTTCATAATTTAGTTTTTTAATCTAGTGATTAAGCGATGATCTCAGTAACTTGACCAGCACCTACAGTTCTACCACCTTCACGGATAGCGAAACGTAAACCTTTGTCCATAGCTACAGGAACGATTAATTTCACATTGATTGAAACGTTATCACCTGGCATAACCATGTCACGTCCGTCAGTTAAGAAAATCTCACCTGTTACATCCGTAGTACGGAAGTAGAATTGTGGACGGTATTTATCATGGAATGGAGTGTGACGTCCACCTTCTTCTTTTTTCAATACATAAATCTCAGCTTTGAAATCTGTATGTGGTTTAACAGTACCTGGTTTAGCGATAACCATACCACGTTTGATTTGAGATTTCTCAATACCACGTAATAAAAGTCCAACGTTGTCACCAGCTTCACCTCTATCTAAGATTTTACGGAACATTTCAACCCCTGTACAAGTAGAAGATAATTTAACATCACCCATACCTAAGATATCAACTGCATCACCAGTATTGATAACACCTGCTTCGATTCTTCCTGTTGCTACAGTACCACGACCAGTAATCGTAAATACATCTTCAACTGGCATCAAGAATGGTTTATCAACATCACGTGGAGGAAGTTCGATATATGTATCAACTGCATCCATCAATTCGTCAACTTTAGCAACCCAAGCAGCTTCACCATTTAATGCACCTAAAGCAGATCCTTGGATAACTGGAGTATTATCACCATCATATTTGTAGAAAGATAATAACTCACGGATTTCCATTTCAACTAACTCAAGTAATTCAGCATCATCAACCATATCCACTTTGTTCATGAAAACAACCATTCTTGGAACACCAACTTGGCGACCTAAAAGGATGTGCTCACGAGTTTGTGGCATTGGTCCATCCGTAGCAGCAACTACAAGGATAGCACCATCCATTTGAGCAGCACCAGTAACCATGTTTTTCACGTAATCCGCGTGACCTGGACAGTCAACGTGTGCATAGTGACGGTTTAATGTTTCGTACTCAATGTGAGATGTGTTAATAGTAATACCACGTTCTTTTTCTTCTGGAGCATTGTCGATAGAAGAGAAATCACGTACTGCAGCAAGACCTTTAGACGCTAATACGCTAGAGATAGCAGCAGTTAATGTTGTTTTACCGTGGTCAACGTGACCGATAGTCCCGATGTTAACGTGTGGTTTCGAACGGTTAAAATTTTCTTTAGCCATTGTTTTTGTTACTTTTTAGTTATTAATTAATTGCCATTTTACAAATATACAAAATTTCACCCAATAATTGGATGAATCTCTGCATGAGCCAATGACGAGAATTGAACTCGTGACCTCTTCCTTACCAAGGAAGCGCTCTACCCCTGAGCTACACCGGCAATCTTTTAAAAAATGAGCGGGAGACGAGATTCGAACTCGCGACCCTCAGCTTGGAAGGCTGACGCTCTACCAACTGAGCTACTCCCGCTTATACTAAATTCTTCAATGTGTTGTGGGGGTAGATGGACTCGAACCAACGATACCGTGAGGTGACAGATTTACAGTCTGCTGCAATAGCCACTATGCGATACCCCCAAAATGGAGCCGGTGGAGGGACTCGAACCCCCGACCTGCTGATTACAAATCAGCTGCTCTAGCCAACTGAGCTACACCGGCACATTGAATATGGTAATTAAATTTTAAAAGAACGTTTGTGTTTTCCCGTTTGGGTTTGCAAATATATAAAGGATTTTTATTTTACAAAACAATTTTCAATGTTTTTTTTGAAAAAATTTACAGGAGAGTTTTATCTCTCCCATAAATATATAATATTCAAGCAATTAAATTGCTTTTTCTTTTTCCTTTAAAACTTGTTTTCTTACAGCTTCTACAGCTAAATCGATTGCCTCTTCAAAAGATTTAGCTTGTTTTTTAGCAAACAACTCCTTACCTGGTAAATGAATTTTCACCTCACCGATTTTATTGTCTACATCTGTTGTGTTTTCCAAACGAAGAAAAACTTCACCAGATACAATATGATCGTTGAATAAATTAAGTTTTCCCACTTTTTCTTCAATGTAATCTACCAATTTTTTGTCAACTGAAAAGTGAACTGAATGTACTTTGATGTCCATGACTTTACTTTTTGTGCCCACGCGGGTGTGCTTGTGAATAAATATTATTTAATTGTGTAAATGAGTTATGTGTATACACTTGTGTTGCTGAAAGACTAGCATGACCCAAAATATTTTTCAATGTTTCAAGTCCGGTTCCGTTATTCAACATATGTGTAGCAAAAGTGTGTCTTAACACATGCGGACTCTTTTTATCCAAACTCGATACGAGACCAAGGTAATAATTTATTTTTCTGTAAACAAGCCTTGGATATAGATTTTTTCCGTTAATCAGGGTTAATAAATTTGGTGCACTTATTCCATTTATAGTTTTATATTTTTGATAAAGAGATATTTGCATTGACAACTCTGTAGAAATTGGAATTATTCGTTCTTTATTTCTTTTCCCTAAAACTTTGATGTAGTTATTTGTAACATCCACTTCTTTTAATTCAATCAATTCGCTTAATCGAATTCCGGTCTGATAAAAAAGTTCCAACATCAAACGGTCTCGCACTCCATCAAAATCCTCTGAGAATAATGGTGCTAATTTCTCTTCTTTTAATTCCGATTGCTTCAAAAAAACAGGTAGTCTTTTTTCTAATTTAGGGCCTTTTATTTTTAACATGGGATTATTATCCGTAAACCCTTGTTTTAAAGACCAGCGATAGAATGTTCTTAAAGTAGACAACTTCCGATTTACGGTTCGAGGATTATTCCCTTCATCCATTAAATCCACTATCCAAGAGCGAATTATTTGGTAATTGACTTCTTTTAATTCTTCTTGCTTATTGATTTGTGCAAATTCAACAAATTGATTTAGATCATTCTTATAGGCTACACAGGTATTTTCTGAAAATCTTTTTTCAGTTTTGAGGTAATCTTCAAATTGCATTAAAATAAAAAAGGGAGTCATAGACTCCCTTTACGTAAACTTTATAAAAAAGTTTTATAATTCTTGTGATTGCATTTTAGTTTTGTATGCAGCCTTAATGTTGCTTTGTCTGTTAATCACAGAAGGTTTAACGAACTCCTTACGTGTTCTCAACTCAAGCATTACTTTCGTTTTATCGAATTTCTTCTTGTACTTTTTAAGCGCTCTTTCGATGTTTTCGCCTTCTTTTACTGGGATTATTAACATATCTTTGTTTATTAAATTCTGAAATAGGGTACAAATTTAGTATTAAATATTGAAATTGCAAGAATTATTTTAAAATTTCTCTTGAAATAACTAATTTTTGTATTTCTGATGTTCCCTCTCCGATTGTACATAGTTTAGCATCTCTGTAAAACTTCTCTACCGGAAAGTCTTTTGTATAGCCATAACCGCCAAAAATTTGTACTGCTTCATTAGCAGTTCTAACCGCTACTTCTGAAGCGTAATACTTAGCGATTGCGGATTCTTTAGTCATTTTTTTCTTATTATTTTTCAAATAAGCTGCTTGGTATAAAAGTAATTCTGCTGCTTCAATTTCTGTAGCCATATCTGCCAATTTAAAAGCAATAGACTGGAATTTCGAAATCGGTTGACCAAATTGTTCTCTTTCTTTGGAATATTTCACTGCTGCTTCATATGCACCTTTTGCTATTCCTAGTGAAAGAGCACCAATAGAAATTCTACCGCCATCTAATATTTGCATCGCTTGCTTAAATCCTTCTCCAACCACACCAATTAAATTTTCTTTCGGAATACGGCAGTCGTTAAAAATAAGTTCACATGTTTCTGAGGCACGCATTCCCATTTTATTTTCTTTCTTACCAGCACTAAACCCAGGAGTACCTTTTTCTATAATAAAAGCGGAAGTACCATTTGAAGCACCTTTTTCACCAGTACGTGCTATAACTACAGCTACATCCCCTGATTTTCCATGCGTAATAAAATTTTTAGATCCATTTAACACCCAATGATCACCTTCTAATACTGCAGTTGTATTCATACCACCGGCATCGGAACCTGTACCTGTTTCGGTTAATCCCCAAGCACCTATCCATTCCGCCGAAGCTAATTTTGGTAAATATTTTTTCTTTTGTTCTTCAGAACCGTGGTAGTATATATGGCCTGTACATAATGAATTGTGCGCAGCAACAGACAAACCTATTGAACCACAAACTTTTGCAATTTCAGACACCACTGTGATATATTCAAAATAACTAAATCCAGAGCCACCATATTCCTCTGGAATAAAAACACCCATCAATCCAAGTTCACCTAATTTTTTAAATATATGAACAGGAAATTCTTGTGATTCGTCCCATTCCATAAAGTGAGGACGGATTTCCTTTTCAGCAAAATCGCGCACCATTTGGGCGATCATTAATTGGTTTTCGTTTTGTTCAAAATTCATATCTTAAAGATTATGATTTATAAATTATGACTTAATATGATGCTAATTTACCAATATTATTTGTGTAATTATTCAATTTTTCAGTTCCATTTAAAAAATCAAGAGAAACTAAAAAATTAAATGCTTCTACCTTACCTCCACATTGTTGGATTAATTCCGCAGCGGCAGAAGCAGAACCACCTGTTGCAAGTAAATCATCGTGGATTAACACTTTATCACCTTTCTCAATTGCATCTGTGTGTATTTCTATCGTAGCGCTTCCATATTCTAAATCGTAACTGTAGGACAATTTTTCGTACGGTAATTTTCCTTTTTTACGGATTAGCACAAAAGGTAATCCCAATCGAATAGCCAAAGGATATCCAAACAAAAAACCTCTACTTTCAATTCCTGCTATTTTCGTCAATCCTTTGTCTTTATATAACGCTACAAGATGGTCTAAAATTTCAGCAGAAAGCTGTGGATTCATCATAATTGTACTGATGTCTTTAAAAATAATTCCCTCTTTTGGGAAATTAGGAACATCTCTTATTACGGATTTAATTTTTTGTTCAATCATAATGTTAGGTATGGTTTTATTTTCAAAAATAATTCTTCTGTTAATACCACCGACATTTTTAGATCGTTAATCGATTTAAAAGGCCCATGTTGGTTTCTTAATTTTACAATAGCATTTGCAATATTCCATGTAAAATAAGGATGTTTTTTAAATTCTTCTGCTGATGCAGTATTGATATTCAACTTTTTAATTTTTTCTGGATCGATATTAATACATGGTTTGATTTCTTCCAGTTTTTCTGGAGTCATTTTCCAAACTTCTTGTAATTGCTCCTCCTTCCAATATCCACCTAACTGTTCTCTTCTTTTAACTATGTTTTTAGCAAAAAATGGCCCTACTCCTTTGATTGCTTGCAACTCTTCTTCCGAAGCAGAATTAATGTCTACAACTATGTTATTGTTTTCTTTTTTTAATTCTGGAAATGATGTATTATATTTCATTTTCTCCGGATAAATAGTGGAATCAATGATTTTACGCATTAATTCTTTCGGGATCACAAACACACGTTTAAGGTCTTCTTTTGACTTAAACCCATATTTACCGAATTTTAGTACTGCTTCCGCTTGTTTTTTTGATAGTCCTAAGAGCATCCAATCCGAAACTGAATAGGTATTTGGATCAAATTTTTTAGAGGGAATATTAAATTTTTTCTTTGTGTATTTCTCTTTACGATTTTCCTCCTTGACAGGTTTGAAATTTTGAATTATTTGTTGTTCTCGCCAACTAAATTTTATTGGTTTTTCAGGAGTATAAAAAAGAATTAACCTTGGCATTATAGCCAAAATAATAAATAGTAAAACGAATACTAGTATTGCTCTACGAGAGCGTTTGGAGAATTCAAGGTTGTTCATTTGGTCAAACTTCCGTACTTGTATGTTTCTGTTTTGCTTGAAAAAGATAATAAATGGGTAAACCAAGCAAGACTATTAATAATCCCATACCAGCATTACTAAAATCATAAATTAGTAAATCTACACAGATAAATAATGTTATAAGAATATACAAAATTGGCACCACTGGATAACCCCAGGCTTTGTATGGACGTTCTGTATCTGGCTCTTTTTTCCTTAAAATAAATATCCCAACGATGGTTAGTATATAAAATAACAAAGATGCAAATGTACTATACACTAATAAATCTCCATATTTACCTGACAAACAAAGTACTGAAGCCCAGAAACATTGAATCCATAAAGCATAACTTGGAACATCATGTTTGTTAATTTTTTTTGCCTTTTTAAAGAACAATCCATCCTTTGCCATGGCATAAAATAGTCGGGATCCAGCTAAAATCAATCCATTATTACACCCAAATGTGGAGATTAAAATTAAAATTGCCATAATTGTAACTCCAGCAGGTCCAATAATCATTTCAGCTGCTGCTGCACCTACACGATCATTCGGAACAAATTGTAGCCCTTGGGATAAAACATCGACTCCATTGGGAACTCCTTTTAGTGGGATTAAAGCTAGGTAAGCAAGGTTTGCTAATAAGTAAACAATCGTTACAATTAAAGTCCCTAGAAACAAACTTCTCGGAATATTTTTTTTTGGATTTTTTATTTCACTTGCTATAAACGTTACGTTATTCCATGCATCCGAAGAAAATAGAGAATTAATTATCGTGGCGCCTAAAGCACCCATTAAAGCAAAACCTGTTAATTGTGTAACTTGGATTTTTCCAGAATCTAGTACCACCGTTTTGGATGCTTCCCAAGCATTTTGAAAATTATTTCCTAGAATATCTGTTTTTAGCCCTACCCAAATACCTAGGATAATGAGTGTAAAAAGTGCAATCAATTTCGCAAACGTAAAAATGAGTTGAATATACTTTCCGTTTTTCACGCCACCCACATTCAAAAACGTAAGGAAGATTAATGAAACTATTGCGAGTAATTGGCCATAATTAATATGTACAAGATTAAATACATTTATTGCTTCATTCGCTAGACTGGGGAAAAACACCGTTGCATATTTCGCAAAAGCAACAGCCACAGCAGCAATTACACCTGTTTGAATTACTGCAAAAACAGTCCAACCGTACAAGAAAGAAATTGTTTTACCGTAAGCTCTTTGGATATAGACATATTGACCACCGGCATTTGGCATCATACCTGCGAGTTCACCATAACTTAATGCAGCAAAAACAGTTATAAGTCCAGTCAAAAACCATAGCATCATCATCCATCCAGCAGAACCGATATCTCTCGCCATAGGTGCTGTTACGATAAAAATACCTGAACCAATCATAGATCCAGCTACAATGGTTGTAGCGTCTAGAAGTCCTAATGATTTTTTAAGTTGGTGAGTTGACACAATTATGAGTTATAAATTATGGATTGTTTTTCTTATTTAATTTACTGTGTTTTGCACCATATTTAAAATATATTACAACACCTACTGCAAGCCAGATAATTAATCTCAACCAAGTATCTCCAGGAAGTGAAAACATCATGAATAGACAACAAACAATTCCTAGTATTGGAATTAATGGTACTAAAGGAGTTTTGAATGCTCTTGGAAGATCCGGTTGTGTTTTTCGTAAAACGATGATACCTGCACATACCAATACAAAGGCAAGTAAGGTACCGATACTTGTCATTTCACCTACCACCGTTGCTGGAACAAACGCAGCAAACAAACTCACAAAAACCATAAACAAGAGGTTCGATTTAGAAGGCGTTCCAAATTTAGGGTGAACATCCGAAAACACTTTTGGTAGTAAACCATCTTTAGACATAGAGAAAAATACACGGGATTGCCCCATAAGCATTACCATAATTACCGAAGAATATCCAGCAAGAATGGCTATAATAATTGCTTTATTTAACCATGGATAGGCAAGAACAAATTTACCCGCAGCATTTAGGGATCCCATATGTTCGATTGCAACAGCAACAGGCGCAATACCATCTGCACCTTGGTATTCTGTATAGTTTGCAACACCTGTCATTACGTGTGCAAAAAGTATGTACAATACCGTACAAATCACCAGCGAAACAAGAATACCGATAGGCATATCTCGTTTTGGATTTTTCGCTTCTTGTGCTGCAGTTGAAACAGCATCGAAACCAATGTAAGCAAAGAAAATAACACCTGCGGCGCGTACAATGCCAGACCATCCAAAATGTCCGAAGGCTCCAGTATTGTCAGGGATAAAAGGTGTATAGTTGTCCGTATTAATGTATCCCCAACCTAAGGCTATAAATATTAATACTACTATTACTTTCAAGGCAACGATAATTCCGTTCACAATTGCAGATTCTTTCGTTCCTCTTATTAGTAATAAAGACATTGCAACCACAATGAAAACAGCAGGTAAATTTAAAAAACCACTCACCACTGAACCATCCGCTAACGTCATTGTTTCCCAAGGTGAAAGTGTTAATTGAGGAGGTATATGTATGTTATAATATTCCACAAATTTCGCCAGATACCTTGACCAGCTTATGGCAACAGTTGCCGCACCAACCGCATATTCGAGGACCAAATCCCATCCAATAATCCATGCGATGAACTCCCCCATGGTTGCGTACGAGTAAGTATAAGCACTGCCAGCAACTGGAATCATGGATGCAAATTCTGCATAACATAAACCAGCAAAAGCACATGCAACTGCAGCAATAATAAAGGAAATAGATACCGCAGGGCCAGCATTGTTTGCCGCTGCAGACCCAGTGATAGAGAATAATCCAGCGCCAATAATTGCACCAATACCCAATAAAACTAAAGTTCTAGCACCTAGTGTTTTTGCTAAACCATGTTCATTTGATTCATTTTGTAAATCAATAATTGATTTTCTAGCCCAAAGGTTTTTCATTTTTGAAATTAATTATTTGTTAAGATGGTAATTGTTTCTTCCAATGTTTTTGGATTATATCCCAACTCTGTTTTTGACTTGGTAAGATCAAATCCAGTTCTAGGTGGGCGTTTTGCAGGTTGATTTAACGTAGATGATGAAATAATTTCAACATTCTCCGTTGATTTTCCAAGATGTTTGGCAATTCTGAAAACGATTTCATTCACTGCCATTAATTCTGGACCACATAAATGGAAAATGCCAGTTTTATTTCTGTTACAAATCTCGATACAACCCCAAGCAAGATCATCAGCCCATGTTGGCATTCTAAATTGATCGTCAATGATTTTCATTGGGTCACCCTTTGTCAATGCGTCGATAGACCAAAGCACAATATTTGTACGTGATAAATTGTTTGCGGTTCCATAAACAATGATGGTACGAGCAACCGACCAATTTTTATTTTCACTATTTATTAATAGTTGCTCAGCATCTACTTTGGATTGTCCATAAATACTTACAGCAGAAGGTGCATCTGTTTCTTTGTAATTTCCAGTAAGTCCATCAAAAATAAAATCCGTGGAAAGTAACTGAAAATGGGCATTTATTTTTTGTGCTTCCTCCCACAATTTTTGGGTAGCGACAACATTTACCTCATTACATTCTTCAGGATTTAATTCACAATAATCTACATTTGTTAACGCAGCGGTATGAATAATATGTGTTGGTTGATAATCAGTAAATACATCTGCAATACGCTTTTGATTAGTGATATCCATTTCTAAGTACTTGCCTACCGGACAATCTTGATTTCTATTTTTTCCATTGGAAGTTGCAAGAAAATCAGCACCTCGCTTTAGTAAAATTTTGACGATTTTCTGTCCTAAGAGTCCATTTGAACCGGTGATAAGTAGACGCATAGTTAATTACCTATTTATAAATGAAGGATAAAGATACGAATAAATAATTATAGATTAGAAGATTGCAAGTTAACTATTTGGTAGATTGCAGATTAACAGATTTACAAATGATAGACTTGTATAGAATTTACTTTAAGCCTAGTAGGTCATTTAGATGTTTGATTTGAGAGGGTGTTCCAAGTACAAATAATTTAGAGTGTGGAACAATTTCTTCTTCTCCTGTAGGGTTGATAATGTAATTACCACCAGCTGTTTTGTACCCAATAATTGTCACAGAGGTTATTGTTCTTATTTTTAACACCTTAAGATCTCTTAATTTTTTAAATTGGTACTCGGTCGGTAATTCGTTAAAAGCGATGGACTCAATGTTCACTCCTTCCGTTCCTTGAGAACGAATCGAATCCAAAAATTCTACTACATCCGGATTTGCTACCAAAGAGGCCATGTGTGTACCTCCAATTGAATCTGGCATTATGACATTATCCGCACCCGCTAACTTTAATTTTGCAACCGAAGTAGCATGCGTTGCACGAGAAATTATTTTCAATGATTTATTTAATTCTCTTGCAGATAAAACAACGTATAAATTATCTGCATCTTTAGGTAGGCAAGAAATAACAGCAATCGCCTTATCTAATTTAGCACTAGCTAGTACTTCATCGTCGGTAGAATCTCCTTTTATAAAAACATAATTTTCCAACAGATGGCTTTTTTCAAATTCTTCCGCACTGATATCAATAATTATCATTGGTGTTTTTTTGCTGTTTAAATCTTCAGCAACTTGTTTTCCTACGCGACCAAAACCGCAAATGACTACATGATTTTCCATGGTATTTAAGAGTTTGTTTGTTCTATATTGTTTGAGATTAATTTTATAATCCCCTCCCATTATATATTTTGTTATGGAAGAAATCGCTAAGGCGAAGGTACCAAAACTAATAATGATAAGAAAAATGGTAAATAATTTACCTAAAGGTGATAATTGATGAGTTTCTTCAAATCCAACAGTAGCCGTTGTAATAACTGTCATATAAAAAGCATCTAAGAAAGACCACTTTTCAATGAGCATAAAACCGATCGTACCAATTGTAACAATAGCGATAATAATACCCAAAAAGATATAAACCCTTTTGAATAGTTTAAGGTTTGCTAAGATGTTTTTCAAAGTTCCCAAACTGAAGGTCTTTTTAGTCTTTTAAATCCAAAAAAATGTTTATGCTCTAATATCCAAGCCATTGCAAAATAAATTAACAATGGTGAACCTAGCGTAATAAAAGAAGCATAAATAAATCCTACGCGAACTTTCGAAGAACTTATTCCGGATTTTCTTGCAATCCAAGAACATACCCCATAAGAACGCATTTCAAAAAAGAATGCGATTTTTTGTATCCATTTCATTGTTTAAGTACTTGATGTCCAATTTTACAAGATAAACATTTTTTCTTCGCACAAAATTCGTTTTTTAATTCCAATAAACCTTGTGAATCTTTTGCTGAATTTACGTATAATCCTAATTCTTTCCAATTTTTGATAATGCTATTCTCTTCCATTGGTATGTTTTCTAATAACTCCAATGCTTTTTCCGTGAAAATTTCTTGGTGTTGGTATATGCCCCAAAAATAAAGCATTGGGGCAACCACATTTATTAAAATTAAGGATTTGGTATTCTTAGATAAACATAGATTATGCTTTTTTGTTTCCTTTTTAAAATGATAATGTGTCTCCCAAAACGCATCAATACTAAAATTTTCATGTTCAAACCAATGCAACCATTCTTCTAAGGGCATTATTAAGAAATCAAAAAACTTTTGTTCGGAACAGATAGAAGAAAATTGTGCTATTCGAAATGTCGGAAAGCCAGCAGTGCGCATGCCGAAAAATTTCCAAGAAGCAGCATTCATACTATTTAAGTTGTATTTGTTTCGGTAAAATACGCCGGTTTCTTTTAATTTTCTAATATAATCTTCTTCCGAGTGCTCCGGAAGCAGATTGGCGACATCTAACAATATTGCTTCCACCACCTTTTTTGATTCTTTGAAAAAAGTATTAAATGGAATTTTTCGAACTAGTTCTAGCATCGGAATTCGATTGACATTAGTACCAATAATTGCAGCTAATTGTTCGGATATAAGTTGGTTCAAATCGAAATTTACTTCTTTGAATCTTTCAAAGATAGATTGACTTTTTCGTTCCAATCTTTGAAAAAGTGAAGTTTCTATTTGACTTTGAACATGAAGTTTATCTATCGTTTTAATCGCGTCGTAACATGGTATCCATTTCGAATTAGTCAACATTTTAGCAACCTGATCTATTTGGATCTTAGAAATATATTTTTTCAATTCTAGCGTAGGTATCTCTTCCTCATTTATATATACAGATTTATCAAAATTATATACAACATGTAAAACGACATTTTCATATGCTGGATCTTGCTGGTGTTT
The DNA here is from genome assembly GCA_947446925.1 of Flavobacteriia bacterium. GTDB lineage: Bacteria > Bacteroidota > Bacteroidia > Flavobacteriales_D > Crocinitomicaceae > CANHVK01. Next base: position 24,061 of record CANFHU010000034.1, read on the forward strand.
ATGCAAATACCAATCTGACGCGTTTATATGCATTTCAATATTTCCAATCCACGTGATACCATCTATGGTGATTTTGCCGTTTGAAAAATCTGGTCCGCTATCGTGATTATGGATTCCAAAAGCAGTTACGGTAATTGGTCGACCGTCAGTAAGTGTTAAATTTTGGTGTGGGATATTTTTTGTTTTCCAAAGATAATGTAGGTATTCTTCTTTCATAGAGCATTGATTTTCAATATATTTAAAAATTTGACTCTATTTAAGTTAGTGAAAATTATAATTAATGCACTAATTTTTCAATGTGAAAATGTAGAAATTTGTTGTGGGGGATTTGAAGATTTGAAGATTTGAAGATTTGAAGATTTGAAGATTTGAAGATTTGAAGATTTGAAGATTTGAAGATTTGAAGATTTGAAGATTTGAAGATTTGAAGATTTGAAGATTTGAA
>CANFHU010000035.1 GCA_947446925.1 Flavobacteriia bacterium
GTCTGGGCATTAAATACAAATGCGTGTGTCTTAGAAATACCTGCACATAATTTTGGTATTTATAAGATAGAATTCTTTAATAATGGTAAACATTTTTGTACAGCAAGTAGGGATAAATCTATCAAAATTTGGAATGCTAGCGATTGTTCGGTGCTTTCAAAATTAGAACGAAAACAAGGAGGGCACTCCCATGCAGTAAATGATATTTGTAAATTAGATGAACATACTTTGTGTTCAGTAGGAGACGACAAACGCATAATTATTTGGGACGCGTTTATCGAATCGTAAAAAAATAGTTGTTTCTGATTAAATTGGATTTTAGTACCTATTTTTATGATATATTTGTAAGAATATATAAATCCAATTTGGGTAATTATAACGAATGAATCGTATTCTTATTTTATTTTTATTTCTAATTGCTTGTTTGAGTGAAGTTTATTCGCAAACAACAAACTTTAATTCCACCAAAAACTGGAGAAGGAATAAAAAAGAAATTGTATTAAATATAGGTCCAACCGGATTCCTTGGAGAATTAGGAGGTAAAGACGCAATTGGAACTGCTTATAGTTTAGCGGATTTAGATTTGAAATCCACCACCATGAACATAGGTATTTCTTTCAGATACCGCTTTAAACCATTCTTTGCCACTTCTTCAATTGTTGATATTGGTCAAGTTAAAGGGGATGATAAATTAACCTTAGAACCTGCGCGTAATGCACGTAATCTAAATTTTAAATCAACTTTATTTACGGCTTATCAGCGTTTAGAATTCTTGTTTTATTTTAAAGAATCTTTTGGACATAAATACAATTTTAAAGGAGTAAGTGGTAAAAAAAATCATAACGAACAGATTTATTTGTTTGCTGGTGTTGGTTTGTGCTACTTTAATCCAATGGGGAATTATAATGGTCAATGGGTGAAGTTAAGACCTTTACATACAGAAGGTCAAGGTTTTACAAATCGACCAAAAGAGTATTCATTAATTACTCCAATCATACCAGTGGGATTGGGTTTCAGAATGGGGATTGATCGTATGTGGAGGGTTGGTTTAGAATTTACTTATTTCAAAACATTCTCAGATTATATTGATGACGCTTCTACAACCGGATTTGATACCGATTTATTGCAAGAGAAATATGGTACGGTTTCTGCTTACATGAGTAATCCTGCGCGCACAGAGCAAGAAAAAGCATGGTTCGCTAATGGGCAACAACGTGGTAATCCAAAATATAAAGATGCATTTATTTATGCAAATGTTATTGTAGTTAGAAATATTACCTATAAAGTTACTGCACCGAGAAGACCTCAACTTAAATGGAAAGGTTTACGTGCTAAATTCTAAGAATTACGAGGTGTTAGCCTCGTTTTTTATTTATTGTTATGTATACATTTTTTAGATCGCTACTTTTCTTTTTCTCGCCCGAAAAAGCACACCATTTAACTGCTTCGTTACTGCGAGTTGCATTGCAAATCCCTGGTATGAAAGCAATTTGGAAATCGCTCTTTTGTATTACGGACAAGCGCTTAGAAAAAACTGTTTTTGGAATAAAATTCTCAAATCCTGTAGGATTAGCAGCTGGTTTTGATAAAGATGCTAAAATGTTTGAAGACCTAACCTATTGTGGGTTTGGTTTTATAGAAATAGGTACATTGACACCTAAAGGACAACCTGGTAATCCGCAACCACGCTTGTTTCGACTGAAGGAGGATAATGCGATTATTAATCGTATGGGATTCAATAACGAGGGGGTTGATGCTGCTGTGGAACGATTGAAAAAAAGAAAAACTAAAACAATTATTGGTGGTAATATTGGTAAAAATAAAGTCACGGAAAATGAAGATGCATTAAATGATTACATCTTTAATTTTAATGCTTTATTTGATTATGTGGACTATTTTGTAGTGAATGTTTCTTCTCCAAATACTCCTGGATTAAGGGATTTACAAGAAAAAGAACCTTTAAAACACTTATTATTCTCTTTAATGCAAGTGAATAATTTGAAAATTAATCCAAAACCAATTCTTCTGAAAATTGCGCCAGATTTAACAAATACGCAATTAGACGATATTATCGAAATTGTTAACGAAACTAAAATTGCAGGCGTAATTGCTACGAATACTACAATTTCAAGAAATGGATTAGTATTAGAGAAAGACAAAATTGAAGCGATAGGTGCTGGAGGATTATCTGGAAAACCTGTACGTCAACGTTCTACAGAGGTTATTAGGTATTTAGCAACTAAATCCAATAAATCATTTCCAATCATCGGAGTAGGAGGGATACATTCCGAGCAAGATGCATTAGAAAAATTGGATGCAGGTGCAGATTTAATTCAGTTATATACTGGTTTTATCTACGAAGGTCCAGCGCTCGTAAAAAGAATTAATAAAGCAATTTTAGCTAGGTAATAAGCAGCTAAGTTTTAATGTTGTAAAACAAGCAGATGGAAAAGGTTTCGTTGGTAGAATGTCCGAGAGATGCTATGCAAGGAATGCATGATTTCATTCCTACAATAGATAAAATAAACTACCTGAATTCTTTGTTAAAATGTAATTTCGATGTGTTAGATTTTGGAAGTTTTGTATCTCCAAAAGCAATTCCTCAGATGCGCGATACACAAGAAGTGTTAGATGGGTTGGATTTAAATGGAATTCAAACAAAACTATTAGCAATTATAGCAAATGTTAAAGGAGCCCAGTTTGCATTGCAAAATCCTCAGATTTCAATACTTGGTTTTCCATTGTCAATTTCAGAAACGTTCCAACAAAGAAATACGAATACTTCTATTTCAGAATCTTGGAAAATACTAGGGCAAATTTCTGAATTATGTTACAAACAGAATAAAGAACTATTAGTCTATCTATCCATGGGGTTTGGTAATCCATATGGGGATGTATGGAATGCAGAAATTGTATCTGAATTCTCTGAAAAGTTATACGCGCAATTTGGTGTGAAAACCATTGCTTTATCCGACACAATCGGTTGTGCTACGCCTGAATTAGTAGCTAGTTTATTTAACGCTATAATTAAAGAACAACCAAATGTAACTTTTGGTGCGCATTTACATGTGTTACCTCAGAATGCAAACGCTATTATTGAAGCTGCTTATCATGGAGGATGTAGAAGATTCGATGGAGCGATTAAAGGTTTTGGAGGTTGTCCGATGGCGAAAGATGATTTGACAGGGAACATGCCTACAGAGAAATTATTGGAATGGTTTTTGAATAATAACATTTCAACAAATGTGAATCAAGTAGTTTTTGAAAATGCATATGAATTAAGTTCAACTATTTTTAATAGATAAATAATGGGCCGTTTTTTATTTTTGATTTTATGTAGCTGTACGTTTTCCTTTCTTTTTGGAATGGAAAATCAGAAAAAAACATTGCCTTCTTTTAAGGATTTGGAGGTCCAAGGACGAATTTCTGTAATTCTTCAAGAAGGCACAGATTTTTCTGCCGAGATTAAATCAAGTTTGTCTGAAGCAGATTTGAATAAATTGTCTTTTACAAGTAAAGGTCAGTCGATGATTATAAAATATATTGGAGTTAATTTTAAAGAGTTAGACATAACGATTACATTGACACTTCCAACTGTTGAATCGATAGAGTCCAATCAAGGGGCGCGCGTGAGTCTCTCTAATATGCGTATAAAATCACCTAAAATAACTTTGTCTGCTTTTGCTGGTGGTTATATTTCTGGAAAATACGATGTGGAATTGGCAGATGTACGTGTGGATCAAGGTGGGACAATAAGTATGGTAGGAACAGCTAAAATGTTTACATGTACTGTTACTACAGGTGGTGAAATAGATGCTGTAAATTTTATAGCAAATAACTGTGTTGCCAAAATCAAAATGGGAGGAAATATTACGGTGCATACGAGAGAAACACTGAATGCTACCGTGTTTAGTGGTGGAACAATTCGATATAGAGGAAGTGGTGTAATAACAGAGACAATAAAATTAGGAGGTACAATTCAAAAATTATAACATGAGGTATTGGATATTCATAAGCGTATTAATAGTACTGGTTTCATGTAATGAAGAAACAACAAAGCAAAAAACACTTGCTCCAATAGCGAAAGTTGGTGCGCAAACAAATATTGAATGTTTATTTGATGAAACGACTTTTGCTAGTCCGGATGCGTATCCATTATTAAAAGAATTGAAGATTTGTGATGAAACTCAAAAAGATTTGAATAACCACGATGTGCCTGCATGTAACCCTAAGTTTTTCAAGTTTTATCCATTTATTGAAAACAAAAAATTAAAAGATGCTTTTGTTTTATTAATTAAATCTAGGGTGCAAGGGTTTCCATTGCGAAGAGTACTTGTTTTCGAACGAGAAGGAAAAGAATTGGTCAAAGTGAATGGTTTTGTTGCAAATTTGATTGGTAAACGTAAATCTGCCTCTAAACATGATGACTTAATTTTGCGTTTCAACGATAATGTTGGGATGGGAGAAGTTGTTTTCTATAATTGTTTATACGTTTGGAAAGATAAACACTATGTTTTTAAGCAAGTAGAGCAAATTAACGATGCAAATATTAAGGCTGAATTTAAAGATTCTATGAATGTGGAAATTGAGACGATAATTTCCAAAAATAGAATGGTGTTTTAATGAAAACGCTTTGTCTTTTTTTTATCCTTTATGTAATTTCTTCCTGCACCTTAGATGTAGAATTAAAACCTTTAAATAGTACTGCCATTTTCAATGATGGAAATTCTAAAATGTGGTTAGTGGATCATTTATGGATTAAACAACGCGATTTTGCACATCCATCCCGAAATAAAAAAGATATTATTACCTTTTTTGAATCGGGGAGATGTTCGGTACAAAAAATAAATACGTTCGGTATCGAAAAAGGCGATATTGTAGATTATAAGGTTATCGATAAAAAAACCTTAATTCTAACAGGGAAGGGAAAAGTTTGGAAGTTTAAAATCACCAAATTATCGGAGGATAATATCGAGTTGACCCCAATGAAAGGAACTAATTTTAAGTATGTGATGGATTTAGTTCCTATCACGGAACCTTGAATCACTTTACTAAGTGATATAGTATTTCCCCGTATGTATCGTAAAAGCGATCAAAACGTAAGAGTTTTTCCTCAAAAAAATCGTAAATCTTCTCTTTATTACTTGCGGTTAAATAATTTGTGTTTTCTAATTTCCATTCGATACGACACATAGATTTTATGGTTCCAGAAGAATAATCCTCTATCCAATTTCCTTCACTTCCCATCTCAGCGCTTAGTAATTTTTTTAATTCTCCCATTTGTTCCCATACAATTTCTCGGATGGAATCATCTTTGAACTGTATATCGAAACAAAATTTACATTCCTTATTTATAGTTTCTAATCGAACATATACATTTTGCAAATGTGTACGGTATTGTAACCAATTCACTTTTTTACCAGAGGCACCTCGATGTTGCCCCATACGTTGTTTAAATCCAGCCCAAAATTGAATATTATAGTTTTTAAGTTCTTCTTTAGAAAACATGCGTAGAAATTATGGATTATGAGTTGAAAGTTAAAAGTAAAAAGTTTTATGAAGTTATTAGCGGTTTTATTAGAAAATAAATAGTAATTTTGCACTCAATTATAAATAGAGGTTTCGTACCTCACTTACTATTAACCGAGGTTTCGTACCTCAACAAATAAAACAAAAAAATGGCAACAAGAATTCGTTTGCAAAGACACGGGAAAAAATCGAAAGCATTTTTTCATTTAGTAGTAGCTGACTCACGTGCAAAAAGAGATGGTAAATTCATCGAGAAATTAGGTACTTACAATCCTAATACAAACCCAGCAACTATCGAAATTAATTTTGATAGCGCTTTAACTTGGTTACGTACTGGTGCTGAATTGACAGATACTGCTCGTGCTATTTTATCCTACAAAGGTGTATTGTACAAAAATCACTTATTAAACGGTGTAAAAAAAGGTGCATTAACAGAAGCGGATGTAGAAACTAAATTTGCTGCTTGGGTAGCTGAAAAAGATGCTAAAATTACTGCGAAAGTAACTGGTTTATCTTCTTCTGCTGAAAAAGCAAAAGCGGATGCGTTTAAAGCAGAACAAGCTGCAAAAGAAGCAAAAGCAAAAGCAATTGAAGCAAAAAACACTCCAGTTGTTGAAGAAGTAGCTGAAGAGGCTGTTGAAGAAACTACATCGGAAGAAGGATCTACAGAAGAGACTTCTGCTGAATAATTTATTTCTAAATGCAAAAAGCAGATTGCTATCATTTAGGTTATATTGCGAAACTTCACGGATTTAAAGGTGAAGTTTCGTTTTTTTTAGACGTTACAGATCCGAGTGAATACACGTCTTTAAATAAAGTATTTATTGATATCAATGGATTTTTAACACCATTTTTCATCAAATCTTTCCAATTAAAACCAAGAGGTTTCGCTGCGGTGAAATTCGAAGGAGTGGATTCTGAAAATGATGCACTTCCTTTATTAAGAAAAAATTTATACCTTCCATTAACTGAATTACCTGAATTAACAGGTACTGAATTCTATGATCACGAAGTGGTTGGTTTTGAGGTAGTAGATGATTCTTTCGGTAAAGTAGGTACGTTGATTCAAATTATTGATTTACCGGTTAATCCATTAATTCAAGTGGATGCAAATGGTAAAGAAGTGCTAATTCCTTTTGTTAAAGGATTGGTTCAAGAAGTAAATCGTGAAGCAAAAATATTAAGAGTGAAGGCTCCTGAGGGACTAATTTCGATTTATTTGGATTAAATCCAATGTCTACCTTTAAATTCAAACATTTTACAATAAAACAAACTGTTGCTGCTGTTAAGGTTGGTACAGATGCTATGTTGTTAGGTGCTTTTACCGATGTTTCAACGGCGAATAAGGTTTTGGAAATTGGTACTGGAACAGGGGTTATTAGTTTAATGCTTGCGCAAAAAAATCCAAAGATTAATATTGTCGCCTTAGAAATTCATACTGAAACGGCGTTAGAAGCGATAGATAACATTGCTAGTTCTTCCTTTTCTAATAATGTTTTAGTGCAAAATGAGGACTTTTTATGTTTTCAAACAACGGACAAATTTGATGTTGTTGTCACAAATCCTCCCTATTTTGAATCTGGGTTATTCCCAGAGGATCCTAAACTACAAATTGCAAAGCATATTGACAAGTCTACTATTGCAGATTGGTTTCGTAATATTTCAAATGTATTACAGGAAGAAGGTGTTTGTTGGATGATCTTACCAACTCATTCCGTTAACGCATGGTTAGAACTAGCAAATAGGAATGGTTTATATTTGAATGAAAAAATCAATTTATACGCTAAACCTTCTATTTGCAAACGGGTTATTATAGGTTTTTCAAAAATATTAAAGGTAGTAAACCATTTTGATTTTACTATTCGGGATACTTCTGGCGCGTATACTTTGGAGTACATCGAATTAACTAGCGAATTTCACGATAGAATTCCTGTTCGTTAACAGAACTTTTTTGCGTTATTCTCGTATATTAAGTATATTTGATTGTAAACCTATTTGCTGTGAGAATTTTAAGTTACTTGTTGGTTTTTGGATTGTTTTTCCTATCAAGTGTATCTTGTAAGAAAAATACATTAACGGTAACCACATCCGTAATCTCCTCAGTAGGAGTGACGACAGCGTATACAGGAGGTAATGTAGTAAGTGATGGAGGTTCGGAAGTTTTTTTACGAGGAGTTTGTTATGGCGAAAAAGCAGGTCCTTCACTTACGAATTCTACCTATACCCAAGATGGTTCTGGGACAGGGGAGTTTACAAGTAAATTACAAGGTTTAAAGGCAAATACCACGTATTACGTTCGCGCTTTTGCAAAAAACGTGAAAGGAATAGTTTATGGAGAAGAACGAACATTTACTACCAATCCATATTTTTCCTCCACGACAGCAATCGTACAAACCAATAAAATAAGTAATGTGGATACTTTGGGGTTAAAAATGGCTCTAAATGGACAAATATTACATCCAGGTGGAGGTGCTATTACTGAATCAGGATTTGTATACGCAACTAAAATGGGACCTTCTATTTCGGATGCTAAAGTTAAATCAAAAGATTTGACAACCGAATTTACTGCCGATTTTAACTTTGAGTTAGGTGTACTCTATTATGTAAACGCATATGCAATAAATAGTTCTGGTGTTGCCTACGGAGAAGAAATTCAAGTAAAAATAGATCGAGCGAAACCAAAAGTCAAAACTTCAGAGGTGACGGAAATTGATTCTACTTCAGCAGTGTGCGGTGGTAATGTACTTACAAATGGTGGAATACCGATACTCGCAAAAGGGATGTGTTGGTCTACAAATCCATCTCCAACGTTAAACGATAATTTCACGAATGACGGAAGTGGATTGGGTACGTTTATTTCTAACATGACTGGTTTATATCCGTTTACAACTTACTATTGCAGATCGTATGCAACTACGAGTGAAGGAACGACTTATGGGAATGCATTTTCATTTAAAACAGTAGTTTCTAAATTGTATATCGGTATGCAATATAAAGGGGGAATTTTATTCTATCTAAATCCTAATAAAGGAGGAGGAGGTTTAATCGTGATTTCGGATGATTTAAGCACTTCATATGTTTGGGGATGTTCCGGTATAGATATTCCAAGTGCAAATAATACTGGGTTAGGTAGTGGTATTCTGAATTCTGAAGCAATTTTAAATGCTTGCTCTGATCAAGGTGCAGCTAAATTGTGTAACGATTTGGTATATGGAACCTATAGTGATTGGTACTTGCCTTCTATGGAAGAATTAGCAATCATGTATAATAGTATTAAAGCAAGTGGTTTAGAAAAGTTTTCCTCTGGTTATTATTGGTCTTCCAACCAAAAAGATGCGAATACTGCTTATCGCTATGGATTTTTGGGAGGAAATATAGGAGATGCAGATAAGTCTAGTAAACAATATGTTCGTGCAATCAGAAAGTTTAATTAATCGTAAGTTAAATTCTTTAGAGACATAATGCGTTGCTCCACTATGGAAATGAAATAAATTAAAAAAAGATTTGTCTGTGTAGTAGGGATTGAAAAAGTTAATCAATTAAAAAAATGACTTAAAAGCGATTAAGTTACACCTAGTTTTTTCTTAGTCGCTTTTTTATTTTAAGTTTTTTTGATGTTTTGCCGTCTAAAATGAATTTAAAAAGTGTTTTACTATTTTTCACAGCAATTTCAATATTCTTTTTAGGTTAACCGCAAAAAAAAAGCTGTCTCAAAAAGACAGCTTTTTTCAATTATGTAAAGATTATAATTAATTAAATCTACCAAATTGCTCAATGATCAAATTCGCTAATTCTAATCCAATGCGATCTTGTGCTTCTAAAGTTGCTGCACCAATGTGCGGAGTTGCTGCAATTTTTGGGTGGGTCAACAATGCTTTTGCAGGTGTTGGTTCATTTTCGAATACATCCAATGCTGCAAATGCGACTTTACCGTTATCTAAAGCTGCTATTAATGCATCTTCTTGTATGACACCTCCACGAGCAGCATTTACGATACGAACCCCTTTTTTCATTAAGTCAAATTGTGTTTCGCTAATAACTGCTTCGCCGTTTGCTTGTTTAGGAACATGAATTGAAATGTAGTCACACGCAGGTAAAAAAGTTTCCCAATTTGTTTCTACTTGAATATTTACTTTTGGTGTTCCAAATCCTTTGATTTCAGGTAAAACAATTTCTACCTCTTTTTCTTGAATTTCTAAAGCACGAACTTCCATTCCAATTGAGAGCGCATAAGATGCTAAAGATTGTCCAATTCTACCAAAACCAATAATTCCTAATGTTTTACCACGAAGTTCAACACCTTTTGCATAGTTTTTCTTCAAAGTATTAAAATCTCCTGTTTCGATGTTTTTGTAGGAATCATGTAAGAAACGAGAAATGGAAAATAATTGTCCCATTACTAGTTCAGCTACCGATTGTGAAGAGGATGCAGGAGTGTTAATAACAGTTCTTCCGTTTTCACGTGCGTACGCAACGTCAATGTTGTCCATACCAACACCACCACGACCGATTAATTTCAAACCTGGACATGCGTCTATTACTTCTTTTCGAACTGTTGTTGCACTACGTACCAATACGATTTCGTAGTTTTCTTCGTTTACTTTTGTTGCTAAATCTTCTTGATTTACTTTATCCGTGATTACGGTATAACCAGCAAGTTCTAATGCTTTTTTACCTTCGTCAGAAATTCCGTCGTTTGCTAATATTTTCATGTCTTATGCGTTTTTTGTTGCGAAATCTTTCATTACATCTACTAAAACTTGTACACTCTCTAAAGGTAATGCATTGTACATAGATGCTCTATAACCTCCTACAGAACGGTGACCTGGTAGACCAACAATTCCTGCTGCTTTCCATGCTTTGTCAAACTCTTCTGCTAAAGTCTCGTTGTGTAATTTGAATGTTACATTCATTTTTGAACGATCTTCCGTTTCTACGGTTCCGAAGAATAATGGATTTGCATCAATTTCATTGTACAATAAAACTGCTTTCGCATTGTTTTCTGCTTCTTTTGCTTTCACGCCACCATTAGCAAGTAGGTCGCGTAAGTTCAACATCGCAACATATACTGCAAAAACAGGAGGAGTGTTTAACATCGATTCTTTTTCAATGTGTTGTTTTAAGTCCAAGTACGTTGGTAAGAATGGAGAAGTAGATTTCCCTAAGACTTCATCTTTTACTATGTATAGTGTTGCACCAGCAGGACCTAAGTTCTTTTGAGCACCAGCGTAAATTAAATCAAAATCTGCTACATTGATTTCTTTGGAGAAGATATCAGATGACATGTCACAGATTAATGGTAAATCTGTTTTCGGTAATGCGTGGAATTGTGTTCCGTAAATCGTATTGTTGGATGTGTAATGGAAATAATCCATTCCTGTAGGAACTTCAAATGTTTTTGGAATGTAGGTAAATCCCTTATCTTCTGAAGAGCCAACCACAGCAACATCTATGCCTACTTTTTTCGCTTCTTTGATTGCGCCGCTCGCCCAAGTTCCTGTATTTAAATAAGCTGCTTTTTTATTGTCACGCATCATAGTCAACGCAGCGATGGTAAAACCAAGTGTTGCTCCACCTTGTAAATAACCAACAGAATATCCTGCAGGAACATTTAATGCTTTTTTCACGAGGTCAATTGCTTCGTCCATCACGGCAACGAAGTCTTTGTGACGGTGAGAAACTTCTAAAATAGAAAGTCCGTTAAAATCTAACACTGCATCAGCAGCTTGTTTGAAAACGTTTTGTGGAAGGATGCATGGTCCCGCGCCGAAATTATGCTTCATAGTTTATGTTTTTGGATTCAATTAAAAAAATCGAACCACGATTACTGCTTTTTATTAACTATACAAATTTGGAATAAAATTATTAGAATCAGAAGCTTTCTTAGAGATAAAAATGAAACAGTTATTAACCATTTATTTCTAATAATTACTTCACATCTACCACTTCCACGTCAAATACTAACACCGAATGAGGAGGGATCTTTTCCAAGTCGTAATCCCCATATCCTAAATACGGAGGGATGATCAATTTTGCTTTGCCACCTTTTTTTAAATAGAGCATACCTTCTTTCCAACCTTCAATTAAGTCTGCTACCTTGAAAGAAATTGGATTTTTTTTATGTTCGCCATCGAAAATTTGGCCATTCAATAATTTTCCTTGGTAGTTGATTTTTATTTCGTCTGTAAATTTGATGTATTCGCCTTCACCTTCTTTTTCAATGAAATAATACAAGCCAGATTCCGACTTTTGGAAGTTTGTTTTGTCTTTTTTGAGGTAGGTCTCGATTTTGTTGTTGAGCGTTTTTTTATCTTCTTCGGAGTAGGTTTTACAGGCTGTGAGGACCAAGATTATACTGCTTATTATTAAGGGTTTTACGTTGAATTTCATCATTTGTTCTGTTTTACATACAAAGAAAGCAAGAATTCGTGAATAAATCATTTGTATATTTGTACTACCTATGAAAACTCTTAATCTTTCTGATAAATTAAAACATCCTGTATTTAAGGTTGCCGCACAAATTTGTAAAGAGCATCACGTGGAAGCGTATGTGATTGGTGGCTTTGTTCGTGATTTACTTTTGGATCGTCCATCCAAAGATATAGATATTGTCGTAGTTGGTGATGGTGTGGAGTATGCCAAACAATGTGCAAATACTTTACGTGTAAAAAAGGTTTCAATTTTTAAAACCTACGGAACAGCACAGTTTAATTACAAAGATTTAGATGTAGAATTTGTAGGGGCACGAAAAGAATCGTATACGGAAGATTCTCGTAATCCATCTGTAAAAGCAGGCACTTTGCAAGATGATCAATTGCGTCGTGATTTTACGATTAATGCATTAGCGATAAGTTTGAATTCAGCTAATTTCGGAGAATTAATAGATCCTTTTAATGGTCTGCAAGATTTGGAAGATCGGATTATTCGCACACCATTAGCGCCTGTAACAACCTATTCAGACGATCCTTTACGGATGTTGCGTGCTATACGTTTTGCGACACAACTGGAGTTTAAGATTGAAATTGCGAGTTTGGAGGCGATTTTAGCGAATGCAGAGCGTTTGAAAATTATTACCCAAGAACGAATCACGGATGAATTAAATAAAATTATCCTTTCAAAAGAACCTTCTCGTGGGTTTAAATTATTAGATAGTACAAAGTTACTCCATCAGTTTTTCCCTGAGATGATTGCTCTAAAAGGGGTGGATACTGTTAATGGGAAATCCCATAAGGATAATTTCTACCATACACTTGAAGTCTTGGATAATATAGCGCCAAACACTTCTAATCTTTGGTTGCGATGGGCGGCAATTTTACATGATATTGCCAAGCCGAATACCAAGCGTTTTGATCCGGTTGTAGGATGGACATTTCATGGACACGAGGATTTTGGTGCACGATTAGTTCCGAAAATTTTTAAGCGTTTAAAGTTGCCTTTGGATGCCAAAATGAAGTACGTACAGAAGTTGGTTCGTTTACACTTGCGCCCGATTGCATTGGTGAAAGGACATGTAACAGATTCTGCGATACGTCGTTTGTTGTTTGAAGCAGGGGATGATATTGAAGATTTAATGTCCTTGTGTAATGCGGACGTGACATCTAAAAACGAAATGAAGGTGGTGAAATTCCGTAAAAACTTTGAGTCGGTTGCCCAGAAATTGAAGGATGTAGAAGAAAAAGATCGTGTTCGTAATTTCCAACCACCTATTTCTGGGGAGTTGATTATGCAACTTTTTCAAATTGGACCGTGTGCAGAAATTGGAACTTTGAAAACGAAAATAAAGGACGCTATTTTGGAAGGAGTAATTCCAAATGAGTATGATGCAGCGTATGCCTATTTAATAGCAATTGCGGCGGAGATCGGGATGAAAATGGAGTCTTAAAAAAGTCAACAAACCAACGTGTAAAACTATCTACCTTCTAATTCTTTCCTGCTTTCAATTGATTTAATTTTATTGGTTAATAAAAACCATTGAAATTAAGACACTATGTCCCAAAAATACCTGCTTGTTATATTGTTTTTTCTTTCATTTTCTGTGTTTTCACAGAGTAAAAAAGAGCAAATTAAACGCTTAAAAAAATCGTATGATAGTTTGCAGGTTGTGGTAATCGAAAAAGACAACGAAGTTTTACGTCTTAAAAACGAATTAAATACAACTAGTGCGCAATATCAGGGAGATTTAACGGTGTTACGAAATCGTATAGCAGAATTGGAGAAAGAACTTTCGGAATTTCGTTCTAAAGAACTTGTTAAAAACACTTCCACAAAGAAATCAAAAAAGCAACCGAAAGAACAAAAAGCATTACAGTTAGAATTAGCGAAAGCTAAAAAACAATTAGATTCGATTAAAGGGGCTCCTGCGTTTTTTAAAACGGGAAAACAGTTATTGTTTAAACAGTTAAATCGCCCAGATATCACATTGGTGGATATACAAGGTGGAACTTTTTTGATGGGGTGTGATCCAAAAAGCGGAAATTGTGAAACGGACGAATTAGTACATCGTGTAACGGTGAGTGATTTTCGTATGAGTAAATTTGAGGTTACTTTTGATTTATACGATGCTTATTGTGATTCAATTGGTTTGGAGAAGCCGGATGACAATGGATGGGGGAGAGGAAATAGACCTGTAATAAATATTACCTGGCGGGATGCAAATAATTTTGCGCAATGGATGGGGGGACGTTTGCCTACCGAGGCGGAGTGGGAGTTTGCTGCGCGTGCTGGAGGTAAGAATGCGTTTGGGAAATCAAATTGTTTGTCCAAGTCACAGGCGAATTTTGATGGTACAAGTGAAGTGATGCGATGTGGCGCTGAGTTTTCGCTAAAACATACACAACCTGTTGGAAGTTATCCTGCGAATGCCTATGGTTTACATGATATGTTTGGGAATGTTTTTGAATGGTGTAGTGACTGGTATGGTATATATCCACAAGGAACAACAATAAATCCAACTGGTCCAACGGATGGCGGTTATAAAGTGAATCGTGGTGGTAGTTGGGCGAATTCTGCAACTGCTTGTAGGGTTGCGGCACGTGAAACAGGGGAGTTGGAATTCGAAGGGAATCGTATTGGTTTTAGAATTGTCTTTACAAGAGATTAAGTTTTAATTTTAAGTTTATTGAGTTTCTTTATGTAAAGTATTGATTTACTTATAGTTTATGCCTTAAAAATCTTTTATTTAATAAATTACACCCTCTTTATTAATTCAAAACTATTGATCAAGTATTTTAACTTATTCAATTAAAATTGATTAAACGAAAGGCAGTTGTGTGTAAAGAAATTATTTCTATCTCAACAATGTACGTGCTAAAATTGTATCTTTGCATGGTTAAAATCACAAGAATATGTTACAAAGAATTCAATCGCTTTATTGGTTAGGAGCAATTATTTGCTTAAGTTTTTTAAATTTTGGATCTACAATCTTTCAATTTAAAATGAAGGAGGATTCTACTATATTTTACAGTGCATTTAAAATTGAAGAAATAACAAATGGTGAAATTATAAGTTCCAATCCTAAGTATTATTATTTAATATTTATTGCATTCATTGTTTTTACAATTATTTCTATATTTTCTTTTAAAAATAGAAAACGTCAAATTACAATTGGTACTTGGATAAACACCTTGTTGATTTCACATTTCTTGGTGTTTACTACTTTTGGATTTTTGGATGGTTTTATTGTAACCAATGCCAAATCTATTATTCCTGGAATTGCATATTACATGTTAATTGGAGCAATAATTTTTAATTTTTTAGCTTTACAAGCAGTTAAAAAAGATAAAAAACTACTTGATTCCGTAGACCGTATCCGTTAATATAATTGTTGCTGGCTTCTAGAAATTAGATTTTTTGAGGCAGACCAGAAATTAAATCCGGAGTATACTTTAGTATATGAGGATAGAAAGCATTGCTTTCGAAGACCAAACGGTAGCGCAGGGAATCAAAAGAAGTTAATGCGAAAAAAAAATCAATTTATAGAAGTTACCTTATGAATTATCTTTCCGTTGAGAATCTTACGAAGTCCTTTGGGGACCGTATGTTGTTTTCCGATATTACCTTTGGGATTGACCAAGGACAAAAAGTTGCCATTGTTGCTAAAAATGGTAGTGGTAAAACAACCCTTCTCCGCTGTTTGATGGATAAAGAACAATTTGATTCTGGTCGTATTGTGTATCGTAATGATATTCGTGTGGCATTCATGGAACAAAGTGAAAACATGGACGACGAAATGACAATCATGGAGGCGGTTTTTGATCATGATTTACCAGAGATACAGGCGGTTAAAAAGTATAACTTGGCGATGAAAAACCAAGACGACGAATTGTTGAATGAGTGTTTTCAAGAATTGACGGATTTAAATGCTTGGGATATTGAGGTAAAAGTTGCTCAAATTCTATCCGTACTAAAACTAGATAATACCGATGTTAAAGTTGGAAGTTTGTCTGGAGGTCAGAAAAAGCGGGTGAACTTGGCAAAAGTATTAGTTTCCGAAGCAGATTTCTTGATTTTGGATGAGCCAACGAATCACTTGGATTTAGATATGATTGAATGGTTGGAAGAATACCTTTCTAAATCGAAATCAACGATTCTAATGGTAACACACGACCGTTATTTTTTAGAGGTTGTATGTGATTCTATTTTAGAGTTGGAAGATAAAACATTATACCGATACAAAGGAAACTTCTCTTATTTCTTAGAAAAGAAAGCAGAACGCCAAGAACAATTACAGTCGACCATTGACAAAGCTAGAAACACTTTTAAAAAAGAGTTGGATTGGATTCGTAAACAACCAAAAGCAAGGGGTGTAAAACAAAAAGCACGTGTTGATTCGTTTCAAGATATAAAGAGTGTTGCACAACAGCGTATTGATGATAGTGAGGTAGAGATTCCTGTGAAAATGGAACGTTTAGGAACAAAAATCCTTGAATTACATAAAATTTATAAAGCGTGGCCTTCGCGTGTTATTTTGGATGGTTTTACCTATAATTTTAACCGTAAAGAGCGTTTAGGTATTGTTGGAAATAATGGTACGGGAAAATCGACGTTCTTGAATATGATTCAGGACTTGGAGCCTGTAGATAAAGGAACTGTTTCTATTGGAGAGACTGTTGTTTTTGGGTATTACAACCAAGAGTTAATCAAGGTTGATGACGATAAAAAAGTGATAGATGTCATTCGTGATATCGCAGAATATATTCCTTTAGAAAAAGGGAAGCAAATGACGGCTGCACAATTCTTGGAGAAATTTTTGTTTCCAAGAGACATGCACTATAACTTCGTGTATAAACTTAGTGGAGGTGAAAAACGTCGTTTGAAATTGATGACCGTGTTGATGAAAAATCCGAATTTCTTGATTCTGGATGAGCCTACCAACGACTTGGATATCTTCGTAATGAGTGTGTTGGAAGATTACCTACGCACCTTTGAAGGTTGTCTAATTGTTGTGTCTCACGACCGTTATTTCATGGATAAAATGGTAGATCACATCTTTGTGTTTGAAGGGCAAGGTAAAATCAAAGACATCGTTGGAAATTACACCGAATACCGACAAAAATTACAAGAGGATATCAAGCAAGAGCGTCAGGATAAAGCCGATGCAGTGAAACAACAAAAACAAGAAGCGGCGGTAGCGCCAAAACCGGCAGTTCAAACTCCACAACCCGAAAAGAAAAAATTGTCTTTCAAGGAAAAACAAGAATTTGATTCTTTAGAAAAAGAATTAGAAGTTTTGGAAACAGAAAAAGAAAAATTCACCTTGATTTTATCCGACGGAACCAAAACGAACGACGAAATCATGGAGGCAGGTTCTAAGTTAGGTGAAATCGTTCAGGCGATAGAAACAAAGACAGAACGCTGGTTGGAGTTGGCGGAAGGGGTGTAGCGAAAACTATCAGACATGCTCTCTTTACTATTACAAACTTCAATTTACGAATGGGTTGCATTTTTTTGTAGTGTGGCCTATGTTTCGTTGGCTGCATATCAAAAGAAAACCGCATGGATTTTTGCTTTTATCAGTTCGGCAATGTATGTCTATTTGTGTTTTGAGAGTCGATTGTACCTCGATTCATTTTTACAGATGTTTTATGTATTAGCAGCTGTGTATGGTTGGATTACTTGGAGTCGAACGAATGATGAAAATAAGTTACAAAGAAAACCAATTAAATTCCACTTGATTTCCATTATTGTTATTGCTTTTTTATCCATTGTTTTAGGTTTTTTTATGCAACGATTTACTAATCAAGCGGCACCATTTGTCGATGCACCAATCACTTTGTTTAGTCTGTTTGCAACCTATTTGGTAGCGCAAAAGGTGGTAGAGAATTGGTGGTATTGGATAGTGATTGATAGTATATGTATTCCTTTATTTTATTCTAGGGGATTGTACGTAACTTCTATATTGTATGTGGTTTATACCATCATGGCAGTAGTTGCATTAAATCAATGGAAACGTAATTATCGAGTAGCAGTATGTGTTTGAAAATTGCATTTACAGGACCTGAATCCACCGGTAAAACCTCTCTTTCGATGTTGGTGGCCGAGACCTTTAATGGTGTCTTTGTTCCTGAATTTGCAAGAAGTTTTTTAGAACAGACGAAAGGATATTACGAAGAACAGGATTTAGAATCTATTGCGTTTGGACAATTTAATTCATTAACAAATCAGGAAGTAAATGAAACCCGATTACTTGTTTCAGATACAGATATGACTGTTATGAAGATTTGGTCGCAGTTTAAGTACGGAAGAGTGAGTCCAGTAATTGAACAATTATACCAAGAAGAAAACTTCGATCATTTATTTTTATGCGATACGGACATTCCTTGGCAAGAAGATCCATTACGTGAACATCCTGAAAGTAGAGATGAACTTTTTGTGCTGTATTTGGAAATGATACAAGCAAAGACAAAAAACTTTACGATTGTAAAAGGTTCATTAAAAGAACGTTTGATGCAAGTTCGACAAGTGATAGAAGAAAAAAAGTTCGCAAAGCATTAAATTCCGAAATAAAAACACCTACATTTGCACCGTCTCTAAGGGGTGCTGTAAAAAGCTGAGATTATACCCATTGACCTGATCAAGATAATGCTTGCGCAGGGAAGTGACCGAGTTAGTTCTATGTTCCACATTCACAAGAATTAGCCCCTTTTCTTGTTAAATTTATTTTTAACAATGAAAAAAATGTTTGTTAAATGTTGCTTTGCAACACTTATGTTATCTCCGATGGGTCTTTATGCTCAGGCCAAAATCAACGGAAAAGTTTTTACCAAGTCGGAAGACAAAATTACAAGTGCCACGGTTCTTGTTCATCCAGATGAAAAAAAGGTGGACGTAAATCCAGATGGTAGTTTTGTATTGGAAAATATTACTCCTGGAGAGAAAGAAATCATCGTTTCTGCTTTGAATTTCGATGATGAAACGCAACGATTTGTTTGGAATGCGAAAGATACGACAATTCTTTTTCAGCTTTCATTGAAATCTAAACAGTTGGAAGATGCGACGATTAAGGCGACACGTGCCGATGATAAATCTCCGACTTCATTCATTAACTTAGATAAAAAACAGTTACAGAAAAATAATTTTGGTCAGGATTTACCGATTTTGTTAGAAACAACACCTTCTGCAGTATCTACTTCAGATGCAGGTACAGGTATTGGTTATACAGGTATACGTTTGAGAGGAACAGATCCATCTAGAACGAATGTTACGATTAATGGTATTCCTGTAAATGATGCTGAATCGCATGATGTGTATTGGGTGAATATGCCAGATTTGACATCTTCTACGGAGAATATTCAAATTCAGCGCGGTGTTGGTTCATCTACCAATGGTGCTGCTGCTTTTGGAGCAAGTATCAACATCAAAACGGATGATATTCGTCAAAAATCGTACATGACGTTGGATAATTCTGGTGGTTCCTTTGGTACGATTCGAAATACAATCAAGGCAGGAACTGGATTAATTAATTCACGCTATTCATTAGATGTTCGTTTGTCCAATATCTTATCCGATGGTTTCATTGATCGTGCGGCGTCTAACTTGAAATCGTATTATATTTCAGGAGCATATGTAGGTGAAAAATCGATTTTACGTGCTAATATTTTTTCTGGTCACGAACAAACCTATCAATCTTGGTATGGTACGCCAGAGTCTAAATTGTTTGGGGACGCTACTGCTCAAAATGCGTATGCAGACAGAAATTACTTAAGCGATGCAGAACGTGCTAATTTATTGAATTCAGGGAGAACCTATAACTATTATACCTATAATAATCAGGAAGATAATTATA
>CANFHU010000036.1 GCA_947446925.1 Flavobacteriia bacterium
TAAGTCGAATGAAGAATTAAGTATACGACTATCCCAAATTCAAGAATATTTCCCAAATCATTTACAAATATTAAGTGAATGGGAGATTGAAAAAACATTAGTCAATAAATACGACATTATGTTTGTGAGCTTAGAAAGTTGGGAATCGTTAGTAGTAGAAGACGAAGAGTGGTTGAATAACGCTCCATCTACCTTGATCTTAAGACCAGCTTTGGTTTAGGAAAATTTAAATTGCTTTTTCTTCGTTCTTATAAATTCCTTTGGATTCCCTGCACTACCGTTTGGTCTTCGAAAGCAAAGCTTTCTCTCCTGATTTACGATTGTACACTGCGGGATTAATTTCTTATCTGCCTCAAAAAATCAAATTTTAATTCCCCTAAATATTCGATATCAAATTATTATATTTTAGTATTGATGCAGAATTTCGGCTAATTTTTCGATTTCCTCCTTGGTATTAAAAGTATGTATACAAATACGAATACGTTCTTGTCCTTCAGGAACTGTTGGAGAAAGAATTGCTTTCACAGCAAAATTGTTTTCCTGTAATCTACTAGCTAAACTTAAAGCATTATCTACCCCTGGAACTTCTATAATTTGTATCGGTGAATTGGTAGCGCTAATTCCTTGGTAATTCAATTTAGATCTGAAGAAGTCGATATTTGATTGTAACTGAATTCTCAGTTGATTATTTGATGAAGATTCGATTTGTTGTTGAATCATCACATAATCATACATTGGTAATGCAGTTGTGTATATAAATGATCGTGCAAAATTGACAAGGAAATTTTTCAAATCCTGAGAACCTAGCACCGCTGCACCATGAAATCCATACGCTTTCCCAAAAGTAACTATTCGAGCAAACACTTCCTTTTGGTATGAAAGCCCTTTTCCTTCTTCTCCAAAAACACCTGCTGCATGCGCTTCATCTACTATCAAATTTGCTCCAAAGCACTTGCATACCTCTATTATATCTTCTATTGTACATAGATCTCCATCCATCGAATATAAACTTTCAACAGCAACAAATACACTCCCTTCTGAAAGCATAAGTTTTTTCTTTAAATCTTTAAGATCATTATGTGCAAACGAGTAACTTTTTGCATGAGACAATCTAATTCCATCGCGAATTGAAGCATGTATTAACGCATCGTATATAATCGTATCTCCTTTTTGCGGTACAGAGGAAAAAAAACCAATATTTGCATCATAGCCAGAATTAAACACTAGCGCGGCTTCCGCTTGAAAAAATGATGCTAGAAAATTTTCACATGTTACTGCTTCAGAGGAATTACCTGAAATTAAGCGAGAGCCTGTACTCCCGAGAGAAGAGTGACGAGTGACGTCCCGAAAGCTTTCGGGTGACGGGTGACGGCTTAGACCAAGGTAGTCGTTAGAGTAAAAATCTATAAAGTCATTAAATAAAGAAAGGGAGCGATAGCTCCCTGATTCTTTTCTATTTTCTAATAATTGTAAAAACTTAGGTTTCACGTTTATTCAACTGTAATTTTACGAGGTTGAAAAGCTGCGTCTGCTAATTCTTGTTCGCGAATTGCTTGTTTACGTTTCTTTTCTTCGATGATAGCATCTGGTTTAGTCTCTGGTTTTTCTCCATCCGCAAATGCTTGTTTAGGGATTAACCCAAGAATATCAAACATTGCTTTGTCCTCATTAAATTCTGGATTTGGAGTCGTTAATAATTTATCTCCCGCAAAAATAGAACCTGCACCCGCCATAAAACATAAAGCCTGACCTTCCATCGACATTTTTGTTCTACCAGCTGAAAGTCGAACTACAGACTCTGGAAACGCGATACGTGTAGTAGCAACCATTCGAATCAATTCCCATTGTTCAATTGGTTTTTGATCTTCCATCGGAGTACCTTCAACAGCAACTAATGCATTGATTGGAATGGAATTCGGAGGAGTATCCATTTCGATGTAACTCATCAACAACCCAACTCTATCTTCAATCGCTTCACCCATTCCAATAATACCACCGGAACAAACAGTAATTCCAGCTTTACGCGCATTATCAATGGTCTGTAAACGATCTTCGTATTCGCGTGTTGAAATTACGTCTTTATAATAATCTTTTGAAGTATCTAAATTGTGATTGTATGCAAATAAACCAGCATTTTTCAAACGTTTAGCCTGATCTTCATTCATCATACCTAGTGTACAACAAACTTCCATATCTAGATTATTAACCGCCTGAACCATCTCCACTACATTGTCGAAATCTTTATTGTCGCGCACTTCTCTCCATGCAGCCCCCATACACAAACGAGAAGAACCATTCGCTTTTGCATTTTTAGCTTGTTCCACTACTGATTCAACAGTCATTAATTTATGTGCATCTACGCCAGTACTATAGCGTGCAGCTTGTGGACAATACCCACAATCTTCGGAACAACCACCAGTTTTGATACTCAACAGAGAGGACATTTGAACCTCACGTGGATTGTGAAATTGTCTATGTATCGTTGCAGCTTCAAAAACCAATTCTAATAATGGTTTGTTATATAACTCTAATAGAGTTTCTTTGGTGTTGTATTGAGGATTAACTTTCATCTTTAAACTTTTTTCCCAAGCGGGTAATTTTGAGTGCAAATATACGAAATTGGGGATGAGTAAAAAAATATTGGAAGGATAAAACCGTGTAAGGTAACATATGATTGAATTTTAAATCTCCACCCTTGAGGGAGGATTAAGGAGGGTGACAATTACTCAATATACTAAATGTTAATCAATTAAATTGTAAACCATTATTACCACCTCCCTTTATCCCTATGTAAGGAGTGAAAACAATTTGAATAACTATATTTGTTTTGTACAATAATAAAACAACAAATGTTTTTCCTCCTCTCTAAAATACTTGACTTCCTAATTTCTCCAATCACTTGGATTGTAGTTATATTGGCTATTGCTGTATTTACAAAAAACGCACAACGCAAACGAAAAACGTTGATTATATCTTTTGTTTGTTTAATGTTTTTTTCAAATCCTTTGCTATTAGCAATTTTCAGAAACCTGATTCCGAGTTGTGAAAGAATAATTTCCGACAACAAAAAAGAGCACTTTCATGCAGCAATACTAATGGGAGGTATGATTTCCTATGACGAATCTAAAAATCGTATATTGTTTAACGCGAATATAAATCGACTGACACAAACAGTTGAATTGTATAAAAAAGGAGTCGTTAAAAAAATATTTATAACCGGTGGTTCTGGAAGTATTATATACCCAAAAAAACGAGAAGCAAATTTGTTAAAAAACTATTTAATTGAATATTTTAATCTTCCAAACAAAGATATTCTAATTGAAAACCAATCTAATAACACGCATGAAAACGCACTATTCTCTAAAAAAATATTAGATAGTTTGGGTTGGCATAATAAGAGATTAGTATTAATTACCTCTCCCCTACACCAATATCGCGCACAAGCGTGTTTTTCAAAACAAGGGTATAAAACATACATTTATGCGCAAAAATCCAAAAAAAATAGCCTAGAAAAAGTATTACCCAAAAATCTATTTTTACCCCAAGCAGAAATACTGCTAGAATGGAATAATTTTCTACACGAATTAATAGGTGTTATCACCTACAAAATAGCAGGATATATTTAATTTATGGTTACATTTAATAAAATTAAACCATGGATAATCGACCGCTATCACTTACAGACCTGTTAGATATAAAATATCCAATAATAATGGCGCCTATGTTTTTGGTGTCCAACACAAGTATGATTATTGCAGGCATCAATGCTGGAATAACCGGTGCAATCCCAGCAATGAACTATAGAACAACAGAGGATTTACGTACTGCGATTCAAACCATTAAAAAAGAAGTCGACGGACCATTTGGAATTAATTTAATTGTAAACGCTTCTAATTTTTTATATAAAGAACAACTCGAAATTTGTTGTCAAGAAAAAATAGCTTTCATTATCACATCTTTAGGTTCTCCCGAATACGTGATACAACGCACACATGCAGTTGGTATTAAAGTTTTTTGTGATGTAACGGATATTAACTACGCGCAAAAGGTGGAGAAACTTGGTGCAGATGCAGTGATTGCTGTAAACAAAGAAGCGGGGGGACATGCAGGTAAAATTTCTTATAACACCCTAATCCCAGAACTATTAAAATCGTGTAAAATACCTGTGATATCTGCTGGAGGCATAGGTTGTAGCGAGGAATACAAAAAAATTCTTCAGTTAGGTGTTGCAGGTGTATCTATCGGAAGTATTTTCATTGCATCTGTAGAATCGGATGTTTCAGATGAATACAAACAGGCATGTGTAGATTATGGCGCTAAGGATATCGTTCTTTCCACGAAACTTTCAGGAACTCCTTGTACGGTAATAAAAACACCTTATGTAGCAAAAATTGGGACCGACCAAAATTTTCTAGAACGCTTACTTAACAAAAACAAACGATTCAAAAAATGGTTCAAAGCGCTTACGTTTTACCGTGGAATGAAAAGTTTGGAAAAAGCTGCTTTTAGCGCAACTTATAAAACAGTATGGTGTGCCGGTCCATCAATAGAACATGTAGATTCCATTCATTCCGTTAATCAAATCATATCAAATCTTGTGCGTAAAGAATAAATCAAATCGTTCATGTATTTCTATTGATGTATACTTCAGAAGTACACGACGACATTATTTATTATCTTTATCCAAAAAAAACACATGGAAATTATAAAATCATTATTAGATTTCATTTTACATCTTGATAAACATTTATTTGATTTAATATTGAATTATGGTATTTGGATTTATGCCATTTTATTTTTAATCATATTTGTAGAAACAGGTTTAGTAGTTATGCCTTTATTACCTGGCGACTCCCTATTATTTGCAGCAGGTACATTCTGTGCAGGCGTAGTACATGAAGGAAAAACTGCAGAATTAAATCTTTGGTTAGTTTTAACCTTGTTGATTGTTGCAGCAATTTTAGGCGATGGTTTGAATTACTTTTTTGGTAAAACTATCGGATTAAAAGTGTTATCCTGGAAAATTAAAGGCCGACAAATCGTACAACAAAAATACATTGATCAAACACACGCATTCTATGAAAAACATGGTCCAAAGACAATTATAATAGCTCGATTTGTACCTATCGTTAGAACATTCGCACCGTTTGTTGCAGGAATTGGGGAAATGAGTTATGCTAAATTCATACGATTCAACATCATAGGTGGTATTGCATGGGTGATTGGATTGACTTTAATGGGGTATTTTTTCGGTAACTTAGAATTTGTACAAAAGAATTTTGAAACCGTTATTTTTGGTATTATTGGTTTATCGATCTTACCGATGATTATCGAAATAATACGTGCCAAATTCAAAAAAGATTAAAATGAAATTTGCACTTCTAGGTAAAACATTAGGACACTCATTTTCTAAAAAATTTTTCACTGAACATTTTACAAAAACAGGAATAGACGCCACCTATGAGAATATCGAATTGGCTGCTATTGCTGATGTGAAAAATGTATTAATACAAGATTTTAGCGGTTTTAATGTAACTATACCATATAAAAAATCGGTTATTTCTTTTCTCGACGATCTAAGTCCAGAAGCAAAAAAAATAGGCGCTGTAAATACGATAGCAATTCGTAATGGCAAATCGATTGGCTTTAATACAGATACCTTTGGTTTTCAGCAATCTATCAAACCATTTCTGACTAATCTGCATGAAAAAGCATTAATCTTAGGCACTGGTGGTGCTTCGAAAGCGGTGGCTTTTGTCTTAAAAAATATCGGGATTGATGTGTTATATGTTTCTAGAAACCCTACCAAACCAAATGAATTTTTGTATAGCGATATCAATGAAAACATGATACGTGCTTGTAAATTAATTGTACAAACAACACCTGTTGGTACATTTCCGTCCATTACGGATTGTCCTGTATTTCCATTTCATTATTTAACTAGCGAACATTTGGTCGTTGATCTAATTTACAATCCAGCAGAAACCTTATTCTTACAACAAGCAAAACAACACGGCGCAACTATTTTAAACGGCGAATCCATGCTAAAAGAACAAGCATTAAAATCATGGGAAATATGGACCTCGATTTAAATGTTAACGACCAACAAGATAGAATCATTAGCTCCTTTGAGGAAATTGAATTTGCTCGGAAAATCACATCCCTGAACAATACATCTGGAGGTAAATTACTTATAGGTATCAATGAGAAAGGAAAAGTGATAGGTGTTTATCCGAAAGATGAATTGGAAAACATACCAGTTGTAATAGCTAACTTTTGCAGTAATATATTACACTATTCTTCAGAAACTATAGAAATAAAAAACAAACTCATAGTAGTTTTAACTATTGAAAAAACAGTCAAAATTGCTGCTTTAACAAGCGATAATAGCTACAAAAATTATTTCCGAATAGAAACAACTATTTGTATCACGAATAAAATTATTGAAAAATTATGGCGTTACGAAAGAGAAGTTTCTCCCGTAACAACTAGTACACTTGAAGAGCAAGAAATTGTATTTAGAGAAGCGAATAATCATACATTATCACAGATATACACTTATACGAAACTATCAAAATCGGTAGTAGATATCACTATTTCTTGGTTGCTTTATTCCAAAAAACTTCAAATGACATTTCAAGATAAGCGTATAATTTATCAACATTTACGTTAATAGCTGTTAATAAACAATCATTTCTTTCGATTTTACATTTTTAATTTGTATATTAGTTTCGTTCATTGGAACAAGTATATTTACAACTTAAATTTGAAAGTATGGGACGTCCGCCTACAAAACCAGCGCGATTGAAAGATGGATTTTATATAGAAGTCAAAAACTCGGGATCTGGAGGTATTCGTATACGAAGAGACACTAGAGAGCAGATGCTTATTGCAGCTGAAGACTATAGTAAGAGTAAAAACGTCACTATTCTCGGTGAAATGAGAAATGACAAATGGATACATGAATAACACGTTAGACTGTTAGACATTAGATAAAAGACCTTAGATTAATTTTAAGGTCTTTTTTTATTTCACCTATTTCAATCAGACAGACAAAAAATCATTTATCCTTTTCATTAGGCTGAGAAAACCTTTTCTTGTCACATTCAACGAGCCTTTTTTTTGTCAGGTTGAGCGTAATCGAAACCCAACAAAAAAAGGCTACCCATATGGATAGCCTTACTATTTTTAGTGAAGAATAATTATTCTCCTACAACTTCAAATTTGAAAGTTGGTCTTACACCTTTGTGAAGGTTAGCTTCTGCTTCGTAAGTTCCAATTTCTTTGATTTGCTCTTCTTTGATTTTGATTGATTTTCTATCAATGTCAAATCCTTGAGCGCGTAACGCCTCTGCAATTTGTACTGTATTAACAGAACCAAAGATTTTACCATTCTCACCAACTTTAGTAGCGATTTTAATAGTTACATCTGCCAATTTAGCAGCTACAGCTTCCGCTTCAGCAAGAATTTTAGTTTCTTTGTGTGCGCGTTGTTTCAAAGTTTCAGCGTGCGCTTTTTTATTAGAAGGAGTTGCTAAAATTGCATATCCTTGAGGAATCAAAAAGTTACGTCCGTACCCGTTTTTCACAGTTACAGTTTCGTCTTTGTATCCTAATTTATCTACGTTTTTCTTTAAGATAATTTCCATTTTACTGTTCGTTTAAGTTTTGTAAAAAGTTCTTATTTAAGCATATCTGCTACGTAAGGTAGGATAGCTAAGTGACGAGCTCTTTTGATAGCTTTATTAACTCGTGATTGGTATTTTGCAGAAGTACCAGTGATACGTCTTGGTAAAATTTTACCTTGCTCATTCACCAATTTCAATAAGAAAGAAGGATCTTTGTGATCGATGAACTTAATACCACTTTTCTTAAAGCGACAGTATTTTTGTTTTTTAATGTCGATGTTAATCGGCGTTAAATAGCGAATATCGTTTTGTGACATTTTCTTCGTTTTTTAAGTGTTAATAAAATTAAGCTTCTACGTTAGTTGCTTTTGCTTGACCCATTTTAGCTCTTCTTTTTTCTGCATAAGCTAAATGATTTACATCCATCTTAACAGTTAAGAAACGCATTACACGCTCATCACGTTTAA
Organism: Flavobacteriia bacterium; assembly: GCA_947446925.1. Taxonomy (GTDB): domain Bacteria; phylum Bacteroidota; class Bacteroidia; order Flavobacteriales_D; family Crocinitomicaceae; genus CANHVK01. The sequence continues at coordinate 8,096 of CANFHU010000036.1, forward strand.
ATGCAACTTCAAGATCATTGATTAAAGCTCCTGGTCCTTCAAACTCTAACAAGAAATAAAATCCTGTTGTTTTTTTCTGGATTGGGTAAGCTAATTTTTTCAAGCCCCATTTTTCGCTGTGCTTAAGTTTACCGCCTAAATTAGCGATTTCACTTTCGAATTTTTGCACTGCTTCCTTTGCCTGATCATCAGACAAAACGGGAGTTAGGATGAAAACAGTTTCGTAAGAATTCATAAATGTATGTTTTACGTTATTAATAATAGTTTGCAAAGATAGAAAAATAATATTAGATGGTTACACTTTTCAAATAGGAAATGTTAAAAAATCATACTTACTAACTTTATTCTACTAAAACATCTTTATCTTTAAGATAAAAACAATCCTTATGTTGCACAACAAACGAAATTTTATCTTTCTTCTACTTGCGGGCATATTTATCACAAATGCAATTACAGCAGAACTTATTGGAGGTAAATTGATACAAATTTATGGATTCACCCTAAGTTTAGGAATACTTCCTTGGCCAATTGTATTTGTTACTACCGATTTAATCAATGAATATTTTGGACAAAAAGGTGTTCGAAGACTAACTTTCCTAACTGCAGGACTTATTTGCTATGCATTTATTCTATTGTTTCTTGGTATGGAAATTCCAGCCGTAGACTTCTCTCCTGTTAAAGACGAACAATTTACGGCAGTTTTTGGACAGAGTATGTGGATTATCGTTGGGAGTATTATCGCTTTTATAGTATCCCAATTATTGGATGTATTTTTATTTTCTCAATTTAAAAAACAAACTGGGGATAAGCACATCTGGTTGCGCGCAACTGGCTCAACGGTTATTTCTCAATTAATTGATTCTTTTATTGTCTTAGGAATTGCTTTCTACCTTCCTGGTAAAATCACCTTAGCACAATTTTTCACTATGGGTATTACTGGATATATTGCAAAATTAATTATTGCAGTGGGTATGACTCCTTTAATCTACCTTGGTCACTATTGGATTGGAAAACAACTTAAAGAATAAGTAATGAGGATTTCCTTCGCCAATTATTTCTTCATGATTACCAAAGTTTGGCCAATATCTAAACTTGTACCTCTTAAACGATTCCAAGTTTTTAATTGCTGCACGGTACAGCCATGTCTATCCGCTATTTCAGAAAGATTATCCCCGCTTCTAACGCGATAGTAAGTATACTTTGGTTTTGGCGGTACTTTCTTCATTGGCTTAGGCAGAGGAACCACTAGGGAATCTTTCACAGGGATTTCAATCGTTTCTTTTAATGATTTTTGAGAAATAGTGTACTCTTTAGTCGGCGTTTTAGATGGATTTTTTGTTGGTTTATTTACATGCATCACCTGAAGAAATTCCTCTTTAAATAATACTTTTATTTTATCACTTATTGGTGTTGCTGTATGGGTACGTTTCGCTTCCATACGTTTTTGTTCTGCAACTACCGCAACCGTATTTAAACTATCTAAGATTGCTTCTTTAGAAACCAACGAATCTACAACCAAACCAGTTGTAGCAATTGGAACAATCACTTTTTGAGTATCTAATTTTACAGTAACAGGTAAAACAATTGTTTGAACCACCAATGTAGTAGTATCTTTTTTTGTAGCGCTAGCGACTGGAGCTTCCAACTGTTTTACAGGAACATCTACTATTTTTTCTTCTGAGGCACGGACTGGGGCATTTTTGGCTGTATCTATTTTAGCAAGTAAATTTATAGAGTCTTTTTTAGCAATTTCTTGCAGATATAACTCGTTCGACTTACGTTCTTTCAATTTTTGCACATCTATGATTAAACTATCCTTTGCAGGAAATTTTTTGAGGTAAGCCATCGTATTTTCAATACCATCATACAGCAACTTACCTTTCACCTTATACCCTGAATTTGTAAGGTGGATCAAATCTGTACGCGCCAAACCTTCTGCCTGCCAATTTTTCAACACTTTGGGTCCACCGCTTATCCAAAACCAATCCCACAAAGCACAATCTAAGTCTTTTGCAACACCTTGAAGTAACGCAGAAAACTTTTCACATGATTCAATATTTTTTTGTTTGTAATACAAATCTTGGGTTGTACATAATAGAATGGATGCTAGCGGTGTTGCGATTCTTACATTGGTGACGATTTCAACGATTTCAGCACGTAAATTACTCTTAATCGAATCGTCGTACAAAAAGTCATTGGTTCCCAAATCTAAAATGACTAAATCTGGATTGATTGTTTTTAAATGGCTATTAAATTTTTCTATGTGTAACAAGCCTTTAAAACGAGAACCTCCTACTCCAGCGGAATGGTAAACAATTCCTTTATCGTCGTTACTTGTTATTTCTAATCCATAGAAAAGAAATTCCTTTTGTGATTTTGCTGTCTTAACACATTTTAAGGTAATTACATTACTCAAAGAATGCACATTCACCAACACATAAGGTAAATTATTTGGTAAACGAACAGCATCAATTTCAACTGGATAAACTACACCGTCTGTTTCCACATTGATATCATAACTCAACGAATCTATATTACAATAAATTTTCAATGTTTTATAGGTAGAAGGAAATTTTGAATTAAATGTATAGGTCAGTGACGCCGTTGAATCCTCTGTTTTAACACTCATTCCCATAATCCCTAAAGGAATAGAAGGAGGAACCTTTAATGTTTTAGCATACTGCCAACTTCCTTCGTGTTTTGAAGAATAATGTATGGAAGAATAGGTCTTTGCTGCTGAGTAAGGGAAGACAAGCCCACGTCCACCGTCCCCATATTTTTGCTGTAATAGTTGTCGTGCTACACCAGTTGGAATTTCCGATTGGATGTGGGAGTCCCCCATGTGCATGATGGAAATTTTCGACTTATTGGACTGATTCAAAGATTCCTGAAAATGCTTAATTGCCGATTTATGGTAAAATTGCACATAATTAATAGAGGGAGCATACCATGGGAATTTTAGAGAATCTACCTCAATAATTTCCTGTGCTTGCACAGATAGTGTGGTTCCTATAAAAATTGTATATAAAACGATAAGTAGATTTCGCATAAAAATTTCTTAATCAATAACGGAAGTAGTATCCACATCCACCTTAAGGGAGTCTGAAGGTAACGTTTCTTCTTCTTCTTTTTTCTTTCTTTTTTTCTTTTTGAAGGTGTTTTTAGTTCCTTCTTTTAATTCAATAATATCGCGTAGTCGTTCAATATGGTTTGGAGTATTTGAAGAATAGATACCATTCAGTAGAATAATATCATTTACCTCATATTCTTTAACTAAATCTATAATACTCGTTTCCGTGTAGCGATAATCTACAACTAATACATGTTCGTAGTTAGCAGTTAAGAAAGCAGCAAACGGATTTCCATACGAATTCTTAATTAATAAAACTGTTTTCCCGTTTTGACATTTCGTTGATTTTAAGCGTATCAAAGGTTCGTCACCACCAAGAAAAACTAAATATTTATTTTTAACAATATCCGAAGTTTTAAACACTTTAATTTCTTCTGATTCCTCGCCATCGTATTTGATTGCATATTTTTCTACAGGTGGAATCCAATACTTTATGTAATCTGGATTACTTTCTAAACGTTGGTCCTTGGTTTTCAAAAAATGTGTACCTAAAAAATCTCCTTTGATTTGTTTGGATTTCATTTCAGAAAGGTCAATCGGTTTGATTTTAGCAGCTTTACAAAATGCCTTATATCCATAATAAGCCCCTAGATCTGTCCAGTGATGGTCAGTCTTATAGTAGATATACTCTTTTTTATGTTGTCCTAATTCTTGGTAAATTTCGACTGGTATAACACGATTATTCATCAACTTATAGGACGCTGAGATATTCTGAAGTTCATTCCCAATGTATTCTTGGTATTTAGACGGTAAGAAGAAATCACTTGCCGTAGGAACAACGCCTGAAAAAACGCGAACGTTTTTAAATTTTTTCGCGTATAAATTATTCATTTCGGAGAATTCCTTATTCATAGGCTCTTCGTTACTGAATATTTGGAAAGCACGATTATTGGCTACTAATAATCCTTTACAATTTTTTAATGATTCATCAGATCCTTGAATCTCTTTAGCAGAAGTACCATTTTTGGATGGAATCTCATCTACCGCTTGCACATCATTATAGAACGCTTCTTCCTTACTATGAAAGCCACGTATTAACTTTAGTTGATCAGAAACAGCGATAAATGTAGATCGAAATGGAAAATGATCGGCAGTATAGATATCCAAACTGTCCATGTAATCTCCTGAAAACAAAGATTTTTTAGTTAATGTTGGAAAAGGAGCCAACGTACGTTTTTCTGTATCACTAATTTTCTCCTGCGGAAGTAAAAAGAATAGTACACCAATTGCTGTTAATACTACACAAAACAACACAATGTGTATTACAGACGAAATTTTTCTTTCTTCCTCTAATTCTTCCTGTATGTGGTGTGCGTCGTTCAAAATCTAAAATATAAAAATGGATTAAACGTTTTTCCAACTAGCATTGCAGTGGAGAGGAATAATAAACAAAAATCGAAGACGATAGTGGCATATGGAATGATTGCCTGCACGCGTATGGAGGAATTTCTGGCAAGATGTTTAGCATAGGGATATACAGGTAAACACAAAATAATTGCAAGAATCAACCAATAAATATTCGCCATAAATACGGTATTAAATTCTAAAGAATTCCATTTATTTCCACTTTGTCCAAAAAGGATCGATAAATACTGCACTACCGATCCCATATCGACAAAATAGAACAATACCCATCCTATCATTGCGGCTAATAATAGATAGATATGACTTACAAATGTAGGTAAGCGATTAAAAAACTTCTGTAAAAACAAACGTTCCAACAAAATCAAAGTTCCCCAAAAAAGTCCCCAAAGAATGAAATTCCAACTAGCACCGTGCCACAAACCGGTTAACAACCAAACTATAAAAACATTGAGGTAAAAACGTTTTTTGTTCCCGCCTAACGGAATATAAATGTAATCCCGGAAAAAGGTTCCTAGCGAAATATGCCAACGTCTCCAGAAATCACTCGCAGACTTAGAAGTATAGGGATAATTAAAATTCTCATGGTAATGGAAACCAACCATTCTTCCCATACCAATTGCCATATCGGAATACCCGGAGAAATCAAAATAAATTTGAATGGTAAACATTAATATCCCAAACCACGCCTCGCTAAATGCAAGGGTAGAAAGATCTCCCCCCATGTATGTTACCACCATTTCACCGGCAATATTTGCAATACATATTTTTTTAAATAATCCGATACAAAAACGAGAAATCCCTGCGCTAATGTCGTTAATCCGCAGTTTACGATTATCAATTTCATTAGCGATGTGCGAATATCGAACGATAGGACCTGCAACCAGTTGATGGAATAAACTTACGAATAGTAAAAACTTCAAAAATGAGCGTTGGGCTTTCACTTCTTGCTTGTATACATCTATCACATAAGAGATGGTTTGGAAAGTATAAAAGGAAATACCAATCGGTAAGGAATATGTTGGTACACTTAACTTTAACCCTGTTAAAAAATTAATATTATCCGTAATAAACCCGGCATATTTAAACGTAGCAAGAATGGACAAATTGATGACAATACACGAAATTAAAGGTGCCTTAGCCCATTTTGTACCACGAAATCGTTCGATGAGTAGTCCATGTAAATAATCTACAAAAGAAGAAAAAACCAAAAGTCCTATCCAAATTGGCTCTCCCCAAGCATAGAAAACTAAACTCATCAGAGTTAGTAACACATTACGAAAGGTCTTATTCTTAATTAAATAGTAGAGAATAAGATTAATTGCTAGGAAGAAAAAAAGGAAGTTTAAACTTGCAAAGACCATGTACTAACCGTTCAGTTTTCAATATTTTATACAAGATTACTAATTTTTTTGCTTTTAAGGAATTGAAAAGAAGTGTAATGTACAATTAAACTAAAAAATAACAGTTTCATTTAACATTATTAGAACTGTTGAATAACAAAGCATAATAACGCATTATTTTGATAACACTTAATACATAGATGAAAAAAGAATCTATTCTAAAAAACATTAATTTCTGTCAAAAAAGTAGCATTATACGTTTATACGCTTATTTTTACATCCAAATTAAATTATTTAAAATTATGAAAAAATTACTTTTATTTGGATTGGGGGTTGTTGCTTCCTTGAGTACGCTTACAAGTTGTAAGAAAGACACTATAATCAGTAATCCGACGATTGCTTTTTTAAACAACAAGTCCTCTTATGACGCTGTTAAAGCGGATACATCGTATACATTTATTGCAGATGTGGAAGCTACTGGAGAATTAGATAATATCAAAATTTTCGAAGTAAGTGAAAGCGGAAAAGAGGATCAAGTACTTTCAATTACTAAGTTTGATACAGATACAAAACACGAAGTTAAGTATACTATTTCTAATTTAAAAAATGTAACAAGTACGATTAAACTTAAAATTAGTGTAACTGATAAAAAAACAAATGTAACTTCTGAAATATTTACGTTAAACCCATATATTTCCATCAATACGTATTCCGCAACTTTATTGGGTTCATTATATAACAATACTACCGGAAGTTTCTATTCAACTTCAAATGGATTAGTATACAATGTTAATACAGCTGCTACCAACTCATCTTTGATTGATTTAATATACTACTATTCAGGCGGTAACTTCGCAACTATTGGCGCAGCAGACGATAGTAATATCAACACAGCTTATCCAAGTACAGTAAATTGGTCTACAAAAAACAAAACACGATTTACAACTACTTCAATCACAGCAAATGAATTTGATGCTATTAAAAATGATGCTACAATTGACGCTATTTCTTCAATCAGTGATAGTAAAGTTATTGGATTAGCAGTTGGTAATGTAATTGCTTTCAAAACAGAAGCTGGTAAAAAAGGATTGGTAAAAATCACTAAATTGACACAAGGTTTAAATAATATTACACAACAACAAGATTTCCAATTTGGAACAATTGAAATCGTTGTGAAAGTTCAAAAATAAGTTACAGTCTAACCATAGACAATTAAGTCGACTCTTTGGAGTCGACTTTTTTTGTGCTAAAAAAATGGTATTTTAGCATTGAAATTTCTAAAATTCAGACCAATGAAATACTTTGTTTTTATAATCTCCCTAAGTTTTTTTTCTCTCCCTACTCATAGTCAGATATTTACTAAAAAATCAAAAAAATCAGACGTAAAAAAAGAAGATGTAAAGAAACTGAAACCATACAGAGAGGTTATTCCAAAAAACACAAAAAGTTCTAAAGGTTTATTTACTGTTCATCCAGTTGGTGCAAAATGGTATTTTGAAATAGCAGATTCCTTGGTAGGTCGTGAAATCATGTCAGTAACACGATTTTCGAAAACAGTTGCTTCTTGTGGGAAATACGGTGGAGAGGAGATCAATAGTCAGGTGGTTGCTTGGGAAAAAGGTCCAAATAATTATTTGTTTTTGAAAAGTATTACACATATCACTTTCGCATCCGATAGCACTACCCCATTAGCAAAAGCGGTTAATAATAGTAATTCGCATCCAATTATTGGTTCTTTCGAAATACTAGCTGTACGTAAAGACACCTCCGTTGTTATTGATGTGACAGAATTTTTCACTTCAGAAAATGCAACATTTGGTTTAGGTGGTGCACTAAAAGATCAATTTAAATTAACTCAATTTCAACGCGATAAATCCTATATTTCTTCCATTCGATCCTTTCCTATTAACACCGAACTTAAAAATATAAAAACTTATGAAGCAGTAAGTTACTCCAACCAAGGTAATGCATCCACTATTCCAGCAGCTCAAAATGCTGGTTTTTTGACTTTTGAATTAAACACCTCATTTGTATTACTTCCAGTAATTCCAATGCGTAAGAGAATCTTTGATCCACGAGTTGGTTATTTTGGAAACCAAATGACGGAGTACTCTGAAAAAAAGCAACAAACTAGTTCTCAAGCATTTGTAACACGCTGGAGATTAGAGCCAAAAAATGCAATAGACGCACAAAGACAAGCAAAAGGAGAATTGATTGAACCGTTGAAACCAATCGTATATTATATAGATCCAGCAACCCCAGTTAAATGGCGTAAATACATTAAAGCAGGTGTGGACGACTGGAAAGAGGCATTTGAACAAGCAGGATGGAAGAATGCCATTCGTGGAGAATATTGGCCTGAAAACGATACCACTATGAGTATGGAAGATGCGCGTTATTCCGTTATCCGTTATTTTGCCTCCGACATACAAAATGCATACGGCCCCAAAGTATATGACCCTAGATCGGGTGAAATTATAGAGAGCCACATTGGATGGTATCACAACATTATGCGTTTATTGCATGATTGGTATTTTATTCAAGCAGCACCAATTGATCCACGTGCACGTGGACGTGAGTTTGACGATACATTAATGGGTAAATTAATCCAGTTTGTTTCCGCACACGAAGTTGGACATACACTTGGATTACGACATAATATGGGAGCAAGTTCTGCAACGCCTGTAGAAAAATTGCGCGACAAAGATTGGTGTGCTGCTCATGGTCATACTTCTTCTATTATGGATTATGCACGATTTAATTATGTAGCACAGCCGGAAGATAGTGTGAAAGATATATTTCCACGGGTTGGAGACTATGACAAATGGGCAATTGAATGGGGTTATCGTTATTTTGAAAATGCAAAAGATGAAATAGAAGAAAAAGAAAAACTTCATATACTAACGAAAGAAAAAAATCAAAATGCCCGTTTACGTTTTGGAACAGAAGTAAGTCGCATAGACCCTCGTTATCAAACAGAAGATTTAAGTGACAATGCTATGGTAGCTTCCATGTATGGAATAAAAAACTTACAACGTATTTTACCAAATTTAAATCAATGGACACAAAAAGACGGAGAATCCTATGCGGAGTTAAAAATTATGTATGGTAAATTAGTGCAACAATACACTATGTATGTTGGACATGTGAGTAAAAATATTGGAGGAGTTTATGATACACCAAAAACGTTCGACATGCCAGGAGATGTATATGTTCCAGTTCCTAAATCAACACAAATAAACGCTCTGAAATTCATGGATAGTTATGTATTTCAGACTCCAATGTGGTTGTTAAATCAAACTATATTATCTAAGATCAAACCAGAAACAGGTATCGAAAACATGAAAAACATGCAATCTTATGCACTTACCCGAATTTTAGCAGGAGACAAATTATTACGCATAATAGAATCGAGTGCAGTTTCTAAGGACAATATGAACCTTTCCATTTTATTTAACTTCTTATCTGATAAGATATTTGCAGAGTTAAACACAAAAACTTCCATCGATGTCTATCGCCGAAATTTACAACGAATTTACGTGAGTCAATTAGAAAAATTAATGGATGCGAAAGCAACTTCGTATTTAATTAGTAATGAACCTGGTACAATGTATGAAATGGAATACAAACCAGTAGAAATTGCAAATACGGACATTCCTAGTGTAGCAAGATACACCTTATCCGAACTAACTAGAAAAATGAAGTTGGCTAGTATGACAACAAAAGATGTAGAAACTAAAATGCATTTAGAAGAAATGATTATCCGAATTAAAAATATCTTGGAAGGTAAAAACGAGAAGAAAGGGTAGTTTAATAATTCTTTTTCAATGCTGGATCTTGTGTTTCTATCTGCCAAACTTGTTGGGTAGAAACTTCTCCATTTTTGGAATAGATAATACCACTTCGCGATTGGGAACGAATATAGACATTAGCAATACCATTAATAACAACAATTCTTCGAGTTACGGTAGCTTCTAATATGCCATTTTTGTCATTTTGATTATATTTATCTTGGGAAACTCCTTCTGGATACATATGCCCTAATTTATCAGCAACCGTTTTATCAAACGTAATTTGCTTTTTTTCAATAGATGTCAAAATATCTTTTGCCGTTTGTTCTTTTGGTTTTGTTGGTATTACTTCGGTTGGTTTTGGTGAAGGGGTTGTAGCAACGTCCGAAGGTCTAAGATAAGATTTCATAATCTCGTCAATTCGTTTTTTAGCATACGTGTTACCTGGATCTTTTGCTAAAACAGTTTCATAATATTTTTTCGCTTCACTATATTCTTTTGTGGCAAATTTTTGATCCGCAAGCGTAATCAATCGTTTCGTATCTTCTTGTTTTTTTGCAATTTCATCTGCTTTTTTCTTAGCATCCTCCATTTTTTTGGCTGTTGCAAGTTTCTCTATTTCTGCTTTCTTACGCGCAATTTCCACTAAACGTTCTTCCTCTAATTTCTTTGCTGCTGCAATAGAATCTGCTTCCGCTTTTTTACGTGCCTCTACTTCCTGCGCTTGTCGAAGGGCTACTTGACGTTCTTCTTCTATCTTCTTGGCTGATGCGATCGAATCTGCTTCCGCTTTTTTACGTGCCTCTACTTCCTGCGCTTGTCGAAGGGCGGCTAAACGTTCTTCTTCTATCTTCTTGGCTGATGCAATCGAATCTGCTTCCGCTTTTTTACGTGCCTCTAATTCCTGCGCTTGTCGAAGGGCGGCTTGACGTTCTTCTTCTA
>CANFHU010000037.1 GCA_947446925.1 Flavobacteriia bacterium
TAATTCTTCTAAAGATGGTGGTAACATCATGATTTGATGTTGGTTGTATGGTTTGAATGTAGGAAAACGTTTTGCCATATAAAATCAATAATACAGACTAAATATACTGATTATCAATTTAATAACAAAATATTATTCTGATTTTTAAGAAAAAAAAAGAGGCTGTCCTTTTGAGACAGCCTCTTATTTTTTTGCTAAGTAAGTTCTTATAAAACTACCACTTTAAATGTTGAAGTAAATTCACCTTGTGATGCTTTAACAAAATAACAACCAGGATTCAATTTTGTTGTATTAAACGCTTGTGAAGCACTACTGTTTTTTGTCGTATTTATTTCCTTAGAGATAACCTTACCTTGCGTATCTACTAATTCAAAAATAACATCCTCATCATTTGCTGTGTAAGAAATTTGAATACCATTGTTTTCATTGACAGGGTTTGGAAATACATTGATCCCCAATTTTGTTACTGGACTCTCTTCAATTTGTAAAGTTCCAGTAATGTTCACGTTATCAATGTATAAATTATTGGCATATTTGGATGGTATAAATTCAAATTTAACTCTTGTTTTTGTATCCGATGCGTTTACCGATAAAGGGAAAGAAATGTTTTTCCATACAATGTCATTTTCAGGTAAAAATTCTGCTCCACTTGAGTTACCCGCAGTAACAATCGTATTAACTGTGATTGAACTTGAGGTCGTGTTTGGTCCAGCAATTATTTTTCTTTGTGTCCATGTTTCTCCACAATCTCTAGAAGTGTATACGATTAATTTATCTGTTATAAGCGAATCATAATACGCATCTGTTGCAAATGCATAATCAAAAGATACACTTACATTTGTTGTAGTTGTAAGATTTATCGCTGGTGTAATTATTGCATGTTTAGATCCTGCCAAACGATCATAATAATAGAATTCATTTTGGTAGGATTGATAATTTGAAAGATTTCTAAAATTGTTTAACTTAAGACATTGGCTATTATTTTTTCCATGTTTAGTTGATAGAGCAAATTGAGAAGAATTTATATTTTTATCATCTACTCTCCAATCCCAAGAATATCCTTTTTCAAAATTTTCGGAAAGGAAACCAGATTCGGATGCGAAAGTGGTTACGAAGACATAATTATTAATGGATAGTGTATCTGTACCTTGGTTATTTGTTACAATTAAAGTTACGTTATGACCACCACTAGTATTAAATTTTACTTCAGGTTTTTTTTCTGTAGAAGTAGCAGGTATACCATTTTCAAACGTCCATTTTCTAGAAGTTACGGTTGAATTTTCAGAAATATCATGAAATACAACCGACTCACCTGCACAAATATTAGATGTTGTATTTGTAGAATCTGCTTTTAGAGACACGTAGAAATTCGCTTTTGGTTTACAGATTGCTACATTGTCTGTGTTTAGAACTCCAGTTGCAATTAAGTTTGCTTCTGTCCATAAATTGTTTCTTGAACCTATTGCACTTTCTAAATTTAAGCGCATTAATTTAGCTTGTTCATTTGTAAACATGTTTGAACAATAAGAATATTCCATGTAATTCTCAATATTTTCTATTGCACCTGTTTTTCCAGTTACAACAAGAGAATCTATGCCGAAGGAACCATTAGTTTTTTCAGCATTCCATCCATAAATACGAAAGGTAACTTTTTCATTGGTAGTTAGATCTTGAAAATCTTTACTTGAAGTTTTTACAGTAGTTAAAAACCATCTAGCAGTATCACTTTTGATGTACCCAGCATTACCAACAATTCGTGTAATTTGAACGTTAGAAGTAGAAAGTGATAGGTTTGAAGCGTAATTATCGATGCTCGATCTTACAGCAAAAGATTTTACACCATTAGAATCTCTGTAAGTTTTGAATTTAATTTGGTCAATTGTTAATAAACCATTTTTCTTTGGGGTAACAGAAAATTCATAATATTTTTGAGTATCTAAAGCACCGGATTGATTAACAAGGTTAGTATCTTTATTTACACCTCCAATTCCCCAATTCGTGAATTGAAATAATTTATTCGCAATAGAGTTAGCAGACAATCCCACAGCTTTTAAAGGCGTGAATGTAGCAGAGTCTGTTTTACTTAGAAGAGTAGGGTCTATAGCACCAGTAGAAACTTTTACACTATCCATAGAATAAAGAAAAGATAAACCTGTAATACATGTTTGTTTTGTGTCACTCAAAGAGGATTTAACACAACTACTGTGACCTTTAGTTTTTGGAGTATCAGAGATATTATCATCTCCACAACTTACTTCTGGGTCATTGTTATTACCCCATACGTGTGCTAAACCTAAGTAATGTCCAATTTCATGGGTTAATGCTCTTGATCTGTAGGAACTAGATGTTCCAATTGATCCAATGTAATTATGAAGTATTATAACGCCATCCCCTTTAAAGAAAGGTCCATCCGTGCTATTTGGGAAATAAGCATACCCAGCTACACCTGATTTACCAATGGTTTTAACAACCCAAATGTTTAAGTATTGAGCTCTATTCCATTGATTTATTTTAGAATTTTCACCTGCATTATTAGTCAGGTTTGTGTAATAGTGATTGATACCATTTGTACAATTTCCTTTCGGATCTTTCGTCGCTAATCGAAATTCAAAATTACAATTTGCTACGACATCTCTAAATTCAGGTTGCACGTTTACTGTATCAGCATTTAATTTATTATAATCAAGATTTAAGATTCTAATTTGATCTTTCACTTGTTCATCTGAAATGTTTTCCGAACCATTTTCGTGCAAAATATGGAAAACAATAGGAATAATATATTTTTTAGTCCCACGCTTTTTGTCTACTACAGTTTCAAACTTATCTAAGTTCTGTAAAATATTTTCATACTCTTTGTATGCATTCGGATATTTATCCCATAATTTTTGTTGTATTTCAGAGTGTCCACAAGAGAAACCTTGGTCTGAAATTTGGGCGAACAAACTAGAAAAACTAGTTGCTATAACTACTATTAACACAAGAATATTACGTAATTTCATGGTGTTTGTGTTTTTAATTAAACTATACTAAACTCTTAAATTGAATACAAAGAAACAATTTTTTAACAAATAAATAATCCTTTTTTTGCTTTATATCATTAACAAGACGCATATTATACTGCAACGTTGTGTTCTCTTAAAGCATCATTTAAAGAAGTTTTTAAATCGGTACTTTCTTTCCGTTTACCAATGATTAAAGCGCAAGGCACTTGGAATTCTCCTGCAGGGAATTTTTTCGTATAGCTACCAGGTATAACTACACTTCTGTCAGGGATATAACCGATGGTTTCAATTGGGTTTGCTCCAGTTACATCTATTATTTTTGTGGATTTAGTAATACATACATTCGCACCAATTACCGCTTCTTTTCCAACACGTACTCCTTCCACAATAATACTACGTGATCCAATAAAAGCATTATCTTCAATAATTACAGGGCTTGCTTGTAAAGGTTCTAATACACCGCCGATACCGACACCACCACTTAAATGAACATTTTTACCAATTTGAGCACAAGAACCTACTGTCGCCCAAGTGTCTACCATTGTACCTTCATCCACATAAGCACCGATGTTCACGTAAGAAGGCATTAAGATTACATTTTTTGAGATATATGCACCATAACGCGCTACAGCATGCGGAACAACTCGAACTCCTAATTCTTTATAGCCTTTTTTCAAGCGCATTTTATCGTGAAATTCAAAAGGACCAACTTCGATCGTTTCCATTTGACGAATTGGGAAATATAAAATAACTGCTTTTTTGACCCATTCGTTCGTAATCCATTCGCCAGTATCTGCAGGCTCTGCGACACGAATAATACCTTTATCCAATTCTTCGATAACGTGTTCGATCGCTTCGATTGTAATTTTATCCGACAAAAGGGAACGATTTTCCCATGCGTTTTCTATGATAGATCTCATTATTAATTTTTTTAACAAATATACATAGGTAACTACTAAAAATTGCTTTTTCTTCGTTCAACTTCAAAATTTAATTCCTCATTTACTAATTTAATCCCGATTGCTATCGGGAGCGGATTTAATTTTTTGTTTGCCTCGAAGTATCTAATTTTTAGAAGTCACCTTATAGTAAGTTGAATTTCTTTATCTCTCTAAAATCTAACTATCTTTGTAATACTTATGAATAATTGTATACGAATTTTAGCACTTGATTTTGGTTTGAAACGTACCGGGTTAGCCATTTCAGATGAAAATAATATTATTGCAAGCGGTTTAAAGACAGTAGACAGTAAAGTGTTACTTGCGGAAGTACGCAAGATTGTTTCAGAGAAAAATATTGGGACTTTAGTTTTAGGTGAGCCAAAGCGATTAAATAATGAACATACACATATTACTGAAAATGTTCATATTCTTTTTGAAGTGTTGAAAAAAGAGTTTCCTCAATTGGATGTGACATTATATGATGAACGCTTTACTTCTAAAATGGCTAGCCATGCCATTTCTATGTCAGGGATGAGTAAAAATAAAAAACAAGATAAAGGATTAATTGATGAGGTAAGTGCAACTATCTTATTACAATCCTACATGAGTTCTATTCAATTTAGATAAGATTTCAGTAGTGGACATGTTCTATAGATTATACTTTTACCTGGTAAAATAGGATTTAGGTATGTAAAATAGATTCCTATCCATTTTCAATTTTTTGACTTTCTTCTACTTTCTTTTTACATTTGACTTTTAAATAAAAATATATGATATTACCTGTTGTAGCATATGGCGATCCAGTATTGAAGAAAGAAGCGGTAGAGATCGATAAATCTTTTGATAGTTTGAACGTATTAGTTGAAAATATGTTTGAAACGATGTACAATGCGCAAGGTGTTGGTTTGGCTGCTCCACAAATTGGACAATCTATTCGATTGTTTATTGTGGATGGCTCTCCATTTTTAGAGGATGAGGAAGATGAAAAAGATCCAAGGACAGAAGGTTTAAAAGATTTTAAGAAAGTTTTTGTAAATCCAATAATTGAGGATGAGCTTGGAGAAGAGTGGGGTTTTAATGAGGGGTGTTTGAGTATTCCGAAAATTCGCGAAGAAGTTTATCGTAAAGAAAAAGTAGTTATTTCCTATTATGATGAAAATTGGGTCTTTCACGATAAAGTAACGTTTGATGGCTATGCTGCGCGTATCATTCAACACGAATATGATCATATTCAAGGTGTTTTATTTACCGATCATTTATCCGTATTAAAACGTAAATTACTAACCAAGAAATTAGGTAATATTTCTAAAGGATTGATCGTTGTAGATTATCGTATGCGTTTTCCTGCAATTAAAAAAGGAAAATAGATGCGCTGGATTTTTTATTTTCTTTTGATTGTCTTAATCGTTGGATGTACACGTTCTTTCAATTCCTCTCGGAAAATGGAGGTTGGTTTAACCCATTTTTCACGCGTAGAGAAAAGGATAGTTGCATTAGAAGATTCGTTACATGTTTCGTATGAAAAATTAATGCGTAATTCCGTGGATACACTTCCTATGCATACTATACACCTTTTAGAGTCTGATTATAAGCGTGCATTCCAGTTGGGAGGTAAAAATGAACGAATTGCCAGCTATTTAGATAAATTACAACAATTGTATTTGCAAGAGAAAAAATATGCATTGTCTATATCTTGGTCGGACAGTTTACTGTTGCATTATCCTTCTTATCCTCAAAAAGCGGCATTATTATTGAATGCTGCTACTACAGCAGAGATATATTTAAAGGATGAACAAAAGATGCGTTATTATTATGAAAGATTATTACGTGAGCATCCAAAGTTGAAAAAGGAGATTGTTGAAATGGTTGAATTACGTTTAAAGAAATCTTAACAAATCTTAAATAAAAACTTTTTTGACATTTTATACTTATCTTTGAATTACTAATTTTTGAAAACAATAATTATGAAAAATAGAATTTTATTCTTTCCGTTAATGTTAGTTGGATTACTTATCGGATTAACCTCTTTTATGCAATTAGGAGGTCCACAAATAGACTTCAAGAAAGAAGTACATGATTATGGTACAATCAAATATGGTTCTAATGGGGAATGTACTTTCGAATTTATAAATACAGGAACAGCTCCATTACTTATTACAAAAGCAACGGCACCTTGTAATTGTACTGTGCCTTCTCATACAAAAGAACCAATTCCTCCTGGAGGTAAAGGGGTTATTACGGTGAAATATAATACTAAAATTGCTGGACCAATTAATAAAAGCATTACCATTTTGTCTAATGCGACGAATGATCCAACAAAAATAATTCGAATTAAAGGAAATGTTAATCCTGCACCGGATGGGGATGCGCCGGTCAACACAGGAGGTCCACGCAACTAGTCGGTTGTTTAAAAAGACCACTAACTTCATTATTTTTGATTCAAAACTGCTCATTTACTAGTGTAAACTCCGCGTTTTTCATCTTCAAATAATTCGTTATTCGCCTTTTTAATTCAACCTAATTGCAATATTAATTTAGAGAATATCATTATTTTTAAGGTTATTTCATCGTGAAATAACCTTTTTTACTTGTATGCAAATATCTAACGATTTAATTTATTTCCCTGATAAACAGTTGCTCGGATTTGGTTCGGGGGAACGTTGGGTTATGGATGATGGAGGAGATTTTGCAGGGATGCAAGTTTTTATCGATGCGCATGCCGGTAAATATATTTTCACTTGTTTATCCTATGATTTAAAAAATGAATTGGAGGAGTTGAAAAGTGAGAATCCAGACGCATTTGAATTTCCCATTGTTGTATTGTGGTCACCAGATTATGTGGTAGATTTTTCGAATTTTACTTTCATGCAAGGGAAAGAAACTCCTGAAATACGTGATAATGCTTTCCAATTATTTCAACGAATTATTGAAGCAGAACCAAGTAATTTAAATCCATCAATACAATTTAAGTCGCGTATTACCAGAGATACGTATATAAATTCTGTAAATCAGGTAAAGGCAGAGATTCAATATGGAAATTGTTATGAATTGAATTTTTGTCAAGAATTTTACGCTGAAAATGTTGGTGAAATCGATACTACCTCTATGTTTCGTTCAATTCATCAAAAGACACAAGCGCCATTTTCAGTGTTGCTAAATTTTGAAGATTGGTCGGTAATGTGTTTTAGTCCAGAGCGTTATATTCAAAAGGTTGGAACACGACTAATATCACAACCTATAAAAGGTACCATTCGAAGAGGAGTGAACGCACATGAAGATGCGGAATTAAAACAAAGACTACAGGGAGACAAAAAAGAGGTGTCTGAAAATGTGATGATTACCGATTTAGTCCGAAATGATTTTTCTAAAATAGCAAAAAAAGGGAGTGTGCATGTTGCGCATTTGTGTGAACTTCAAACATTTGAAACCTTACATCATTTGGTGTCTACTATCGCATGTGATATTGAAACATCCGTAAACTTAGAATCCATTTTACGCGCAAGTTTTCCAATGGGATCTATGACTGGAGCGCCAAAAGTGCGTGTGATGCAACTTATCGAAGAACATGAATCTTTCCGAAGAGGGTTGTATTCAGGGTCTATTGGGATAATTTATCCAAATGGCGATTTTGATTTTAATGTCATTATTCGATCTTTGTTGTATAATACGCGCAAACAACTCTTATCTTGCTCAGTAGGAAGTGCTATTACAATGAAGTCTGATCCTGAGAAAGAATATGAAGAATGTTTGGTGAAGGTGAATAAAATTTTACAATTTTTTACGTGATGCAACTGGAGCAACTTCAATCTAAATGGTCTTTTTTAAATTCTCATAAAGTATTTGTAGCATGTAGTGGTGGAGTAGATTCTGTTGTTTTATTAGTTGCTTTAAAATCTTTTTGTCCAGATTTGGAAGTGTTACATGTAAATTATTCTTTACGTGGGGTAGAATCAGATACAGATGAACAGTTTGTTCGGGAATTATGTACGGCACTTGGAGTTACATTTCATGTAAAAAAAGTCGATACACCAGCCATACTTAAGGCATCAGGTGGAAACTTACAAGAAGTTGCACGAAATATTCGGTATGCATTTTTTCAAGAACAATTGTCCAAGCATGCAGAAAGTATTGTTGCGCTTGGTCAACATGCGGATGATCAAGTAGAAACTTTTTTTCAGCATTTAGCGCGCAAATCAGGCATTTTAGGGATGTCTTGTATGTTAGAAAATCACGAAAGATTTGTTCGACCATTACTGCCATTTTCTAAAAACGAAATTCTTGCTTTTGCTAAAGAAAATACTATTATATGGCGAGAAGATCAATCTAATCACGCAAATAAATATACGCGTAATCGTATTCGAAATATTTTGTTGCCACATTTATCTACTGAAATACCAAGTTTAAAAGACTCAGTTTTAACTTTAGTAAATGCTTTTCAAGAAACACAAAAACACAACAGTCACGCTGCGGAAAAAGTTATTGCTGGATTTGTTGAGAATCGTTTGTGGGTATATGCTGATTTTGATGGATTAACTGAAGATATTCGATTAGAAGTTATTCGGTTTTTTGGAGGAGATTATACCGTGTATGCATCATTAGTGAAAATTAGAGATGCACAAAAAGGAAAATGGGTTGTTTGTGGGAAGTATAAAATTTACAAAGAATCTATCGGTTTTTCCTTTGTTATTTCGAATAAAGAAATTGAATTTTCGCTTAAAACAGAGTATATTACCACCTTGCCTTCTGTATTTACCAAGGAAATAATTTATTTAGATTCATCGAAATTAGTTGGGGATTTAAAAGTTCGTGTTTGGGAACAAGGAGATCGAATAGCCCCTCTAGGGATGAAAGGGAGTAAATTAATTTCGGATGTGTTGACCGAGGCGAAGGTATTTTCTTCGGATCGTGACACTTGTTTGGTAGTTGTAGATGAAAGTTCTGTATTATGGTGTGTAGGTTTTAAAGTTTCCCGAAAAGCAATTGCGGACACGCATTGTCAAAATATATTGAAAGTTCAAATTGTTGAAAAATAGGCTTGAATTTTAGTGTTAACCATTCCATATTCTGCTAATATTTTCTACTTTTGTGAAATATCCCAGGGTATAAATTAATATAGAAAGAATTAAAACGCACGGTTATGGAAATTTCGGCATACAAAACTATCGAAAAAGAGGAGGTTTCAAAAATGACATTTCAGAAAGAAATGGATGTGGAGCAACATGAAGAGTTGAGACATCAATTGGAACAGGCAACACGTTTAGGGAATGGTTACCATTCTAAAGTTTCGATTTATTTCCATGATGATGAAGGACCAAAAAGAGTAGAGACTACTATTTGGGCTACTGGTGCAAAATATATTTGTTTGAAAGGTGGGGTTTGGATTCCGATTGATCATATCGTAGAAGTTAAATTCTAAAAAAAACTTTTCGTAGAATTCTTAATAAAGCATAAAAATTGTGCTTAAATTTTTTAAAGAATCCGTTTTGTAGTAGATTTGTTCTATGTTCAAAACGGATTTTTTCGTTCATACATCAACCTATAAATTATGACAGTTCGTGCTTTTTATTTTTTACTTTTTTGTTTAGTCTTTGTTGGAGGTCAACGCGTATTTGCTCAGCCTGGAGAGAGTTTTTCAGATTATATTAATTGGAGTTTTAGTTTAGAAAAGAAGGATGCGTCTCATGCTTATGTAGTTGCGAAGGCTAACATTGTAAAAGATTGGCATATATACTCGATTCATCATATTCCTGAAAAAGCGAGTTATACTGGTATTCCTACAAGTATTGTTATAAAAGCATCTAAATTATACAAAACAGTAGGTTCATTGTTAGAAGGTAAGAAGGCTATTTCGCACAAAGATGATTTAGGTACTTCCATGTATATTGAGAATTCAGTGGTTTATAAACAAGAAATAGAATTTTTGAGTAATCAGCCAGTAGATATTAAGTTTACGTATAATTTTCAGTTGTGTGCTGTGCAATGTTTAATGCCTACAGAACAGGAAGGAAGTGTGCGGGCGATTGGGTACGAGGGAGTCCTTCGAGAGCCTCAGGAGTCGGGTTTGGCTGGAGATTTGGTGGTAGAGAAGGGGAGAGATAGTGTTGTGAAGGGAAAAGAGCTTAATAGTGAGGGTAGAGAGGTACGTAAAATAGGGGAGTATAAAAAAGCACGAGTAAAAACTACAAAACAAAAGGATTCGCTTTGGATCGTTTTCTTTAAAGGTTTTGGTGGCGGATTGATTGCTTTATTGACACCGTGTGTATTTCCAATGATACCGATGACAGTTACCTTTTTTACTAAGCGCTCTAAAACCAGGGTGAAAGGTATATTAAATGCATTATTGTATGGTTTTTCTATTATTGTTATTTATGTTAGTTTAGGTTTAATTATTACCGCATTATTGGGTCCTACAGGTTTAAATGATTTATCTACAAACGTATGGATGAACCTAATTTTCTTTGGAATTTTCATCTTTTTTGCAGTTTCTTTTTTGGGAGCATTTGAGATTCGTATGCCAAATTCTTGGGTGAATAAAGCAGATGGAAATGCCGATAAAGGAGGGTTGATCGGTATCTTTTTTATGGCTTTTACCTTGAGTTTGGTTTCCTTTTCATGCACAGGGCCTATTATTGGAACGTTATTAGTAGAATCTGCAGCGGATGGTGCTTTATTAGCTCCAGCGATAGGTATGGGAGGGTTTGCAATTGCTTTGGCTTTGCCATTTACCTTATTTGCCATTTTCCCAGGATGGTTAAATAGTTTACCTCAATCAGGAGGATGGTTAAATTCTGTGAAAGTGGTGTTGGGCTTGTTGGAGTTGGCATTAGCACTTAAATTTTTATCTGGAGTAGACTTGGCTTACCATTGGGGTATTTTGACCCGTGAAGTGTTTGTTGCTATTTGGATAGTGCTCTTTTTTATCATTGGTTTTTATTTATTAGGGAAACTGAAATTTTCCCATGATTCGAATGTGGAGCGATTAAGTGTTACACGATTTATGTTTGCATTGGTAGCACTTATTTTTGCCGTTTATCTATTGCCAGGAATGTGGGGTGCACCTTTACGTTTGATAGATGGTGTTGCACCTCCTTTAACGCATAGTGAAGATAATTTCCGATTTGTAAAAGGAAATAGCGGTAGTGAGGTAGCGAATGAGAGTCCAAACTTTAAGAAATTTAGACCATATATGCATGAAGTTGCAGATGGTAGTTTGTTGACATTTCACGATTTAGAAAAAGCGAAAGTGTATGCAAAATTAGAGGGTAAGCCTTTGTTGTTAGATTTTACGGGGCATAATTGTCCGAATTGTCGTCGTACAGAATCTACTGTATGGTTAAATGAGGCGGTGCATCCTATTTTAAAAGATGAGGTGGTTATCGTTTCGTTATATGTAGATGACCGAGCGAAATTGCCTAAATCACAATGGAAGTATTCCAAAGCGATTCAAGGAATGATAAAAACGGTTGGTAATAAATGGTCGGACTATCAAGTGACGCATTATGGACAGCTTTCGCAACCATTGTATGTGATGATCGATGCAGAAGGGAATGATTTGACGGAAGCGATAGGGTATGAACCGAATGTAGAGGTTTATAAAAGGTTTTTGTTACAAGGATTGAAGAAAAATAAATAATTTTCTATTTAGATTTAGATTTATACTTTAGTAGGGATAGGGCATGCCCTATCCCTACTAAAGTATAAATTAATGACTATTTTATGCCTTTATCTTCCAAAATTTAAATAAGTTCAATATTCGTATGCATGTTTTTTGACATGCTTTTTACCCATACAATCATTATTAATAAATACTATTAAATAGATGTTTGGTAATTTTTTATTTCAGTTATTAGCGGGTTAAGATTTATTCATCAATTGCAAAAAAAATAAAAGTTTACGAGTTCAGATACACTTATTTCAAATGCATCTGCGATACGTTTAAGCATAGATATTCGCATCTCTTGTTTACCTAATTCGTATTTTCTTAGATTTTGTGCGTCTATTCCTGCTTTATATGCTATTTCTTCTATTGTAATATTTTTTGATTTTCGATACGTTCGAATTCTCAATCCAAGTTCAATGCAGTATGCAGGTATTGTATATTTAATCTCTTTTTGAACCATATTCAAAATTCGAAACAATTAGTTGAAAAAACCAAGTGAAATAAAAATACTGATTATAAAATAGTTGAGATATTTTTATAATTTTGACATGACAATCGAAAATAATTAATATGAATGAGATTTGGCACAGAAATGCAAATGAACTTTTTAAGTTAGGAATTTTATCTAACCTAGAATTTCCATTTAATTTAGATTTTGAAAAGAGAAATGATGTTGAGTCAATACATGGAAATGGTTATTTTTATTTGACTTTTAAGAACGAACCAATTTACATTGGAATCTCAGCTGGCAATGAAGATGTAATTGAATCACGTATAAAAAAACAACTTGAGACTATTACATTAAGAAGTTCCAGAATTAGTTTTAGTCCAAGAGCATCTCATTGTATACATGAGTTAGAAAATTTCAGTGGTATAAATATTGATAGAATCGATGTTGGATGTGTAACGACTAGAAAAAAAGTTTTGTTTGCAAACGAAAATTGGGAAGTATTTAGTGAATTGTCGGATGAAAATTTGGCTGATTTTGATTTTTATTGGTTTAGCATTCCAAGTGCTTCAAAAACAGAGGTTAAATTAATAGCTGACCGAGCGAAAAATTATCTTAAACCTAGATGTAATGGGTGAAGGAAAATGCAGTGTTGAACTAAAAATTAATGTTAGAGAAATTTTAGATCAAAATAATTTTTGCTTAGCCGGAGAATGGATCAAACAAAATGTAAAACCTTTTTATAAAACTTTAAATGATTCATTTAATGAAAAAACTCATTTTGTTTATATTTGGGTATATGAATATAAAGATATAGTTATACCGATTTATGTTGGGAGATGTAGTAAAGGAATCTCAAAAAGAATGAAAGAACACATTTCAGGAATGGGGATAAATGGATCAATATCTGGAGGAAATAAGAAAAGAGTTTTTGATGAAATTTTTAAAGAAGAAAACAAATCAAGTAAAGTGAAAGTTTATGCTCGGATTCCAAGTGTTTTTTCTACAACATTATATCCACTTTTAAGTTTAAATATTTCTGAAGATATAATTATGAATCAATTGGTTATAAATAATTTGACTTTTTCTTCCATTGAAGAGGATATATTTATACAACTTTTTAGAGAAGTAGAAAATGAAAATAGTATTTATCTTCCGATGAATGGATTTTCAAGTGAAAAATTTGAAAGATTTAAAAAACAATTAAATAGTTAAGATACAATGAAAAAAACAATTTTAATCCTATCGTTACTTTTTTCGATATCATCATTTGCACAAATGGTATCATACACGACTAAGAATAAAGAAATAAAAGTTGATTCTATTACTTTTATAAGTAATATTTTTAATTATATAAATATTGACAAAAAAAACAATATATTTTTCAGTGGTGCAAGTGGAATATATGTCTTGAAAGGTAATAAATTATCGCTTAAGGAAACAGGACAGTATGTTTTGAAATTGGATAAATTTAAAAATTTAATGGGTTTGTCTAGAGATGTTTTTGTACATTATCTGGATAATAATAAATATACTTCTCTACAAAGTGCTATACCATTAAGTCCTATAAAAAAAATATTATTTGATATTGATACCAATAATTCATTATGGTATTTTGAAAGAGATAAAAATTTTGTAGATCAAGGTAACGGGCAACTTGAAGATATAGCGGTTAAAAGAAGTTCTGATAACAAATATTTTACTGCTAAATATTATGAAAGTGGGTTTGTATATGGTGTAAATGCTGATAGGAAAGGAAATGTATGGATATTAACAAGATATGGTGAACCGGGATTGTCAAAGTGTAATGAAACTGGCGTTACTAATTATACAAAGTTAAATAGTGGATTTCCTTCAATATTTCCAAATATATTTATCTGTGATTATGATGGAAATATTTGGCTTGGCGGTTCAGATGGTGTCACAAAATTTAATGGAACAAGTTGGTTGAAATATACAGCAACTGATAGCACGTTGGTAAGTAATAAAGTTACTTGTTTTGCTTTAGATAATGATAATAAAACTATTTGGATTGGTACAGAAGATGGGATTTCTAAGTTTGATGGGGTAAAATGGCAATCTTTTAATTCTAAAAATAGTAATTTACCAGTTAAATTGATCAATATATCAATGTCACTTGATAAAAATGGAAATTTATGGTTTTCAAATGATGTAAATGGTCAAAAACCTCTGAGTGTATTATGTAAAAAAATAAATAATAAATTAGTTAACCAATCGATTCTGAAATCATCTAATTGTTTAGGAGTAAATTTATCTGCTTCTAAAGAAGCATTAAATTATTATTGGTCAAATGGTGATACAACACAGAATATTATTATCAAAAAACCTGGAGACTATAATGTGTTAATGTATGATAGTTTAGGATGTCCTTATATGACTCAAACACTGACGGTAAGTGCATCTGATTTTCAAATGTCAACACCTAGTTTATGTATGGTTACCAATAATGAGAAATACAACAAAGTTGTTTGGGAACAGTTAGGAACATTGAATATTAGTAAGTACAAAATTTACAAGCAAAACACACAAAATAGTCAATATGAGTTTTATAAAAATCAAGATGCGAAACTTCAAAGTGAGTATATTGATTCCTTGAGTAATCCTAATTCACAAATTGATCGATATAAAATAAGTTATTTAGATACTTGTGGGAATGAAAGTGCTTTAAGTACAAACCACTCTTCCATTTTATTAAGTACGAGTATGGGTTTAAATAATAACATCAATTTAAGTTGGAATGCCTATGAGGGATTTACTGCTCCTAATTATGAAATTTGGAGAAGTGTTGATGGTGTAAACTATTCATTATTGACTTCTGTAGCGAATAATACTTTTTCCTATGTTGATTTAAATGCTCCAACCGTTGTGTTTTATCAAATTCGTGTTTCGAAATCAGGAGGATGCAATCCTACCAAAAGAGGAGGGGATTCGTTTGTTTCTAGTAATATAAAATCTATTAATTTAATTCCGTTAACGATTAATGTAAATGGAGATCTGATTAATAAATCTTCTATTTCACTTTGTTTAGGCGATAGTGTTAAACTTTCGGGAAATAACTCCGGTAATTATGTTTGGGATAATGGAATTGTAAATAATTTAACTTTTAAACCTACAACTACGAAAACATATAACGTAACTGGAACAGATGAAAATGGAAATGTAAAGAACAGTTCGATTGAGATTATTGTAAATTATAAACCTAAAATTACGGTGCAAACTTCCAAGACTACTATTTGTTCAGGAGATTCTTTAGTATTAACAGCTTCAGGAGCTAAGGACTTTGTTTGGAATAATTCTGTTGTTAACGGTAAAGGATTCTACCCTCAAAACTCTACTCGTTATTTTGTTAAAGCAACGGACATAAATGGTTGTTCGGATACAACCAGTATTTATATAAACGTATATACTAAACCTCAAATTCAAGTATCATCTTCAAAAACTGTTATATGTTCTGAAGATTCGCTTGTATTAACAGCTAGTGGCTCATTAAATTATTCTTGGAACAATAATGTGAAGAATGGTGTTCCATTTAGTGTTACTAATAGTTCGAAATATAGTGTAACTGGTATTGATGCACAAGGTTGTAGTGCAATTGCTTCTATAGATATAACAGTTCGTCCTTTACCTACAAAACCAGTAATTACTTCAACTAATTCTTCTTTATCAACTACAACTTATAATGGTTATCAATGGTATCTAAATAATCAACCAATGGGTAGTCAAACTAATCAAAATTTGAATATAACGAGTAATGGTACTTATAGTGTTGTTGTAAATGATACGTATGGATGTAAAAATAAATCAGCTGATTTTGTTGTAAAATCATTAACACTCGACGAACTAAAAAGTAATAATTTGTTAGTTTATCCAAATCCGTCTACTGGAATATTTACAATTAATTCATCTATTAATTCAACTTTTAATCTATATGATATTTATGGAACTCATATTGCTGAATATACAGAGAACACAACGCAAATAGATTTGTCTAATTATGCTAATGGTGTATATTTCTTGAAAACGCAACAATCAAATAAAGAAGAGGTTGTTAAATTAATTTTAAATAAATAATCATAAATTAAAATTATATGAAAAGGCTGTTTCTTTCAAGATACAGCCTTTTTGTTTTAATTAATATTCACCACCCAAAACGATACATTTTGCGAAATAAAATCGTCACGCGAATTCCAATTTCGTCGCGGTAGTAGTTTTGGGTTCCAAAAGAAGTTTCTGTAGTAATTATCGGTGTTAAACCTTTTCGGTAGTAAATGGAGTAGAGTATATTACTAGAAACATTGACTTTATTACTTCCATGGTAATAATAGATTCCTGTTTTTAGTGCAAATTCTCCTTTGGAATGATTTGGGATTTGAGCGGAAAATAGGTACGCATATTCAGGTGCCAATAAAATTCCAAAGCGTTGAAATAAACACATTCCAGCAGATTTAATGCGTTGTGATTTTGTGATGATTTTTTTACGAAATTCAACAGAAGCATTTATTTCATGTGCATCTTGAAAAGGAATTATGTTTGGGAGTGTGCGTGCTGTACTTGTTTGTGCGTTGTATGCATGTTGATAGGAGTAACCAACTGTAGGGAAGATGCCTGGTTTAAGCATTTTAGCATATTCAATCGAAGTAGCAAAATAATTGATACTCGGTGTTTCCTTTTTTAGGTGTATACTTCCTAAAGGTGTAACTGAAAAAGTGAGTCCGCTTACTTTACCTGTGTGTTCATAATACTGCGCGAAAAGTGAAAGGCTAACTATATGAAGTGTTAATAGGGTAGTAGTTAAAGATTTCATGTTGCGTATTGTTAGTATGTATAACATATATACGCATGGAAGTCTGAAATATTACATATAGATTTATTTATTATTATCGATTATTTTTTTGTAAGGATAGAACATGCTCTATCCCTACAAAAAAATGATATATTGGACACGTCAATTTTCTATTGAATGCATTTCTCTTCCCAGATTTGTATAAGTTCCACCATGGTGTGCACCGCTTTTTGCATATCTTGGACACTGACATATTCATGTCGAGAGTGTATAGCCATTTCTCCAGTGAAAATATTTGGGCAAGGCAATCCCATGAACGAAAGTTTGGATCCATCTGTACCACCTCGAATAATGGTTGCTTCTGAATTGATTCCAACGCGTTTCATCGCTTCGATGGCGTAATCGGTCACAAAAGGTACTGTGTCCAATACTTCTTTCATATTACGGTATTGTTCAGTAATGGTGAATTCTACTTCTAATTCGGGATAGTTTTTTAGAATGTCATCTACAATACTTTTAAGTCTGTCTTCGTGTACTTTTAGGTTGGATGTCAAGTGGTCGCGTATAATAAAATTGACAGTAGTACATTCTAATTCCCCTTTTATGGAGGTAGGATGCACAAATCCCTCGCGTTTTTCGGTAGTTTCTGGTGACCATTCATTTTTTGGTAACGCAGCAACAATTTCTGATACAACTTTAATGGCGTTAACCATTTTGTTTTTTGCATAACCAGGATGTGCGCTGATACCATGAATTTTGATTGAAACAGCATCTGCCGAGAAAGATTCATCTTCGATGGAACCAAGTGTACCTCCGTCTAAGGTGTATCCGTAATCCGCGTTGAGTTTTTCCATGTCCAATTCTTCCACTCCACGACCAACTTCTTCATCAGGGGTAAATAAGATACGGATTTTACCGTGTTTTACTTCTGGATGATTCACGATGTAATGTGCGAAATCCATAATGATTGCGATACCTGCTTTGTCATCTGCGCCTAATAAGGTTAGTCCGCTTGCGGTAATAATATCATCGCCAATTTTTTCTTTTAGGTATTTGTGTTTTTCGGAAGTGATAATCTGTGTGGTATCATCCGGTAAAACGATAGGGTTTCCGTCGTATTTATGGTGAATGATTGGTTTTACATTTGTTCCGCTGCAATCTGGCGCAGTGTCCATGTGTGCGCAAAAACAAATAGTTGGGATATTTTCTTTTGGTGAATTACTTTCAATGGTTGCATATACATATCCGTGTTGGTCCATTTCAGCATCGGAAATCCCTATTTCATGAAGTTCTTGCACAAGGATTCTTGCTAAGTCTTTTTGTTTTTCGGAGGAAGGGAAAGAAGTAGAGGTAGGGTCTGCGGTTGTATCGATTTGTACGTATTTGATAAAACGTTCGGTAACTGTGTAGTTGTAGTTTTTCATGAGTGATTTTTTTAGTAAAGATAATTTTTTTAGTTTTTGAAGTGAAGAAAGTAGGGTGAAAAGAGGGGGAGGGGGGTGGATTTGTTTTGATTTTGATTTGGGGGGTGGGGTGTTTCGCTTTGCGAAACAGAGGTTTTTATCTTACTTTTTTCTGGTCAAAAAAGTAAGCAAAAAGACCTTTGTCGCTGAAAAAGCATCGGCTTTTATTGCGAAACGTTTGCTACAAAAACAAAACTCGTCGCCTTTCAGGACTCCTCA
>CANFHU010000038.1 GCA_947446925.1 Flavobacteriia bacterium
ATGATATTCATCGTATATCCAACCGGACAATTGCCTGGTATGAAGTTTTTATTCTTACGAACCCCTGTATTTTCCATTAGTCTAAAATTTTAGTCTACACACATAATTAAATGCTACATGTGTTTAGTAGACAAATTTAATATTTTTGATACAAAATGATTTAATTCTGAAACTATGCAAAAACGTACACTCGTAATTTTAACTATCGATATCGATAATTTACCTTCAAATTTTCCAGAAATTATCCAAAAAGAAAGAGAAGTGGTTGCTGCTTGGAAAAAAGTTGGATTTTTAGACCAACTTTTTTTACGCCAAACCAAAAATGGCGCAATTCTAATTTTTAATGATCTAGAAACAGAAAAAGTAATGGAACTTATGGAAACTCTACCTTTATATCCACTTAAAAAATCCATGGAAGTCTTCCCGATTTTGAAAGACGAAGCGATTTAACATGTAAAACCCCCTGCGTCTCACAACACAGGGGGCTACATACAACATACCATAATCGTTACGATAAAATAGTGTCACTTAAAGTTGCATCTTTCCAAGCGCGTAATGCTTCAAATGCTAAACTTAAATCATTTTTAATATCTTCTACATGTTCTAATCCAGCAGAAAGACGTAATAAACCTGGCTCAACACCTGCTAATAATTGCTCATCTGCAGAAAGTTGTTCATGCGTGGTAGTCGCTGGTTGAATAATCAAAGATTTTGCGTCTCCAACATTTGCTAAATGGCTAATCAATTTCAAGCTATCAATGAATAAATCTGCTCCTTTTTTACCTGCTTTCAATTTGAAAGATAAAACACCACCGAATCCATTCGTTAAATATTTCTTCGCAAGATCGTGGTACTTAGAACTTGTTAACCCTGGGTAATTTACATACTCTACTTCTGGTAAACTTTCTAACCACGTAGCCAATTCTAATGCGTTATCTACTTGACGCTGTACACGTAAGGATAAAGTTTCAATTCCTTGTAATAATAAGAAAGAATTTAATGGAGAAATGGAAGTACCGAAATCACGTAAACCCTCTACTCTTGCGCGAATAATAAATGCAATATTTGGTAACCCTAATTTATTATCAATTCCAAACGTTTCTGCAAATTTCAATCCATGGTAACCTTCAGATGGCTCAACAAATTGTTTGAATTTACCATTCCCCCAGTTGTAGTTTCCTCCATCGATGATAACACCACCAACACTTGTTCCGTGACCTCCAATCCATTTTGTAGCAGAACTAACAACAATATTTGCACCGTGCTCTAATGGTTTGAATAAATAACCACCAGCACCAAAGGTATTATCAACTACTAATGGTAAATCAAATTCTTTTGCTAATGCAACAATTTTCTCAAAATCTGGAATGTTAAACCCTGGATTTCCTATTGTCTCTAAATAAATTGCTTTTGTTTTTTCATCAATTAATTTACGGAACTCTTCGGCAGAATCACCTGGAGCGATACGTGCATCTATTCCTAAACGTTTAAAAGAAACTTTAAATTGATTGTAGGTTCCACCATATAAATAAGAAGTAGATACAAAATTATCTCCTGCTTCTAATAGGTTGTTTAACGCGATAAATTGTGCTGCTTGACCAGAAGAAACTGCCAGTGCGGCTACCCCTCCTTCTAACGCTGCGATACGTTTTTCGAAAACATCGGTTGTTGGATTGTTTATACGGGTATAAATGTTTCCAAATTCTCTTAATCCAAAAAGATTTGCTGCATGCTCACTATCTTTAAACACATACGATGTTGTTTGAAAAACCGGAACAGCTCTTGAACCTGTTGTTGGATCCACTTCTTGACCTGCATGTAATTGCAACGTCTCATATCTTAACTTATTATTTGTACTCATTACGTTTTTATTTTTTTTAAATTATACTTTCTGTTTTTTGGAAGTCTGCAGTTGATTATAGTCGACATAAACCAGCTGAATCATTCACACGACAAATATAATACATATTCTATAGTTTTAGTATGATATAAATAATTTTAACATATTTTAACAATTGAAAAATACAATAACAAAAGATATTAGCAGAGGCTCTCGTGCTGCCTGAGTCTCTCGTGCTGCCTGAGGCTCTCGAAGGCAGCAAACAAAAAGGGGCATCCAAATGGACACCCCTTTCAATCATATATTTTAAAAAGGATTAATACTGAAAGTAATAATTTTTTCCTTTTTTCAAATCATGCAATGTAGATACCAATGTGTCGATTTCCGCACAGGTATTGTAAAAAGCCAACGAAGGACGAACCGTACTTTCCAATCCAAACCTACGTAAGATTGGTTGTGCACAGTGGTGACCTGTTCGTACTGCGATTCCTTGTTTGTTTAAGGCCTGACCTACCTCATCATTCGTATACCCATCTAACACAAATGACATAACACTTGTTTTGTTAGCTGCTGTACCAATTAATCGTAAACCTGGAACATCTTTCAACAAAGAAGTAGCATAACTCAATAAGGCGTGTTCATACTGGTAAATATTTTCAATACCTAACTTAGACACATAATCCAACGCTGCACCTAGTCCTACTGCGTCCGCAATATTTCCTGTACCTGCTTCAAATTTTGTTGGTGCTGGATGATACGTTGTTTTCTCGAAAGTCACATCGTTAATCATATTTCCTCCACCCTGCCAAGGTTGTGTGGCATTTAATAAATCTTCTTTACCATATAACACACCGATTCCTGTTGGTGCGAATATTTTGTGTCCTGAAAACACGAACCAATCGGCATTCAAATCCTGAACATCCGCACGAATGTGTGATACAGACTGTGCACCATCTAACAACACCTTCGCTCCTGCAGCATGTGCAAGTTCAATGATTTGTTTGGCTGGAGTCACTGTACCCAACGCATTCGAAACTTGTGTAAAGGAAACCAATTTCGTTTTTGGTCCCAATAACTTCGTATACTCTTCGATAATTAATTGTCCATCTTCATCTACTGGAATCACACGAATAACTAATCCTTTTTTCTGCGCCAAATGTTGCCAAGGAACAATGTTTGCATGGTGCTCTAAATGAGAAATAACAATCTCATCGCCCGCTTGCAAATGTTGATCACCCCAACTTTGTGCAACTAAATTGATTGCTTCCGTAGTACCACGAACAAATACAATCTCGTTTACAGATTTTGCATTTAAAAAGTGTTGTACTTTCACCCTTGCCCCTTCGTAAGCATCTGTAGAACGCGCAGCTAATTCATGTGCAGCTCTGTGAATGTTAGAATTCTCATGTTGATAGAAGTAGCTAATACGATCTATCACTTGATTAGGCTTTTGGGTTGTCGCAGCATTATCTAACCAGATTAACTGTTTTCCATTCACCTGTTCTTTCAAAATCGGAAAATCAGCACGTACCACATTTAAATCAAATGGGGGTTTAAAAATACTGGATAAACCATGTGTATTTTTATTCCCTTGATCCAAAGATGGGTTACCGAAAATTCCTGCATTGTTCGCTACCCCTGATAAGAAATAATACAACGGGGAAGAACTGTTAGCACCACCAATCGAACTAAACTGACTAGAGGGAACCGAAGTTGGAATCGCATTCAATACGGCAGAAAGTTCACTTTCATACGTACGGTCAATACCAATGCCATCGTGCGAAGGGCCCCCAAAAGAGTTTAAAGGTTGATTAGCAGATGTATTTCCAAATGGATTTTGTGGATCATAACTACCTTGCTTCCCACTTCCTGCAACAGATACAGGAATTTGTCCATTATAGAAATGTGGATCTGGCAAACTTGTTTGTGGGTTATCTAACGAGAAATTTGAACTTGATTCATGGATCGTTGGTTGTTTCCCACTACCAGCAACAGATTCTGGAATCTGCCCATTGTAAAAATGAGGATCTGGTAAACTCGTTTGCGGATCATCTATCGAAAAATCATTTTGATGGTCTGTCAACGATGGAGAAATACCACTTCCCGCTACGGATGCTGGAGCAACTGAAGAAGATAACAAATTATCGTCAGTAAGGTTCGTTTTCACTTTATCTACATTAGCATGGTAATCACGATCATTTGCAAATGACTGCGTGTTTACCGATTGATTTGGAGCAGCTTTGAACAATTGATTTGCCAATGCTTGTATGTCCATTTCACTCGGAAACTGATTTGCTTGTAAATTGTCTAATTCCATACATATTAAATTTATGGGGAGTTCTAAAAAATAGATTTTTTGAGGCAAACAAAAAATTAAATCCGCAGTTTACTCGAGTAAATGAGGAGTTTAATTTTGAAGTTGAACGAAGAAAAAGCATTTTTAAAACTTCCCAAATGAGACAGAAGTCTATTTGTAATTATACTCGTGATAGTTAGTAACATCCACATCTTCCAATACTGCGATAGCATCATCTACTAATACAGCAACAGAACAATACAAGGAAACTAAGTAAGAAGCAATTGCTTTGTCGTTAATCCCCATGAAACGTACAGATAAACCTGGAGTTTGCTCACCTGGCAAGTTTGGTTGGTATAAACCTACAACCCCTTGTCTGCTTTCTCCTGTTCGCATCAAAATAATTTTTGATTTTCCGTTTTCAATTGGTAATTTATCACATGGAATTAATGGAATACCTCTCCAAGTAATAAATTGAGATCCAAATAAAGATACTGTCGGTGGTGGAACACCTCTTCTAGTACACTCTCTTCCAAATGCAGCTAATGCTAATGGGTGTAACAAGAAAAATCCTGGTTCTTTCCACACTTTTGTCAATAACTCATCTAAATCATCCGGTGTTGGAGCACCTGTTCTTGTTTTAATCACTTGAGAAGGAGCAACACTGTTTAATAAACCGTACTCTTTGTTGTTGATTAATTCACTCTCTTGACGCTCTTTGATTGTCTCAATCGCTAAACGTAATTGCTCACTGATTTGGTTGTATGGTTTACTATACAAATCAGATACACGTGTGTGAACATCTACCAACGTGTTTACAGCACTTAAGTTATACTCACGTGGATTTTCAATGTAATCAACGAAGGTATGTGGTAATACTTTTTCGTCTCTAGAAGAACAATCTACTTGAGCAGTTGATCCTTCTTTTACCTTATTTAAACGGTAAACACCTGATTCAACAGGGATCCAGTTCATTAAATGTGTCAACCATCTTGGTGTGATGCTTGCCATTTGAGGAACCGTTCTCGTAGCAATCGCTAACTGCCTTGCAGCTACGTCGCCTAACGCTGTTTGATTCTTTAAATCTGCCATAATTTTGAATTTTATTAAACATATATATATACTAAAAATTGATTAAAACTCCCTCAAAATGAGAATTTTAATCTACTAATCTCCTACTGATAAAATGTACTAAACAACATATCAGACAGATAGAAAAAATTTATTTTAAAAGTTTTGCTAAACGATCTTCCCGTTCTACCAAATCCGAAAGACTGGTTTTTGCTAATATTTCGACCGTTGCTTCTCGAACTTCCAACATGACATCGTGTAAAGCACACTGTTCCTCTCCCCCTTCACACTCTTCGCAAGATTCATAAAAATTGAGACTGACACAAGGTAACAATGCGATTGGACCACCCGACAAACGAATAATTTGACTCAAAAAAATATCTGATGGTTCTTTTGCTAAATAGTAACCACCAGCAGCCCCCATTTTACTATGCACCAAACCATTATTTCGTAATTCAACTAAAATAGATTCTAAAAACTTTTTTGGTATATGTTCCTGCTCCGCAATCTGCGCGATACGTAACGGAACTTCATTACCATGATTCTTGGCTAAACCTACCAACGCCTTAATTGCGTACTTTGACTTTTTTGATAGCATGTTTGATGTTCTATTTCTTTCAATTTGTTTACAAGTACCCTCTCTCAAAAAAAAAGAGTGCCCCGCTTTAACTGCTAGGAAATCCTACTCAATCTCGGCGAGGCCTTCTCTAAATAAACCCTACTGCAAATATATACCAAATTAGTATGATATGAAATATTTTTTTAATTATTTTTTAAAAAACTAAAAATCAACATTTTAAAACTAATAAAAAATATAAAAATAAACCAAAAACCAAAAATAGTACCACATTAAATACTTATTTGGTAGTATATAATTAAAATCAAACCCCACTATTCACCAACTTTAGTGATTAGAACGATTTTTCTATTAAAAAAACAATAGGAATATTTACATTAGTGGAACTAAATAATTCACAGCCAAAAATCACCATGAAAAAAATACTTTTTACAGCACTTTTCTGCTGCGTTTTCTCCTGCTCTTTCACCCAAGTAAATCAAGAAGAACTTGACGATGAATACACCGAACGCTCTTACGATGAAATTGAAAACGAACGTGGACACAAAAAAGTATGGACAAAACATCCAAACCCAAGTAGCTTTAAGGGGAAGTTATCCTACGAAGAATACGACCAAAATCATATCGCAATTTTAGGAGATGGTAAAATACTTTTGCTCGAACCAATTTCCGAGGATGTACAAATCGTTGGCGAATGGTTCGATTATTACCTAGTATATACGCAATCCACAAGGAAATTAGTGGTTAAAGGAAGAACCGGAAACCCTATTTCATCCATGCTCGTTCCTGCAAATTGCGAAGTTATTGGTTTACTAAAAGATGGCATGACAGACATGGAAATTATGTATACCACCCATGCGTTCGACATCGAAAATATAGACACTGGCTCGATTAAACGCTATGATAAATTTTGTAAACTGATAGCTTCAAAACAATAATAGCAAACCTTTATCTGCACCCATTGGTTTGGATTTTTGAGAAAAACACTCAATTATTGGTTTGGATTTTTTCATTTTTTGATAGAATATTGGTTTGGATTTTTGTACATTTACATCAATTATTGGTTTGGATTTTTTCATTTTTAAAAAAACAAGTAAATGTATATTCGTCGTGCGATAGATAAAGAGTTAATCAACTGGAAAAATTCAGTTACACGTAAACCTTTATTATTGAGAGGAGCGAGACAAGTAGGGAAATCCTCTGCTATTCGAAACTTAGGGAAATCATTCACACATTTTATTGAAATTAATTTTGATGAAAAAAAAGAATGGTCTACACTTTTTGAATCAACACAAAATCTGGATGCACTATTAGAACAAATATCTATTATAGAAAACACTCCAATTAAAGAAAATGAAACACTACTATTTTTGGACGAAATACAAACATCGCTACCTGCCATTCATTTGCTACGTTATTTCTACGAACGAAAACCTAACTTACACGTAATAGCAGCAGGTTCTTTATTAGAATTTGCACTCAAAGACCTACCCTCTTTTGGTGTAGGACGCATTCGTTCCTTATTTATGTACCCAATTTCATTCCATGAATTTCTTCTAGCGCACGATGAAACACGCTTGCTTGAAAAAACGAAAGAAGCTAGCCCTTCCTCCCCCCTTCCTGAATTATTACACCAAAAATTAATTTCATACTACAAAAAACATCTAATAATTGGCGGAATGCCAGAAGCAGTAAAATCATATGTAATTTCTAAAGATTTACTGGAAGTACAACGTATTTTAGACGATTTAATTCTTTCCATTCAAGCGGATTTTACGAAATATAAAAAAAGAATTGAACCAATTAAAATCGCAGAAGTATTCGCTAATGTAGTGCTACAACAAGGAGAAAAATTCACCTATACCTATCCAAATGCAACATTGAACAATCAACAAATCAAAGAAATTTTGCAACTCTTAGAAATGGCTGGTTTAGTTCATTTTGTAACCCATACCGCTGCAAACGGAATTCCATTAGGAGCAGAAATAAATCCTAAAAAAAGAAAAATCATCTTATTCGATACAGGAATTTATCAACGTATCTTAAAATTAGATATAAGCCAACTTTTAACACTTGACAATCTTTCTGTTATAAACAAAGGGAACATTGCAGAACTTTCTGTTGGGTTGGAATTAATTAAAAATAAATCGCCTTACGAAAAAACAAACCTCTATTATTGGCAACGAGAATCTAAAAATAGCCAAGCGGAAATTGATTATGTCATTCAACAAAAAGAGGAAATACTTCCTATAGAAGTAAAAGCAGGAACAAAAGGGGCAATGCAAAGTATGTTTCTATTCTTACACGAAAAAAACACAGAAAAAGGTATTCGAATTTCCCTTGAAAACTTCGGTCAAATGGAAAAAATAGATATTTATCCGCTGTATGGGGTTTGGAATTTGGTGAACTAAAAAAGGGTTACATAAACGCATAATCCATAATGTATAATTTTCTCGTCTGAATGAGCGGAGTCGAAGTCCTATTCGATGTTTATTGTTATTTTTATACAAATGACTATTTTCTCTGAAAAAACAAAATACACATGACTATCTTCTCTGAAAAACAAAAAATGAATGGTGTATGGATTGCGATTATCCCATCCTGTTTTATATCCTG
Organism: Flavobacteriia bacterium; assembly: GCA_947446925.1. Classification (GTDB taxonomy): domain Bacteria; phylum Bacteroidota; class Bacteroidia; order Flavobacteriales_D; family Crocinitomicaceae; genus CANHVK01. Next base: position 8,401 of record CANFHU010000038.1, read on the forward strand.
TTTAGTTTCCTTTCAAGAAATGAAATCCTTAGCAGACGATTGGAAAAATATTCTTCCGCTTTTAATTACCATGCTTATCATGACTGCCTTATGTGTTTTCATGTTTAAAATTGAACTAAAAACCAACTACACCGACGAATATATACAAGTGCTTTATACACCTTTTCACTGGAAACCAAAAAACTTCTACTGGAAAGATGTAGCACACATGGAAACACGTACCGCAGAATGCCTGAAAGAATATTGGGGATGGGGAATTAAAGGCACTAGAAAAAATCGTTCGTATACAGCTTACGGCGACTATGGATTACAACTAACTTTTAAAGACGGAAAACGCTTGTTTATTGGTTCACAGAATAAAGCGGAATTGGAGAGAGTGATTGAAAGTTTGAAAGAAAAAATTGAATAAACTTATTTATTAAAATACTCTCTAAAAAATTGATTTATCCCCTCTTTTTTTATTCCTAAAACAGTTTCCAACGCTAGATAAAATTCTGTATCACTATCTCCAAATGTCATTAATCGTTTAACCGATTCTGCACCTCCCTTTTCATAAGCCAACTTAACAAACAATCCTCCAATTACATATTGATAACCAGAAATATCATCTATATTTCGCTTAGAAAGCAAATCCGAATAATCTTCCATTGGATGTGCTAAATAGTATTTTTTGAAATTTTTCAAATGCCAATCTAACGACTTACCTCTTGATTCTCCAAAATAGGTTGCGAAACCTTCAATAAACCATCCATGCGCTTTTGGCCAGGTTGGATTAATCATTAAATGGATTAATTCATGCGGAAAATATTCTCCTGTTCCACACGCATAGACATAATTATTTTGATCAAAAGCATGACCAAACGGCTTTTCATCCCCGATATCTTGAAAATTAAAATCATACCCAAATAATCGATATAATTCAGAACGATTATTCGTAAAAATAAACGTTGGATAATTAAGCTTTAAATTAAACTCTTTTTCTACAAAAGCTATTTTTCTCGTTTGTTCTTTTGCAAGCGACTTATTAAACTCGTGATATTTTGGAAAGACATAATGAATATTTTCAAAGCTCTTTTCTTGCATCATCAATTTTTGATTGATTGGAAATGGATTATAAAGCTTTAATAAACCAGATTCTTTTTCAATCAAAGCATATACATGAAATATAAAAGGTGTTGTAGATATACTATCATCAACCTTAAATCTTAACATGGATGTAATTTTATAAAGGGTATCTTTTTTCGTGATACTTAACACCGTAGTACCGTGATTTAAAGTATTAATGAATTTACCATCTTCAAAATAATCCAAATCTTTTAACTGAAAATAAGTGGTATCACTGTATTGTTTGACTTCCTTGGAATTCCAATAGTGAGCACCTTTTTTATCGTCTTTACTTTTTAAAAAATTCAACCACAACTTAAGTGGTTCATGTATTTTAAACACTTCTAAATCTTGTATTAACAAGGGATCTACTTGTATGTTTTGAGCCTTGATATTAATCGAACTAAAACATAAAAAAAGCAATGCTGTTATAAATCTTAAATACTTCATTTCAGGTTAGTTATTTTTTTTTGAATTTAAATTTAGAAATTGATTTAGGCAGTATTTACAAGTATAACACTTAATACAAAAATCCAAACAACCACAACGGTATCCGATTGCCTACCCCTCCTTCCATCCCATCTATCGCCAAATACGCATTTGGAACTCCTTGAATCTGCTTACTGGTTTTAGAAGTCCCTCCTACTTCAAACACATACGTACTATCCACCATAAAGTCGCCATATTTCGGGGCAGTAACTTGGTGTTTTACCTGTAATTGATTTAGAAAAAAGGTTTCGCGGATATTACCTACATTCGGACTTTCGTGCGCAAACATATAGGCTAAATTGGTGTTTTGTAAGTAAATTTTCTCTGGCTTTTGCAACATACTAACCCCTTCCGTGGAAGTATGCAACAAAGACAATAATTGTGCTTTATCGAGTATATCCAACAACTTCAAAATGGTGTTTCGCGTCACCCCCATTTTTTCAGCCAACTTACTGATGTTTGGAATAAAGGGTACCGACTGACTAATCACGTACAACAACTTCTTCATCACACGAACCGTTGTATAATTCAATTCTTCGAAAGGTGTAACATCGGAATCAATCACCAAATTCGTAGTTTCTTGCAATTTCTGATGGTAAACGCGCTTTCCCTCTCGGTAGAATGGATAATACCCGTAATTTAAATAATTCTTAAAAGAAGTTTTCACATCAAAATGATCCAGGTAATCTGCTGAAATCACTGTATGATTACGTATCAATTCTTCAAGCCCTACAACTTGTAAATCCATCTTTTCTTCCAACAAAAGAAATTCTCGAAACGACAAACCCAGCAAGGGATAAACTACGGCTCTTCTGGACAAATCGGCTTGTCCTTTCGAAATTTCCAAAATGGAAGAACCTGTCACAATGAACTTACTATCCGTAAAATCATCATACACGTTTTTTAATTCTTTTGACCAATGTACATACCGATGAATTTCATCCAAATAAAAGGAACGATATCCCAAATCATACAACGCACTTACAACTTCAATGAGCCTTATTTCTTCAAAATAATAATCATCCAAACTCAAATAAATAGACTTTGTGGGATCACTTTTCATTTGCTGTAACAACAAGGTAGTTTTACCAACACCGCGATGCCCCAACAATAAAATTAAGCGTTGACTCCAATCCACTTCCTTCCATAAATAACGAACAAAAGTATCTGATACTTCATTCCGTTTTTTTTCAGACTTAAGAATAAATCGATCCATTTTGCATTATTTGATAAACAAAAATACAAAATGTTTTTTACAATAAACAAAAACTAAAATTGTTTTCTACAAAAAACAATTTAACAACTTAAACGATTATAAATACTGAAATTACTATAATACATTAAGCCTAATAACTATTGATGCTTTTGTAACAACTCCACTAATTGTTTCGCTGGAACCACACCCGATTGTCGCCAAAGTGGTTTCCCGTTTTTAAAAATAATCAACGTTGGTACACCACGTACTTGATACACCGATGCTGCCTTTGGATTTTTATCCACATCAATTTTAAGTATCGTAGCATCTTCCCCTACTTTCGTTTTTAGATCCTCTAACACGGTAGACATCGTTTTACACGGTCCGCACCACGTTGCGAAAAAATCAACCAACACTGGTTTATCTTGATTTAATATTTCTTGAAATGTCATACTATTTCGTTTTATTTTTTTCAAACATAGAGAACAATAATCCCCCTAAAAGCGCACCATATAAGATACTATTGATTGGACTGGAGGTGATAGCACAGGTACCTGAACTACAACCAACAAATCGCCAATACAAAAATCCAGCAACAGAACCCACCAAGACTCCAATAAGGGTAACAAGGTGTAATTTAACGTACTTCTTCATAACTTATCTCTTCCGTTGTTACCTCATTTTTACGATTCGGTGTAGCGCACCCAGAAGTACTACAACACCCAATATTTAATACCGGCATAAGCGTAAATAAACTACCAATTAACAAATAGGACATATCGCGATTAGAAACTCCTTGTACAATAACATATACACCAAACACCAAACGAATGACGCGCATTAAATTCCAATTTTTCAGTACATTTCTCATCTTACTTTTTTACATTAATTTACTTTGACATACAAAATCAGTGGTAGGCAAATTCGTTTTAGAAATCGCGCTAAACCCTCCTGCAACTTCGGTGAAATTTCGATATCCACGCGCCTGTAATATACTTGCTGCAATTAAACTACGATACCCTCCGGCACAATGCAGATAAAAATGTTGGTTTGGAATATCTTTACTCCACGTATTAATATACGCAAGCGGTTTACTAAACGCACCCTCTACATGTTGCGCTTCATATTCGCTTTCCTTGCGCACATCAATCACCTTAGAAACTCCTAGCTTCACTTCCTTCGCAAACTGCACGGAGTCAATCTGGTGAATTGTATCTAAATCTTTGCCTGCTAATTTCCATGCCGCTATCCCACCTTCTAAATAACCAAGTACGTTATCAAATCCAACGCGACTTAAACGCGTAAGTGCTTCTTCTTCACTACCAGCATCCGCGACTAACAAAATTGGCTGTTGTACGTCTACGATCATCGCTCCAACCCAAGGAGCGAAATCACCATCCAAACCAATATGAATGGATTGCGGTACAAAACCAACAACAAAATCAGTATCTTTTCGTGTATCTAAAATCAATGCTGTGTTAGCAGTTGCTGTCAACTCAAATGCTTCTGGACTTAATGGCGTTAACCCTTTTTGAATCACTTGATCAAATGCAGTATATCCCGTTTTGTTCATCGCTACATTCATCCCGAAATAAGCAGGTGGTGGCAACAATCCTTCCGTGACAGCCGCAATAAACGATGCTTTATCTGGTTGATTTAAGGCATAATTAACTTTGCGTTGGTTCCCCAAGGTGTCAACCGTTTCCTTCATCATGTTTTTTCCACATGCCGAACCAGCACCATGCGCAGGATATACAACAACCTCATCCGCTAATGGTAATAACTTCGTATAGATACTTTCATACAAGAGTCCTGCTAATTCTTCTTGCGTTAAATTTGCCGCTTTTTGTGCTAAATCTGGTCGACCAACATCCCCTAAAAACAAGGTGTCGCCACTAAATAAAGCAGTTTCTTTCCCTGTTTCATCTACCAATAAAAAACAAGAACTCTCCATGGTATGTCCAGGTGTATGTATCACTTTCAAGGTGATATCCCCAACCTGGAAAACTTGCATATCCGTTGCAACAAGCGCTGGAAAAGTAGGTTTTGCAGTAGGACCATACACGATATCTGCTTTTGTAGCTCGTGCTAAATCCACATGACCACTCACAAAATCCGCATGGAAATGGGTTTCAAAAATATATTTAAGTGTTACACCATCTTCCACCAAACGATCCAAATAAGGTTTTGTTTCTCGTAAAGGATCAATAATTGCCGCTTCTCCATTGGAAGTAATATAATACGCACCTTGTGCCAAACATCCCGTATAAATTTGTTCTATTTTCATGCTTACTTTTTTAATTGATTTATACAAATTTGATAAGATTATGGATGGCATACAGCCACTTTTGTTACAGAAGAAAATTAACTTAAAACAGTTTCTTTTAGTAGAATATATATCCCCATTACCAAAACAAACCAACCAAATGCAGGCTTCAATTTGGCCCCGTCTATTTTCTTAGAAATAGTAATTCCGATAAAAATTCCTACTATGGCAAATAAGGTAACTTTCGAAAGAAAAACCCATTGGATCATTGCGCCGCTGTGTTCTCCGAAAAAACCAATCAATGATTTAGCAGCAATAATTACCAACGAAGTTCCTATCGCCTCTTTCATCGGTAACTTACTTAAAACCACCAAGGCTGGTATAATCAAAAAACCACCACCAGCACCTACTAAACCAGTCAAAACTCCAACTACCATTCCTTCCAAAAGAATCATCGGATAATTAAACACTTGTGGTTGTTCTATTTTTTCTACCTTGATTTTTTCTTTTTTTATCATACTATAAGACGCAAAAATCATCAATACCGCAAACAAAAGCATCAATAAGATACTTTTGGTAATCAGAAAATTACCAACTTGCAACACTTCCAATGGTATCGCTGGAACAAGAAATGCACGCGTTAAAAAAACAGCAAGAATGGACGGTATTCCGAATACAATCGCTGTTTTGATATTGACTAAGCCTTTTTGGAAATAAGTAACCGAACCAATAACACTGGTTGTACCTACAATAAACAACGAATAGGAAGTGGCTAACACAGCATCGATTCGAAACAAATAAACGAGCACAGGAACTGTGAGAATACTTCCTCCACCACCAATTAAACCTAAAGATATACCAATTACTATAGCTGCTAAATACCCTCCAAATTCCATAACCTATTTAAGTTTGATGTAAAAGTAGTCCGATATATAAAAGACTACAGCCACTTTTGTTACATAAGGTGTATAAACATCCAATAGCATTATAAAAGAACGATTAATTTAGAACGCATGCAAACCATCGAATCAAAAAATATTCTCTACATTTACTAAAATATACCTTAGCCCAAACCATGGAAACAAAATCCTTCACGCAACACGGAAAACTGATGTACCTTATCTTTGTTCCACTAATAATAATTAACCTTAATTTATTCGTACAAGCTTCCGCTAATCCTGGTGGACAAACAAAATATTACGCCATTCTAAGTCTGTTATTCTTGCTTTGTCTAGCATGCTTCAATAAAATCACCATTACCATTACGAAAACAACACTCAGTTTCTCGATGGGTATCGGACTAATCAAAAAGACATACCCACTTTCAGATATCAAAAGTTGTACCCCTATTAAAAACAATATCATTAGTGGATGGGGAATTAGACACATTCAAGGAGTTTGGCTATACATTGTTTCCGGATTTCAAGTAATCGAACTTCAATTCAAAAATGAAACTAAAATTATTCGTATCGGTACAAACAAACCCGATGAAGTAGTAGCAGAAGTGAAAAAATTATTGAAATAATATGCGTTACACTACAATTCTTCGATGGTTTTATCTTATTTATGCATAATAATTTAAATTACATATTAACTTACAGTCCTGAAAGGACGTAATCTCTCTTAGATGAACTACGTCCATCGAAAACTAAACTCCTTGCTCACCCATTCGCCTTCAAACAAATGCGGATAATACTTTTGCATTTCCGACTTCATCAAAGTTAGAGGAACATCTTCAAACGAACCATAATCGTGTACATATTCCATAAATTGGGATTCGCCTGCATACGCTTGAAATAAAGAATCACTTTCTCCATCCCAAACCAAAGGAGGTACACCGGTCATCCGACAAATATTACGATCAAACGAAGGGGTACATTTCACCCAACGATTTTCGAGATAGAGTTCTACATAACCATGAAAAACAATTTCCGGACGACGTAAGTACTGCAATAATCGCTCTACACCGATGTGATTCACCACCACTGCATAGCCCAAACGCGCAGGTATTCCCAAACGACGTGCACAGGCACATAACACAATGGCTTTCTCCACGCACCAAGCGCGTTTCTTGGTGAGGATGTGACTTCCTTGTAATGCGTTTTCAGATAGATGTAAATGGTATGGATCATACAAAAATGCATCGCGCACTTTCTCATACAAAGCAATAGCCGTTAATTTTGGCGACTCTGCATAGGTAAAACCCGCTAAAAATGTAGAAAAATTCGCGTGCGAATAATTTAAAAAAGAAGTTTCTTGTAGAAACGCTTTCATCTTAACGATGTAGACCTGCTAATTTCGTGATTCCAGCTTTGTTCAAAATGGATAATTTACGGGTAGCGATATCAATCAATCCATCCTCTTTGAATTCTTTCAATAAACGAATTAAAGTTTCTGTAGCCGTACCAACATAATTAGCCATGTCTTCTCTGGAAATATTAATCGGATCTTCTCCGTATACCTCTTTTAAAATCAATAAAATAAACGCCAAACGTTCACGCACTGATTTTTGCGCCATATTCGTGATGAACTCCGCACGTTCCGCTAATTCTTTCGAAAACTCTTTGAACAATTCATTTCTAAATGCCGCATTGGAATCGATGATACTCAAAAAACTATCGCGATGAATGAAACAAATGTTCGCATCTTCTAAAGTAGTAGCACTTACCTTATATGGTTCACCACTAAAAATGGAACGGAAACCTAAGATTTCTCCCTCTCCAGCTACTTGAATGATTTGCTCTTTCCCTTCGTCACCAATGGCAAATACTTTTACTTTACCCTTATTTACACAAAAAACACCACGCGGAATACTTCCTTCTAAAAATAAACCTTGATTTTTTTTATAATGACTACACGCTTTGTGTTCATTTAAATCTGCTACTTGTTCGCCATGTAAACCTGCAAACAAGGATTTATTTCGTGCGCCACAATTTTCACAGGAAACAAATTTGTGCGAATGATCAATCATACGTAAATAATTAGTTGGTCAAATGTAAGGAAAAGACAGAAATTATTAGAAAAAAACCGCAAGGAAAAGCAGAATTGTTTATAATTTAATCTGCGCAGCAATCGCTTGAACAAATGTAGTATCGAGGTTTTCCGTCAAGGGTACACGCACATAGGCGATTTCTGGAAAACGACGAGAAATGATGGATTCTGTAGCGCTATTTTCGTCCCCTACAAATACCACTGCCATTACGGATACCTCCGCAGCTGCAAGCGCAGACAAGGATAATAAGGTATGATTAATACTCCCTAAATAATGCTTAGACACCAATACCACCGGTAATTTCCATTGTTTCAATAGATCCAAATACAAATCCCCTGCTTGATTCAATGGAACCATCAAACCTCCGGCTGCTTCAATAATTAAATCCTCGCTAGTCGGTAATGAAAAATCAGCTAATTGGATATTAACACCATCGATGTGAGCAGCATAATGCGGTGAAGCTGGCGTGTGTAAACGATATACCTCCGGGTAAATGGTTTGTGCAGCAGGAGCCAAACGAGCTACTTTGTGGCTATCCGAATTATCCAACTCGCCTGCCTGAACAGGTTTCCAGTACGAAGCTTTAAATTTCTCCACCAAAATTGCGGAAACGATTGTCTTACCAACATCCGTTCCTATTCCTACCACGACAAATTGCATCAACCTCCTTTTCGTATAACTCCGTAACCTTCTTTCTTCAATAATTCGATGATTTTATCTCTAAAATTCCCTTGAATGATGATTTCACCATCTTTTACCGTACCGCCAACACCACATTTTGACTTCAACACCTTGCCTAGTTCTTTCAAATCCTCTTCCAAACCGATAAACCCTTCAATTAACGTAACCTCTTTACCAGCACGTTGTTTTTTATCGATCGAAACATATAATTTTTGTTGGTTCTTCGGAAGGGTATCTTGTACTTCCTCCTCCTCTTCTTGGTAGGAAAAATTTGGATTGGTAGAATAAACGACATTAATGCGTTCTTTTTTACTTTTAGCCATCGGGAATAATTTTAAAGAATAAAGATATTACATCTTCGGACACTTCTTACAATGAATGCCTTTTTTCTTGTACTTTTTACAACAATCTTTCTTTCCTGAACAAGCACAATTGCTACAGTTTTGCATCGGAATTACTAACTGTTGATTGAAATTTTCTTTTAATCGCATCCTTATTTAGAATAATTCTAAACAAATATATAGAAAGATTTTAATCCAACAAATGATTTAAGTCATAAATATAAAATTTAGGATAGGTTAATGATATATTTTCAAACCGAAACATAATATTTCCCTCCTAGAGGAGAGAAAGCTTTGCTTTCGAAGACCAAGCGGTAGCGCCAGAAGATTAAGGGAGGTGACGTGATGTGCGCTCCGCTGGATTTATACCGCATACAACAACGAAGTTAATCCTGCGGCACTCTTTTATAAATTTAACATTTCTCCGAACACTTCTAATTACAAAAACAGCGGAGCCTTTAGATTTGTACCATAGTTATTATTGATTATTGCCTTCTGATTTTTCAATAATCAAAATCATTTGAAGACAATAATTCTTAACTTGTTTTCAAAAAAAGAATGGGGTGAACTATCAGCGGAGCTAGACTTACG
>CANFHU010000039.1 GCA_947446925.1 Flavobacteriia bacterium
TCCTTCACACGTCTCGTTAACTGAGGTTCTCGAAGTTACGCTTCTTCCAACGTTTTTATATCAAATTTTTGCATTTTCATGAACGCTGCAATTACCACTTCACCTTTTTCTGCAATTAATTTAGAAAGACATGTAGGGACAATTTGCCAAGAAACGCCAAATTCATCCGCTAACCAACCACAACGGTCGTAGCGGCCATTTTCTCCTAGTTTTTCCCAGTAGTGGTCGATTTCGTCTTGCGTATCACAATCGATGACAAAGGAATTTCCTGGAGTAAAATCAAAGTCGTGCGCTAGGGTACTACTCATGGCTTGAAAGATGGTTCCGTTTAATGCGTATTGTGCAAATAACAATGTTCCTTCAGCTAGACCCGTATCAGCTGGGTATGGTGCTTCAAAACGGATTGTTGAATCTTTAAATGTTGTGGTGTAATGATCAATCGCTTTTTTTACGAATCCCATTTTTTCATTTGCAAATAACAAACAAGGGACAATCTTTTGTGCGCCTTCGATATCTTTTACATCCAATTGCCAACTATTACCAAATTGATCTTCCACCCACGCATATTTTGGCGACCAAGCATAGGAATCAAGTGGCATCATCACCTTTCCGCTTTCAGATAGAAGATCGTATAAGCGCGTAACTTCCTCTTCATTTCCAGCATATACATACAATGAAACGGATTGCGTCGTTTTGTACATTGGTCCACCGTTCAATCCCATGATTTTTAAACCATCTAAACGAAAGGTAGTAACCATTGGGTTGGAAGCTAAAATGCTTGTGTTATTAAAAACGGAGCAGTAAAACTCCGCAGCTTGTTGCGCCTCAGTGTTGAACCAGAGACATGGGTAGATAGGGTGGGGCATAGTGGTGTGTTTTATTTATTAAAATTATTAATTCTAACCGATAATTCGTTTAAATAAGTTTGTTTTAAGAGTGTACATTAGTAAAATACACTCTTGTATTTTACTAATGTACACTTTTGTATTTTACTAAAATAAACTTTTGTATATTTGTAAAATAAACTTTTGTATTTTACTAAAATAAAGAGTGATATGTTATTAAAATCAGAAATAGAAGATGTCTTTCATGCGCAACAATTAGCGTTTAAAAAAGACTTAGTGACTTCGCGTAATTATTTAGTTGAGCGTACTTTCAAAGGAAAACAAGTGGAAGTAATTTCTGGTATAAGACGTTCTGGAAAAAGCACCTTAATGCGAATGATCATGGCGCATTATGCTCCAAAGGTGGTGTGTTTTAACTTTGAGGATTCGCGTATTTTTGGTTTTGATGTCACAGATTTTAAACGTTTAGATGAAATCATAGGGGATGGACACCCTGTTTATTTTTTTGATGAAATACAAAATGTAGAAAATTGGGAAATCTTTGTCCGACAATTACATGAACGCGGAGAAAAGGTATTTGTGACTGGTTCTAATGCATCACTTTTAAGTAAAGAACTCGGAACGAAACTCACAGGGCGTTATTTAAGTCACGAATTATTTCCTTTTGCATATAATGAATTTTTGGACCATACCAAGCAAGAGAATAGCTTGGTTTCGTTCGAAAACTATCGAAGGTTAGGAGGTTTTCCGGAGTTTTTAGATACTCAAAATACCGACGTATTGCAGACTTTGTTGCGCGACATCTTATTTCGTGACATAGCCATACGTTATGGAATACGTAACACGAAAACATTGTTTGATATCGCTTTGCATTTATTGAGCAATGTAGGGAAAGAAACAACGTTTAACAGTTTGCGTAAAACGTTTGATGTTGGTTCAACGAATTCCGTATCCGATTATTTGAAATGGTTGGAGGATACGTATATCTTGTTCTTTTTACCACGTTTTAGTTGGTCGCCGAAAAGTGTCTTAGTCAATCCTCGTAAAGTCTATGCTATCGACACAGGCTTTATCCAAGCCAATACTTTGAGTCGCTCCGTAGATAAAGGTCGATTATTAGAGAATATGGTGTATCTTTTTTTACGTCAACAAACCACCGAACTCTTTTATTTTCGTGAAAAAGGGGAGTGTGATTTTGTAGTAATGGAAAAAGGTACATGCAAACAAGTGATCCAAGTATGCGAACAATTGCATTCCGAAAATAAAAACCGAGAAATTGCTGGTTTATTGGAAGCAATGAAATTTTTTGGATTGGATGAGGGGTATATCTATACTTTAGATCAAGAAGATGAATTTGTAGTGGAAGGGAAAAAGGTGGTAGTGAAAAAGGTGAGGGAAATATTTATAGATAGAAAATAGATATAAATGGAAAGGAAGTTTTTTGGTCACTATATTATTTTTAACTTTCCTTTTTTTTAATAGTAAACCGATGAAAACAACATTACTTATAGGAGCAGGATCAGATATTGCAAAAGAAATTTTCAACACGTTAAAAGCAAAAGGAGAACGTGTGATAACAATCGCACGTACTGAAGTGGATTACCTTTCGGATCAACATTATGTGGTAGATTGGAGTGCATCCGATGCTTTACCTACTATCGAAGGAGAAATACATAGCCTCATTTATTTCCCAGGAAGTATTACACTAAAACCATTTCGTTCTATCAAGCCAGCGGATTTTCAGACGGATTTTGAAATCAATGTGTTAAATGCTATACGAAGTGTACAAGCCTATTTACCTAATCTAAAATTGGCAAATCAAGCATCCATTTTATTCTTTAGTTCGGTGGCTGTGCAACAAGGTATGTCCTTTCATGCTACTATTGGTGTGAATAAAGGAGCAATTGAAGGATTGACAAGATCTTTAGCGGCGGAATTTGCTCCTGCAATTCGGGTGAATTGTATCGCTTTGTCTTTAACAGATACTAAATTAGCAGGTAAACTAACAAGTACACCAGAGAAAATAGAAGCCATTGCACAAAAACATCCGATGAAACGCATTGGTAATGTGCAGGATGTCGCAAATTATGCTGCATTTATTACTTCGGAGGAAGCATCTTGGGTAACTGGCCAGGTTTTACATTTAGATGGAGGAATGTCTGTCATTAAGAACGGATAGTTAAAAAATATAAATGATTTTTAAGGGTTACGGTTTTTCGTAACCCTTTTTTTGTTTTTGATACTTTATATTCTATCATTCAGCGATTTTCTTTTTTTGTATGAACATATTTATGTTTATTTGTTTAAATAAAATAAAATATATTTAAACAAAATAAATTAAACTTTCCCTAAGGCTCAAAAAAAGATGTCAAAGCCCGCTGTCAATATTGTTTGGTTCAAACGTGATTTACGATTTATCGATCACGAAGCCCTTTGGATGGCACAACAACATCCGGAACCAATCGTTTTGGTGTATTTTTTTGAGCCAAGTTTAATGGATGAACCGGATAGCGATACGAGACATTGGCGGTTTGTATATCAATCGATTCAGGAGATGCAAATAAAGTTGGAGCCATTACAAGCAAAATTGTATGTCTTTCATAATGAGTGTTTACCTGTGTTTCAAAAAATCATCGAACAATATCAGGTAAACAAGGTGTTTTCGCACCAAGAAATCGGCAATAATTGTTCCTTTCAGCGCGATAAAGCAGTTGCATCCTTATTTGAAAAGAATGGAGTGGATTGGAAAGAATTTCAATGTAATGGGGTGATTCGTAAATTGAAAAACCGTTCGGATTGGGAGAAAAGATGGCGAAAATTTATGCTAGAAAAACCCTGTTTGGTTGAACTTAATACGTTGCATTATTTTAATATTCCTTCGGATTTTTTAGGGGATGTAGTGGGGGCGGATTTGCCAAAAGAAATTACCGAAACCAATCCGAATTTTCAACATGGAGGAGAATCACTCGCATGGCGCTATTTAGCTAGTTTTTTGAAAGAGCGCTATGTGAATTATAGTAAACATATTTCTAAACCTTCATTAAGTCGTAAAGGATGTAGTCGTTTATCGCCCTATTTAGCCTACGGAAATATTAGTATGCGAATGGTATATCAAACTACCTTAAGTCATTATGAACAATCCAAAAATAAACGTGCGCTGTCGAATTTCATTTCCCGTTTGCATTGGCATTGTCACTTTATGCAAAAATTTGAGGATGAATGCCGCATGGAATTTGAAAATGTGAATCGCGCATATGATACTTTGCTTAAGCCTCGAAATCCAGTTTATATTGAAGCATGGCAACAAGGAAAGACGGGTGTTCCACTCATAGATGCCTGCATGCGATGCTTGGTTTCAACTGGCTATATTAATTTTCGAATGCGCGCCATGGTGGTTTCTTTTTTTGTGTTCAATCTGTGGCAAGATTGGCGTGAATTACATTTTTTAGCACGACAATTTTTAGACTATGAACCGGGAATACATTATCCGCAGTTACAAATGCAAGCAGGTGTAACAGGTATTAATACAATTCGCATATATAATCCAATCAAAAATTCAGAAGATCATGATACCGATGGGGTATTCATAAAACAATGGTGTCCGGAGTTGAAAGAGATTCCAACCCATTTGGTACATGAACCATGGAAGTTGAATGAATTTGAGCAAGAAATATATAATTGTCACATCGGGGTGGATTATCCTGCCCCAATTGTGGATATCGAAGAAACAAGAAAGTATGCGAGTGATGTTGTTTGGTCTTTTAGAAAACAAGGAGCAGTGAAAGTAGAGGGTGCTCGTATATTGGCAAAACATGTTAATCAACGAAAAAGATGAAAAAGACGCTACGTTTAATTTTAGGGGATCAACTTAATCACTCCCATTCCTGGTATCAGTCGGTGGATGCTGATGTGCTTTATGTATTGATGGAAATCCGTTCAGAAACAGATTATGCGAAACACCACATTCAAAAAGTGGTGGCGTTTTTTCAAGCAATGCGTTTGTTTTCAGAAACACTTAGGAACGAAGGGTATGCAGTTCATTACATTTCATTAGATGATCCGGAAAATAAACAAGCGTTTACAGAAAATATAAAACAATTGTGCGTGAAACATGCAATCGCGCGTGTGGAATACCAATTGTCGGATGAATACCGTGTAGATCAGGAATTAGAAATGTTATCGGATATTTTAAATCTTCCTGTAAACTTAGTAGATACAGAACATTTTTACACTACAAGAACTGAATTCTCGGAGTTTTTTGCAGGTAAAAAGCAATTTTTACTAGAAAGTTTCTACCGACACATGCGTAAAAAACACGATGTTTTAATGCTTGCTGGTAAACCGGAAGGAGATAAATGGAATTTTGATAGTGAAAACCGAAAGAAAATACCTGCTAATCATACGGTTATTACGCCATTGTTATTTCATCGCGATGTTTCAAACTTGGTAGAAATGATACATAAACATGGTGTGAAAACGATCGGAGAGGTAGACGGAAAACGGTTTTTATGGCCAGTAACGAGAAATGAAAGTTTGGAATTACTTGACTTTTTTGTTGCATATTGTTTGCCTTTGTTTGGAACTTTTCAAGATGCGATGACACCTGATGCCTGGTCCGTGTATCATTCGCGTTTATCCTTTGCATTAAATGTTAAGTTGATTTCTCCACATGAGGTAATTGAAAAAGTAATACAAGCCTATCGGGAAAATAAAGCAGTCGCCCTAAATCAAGTGGAAGGCTTCGTTCGACAAATTTTAGGCTGGAGAGAATATATGCGTGGAATGTATTGGATGCAAATGCCTAACTATGCTTCGTTAAATTATTTTGGCCACGAAAATAAATTGCCGAATTGGTATTGGACGGGTGAAACGAAGATGAAATGTTTGAGCCATAGCATTCAACAATCCTTAAAGTTTTCGTATGCGCATCATATACAGCGTCTTATGGTAACTGGAAATTTCGCGCTCTTGGCTGGAATACATCCAAATGAAGTGGATCAATGGTATTTAGGAATTTACATCGATGCGATAGAATGGGTGGAAATAACCAATACAAGGGGCATGAGTCAATTTGCGGATGGCGGAATAGTAGGTACAAAGCCATATGTAAGTTCTGCAAATTACATCGATAAGATGGGAACCTATTGTACAAAGTGTCATTATAATTCGAAAGAAAAAGTAGGGGAGAAGGCTTGTCCTTTCAATAGTTTGTATTGGAATTTCTATGCTAAAAATGAATCCTTGTTACGAAGCAATCCTAGAATAGGGATGGCATATGTAACCTTAGATAAAATGCAGCCAGAAGCAAAAGCAGCATTGCTTCAACAGGCAGAATTTTATTTAGAAAACATAAATAATTTATAATCATCATTTTCCCTACTTGAGGAGTGAAAGCATTGCTTTCGAAGACCGATCGGTAGTGCAGGGATTAAGGGAGGTGACAACACGATAGCGTTATGAAAACATCCATCATTTGGTTTACCACAAACCTTCGTATTCACGATAATAAACCACTTTTAGAAGCAATTGCACATTCGGATCAAATCCTTCCAGTCTTTATATTGGATAAATCAAATTTCGAATTAACGCCATTTGGTACAAAGAAAATGGGCGATTTTAGATTGAAATTTTTATTGGAAAGTTTACAGGCTCTGGATCATTCTTTGAAAGAACTCGGTAGTGGATTGTATTTTGAAGTAGGCGACACGAAAGAGATTATTGCATCATTGGTAGAGAAGTACCATGTTTCTTCGGTATATGTCACGGAACCTCCTGCTTTTGAAGAAAGAAAATTAGTCGAAGAGATTGAAAAACGCTGCTGGTTTAAAAAATGTACGTTAAATACCTTTGAAACTGCTACTTTGTTTGAATTGAGTGAATTACCTTTTCCGTTGAAGAATCTACCAGATGTGTTCACTAAATTCAGAACAATTATAGAAAAGGAATGTATCGTTAAATTACCTTTACCTGCCCCAATATCAATTAAATCACCAATCTTTGAATCATTTAGAATTCCAGAAGAGTTGCAAGTAAAAATAGCAAAGTTACCTGAGGATACTCGCTCTGCATTTCCATTTTTAGGCGGTCATTTAGCAGTACATACGCGACTAAACTCCTATTTCTTTGAAACAAACTCGGTAAGTAAATATAAGGAAACTCGAAATGAACTTATAGGTATAGATTATTCAACTAAATTTTCACCTTGGTTAGCCTTAGGATGTATAAGTCCGAGAGAAATTATCCAACAATTAAACACCTACGAATCAGAAATTGTTAAAAATGAATCTACCTATTGGGTTTATTTTGAATTGCTTTGGCGCGAATATTTTCACTGGGCAATGCGAAAATATGGAGAGAAATTTTTCTTTTTAAACGGTATTAAAGCACAAGCTCCCTTGGACAGACAGATACAAATGGAACAAATCAACATTTGGAAAAATGGACAAACTGGCAATGAATTTGTTGATGCAAACATGCGTGAATTAATGTGTACTGGCTTTATGAGTAACCGAGGAAGACAAAATGTAGCAAGTTATTTTTGTAACGACATGCAATTAGATTGGCGTTTTGGTGCAGCATATTTTGAAGAACAATTAGTGGATTACGATGTGTGTAGTAATTGGTGTAATTGGGCATATATCGCAGGTGTAGGAAATGATCCAAAAGGTCACCGTACATTTAATCTAGAAAAACAAGCAAAAGAATACGATAAATTTAATAATTATAGAACATTATGGATAGCATAAATCGACAGATAGACGAAAGAGAATTACTAGAAATGGAGCAACGTTATCGCGCTAATTTTATAAATTCCTTGACAGGGTTTAAATCACTAGCACTGGTTGGAACAGTAGCGAGAAATGGACAGAAAAATCTCGCGGTTTTTAATTCGATTGTACACCTAGGTGCGCACCCACCTTTAATTGGCATGGTTGTTCGTCCAGATTCGGTAGATAGACATACCTTGCAAAATATCTTGGAAACAGGGTGTTATACCATTAATCATGTACAAGAAGAAATGATGGAGAAGGCACATCAAACATCTGCTAGGTATCCAAAAATAGTCTCAGAATTTGATGCAGTTGGATTGGAGGACGAAGTTATCCATGATTTTCCAGCCCCTTTTGTAAAAGCATCTACCATTAAACTTGGTGTTCAATTCAAAGAAAAAGTTCCTTTTGCAATTAATGGGACAATTTTTGTTATTGGCGAAATTAAACAGATTACCCTTCCAAAAGACGTTGTTCATGCGGATGGATTTGTAGATTTGGTAAAGGCTGGAACAATAACAAATTCTGGATTAGATAGTTATCATGTTGTCTTAGATGGCAAGCGTTTTCCATATGCAAAACCATGAAAGGGGTAAAAAAACAACATTTACCAGTAAAAGCCTGCTTGAAATGTGGTAGAAATTTCACTTGGCGAAAAAAATGGGAAAAAGTTTGGGAAGAGGTTAAATATTGTAGTAAAAAGTGTAAAAATGAAAAGTAATTTAGAGATAGCGGATATAGATCGAATTATAGAAATGGCCTGGGAAGATCGTACTCCTTTTGATGCCATTTTTTACCAATTTGGACTCGCAGAAGCAGATGTGAAGGCATTAATGAAAAAAGAATTAAAGTTTTCTAGTTATAAATTGTGGAGAGAACGGGTAGAAAATTGTGCAACCAAACATGCTAAGAAACGCGTGGAAGGGATGGATCGTTTTAAATGTAACTTACAAAGAACGATTACGAACAATAAGATTTCTAAGAGGTAGATACAAGTGAACGTTGTTTCCCTATAACTTATTCTTTTTGGGTAACTTATATACGTGAAAGTCATTTCGTTGGTAGATTTGTTTTCCGATGGAATCAGCTGTTTTTAGTTGCGTGTCCGTAGTGGAAATTAACACGATATATTCTGCACCAAGTTTTTGATAATCATGGATGTTTTTAGTAGTGAAATCTGTTGTGTCCTCCACAGTCCAACCCATTCTATTTATTTCGTATAATGCCCCATTCGGACAAAGGTCTGTAGATATAATACATGTTGCTTTTGCTGGTATATTTAGTGCTTGTAATCCTTTTTCATTTTCTCGAACAGATAATCCTGCTTCCGAATAAATATCCTTTACGGTTTGGAATCGCAAGGCTAGTCCATCTTTCGCGTAATTTATTCCTTTAATTACTAAAACGATTAAAATAATTTTAGCAATACTATGCATGAAGAAATTATGAGTGAGGTTGGAGAAAGTTTTGATTCCATAGATTAATAATAATAGGAATAAAGGTAAAAAGGTCAAAAAATAATAATCATGGTCTTTAAATTGTGAGAAAAATAAGATGAAAAACGAACAACTACCTGTCAAAAGGATAGCGCTTAGTATAGATAGATTATTCTCTCTTTTTTTATAAAATACGACACTTATAATAATCAAAATCAATAATAAGTGAAAAGTGGAAGGATAGAAATAACTATTGTACCAATATTCGGTAATATGGTCAATAACAATGGAAATTTCTTGCGGAGCAATATCCCAAATTGGTAACGCTTTTGTATTAAAAGTAGTTGCGTTATTTTTGGAATTGTAATAAAGCATATAGGCATTCCATAAAAAAACCAATAGTGTAGAAATAAAACCGATAAGTAATATTTTCTTAAGAAAATTGGTTTGAAATGGTTTATTTTTACGAATTAATTGAAACAAAGCAAAAACAATAATAGTAAATGGATTTATTAAATACGTTACTTTTATTAGTCCTCCAAGTGTGAAAAAACTAAAGGCAGTTATAACTGTTTTCGTTTGCTGATTTTTAAAGTATTTCTGAATAAAATACCACCCGATAAAAGTGAATCCAAGTGCAGCAATATCCGGTAAATAATTAAAAGAATAGTAATTAAATATGGTAGAAGTAAAAAGGGTGAATCCGAGAATGATTGCGTATACACCATCTTTGAGGATTTGTTTTGCGACTTTTATAATAAAATAGATTCCGACATAAGCGATTACTAAATGCAGTAATTTTAAAAAGTAAAAGTTTATACCAAACAACCCATAAAAAAGCGATGTTATATAATAGGTAATTGGAAATTCACATGCAGCATTCCCATTCCCATTTTTTAAATTAAATAATGCAGGATGAAAAAAGTCATACCCATTATTGTAAAATTGCGACGCGAAAGATAAACTGTCTGTCTGACGCATGTAATGAATACCATGTGGTCCAACAAAAAACTGTTCTCCAAATCCCAAATAAAAGAAAACGCTGGTTAATAAGAGGATAACGATTAGATTGTAAATGCGGCGAGATGTAAAAAAAGACATGAAGTGTATTAAAGCGTTAAATCTATGTGATTATTAATAAATTGCTTACAACAAAATTAGTAAAATTGTTTGTTTCCTAGAAAATACTTTGAGTCTTTCGGGTAAAATTTCAGCCGATTTCCTTTTTAATTTACACGTTAAATTCTTGCTTCATTCATTCATTTTTAACAGGTAATTTTTCTTTATTACATTTTTACAAGAATTGATTGTTTTATGAATTAAATTAACAGATCATTACCAAAAAAAATAAAATTGGTTTATCCCTTTATTTGCTGTACCTTTGCCACTTAATTTATAATACTTTATATGACCTTTAGCGAATTAGGGCTAAGGGATGAGGTGCTAAAGTCGATAACCGATTTAGGGTTTGAAGCACCTACTCCTATCCAACAAGAAGCAATACCGTATTTACTTAAGAGTGAAAGCGACTTTGTTGGACTAGCACAAACAGGAACGGGAAAAACGGCAGCTTTCGGCTTGCCACTGGTGAACAATGTACAGTCTGGTACACGTCTTCCGCAAGGATTGGTAATTTGTCCAACACGTGAATTGTGTTTGCAAATTTCAAAAGATTTAGAAAACTATTCTAAGTACGACAGAGACACGCAAGTAGTTGCAGTCTATGGAGGAACAGATATTCGTCGTCAGATGACACAGGTGAAATCAGCAACAATCATCGTTGCTACACCAGGAAGATTGGTTGATTTAATCAACCGTAAAGCAATCGTGCTTCAAGAAGTTCAATGCGTTGTATTGGATGAAGCAGATGAAATGCTTAACATGGGGTTCAAAGAAGATATCGACATGATTCTTCGTCAAACTCCTGAAGAAAAAAATGTATGGTTATTCTCAGCAACAATGCCTAAAGAGGTTGCGGAAATTGCGAAAAACTATATGACGAATCCTTTAGAAGTTTCTATCGGACACAAAAATCAAGGAAATCAAAACATCGATCACATCTACTATTCGGTTAAAGAAAAAGATAGATATGCTGCGTTAAAACGTTTGATCGACGTAAATCCAGATATTTTTGGTTTAGTATTCTGTCGTACAAGACATGAAACGCAATCTGTTGCGGAGAAGTTGAGTAAAGATGGATACAATGCAGAGCCATTACACGGGGATTTATCCCAAGCACAACGTGATAACGTAATGAAACGTTTTAGAGAAAGAACGTTACAATTATTAGTTGCTACGGATGTTGCTGCGCGTGGAATCGATGTAGATGATATTACGCACGTAATTCATTATCAATTACCGGATGATATCGAAAATTACACGCATAGAAGTGGTAGAACTGCTCGTGCTGGTAAAAAAGGGGAGTCATTAGTGTTGATTAATACACGTGAAGGGTACAAAATTCGTTCGATTGAAAAACAAATCAGAACAGACTTTACTGTAGGTAAAATTCCTACTGCACAAGAAATTTGTGGACTTCAATTAACGAGTTTAATTGGTAAAATTAAAGACACAGAAGTAAAAGAAAAAGAAATTGAAAAATTCCTTCCTGCTATTTTTGCTGACTTTGAAGATTTCTCGAAAGAGGAAGTTATCAAGAAATTCATCTCTGTAGAATTTAATCGTTTCATCGATTATTACGGAAAAGCAGGTGATATTAGTACCGATGGTGGACGTGATAGCGGAAGAGATCGTGATTCAAGAGACTCTAGAGATTCAAGAGATTCACGTGACTCTAGAGATAGAGATTCTCGCGGAGATCGTGGCGAAAGAAGAGAAAGATCGGATCGTAATGACGAAGGTAAAACACGTTTCTTTGTAAGTATTGGTAAACGCGATGGTTTAAATCCTGGTGGTTTATTACGTATGATTTGTGATGAGGCAGGTTTGACTTCTTCCCATATCGGTAAAATTGATGTACTACCAACATTTAGTTTCTTCGAAGCAGATGATGTACATACTTCTAAAATCTTAAGTACTGTAAATGGTGCAAACTATGAAGGTAATCAAGTAAATGTAGAAGTTACAAAGAAAAAAGCGGAACCTCGTAGATCATCTGGTGGTGGTTTCGGTGGTGAACGTCGTTCTTCTGGTGGATTTGGCGGTGAGCGTAAGCCGTTTGGTGATCGCGAACGTAAACCATTCGGTGATCGTGAAAGAGGCGGTGAAAGAAGTTCTTTCGGAGGTAATCGCGGTGGAGATCGTGGTGGATTCTCTGGAGGTAGATCTAGCGCTGGCGGAGGATCAAGACCAAGAAGAGATTCTTACGGATCTAAATAATTAAGTATAAATTTATAGTAGTTTTTCTTTTATGGAAATTAGAAATATTGCAATTATTGCACACGTTGACCACGGTAAAACAACCTTGGTAGATAGAATGATTGAAGCAGGTACGGATGCTAAAAAACACGAGAAACCAAAAGGGGAGTTGTTCATGGACAACAACGACTTGGAGCGTGAAAGAGGTATTACCATCGTTTCTAAAAACGTTTCTGTATTATACAAAGGAACAAAAATCAACATTATTGATACTCCTGGTCACGCCGATTTCGGAGGTGAGGTAGAGCGTGTATTAAACATGGCAGATGGTGTTTGTTTGTTAGTAGATGCTTTTGAAGGTCCAATGCCACAAACGCGTTTTGTACTTGGTAAAGCGTTAGCTTTAGGTTTGAAACCTTTATTGGTAATCAATAAAGTGGACAAAGAAAACTGTACGCCAGAAGAGGTTCATGAAAAAGTATTCGACTTAATGTTTGAATTAGATGCGAATGATAATCAATTGGATTTCGCTACTATCTACGGTTCTGCTAAAAATGGTTGGATGTCTGAAGATTGGAAAAAACCAACGGATTCAATTGCACCATTATTAGATCGTATCTTAGAATATTTCCCACCAAAGAAAATTGACGAAGGAAATACACAAATGTTGATCACTTCTTTGGATTTCTCTACGTTCGTAGGTCGTATCGCGATTGGACGTTTACACAGAGGTACATTGAAAGAAGGACAAAACATTATTCTTGCAAAAAGAGATGGTCGTCATGAAAAACACAAAATCAAAGAAATGTTTGTGTTCGAAGGTATCGAAAAAGTAAAAGCAACAGAAATTCAAGCTGGGGATATTTGTGCATTAACAGGTATTGAAGGTTTCGAAATTGGTGATGTTATTTGTGATGCTGAAAATCCAGAACCATTAGATTCTATTACAATTGATGAGCCAACAATGAACATGTTGTTCTCTATCAATGATTCTCCTTTCTTCGGAAAAGAAGGTAAAAAAGTAACTTCCCGCCATATCCAAGAACGTTTAACAAAAGAGTTAGAGAAAAACTTGGCAATGCGTGTTACAAACACAGATAAAGCGGACAAATGGTTAGTTGCTGGTCGTGGTGTATTACACTTATCCGTATTAATCGAAACGATGCGTCGTGAAGGGTATGAATTACAAGTAGGACAACCTCAAGTAATCATCCGCGAAATTGATGGTGTAAAATGTGAGCCAATTGAAGAATTGACAATCGATTTACCAGAAGAGTTTAGCGGAACTGCTGTTGAGGCTGTATCGAAACGTAAAGGGGAAATGACAAATATGGAACCTAAAGGTTCACGTATGACCATTCAATTCCAAATTCCTTCCCGTGGTATTATCGGATTAAGAAATTACTTATTGACACAAACTGCTGGTGAGGCAATCATGAGTCACCGTTACTTGGAGTACCAACCTTATAAAGGGGAAATTCCAGGACGTCAAAATGGTTCGTTAATTTCAATGGAACAAGGTACTTCTATTCCTTTCTCCATTAATAACTTACAAGAAAGAGGTAGATTCTTTATCGCTCCAAGTGAAAACATCTATGAAGGACAAGTAATCGGTGAAAACTCGAGAGCTGGTGACATGGTGGTGAACGTTACGAAGACAAAGAAAATGTCTAACATGCGTTCTTCTGGTAACGATGAAAAAGTGAAATTGATTCCACCAATTAAATTTAGTTTAGAGGAATGTTTAGAGTACATCCAAGGAGACGAGTATGTTGAAGTTACTCCTGAAAACTTACGTATCCGTAAGATTTTCTTGAAGGAAACAGAGCGTAAAAGATCTGGAAATAAATAAATTCAAAGTGAATTAAATGAAAGCCCTTAGCAGTTGTGTTAAGGGCTTTTTTAGTTAATAACTTCAAGAAATATATTTTTGTAAAGCGGGTTTAATGATGTATCTTTATAGAATAAATGTGTAGTTATGCATTACGACGACGAAGAGGAGGATAGTTATTTTGATGGAAATTTAAACGAAGAATTAGATCGTTTTGAAAAGTCATTAAAAGGAGAGCCTTTAGGATTTATGGATAGTGATACTTTGGAGGCAATAATCGACCATTATTTAATTCAAGGTAATTATACCAAAGCAAATCTTTGTGCTGAAATTGGGATACAACAATTTCCATTTATTTCCATGTTCACACTTCGAAAAGCGCAAGCAATATCTGCGAATGGACAATTGAAAGAAGCACTGAATTTGTTAAGTCAATTGGAGAAAAAAGGAAATACGAGTTGTGAGCATTTTCTTACAAAAGCATCTATTTTTAGTCAGCTCAGAGATTCTAAAACTGCAATTAAATATTTTACCGAAGCACTGAATATTGCTGAACCGGAAGACAAAGACGAAATTTTTGTCGATTTAGCTATGGAGTATGAAGCGGCAAGAGATTTTAAAAATGCAGTTCGTATTTTAAAGCAAGCGTTAGAAACAAATCCTGCAAACGAAGTGGCTATTTACGAATTAGCATTTTGTTACGACCAAATGGAGGATTTTACCAGTGCTGTTAAATGCTATTCTGATTTTATAGATGAAAATCCATACTCATTCACCGCATGGTATAATTTAGGTAATGCCTACTCCAAATCTGAAAATTTTGAAAAAGCAATTTGGGCATATGATTATTGTTTGCTTATCAACGAAGATTTTTCACCAGCCTATTTTAATCTAGGAAATGCTTATCTGTCCGAAGAGAAATATTTACTTTCGATTCAAAACTTCGAAAGATGTATTGAGTTAGACGGAGAAGATGGTTTAACGCTATGTTATTTAGGAGAATGTAATGAACAGTTGGGTAATTTAGAAGAGGCGAAACACTTTTATTATAAGAGTTTGGAACTTATGCCAGAATTGTCGGATGCTTGGTTAGGGTTAGGAATTGTTAAAGATCTTGAGGGGGATTTACAAGCAGCAATAGGTTTTATTGAAAAAGCAATTTCGTTTGATACTTCTAATCCGGGATATCTTCATGTACTAGCGGGTGCTTTGGAGAAAACGGAGGATGTTGCATTGACAAATGAGACCTATTTGAAAGCATTCTCCATGGATCTAAGCAATGAGGAAATATTAACGGATTATGTGAATTTTTTAGTTAAAAATACATTTTTAAAGGAAGCGTCTAGTTTTTTAATAGAACTTGAAAGCGACGATGAAACAATTTCGATGGTGAGAGACCTACATTTATGTGCAATCCGATATTCTTATTTTCAAGAAGATGCGTATTTACCTTTATTGATAAATGCACAGGCTAATAATAAAACGGTGACGAAAGAAATTATTTCTTTATATCCCGACTTGCTAAACGACCCTAAAATTGTAAATTTGCTTACCAATTAATTGTACTATGAATTTCGAATTACCATTTATACCTGAACGTCCAGCCAAACCTCGAAATAGTGGTCTGACTATGATGATGGATAAAGGGTTAAGTCTTAGTGAAACAGAACATTTCATTGAAGCAAATAAAGAATTAACAGACATTGTTAAATTCGGGTTTGGAACAGCGTATGTTACAAATAACCTAGAAGAAAAAATCGCATTATATCGTCAAAATGGTATAAGACCATATTTTGGTGGAACACTTTTCGAAGCATTTTATGCAAGAAATAAAGTAGAAGATTATTTACGATTAGTAGATAAGTACCAGTTAGATTTAGTTGAAATATCGGATGGATCTATCATTATTGAACATGATGAAAAATGTAAATTGATTCATCGTATGGCGAAAGATAGAACTGTATTATCAGAAGTTGGTTCGAAAGATTCAGGGATTTTAATTAGCCCGAATCGATGGATTAAAATGATGACAACAGAGTTGCAAGCTGGGTCCTGGAAGGTGATTGCGGAAGGTCGTGAAGCTGGAAATGTTGGGGTTTTTCGTCCGAATGGTTCTGCACATACCATGCTTATCAACATGATTATTGCAAAAGTAAAACCAGAAGATATACTTTGGGAGGCTCCTCAAAAAAATCAACAAGTATGGTTTGTTCGCCTCTTTGGTGCCAATGTTAATTTAGGAAATATCGCTCCGAATGAGGTTATCCCACTGGAATGTCTGCGTTTAGGTCTTCGAGGGGATACTTTTTTTGATTTTTTACCCAAAGATTATGCGGAAAGATTGAAACAAGTGGAAAGCGATATCGAAGAAGAATTATCCGAATAAATGTTTGTTAAAAAACGTGTCGAATTAACAGGGCATGCTGCTCCAATTTATGCTGTTTTCTCCAGAGAAAATGCGCTTTACACCGCTTCAGGTGATAAATTTGTTGCTCGTTGGAATATTCAAGAATCAAAACAAGA
>CANFHU010000040.1 GCA_947446925.1 Flavobacteriia bacterium
AAAAAAGTAGTACCGATGAAGGCTTTGGATTATCCTCCAAAAATATTATTGGCATGGGCGAAAGCAATCGAAGGGGAAGAGGAGTTCTCTGAATGGTTAAAATTTAATGGATTCTTGGAATTGCACACTGCATGTTCTGCAATTAAACTTAATGCAAAAGCGCGCGATTGGTTGATGGATAATGGCTATCCGCATTTATTGGCATTTATTCAAGCTTCCGAAGGAAATAAACATGCAGAGGCTTGGTTGGATCGCAATAAATTTAAATTGTTATTAAATATGGCACGTGCCATAGATGGAGACAATGACTCTTACCAATGGGTGAAAAATAACCAATCGGTAGATATCTACATTCTAATGGTAGCAATCAAGAAAATTAAGGATCAAATTGAGGATTTTAATAATGATCCTCATGTGTTTAAGTAAACTTCTACAAACTTTTTAATTGTTCAATTGTCTCGCTTGGATTACTAGAACCGAATACAAAACTTCCTGCAACAAGTACGTCTGCTCCAGCGTCAACTAATAGTTTTCCAGTTTCAAGGTTTACTCCGCCGTCTACTTCAATCCATGCAGAAGAACCTTTTGCTTGAATTAATTGTTTCGTTTCAGCCACTTTATGAACTGCATTTGCAATAAATTTTTGACCACCAAAACCTGGGTTAACGGACATAATCAATACCAAATCTAAATCTGCAATCACATCTGTTAATGCACTCACTGGTGTGTGTGGATTCAATGCTACACCTGCTTTCATTCCAGCTTGTTTAATCGCTTGAATGGTGCGGTGTAAATGTCTACATGCTTCGTAGTGAACTGTTAATATATCTGTGCCACAACGTTTAAATTCCGCAATATAATCGTCTGGATTTTCAATCATGATGTGTACATCCAATGGTTTGGTTGCATGACGTTTCATTGCTTCAATTACCGGGAAACCAAAAGAGATATTTGGTACAAAAACACCGTCCATCACATCCACATGAAACCAATCTGCCTGACTTGCATTGATCATTTCAATATCGCGTTGCATATTCGCAAAGTCACAGGATAACATCGATGGGGAAATTAGTACACTCATAATTCTCTTTTTTGATTTGACGTTAAAATTACGGATTATAATAGATTCTTGAAATTGATTCTACACAAAATGTAATCCACATGTTTGAATTATGATCTTCTTTATATGATTTATGAATAAAGTTTATGTTCTTCTCTTTAAATATTGGTAAATACTCTAGGCTGTTTTGCATAAAGCTTTCAGGTTCGAGAGTTCCTGCACATAAGAAATAAATACCTTTTGCTTGTTCAATGTTATATCCATTAAAACCGGCGGGTGACATTATTATTGAATTTCCAAATAATCCTGGATAATCTGTGGTTAATCCGTATACAAATGCACCTCCATTTGAAAACCCTCCAATAGTCCATCTTGTTATAGATTGGTTAAGTGAATATGTTTTTTTTAAATAAGATATTACTTCCTTAGTGATAAATTTTGAAAATCTATTGTATCGATCTTTTATTAACTTAGAAAATAGTTTATCAGAATATGCTTTAAGTGCTTTTTTCAGAAGTAAATTCTACTCTGTTTTTTAACATCTCCTCAGTTCTAAAGTCGTAAAAATAATCTTTAAATAATGAATCTATTGGTTGAGGTTCACGATTATGTATTCCAACCAAAATAATAGGTTCAATTTTATTGTTCAGAATTAAATATTCTATATAATTTACAATCTTAGGTGCAAAGTTATCTGTTAATAATACTACACCATATGTTGAATCTTTTGAATAATACGGAGGTTCATAAATTGTAATTTTTCTTGGTTCTTTTAAATTTCCACTGTTTAATTCTATTGTCTTTAATTTTCCTTTAAGTTCTTCAACTTTCCCTAATTTGTTAGTGTCTGGTAATTGAATTTTATTCTCTTTTTGTGAATAAAGAAAAATTGGAAAAAATATAAAAAATGCGAATAATTTCATTGATTATCAGTTAAATATTTTTTTGGCAAATGTACAATTATTTCATTTTCATTTATTAAATGTATCTTCTTTCCAATTCCTTGGATTGTTTATGATATAATTTTGAATTCGTTCAAATGAATATGGATTCCGAATTACATGATCATGGTATCGTGCCTGCCATTCAAAACAGGAAAAATCATGTTTTTTTGAATAGGTGGTTACAGCAGATTTAAATCCCCGAATTATGGATGCCAAATTTTTGGATTGAACACCAAATTGATTTTTTGGATGGTTTGACGTATTTGCGTGACGTTTTACCGTAGAGACGCAATGCGTTGCGTCTCTACCATCCGCGCAACCATCCCCATCCCCGCACGCATCCACACAACCATCCCCATCCCTACAATCATCCCTGTCTCCGCATCCCGTTACATCCCACCCAATATTTTCATTATATTTATTTTTACCGATCCTTATCACCGCGTGAAAATGATTTGGCATAACAATAAATTCCCCTAATTCTAAATGCATGTCTGGTCGAATTTCTATGGATTTAATCCATTCGTTTTGAACTATTTTCCCAAAATCATTCAGAATCATTTTACCATCTTTAATTTCACCAAAAAAATGTTGGTGATTTTTTGTACATATTGTAATAAAATATAATCCTTCGGATGCATAATCCCATTGTTGCCATCTTGCGGATGGAATTCTGTATTTGTTTTGAAATTTTTCCGACATTTTAAACCATAATTTGACAAATCCTACTTTAATTTAATCAAATAGTTCATTTGAAGCAACCCATATATGTTTTAGATTGATCAGAATATCTATTTTTTCATCAGCAATCCTTATATTTACTTCGATATTACAACCATTATATGACTATTTTAATCATTATTGCTACTGCTATTATTTCATTTATGGGATTTAAAAATCCACAATTGATCAGTAAATGGGTATTTTCACCGTATCGCGTGAAGCACAATAATGAACTTTCACGTTTTATTTCACACATGTTTATTCATGCGGATTTATCTCATTTACTGTTTAATATGATTTCTTTTTTCATGTTTGGTGCAATGATTGAAGGTGAATTGGATACTCATTTTGGAAACTCGAATGGAATGATACATTTTCTGATTTTATATTTTGCTGGTGGACTTTTTTCAACTTTGTGGCCCTATATTCGTAACCAAGAAAATGCAAATTACCTATCGTTAGGCGCTTCTGGTGCTGTTTCTGCGGTTGTATTTGCTGGTATTATGTGGAATCCAACGATGAAAATGGGGCTGATATTTTTACCGATAATGATCCCAGCATATATTTTTGGACCACTCTATTTAGCATTTGAATTTTGGATGTTTAAAAGACAAAAAACAAACATAGCACATGATGCACATATCGGTGGTGCAGTATTTGGTGTTCTGTATATTTTATTGATCAATGCCGATAAAGGGAGAGAGTTTTTACACAGTATAATGTCGTAGTATGCAAGATTTATTCGTAAATAACAATGGGGCTGTAATTCCAAATAAGGGTGCTACGATTGCCGCTGGTAATCGTTCTTACCTTTATGGGGATGGATTGTTTGAAAGTGTTCGTATCTTGAATGGTAAGCCAATCAATATGGTCAACCATTTCAATCGTATGGTAGAAGGTGCTAAAGCAATAAAAATGCGTTTTCCTACTTTTTTTACCGTAGAATTTTTCGAAGATAAGGTCAAGGAATTAATCGCGCTTTCGGACATAAAAGAAGGTGGGAAGTGTAGAATTTCGTTAGACAGAGCTTTAGGAGGAACCTATATTCCAGAAACCAATGAAATTTCCTATTTTATTGAAGTATACCCATATGAGTCCAATTATTTTGAATTGAATTCCAAAGGGTATGAGGTCGATATTTACCGAGAAATAAAAAAACAAAAAAACTTTCTTTCTAATTTTAAAACGAAGAATGGTTTGTTATATGTCATGACTGCCATTGCTGCGAAAGAAAAAGGATTAGATGATTACTTATTAATTAACGAAAAAGACGCGGTCATTGAAAGTTCTAACTCAAACCTATTTGTAGTAAGTAATGGCGTATTATACACTCCAAGTTTAGAAGATGGTTGTTTAGCGGGTACGATGCGTATGCAAGTAATAAATTTGGCAATTGCGCATGGTATAAAAGTATATGAATGTGCAATTTTACCTCAAAATTTATTAGCTGCTGACGAAATTTTTCTAACGAATGCCATTCGTGGTATTGTATGGGTTGGAGGATATAGAACCAAAAGATACTTCAATACCTTAGGTAGAAAAATACAGTCTTTTTTAAATGATTACTGGGAGAATCAATTAGAAGAAATAGAAGAATAATTCATTTTCATTAA
Organism: Flavobacteriia bacterium; assembly: GCA_947446925.1. Lineage (GTDB taxonomy): Bacteria > Bacteroidota > Bacteroidia > Flavobacteriales_D > Crocinitomicaceae > CANHVK01. The sequence continues at coordinate 4,341 of CANFHU010000040.1, forward strand.
ATAAATACACGTGGCCAATTTTAAAGATTTAGGTGTTGAAACATACCTAATCAAAGCACTGGATGATATTAATATTACAGAGCCAACTGAAATTCAAGAGAAAGCACTGCCTTTTTTATTAGAATATAATTCGGATTTTGTTGGACAAGCACAAACAGGAACAGGTAAAACTGCAACGTTTGGTATTCCAATACTTCAAAAAATTGATGCCACTTCTCCAAAAGTTCAGGCTTTAATATTAGCACCAACTCGTGAACTGTGCCAACAAATTTCCAAACAGTTATTTAAAATGACGAAATACACCACAAATGTATATGTGCAAGCGGTGTATGGTGGAGAAAAGATTGATGTACAAATTCGTGCACTTTCAAGACCTACGCAGGTAATCGTTGCAACTCCCGGTCGTTTGATCGATTTATTGGAACGAAAAGTGGTCGATTTAAAAGACGTAAATACTGTTGTATTAGATGAAGCGGATGAGATGTTGAAAATGGGTTTCCAAAAAGATGTGGAAACGATTTTGCGACAAACACATAAAAATAGTTTTACTTGGTTATTTTCTGCTACAATACCGAACGAGTTAGAGTTGATTATAACCAATTATTTATCGGAGGATGCGAAGCGTATTCAGGTAAATAAGCAAAAGAATATGAACACGGGTATCGAACACCAGTATTTTGTGTGCGACCCAAAACAAAAATTCGGGTATTTGACCCATTTCTTAAAAACTCAACCAAATAAAACGGGAATATTCTTTTGTAGAACAAAAGCGTCTGCGCAATTTATTTCGGATAAACTCAAAGAAAGTAAACACAGTGTGGGTGTAATTCATGGCGATTTAGAGCAGCGCGAACGTGAAAAAGTAATGCGTATGTTTAAAAAAGGAACTTTCTCCTTTTTAGTTGCAACCGATATTGCTGCACGTGGAATCGATGTGGAAGACTTATCTTTTGTGGTTCATTACGAACTTCCGGATGAAATTGAAAATTACACACACCGAAGTGGTCGTACTGCGCGTGCTGGAAAAAAAGGAATTTCAATTGCGTTTATTGAATCGAAAGAGATAAAACGTATTCGTAAAATCGAACAAGAATTGGGAATTAAATTTTACCAAATTAAATAGTTGCTACTTACGCATGAAACACCATGTATTGCTTATAGGACTTGTTTGGCCAGAACCAAATTCTTCCGCTGCTGGCGTTCGCATGATGCAATTAATTCATTCTTTTTTAGAGCAAAAGTTTATAGTTTCCTTTGCGTGTTCTGCTACGCGTGGTGAATTCAGTTATCCACTAGAAAATCTCGGAGTAGATTGTTATTCTATTGTACTTAATTCTTCTAGTTTTGATTCCTTTATACAAGATCTAGCCCCAACGATGGTCGTGTTTGATCGCTATATTACCGAGGAACAGTATGGCTGGCGTGTTAGCGAAAATTGTCCGAAAGCACTTCGGATTTTGGATTCGGAAGATCTACATTGTTTACGAAAAGCACGACAACAAGCAGTGAAAGAACAACGTGTTTTTTGTTTGGAGGATTTGTTGGTAGAAGAGACTGCAAAAAGAGAAATAGCAAGTATATTGCGTTGTGATTTAACCTGGATTATCTCGGAATATGAAATGGACGTGTTGCAAAATGTGTTTAAACTAGATACAGCATTAGTGGATTATCTGCCAATGTGGATAGAAACAGTTCCAGAGGTAAATACTACAATTTCGGAAAAAGTACACTTTTCGTTTATTGGTAATTTTTTACATGAACCAAATTGGGATGCTGTTTTATATCTGAAGAAAGAAATTTGGCCTCGAATTCGTAAAAAGTTGCCGCAAGCAGAATTACATGTTTTTGGCGCTTATTCTTCCCAAAAAATATTGGATTTGCATAATCCAAAAGAAGGATTTATGGTTAAGGGACGCGCAGAAAATGTAACGCAAGTTTTCGAAAATACACGCGTATTTTTAGCTCCTTTACGCTTTGGTGCTGGCATTAAAGGTAAATTAATAGAAGCGATGGTACATGGTGTACCAAGTGTAACCACCCCGATAGGAGCTGAATCCATGCATGGAGAATTGCCTTGGAATGGTTGTATAGAACAAGAGGTACAACCTTTTGCGGATGCAGCAGTAGAATTGTATAGTGATACGCAAAAATGGCAGTTAGCTATTGAAAATGGGTACAAAATTTTAGAGCAGCGTTTTACAAAACGTGATAATGCATTTATTATCAAACTAGAAAGATTGTATGTGGAATTAGAAACACATAGGAAACAAAATTTTCTTGGTAATCTCTTACAACACCAACAGTTTCAAGCAACGAAATTTATGTCGAAGTGGATTGAAGCAAAAAATCGCACTAACGAATAAAATTCCATTCCGTTTCTGTCGAAGTTTTAGCATCGAAGGTGTATCCATCCACATCGTATATTTTCAACTCTTCTAATGAAGTTATGTTGTTTTTAATACAATAATTCGCCATTGCGCCACGTGCATGTTTGGCATACATCATCACCACCTTATAGCTTCCATTGCTAAAATCTTTGAACGTTGGTGTGATTACTTTTGCTTTTAATTGTTTGAAATTGATTACTTTATTGTATTCTGCTGATGCAAGATTTAAGACTTCTTCCGGTTTTTCAGCATTTAATTGTTTCGTTAATTTTTCCGACCAAAAAGCATATAGGTTTTTTACTTTTGGTGTAATTTGCCATTTAGTTCCCATTTCTAGTCGGTAGGGATATACTAAATCTAATGGCTTTAACATCCCGTATAAACCAGATAAAATTCGAATTTGTTCATTGGCGCGAATAAGTTCTGTTTCATTCCATGAAAATGGATCCAAACCTTTATACACTTCACCATTAAATACCTCTATACATGTTTTAACCACTTCGCTTTCTTCTGTTGGTGAAGTCCATGCTTGGTAACGCTCGTAATTTAAATGCGCTAAATCCGAAGAAATATGCATCATCTCCATGAATTTTTTTGGCTTAATCTTTTTTAGTTTCGTTACTAATTGTTCCGTTTCTTTAAGGAAAGATGCTTGATTTACAAACGGTTTTTCGATGGATTTAGAATAATCTAATGATTTTGCAGGAGAAAGTAAAATTTTCATGGTTAATGGGATGAATTTATAAATCTAACTTCTGTCGCACCTTTACCATATTCTAGGTAGGAAGCGTCGAAAAAATCGATGTTTTCTTGTTTGGATAAATAGGAACGAATTTCATTTTTTAACACGCCTTCCCCAACGCCGTGAATCACGACTAATTTTTGGATACGTTTATCTTTGGCCTTTAAAAATGTATTTCTAAAATTACCCATTTGTTTCAGTAAGATTTCAGTATTGGTGAGGTGTTGAGCATTATCCAATAAGTTCTCAATATGCAGGTCAATTTCCCAAATAGAGGTTTTCTTTTTGTTTTCGACTTTCACCGAAAACTGCATGTTTTTTCGTTTCGAAATAGGTTCTTTATTTAACGGAAGGGAGGTGTTTTCTAATTGGTAATTTAAACTATGTAACGTAATTAGTTCAGAACTTAATCGAATTTGCTCAAATCCTTCATTATCAATAAGCCTAATTTTTTGGTTTGGAAGAAATTCAAGAATTTTAGCCGTTCCTTGCTCCGATAAAAAACCTACTTTTTCACCTAGTTTAAACATGGAAGTCTACTTATTTTTTCACAATAAACATGACACGACGATTCTTTGCCAATTTTAAATCTTCGTCGTCTTCCTCCAATATCTCTTCGTTTGGTTCTTTTTCATCTTTTGGAGTAGAAATCAAACGCTTCTCATCGATCCCATTTTCAATCATGTATTTCATCACTTCGCGGATTCTTCGATTAGCTAAATCAGCGAACAATGGTTTTTTAGTTGCAAGTTCGGCTTCGTTAATGTCTAAATGGCCAAATAATTCTACAATAAAATCAGGGTTAGCCTTCATTTCGCGAATAACCGCGTCAATGGTAGAATGATTGGTTTCTTGTAATTCATATTTACCGAATGGAAAAAATGCAGTGTGTGCTTCGATACGTTGAATTGGTGTCATTTTTTCTTCTAACATAATGATTTTGTGGTAATACGTATCCTTGTTACTTTCTTGATTACCACAATCACAGGCTGTTTTTTGATCTACCATGCTGACTGAAATGTCGTCGACAAAGTAATAAGCAAAGTCAGAAAGTACCCCTTTGTAGTCTTTTATTTTGATTGATTTTTCTGTTTTTGTTTTTTCTGTAGCTGTAAAGTTTCCAATGGTAATAAATTCTTCGCCACCTTCTGCGATATAAGTACCACATACTTTTTCCCATCCATAGGTTGCATTGACCATTTTAGATTGGTGGTGTAAGATAGCGGTCTTCTCTACAATCGTTTTGTTATCGTCTTGTTTTGGTTGTTTTTTATGAAAATTGATACCAAGATTGTTTGTTGCGAATTTAGAACCTTCCGCTAGCGAAATATACATGCTTACACAATATTTTTTTCCTTTTAACATCGGTTGTGTTAAAGGAGAAGTGATATAATTTCGTGCAATTTTATCTTTCGGGGAATAAACCACTAACCCAGCGTAATTATCCCCTTCTTTAGGGTCTTCTTTACCGTACGTATTTCCAGAAGTTAATAAGATTGGCAATTTATTTTCTTTGACAAATAAATCTGCTTTTGCGGATGTTACATTTTTCCAATCTGCGGACGCTTCTACACATCCTAAACCTTTTACTTTGCCTTTAATAATTTCAAAACTTCCATTCTCCACAAGATTTGCCTCTTGAGCCTGGGAAGTGTAAATTAAAAAAATAAAAAGTAGGAGGGTAGTTGCTTTCATCTATTAATACTTAATTGCGTAATCTTTTACTGTTTGTATAAATGTTTTCACTTTCGCTGGATCTACATCTGGATAAACCCCATGACCAAGATTTACAATGTGTCTTTTACTCGTAAATGAATCCAATAAATTCGTGGTAAGTTTTACTACTTCCTCGTGTGAACTGTATAATGCACATGGATCTAAATTTCCTTGTATCGTTCGTTTATCTCCAATAACACTTCTGAAATCTGAAATATCCATGTTCCAATCCAATCCAACGGTATTACAAGCTAGGTTTGCAATGTCTTCTAAGGAACTTAAAGCACCTTTGGAGAAAATGGTAAGTGGAACTTCTTGAATAGCATCTGCAATTTGTTTCAAATAAGGCATGCTGAAGGTTGCATATTGTTCAGTGCCTAAAATTCCAGCCCAAGAATCAAAAACTTGCACCATGTGGGCACCGGCTTTGATTTGCGCTTGCAGGTATTTAATAGTAACTTTTGTAATACGATCCAGTAATTTGTGTGCTAAAACTGGATTCGTATATAGCATTTTACGGGATTCCGAGAATGTTTTGGAACCATGACCTTCAATCATATAACAAAAGATGGTCCAAGGCGCACCCGCGAAACCGATCAGTGGAACACGACCATTTAATTCTTTATTCGTTAATTTAATTGCTTCTAAGACATACCCCAAACGGTCTTCCACATCAAAATCCACTTCTGCAAATTTTAAATCCGCTTCTGTTTTGATTGTTTTTTCAAACCATGGTCCTTTAGCTTCCAACATTTGGTATTCCAATCCCATCGCTTCAGGAACTACAAGAATGTCCGAAAAAATGATTGCAGCATCGACACCTAAAATATCTACTGGTTGTACTGTAACTTCCGCAGCAAAACGAGGAGTTTCTACCAATTCTTTGAAGCCAGAAAGGGAGCTTCTAACTGCACGGTATTCTGGTAAAATTCTTCCAGCTTGACGCATTAGCCATACTGGATAACGCTCGATATTTTCTCCTTTAGCAGCACGTAGTACTAAATCGTTTTGTAATGTGTTTGTCATGGTTGCATTTTTACGTGTGCAAAGATACGAAATTCAACAAACTACCATGAAATTTGCACTTGCTTATTCGCTTTTAAATAGGAGTTACACGTATTAAATTGCCCACTTTCCTTAAAAGCAATAAAATCTTTCCCACTTTTTGTATATCCCAAGGGAGAAGGGTGGGAGGTTTTTAGTAAGAGATTTTCGTTTGCATCGATCTGTTTTTCCATGGAATGCGCATTTTTGCCCCAAAGTAGAAATACCAAATTTTTGTTGTGTTGCGTTAGGTGCTTTATTGCATTACCTGTAAATAGTTCCCAACCCAAGTTTTTGTGACTTAGTGGAAGTCCTTTTTCTACTGTTAATAAGGTGTTTAACAGAAAGACGCCTTGGTTTTGCCAACGTGTTAAATCCCCGTTTTCTGGTTCAAAAGTTGGATATTCTCGTTTTATCTCTCTGAAAATGTGGAGTAAACTTTTAGGATAAGGAAAAATCGCTGGTTGTACCGAAAAACTCAAGCCGTTAGCATATCCATAAGTAGGGTATGGGTCTTGCCCAAGAATCACCACCTTTATTGCGTCTAATGGTGTTTCAAACACTCTGAAAACAGCATCTTGTGCTGGGTATACGGAAGTTGTTGCGTATTTTTTGTCTAATAAAAGTAGTAACTTTTGAAAGTAAGGTGCTTGTTTTTCCTGTTCAAAAAAAGACTTCCAACTAGGGTGAATCTTGGCGAACATACTACGCTATTTTTTCTTTTCCTTTTGTAAGATTAGATTGAGGTTAGCATGTTTTTTCTCATCTGCACTAACCCATTCACCTATACATTTGTCTTCTCCAATATTATAGAATAAGAATTTTCCAATTTTAACGTCCCCATTCATTTCATCCATGAGTATTGGTGCGTCTGGATCTGCATGTCTTGCACAGGAATCAAATTTACCAGAAAACGTAATGTCCTTTTTAAGTTTTTTACTGAAGTACATTCCATCAAAACTCACTAAACATCCTTTGTTTGTGACAGTAATAACAAATTTAAAGATGGTTGGTATACCGTTGAACGTTCCTTTGTATTTCAATGTGTCCGCTTGTGAAAAGGAACTAAGGCTTATAAATAAGCATGCGATTGCGATTAATTTTTTCATGTTATAATTTTTTTATGTTTTCAATTAATTTTTCTGTGCTTTCGTAATCACTGTTAAAAGCCTTTGCTTGTTGGATGGCTTCATTTGCCGCTGCTAACGCTTCGTTTTTTAACTTCAATTTAAATAACAGGGATGCATAGGTGTCGTATTCTGCATACAGCGATGTTTTGGTACTGTTTTGATTTTCATCGATGTATTTTTTCATCCATTGACTTGCTTTTTCCAACACTTTAGGGTTCTCCACGTTTTCAAAAACTTTCCAAGCGATACCGTTGTGTTCTTTTGCGGTAAGGTAAAGGTCTCCTTTGGTTAGCAGTAACTCTCCGTAGGAATTCCATTCTTTTTTGGAAGCATATTTGTCTAAGTCGAGGTGAAAAAGTACATTGTTTGCAATCTGTTCAGGGTATTTTGCGATATCTTTTTTAAATACTGTAAATGTAGAATCTGCATTTTTTTTAGCGAAAAGTGCTTTTTGTCCACTTTTGTACAACACATCTTTTAACTTCAGGTCTACCGAATCTTTAGTGTATAAAGTGTAATAGGTGTTTAAGTTGTTTGTGACATGATTGAAAGCCTTATTATTGTACGTTTTTGCATAGGCATAAAACATGTTCCAATTTGCACGTGACGTTAATTGGTCTTCGGATTGTGTGTTGAAGTAATTTGCTACTACCTCTTCGTACGGTACACAGGTTTTACTCAAGTATCCAAGATAGGCACTTAAAAACAAAGCATCCGATTTTTTAGTTTCATATTCTTTGGCGAAAGCCTGATAGGTATTTGAACTTCCTTGGGCTTCTTTTGCAAACGCAATGAAATTTGCAGGAGGCATCCCACCACCACGTCGATGCACCACTTCGCCATTGGCGTCGATAAATAACAAGTTTGGAAAACAGAATACATTGTATTTTTTACGGAACTCAATACCTTCCCCTTTTTCCATGTCAATTTTGGTAGAAATAAAATTGGCGTTAAAAAAATCTGCCACCGTATCGTTGGTGAATACTGTTTTAGCCATCCATTTACACGGACCACACCAGGTAGTATATGCGTCCACAAAGATTAATTTATGCTCCTTTTTTGCTTTGGCTTTTACTTCTTCGAAGGTGCTCGTTTCAAATGTAATTGCGCGGTTCTGCCCCTTGGAAACAAGTGAAATAGTACATAAAATAGCGATTGTTAAAAGGTTTTTCATTGCTCGTAGATTGTTTTGTATAGGTAAAAATACCATTTTTTTACGAATGAAATAAATCGTATCAAAGAGGTTCGAGGTTTTGCTTGATTATTTTGTATTTTTGTTACTCAATTTTAAATATTTATTCTATGAATACTTGGTTTACCGTAAAAGTAAAATATACAAAACAATTAGACGACGGAACTTTCAAACGTGTTTCTGAACCATATTTATTGGCTGCGATGACCTTTACCGATGCAGAAGCAAGGATATATGAAGAATTAGGTTCCATTATTCGTGGAGAATTTACAGTAACCAATATTGCGCGCACAGAATACCACGATATTTTCTATTACGAAGATGCGGATTTATGGTATAAATGTAAAGTTACTTACCAAAGTGAGGGAGACGGTTTAGAAATTGAATCGGATTTAAATCCTAAGAAAGTAAAGAAAGTTTCGCAAAACTTTTTGGTAACTGCAACTTCTGTAAAAGAGGCATTTGAACGTATTCAAGAAAGTTTATCGACGTTAATGGTGGATTACCAAATTCCTTCGATTATGTTAACGCCAATCGTAGATATTTTTCCTTTTAACGAAGAGTTAGACGTAGAATTGGAAAGAAAACCAGCGAAAGATAAAGCAGTGGTGGAAGTGATGAGTGACGAGGAGGTACTAGAAACTCCAGGGAAAGGCGTTGTATTTTCAGCATCTGGATCGGATTTTGACGATGAGGAGGAGTTTGAGAGTACGTTAGAAGATGATTTCTCAGGCGAAGAAGAATAGCAAGTAACGAGTGACGGGAGTGACGAGTGACGAAAAGTTGTGGTAAACGATTAATAGAATAATATGGATGATTTTTTAGATTTAATCAGAAACGATCATCATCAGTTTGATCAAGGGAAATTAGAGGATCACTATGAGGATCAGCCGTTTGGTATGATTTCTAGTTGGTTGCGGGAAGCACTAGAGCGCAATGTGCATGAGCCAAACGCAATTTCTGTTTCTACCATTGGTTTAGACGGTTTTCCGGAAACACGTGTTGTTTATATTAAAGAATTACTAGAAGAGGGAATTGTTTTTTATACCAATTACCATAGCCATAAAGGTCAAGCAATAGCACAAAACAATAAAGTGCATGTGTTGTTTTATTGGCCGGAATTAGAACGTCAAATACGTATTTCTGGGTTGGTAGAAAAAGTGCCAGAAGCAATGAGTGATGCGTATTTTGCTTCTAGACCATATAGTAGTAAAATCGGTGCTTGGGCTTCTAACCAAAGTGAAAAATTAACTTCGCGCCAAGAATTAGAGCAAAAAGTTGCAGATTTCACCGTTAAATTTCCAACGGAAGTTCCAAGGCCAGCCCATTGGGGAGGATATCTTGTGCGACCAGTAAAAGTAGAGTTTTGGCAAGGTAGACCTTCGCGCTTACACGACCGTATTGTGTATGAAAGAAATAGAGATGCTTGGCAATTATTCAGAATCAATCCTTAATGATAGAAATAGAACCAATTATCGTTCCGTTAAGCAATGGAATTCGTTTAGTGTACATGCATACGCCTTCTCCAGTTGCGCATATGGGGGTAACTGTGTTAGCAGGTTCACGCTATGAGCAATCGCAGGAAGCAGGTTTAGCACACTTTTTAGAGCATTGTATCTTTAAAGGGACAACCAAACGACGTTCCTTGCATATCTTGTCGCGTTTGGATTCTGTTGGTGGAGAATTAAATGCCTACACGACCAAAGAAGAAATTTGCGTGTATGCTTCGTTTACCAAGGAATATTTCAAACGAAGTTCTGAATTGTTGGCGGATATCGTATTGAATTCCAATTTTCCAGAAAAAGAAATTCAAAAAGAGAAAGAGATTGTCTTGGACGAAATAAATTCCTATTTAGATTCTCCAAGCGATAAAATATTTGATGATTTTGAAGAGTTATTATTTCAGAATCATCCACTTGGTACCAACATATTAGGAACGAAAGAATCCGTTTCTGGTTTTACGCGCAAAGAATTGATGGATTATATTCAGCGTTTCTTTTTTGCAGAAAACATTGTGATTTCGTTTGTGGGGGATGTGCCTTTAACTAAGTTGGTACAAACCATCGAAAAAGATTTTTCTACCCTAAAACGAAGTGGATTGCAAGTAACCCCTTTGCCTTTTACGGATTACAAACCATTCCAAATCCGTTCGCAAGAAGGTAATTTTCAAGCCCACGCGGTTATTGGAGGTATTGCTCCTGGATACAACAATGAGCAACGCCGTGGCATGACCTTGTTGACCAATGTTTTGGGTGGACCAGCGTTAAATTCCCGTTTGATATTGACCATCCGTGAAAAGTACGGGTATACCTACAACATCGAAGCGAGTTATTCTCCATACGCGGATATCGGCTATTGGACCATCTATTTTGGTACGGATCAAAAATATTTAGAGAAAACCCGTAAGTTGGTTTACAAAGAAATTAAATTGATGCGGGAAGAGGCTTTGTCTGAAATCCAATTGAAAAAAGCAAAAGAACAATTGAAAGGGCATTTAGCCTTATCGTTGGATAGTAATTCGGGCATCATGTTAGGACTTGGGAAAAGTTTGTTGTTGTTTAATCAAATCGATTCGATCCAAGAAATATATAGTGCTATTGATAAATTGACGGTAAAAGAGTTACGTGAAATTGCTGCGGAATATTTTGATGAAAGTAAGGTTTCAGAGTTGGTGTTTGAGGTGGGGGAAGATTGATTTTAATTTTGTCACTTTTTGGAGCAGCAAAAAGTAACCAAAAACTGCTTGTCGCTGAAAAAGCATCGGCTTTTATTTCGGAATGTTCGCTACAAAAACAAAACTTCCTTCGGAGCTACTACGTGGTCCTCCTTCGTCGTCAAACACTTGTTTTTGTTACGCTTCCTTTTCCGATAAAAGCACGCTTTACTTTTTCCATGCGACGAATTCCGGTCCGCGGATTTATGTTTGGAGTGTATTTCAATCGCTTTTTTTTAGTATATACTTAATTTATTTTTTCGACGATTGACTTGATGTTATATTTAAGTTGTTTAAACTATTTGTAATTGTTTCATCAATAGTATTTAATTGAATCGCATATTCTTTGAGTTCTGTATCCATCCATTCTAATAGTTTGAATATATATTCCTTAATTTTTAATGCATAACTAAAATCTATTGTCATATTTTCAAAACAAATCGCTTCATTATGATAAATGCGGTTGCGAAATATTCTAATTTCACGTAGCATGTTTGCAATATAGATTCGATTTACGTGAGTAGGTTTATCAGGGAAACAATGTATAACATATCCATTTATAAGTTTATAATATCTCGGTTCAAATAGACATGTCCAGAATCCAAATGTTTGTTCAGAAACGATTTTACCAGCTGTTATAATTCCTCTTGTGTTCTTTTCAGTGTTAATCACCTGTTTTTGAATCCAGAAATTTGGAAATAGTGATTTGTCGTTCATAAAACCGGTTTTTTGATTTATTATCCAAGCATCGTCATTATAGAAGTGTGATAACTTATCGTTTATAGAATTTCTTAGAAATATTTCGAACAAATTAAGAATTGGATAAAATGACTGAGCGACTAAAAGATTTTCCTTGTAAAGGATCTTAGCTTTCTGCTTCGAGTTGGAACAGCTTACAAGGTATCGGTCTAGTCTTTGTTTGGAGACAAAATTTTCTAATCTCTCGTATTTCATTAAATAAAATTATTTTACATTATTCTAAAATTATAAAATATTCACTAAATTTGTATTGTAATATTTGGTAAAGCCTCTTTCATTTATGAAACGTAACCAAGTAAAAGATATGAAAAAGTCACTTTAATAGTGACTTTTTTTGTGTAAATATTTTAATCACCTTCTTTAAAC
>CANFHU010000041.1 GCA_947446925.1 Flavobacteriia bacterium
AAAGACATCTGAATTTAATCACTCAAACCGAATTTGGATTTGAACGATATTTATTAAATAAATTACCCGTATACAACACTGGGTTTTTCTTTTAAAATTTTAAATTCTTTTCCTGTCCATTTTGCTTCACCATGCATTAAGCGCGTTGCGTGACCTTGGTTCCAGTAGGTATCCATATAATCCTCAATGATATCTTCTAGAAAAACAGTCTCTCCTATTTTTAAATCGTGAGGGATTAAGTATGCCGCAAATGGGATATCGTAGTCGTATTTATATGTTGGTTTATCCAAGCGAAAATGCTTTTCATTCTGATCATCTTCTTTCAGAAAACCACCAAAAGATCTAAAATCAGATACAACCGCAGTAATTTCACCTGATTTTAAATTTTGGCTAAATAAACATTTACTTCTAAAAAGGGATAAATCACCAACCTCCGTAATGAGAGGGAAATAACCCTCTTGAGCACTTTTGTTAATTGCCTCAACTGTTCGTGCGGTTTTAATTACCCTCCATTTATTGGGATTTAAAGATTGATTCGGTTCATCTTCTTCTTCATCTCGCTCCTTTAACCTTTTCATGTAGTTAGCCAATCTTTCTTCTTTCAGCTTTTTTTCTGATTCTGATTCTGATCCAAATTCGTTTACGTTCATGATTTATTTTTTTAATTATCCTCTTCTATTATTGTTACATTTTTTTGATCTAAACTTACTTTAAAACAAACGCTAGCATCGTTTTTAACCATTTCCAAAAGTTCTTTGTCGTTGAAGAAGTTAGTGTCTACTACTGCATGCTTACAATGATTACAATTTCGTTGGTAAGGCTTATTCTCTATGGAATTGAATTCTTCCCAATTAGGTGTTTTTGGACAAAACATTTGTTTTATCAATTGACCATTGTCCGTGTACAGTTTTTTTGAATTTAGGTCTAAAAACATGCTTTTTTAATAATAAGATTTTTGTGTTATTTCAAAATATCCTAAGTCATTACGGATTCTTGTAAATTTTTTAAGGTAGTGAATATCTTGTTTACTCAGTTTGATTTTTTGGAATTCTGAATCTATGGTGTTTGTTTTAAGGTCGTATGCATAAGTATTATAGGTAGGTGTTCCATAGGAAGAACCTTCAAAGGAATCGATTCGAATGACTACACTGTCTTTTTTCTTTGTGTAATCGTATGATTCAATGGAACTTTGGTAGAATTGACCATCCATTTTGCTTGTTAACGTTTTTTTTACAAGTTGATTTTTTGAATTGTAATGATATTTTTCATGTAGCAAATTTGGTTCCATTTTTACATATACATCCGTTATGAATCCTGAACGATTATATTTTTTTAGTTGGATAAAATCTTTTTCTATTTCTAATTGTTTATTGCTAAATAAGACGTTGTAATTATAAATTGTAATCGATTTAACTTTTTGACCAATTGGAGTGAATTTCTTTGAAAAGATTTTTTCAGTCTCTTTGCTAAGTTCTGTTGTATCAATAAAATATTGAAAAGCAGTATTTTCAGTTTTAAAACTTGTTTGAATGGTTTTCTTTGGTTTTTTGTTACATGAAAACAAAAGGATAGCAGCAAAAAACACTATGAAACCATGACGATTTTTGAAAATATTATTCAAATACAACATACTTCTCTAATTTATTATGAATCATTTTTGCTCTGGTCACTTTCGTAACGTATTTCCCTTTACCGTCTGAATTATACGTACTGCTTACTTTGCCATGATCAAAAACAGGTATTCCATTTTTAATTTTGTAATATTCATAGGAATCATGTTCCATACCTGAACGGTAGTGTGAGACCAATTGTTTATTTTTTACATCTAAAAATCCACCCCAGTTTTCAAAACCTTTTTTTTGTTCAAAATTTTCAGAAATTGGATTGAAAAGATATATCTGATAGAAATAATTTCCAGTAGCTCCAGCACTTTCTAAAATGGAGAAGTCCTTGTATCCATCAAAATTCCAATCAAGCAGTTCGATAGCATAAAAAACACCGTTATATTTTAACGTCTGAATCAAACTATCTCCATTAAATACATTCACTTTTCGCATCCGGATACCATCTTTTGAAAATTTAGGTATAAAATAAAAAGTATCCGAAGTTTCCGTATAGATTAAGGTGTTTTTTTTATACCATTTCGTTAGATTTTTGAAGTCAATATCTGGTACATGCAAATTTTCTTTAGCATCGTTTGGATCGTCTTTGATAACGATTGTATTAACAAATTCTTCTTCTTTTTCTGGTTCTTTAATTTTAGGTTTTACTTCTTTTTTTGGTTGAAGAAAAGTTTCATTCTTTTGCATCATTTTTTTTTGTTCTGTTTCTGCAGTACACCCAATCAGAATTAGAGATGCGGATAGTATAAAAGCGAATATTTTCATGGAATTAATATTGTGTTATTTTTATAAAATCCTTGCTCGCCGACATTTTCAATACTTCTTCAAAATCGGAAAAACAATCGTCTTTTAAGGAATATACTTGTAAGAATTTACTTAACTCATGGGAAGTGTGCTCGTATATTTTTCGCAATAAGTTTGATGTAAGTGTGTTTCCTATTTGATCTATTACGTTTTGATCAATGGCATATACTATGTTGTATTGTCCGTAACCACTACATTTCAAGACTACCAAACAAAATGGCGTATTGCATTGCTGTAACTTGGTACGATTGATATTGACTTTTGTTAAGTCACTTTCTGCGATGGTCCGTAAATTAGATTGCGGGATTTCCTTTTGAATTTCTTTTATGCTTTTTACGATGTCAAAATAGGCTTGCTCTACTTTGAAATTAATTTTCTTTGCATGGAAGGGTAATAATTCTACTAAATCCGTATTCTTAAATTGTGCGCCAAAAGATATGATAAATTCTTCCTGTGTATGCTTCGGCTTAAGCGATTGATACTCTTTATGCTTGTCTAAAAGATATTCTTGAAACTCCGACATAAGATCTAGCGTTTCCATTAATTCCGAGATTTTATCATTCACTTCATTGATAGGACCAAGATTTGTCTTATTCAGAATTGTTGAAATCAAGGCGTGAAAATCGTCCGAAGGGATGGTTTGGATAGGGGAGTCCGGTGTAGTCTTTTCATTGGATGTAAACTCAATGTCTTCATCCGTTAAGGAGTTGAGGATGCGTTCGAAGATTTTTTTCATTTTATTAATTAGGTTTTTAATTTAATAATGACATAAATTGTGTCTTTGTAAAAGCTTTGGCTTTGGTTAATTGAAATTCAGTAGTAATTTCTTTTTCTAAATCAGAAATATTTAATTTCATAATTTCCAATTCGCTTATTCTAAATTTGTTTCATAGTGATTTAATAATTCTTGTAATGATTCTTTCGTTGGTAAAATTGTTTGATATTTTGATGCGAAAATCTGTCTATTTCCTTCAGGTAATGTGATTTCAACAACAGCTTGATTTTTAACTTTTGATAAAACAATTCCGATTGTTGGGTTTTCTGTTGCATCTTTAACAAAACGATCGTAATAATTGACATACATTTGCATTTGTCCTAAATCTTGGTGTGCTAATTTCCCTATTTTTAAATCAACTAAAACAAAACATTTTAATATTCGATTGTAGAATACCAAATCTACAAAAAAATGATCTTCTTCAAAAGTGAACCGAACTTGTCTACCTCCAAAGAAAAATCCCTTTCCTAATTCAAGCATGAAATTTTCAATTTCATTAATTATCGCACTTTCTAATTCTGTTTCAGTGTATGAATTTTTATCTTCTAAGCCTAAGAATTCCAATACTAATGGATCCTTAATTAAATCCGCCGCTTTTTCAATTTTTTGACCTTCTTTTACAAGCTGTAAGATTTTTGCTTTATCTTTACTGATAGATAGTCTTTCAAATAGTCCCGAATTAAATTGTCTTTCTAACTCTTTTAATTTCCATTGATTTACATGAGATTCAATCTCATAAAATTGACGTTCTAGTTCATTATCTATGCGCATCAAAAAAAGGTAATGAGACCAACTAATTGGCAAAAGTATCGTCTCTTTTGAATTATCATTAGAAATCCTCAAGACGTTTGAGGATTTTTGAAACACATCAGAATTCCTCAACTCTTTTGAGGAATTTGAATACAAGCCAAAAAAATTCCGCATCCGCTCTAAGTTTTGAACTGAAAATCCTTTTCCAAATTTTATCGTCAAATCATTAGAAATTGATTGAAGTAATTTTGAACCATATTCAGCTCGTAATTCTCCCTTTTGCCATTCTTCCACGATGATACTTCCAATTTGATAGTAAGTGAACACCATTGTTGTGTTGGCCGTTTTTACTACATGTTCTCTTGCTTTTTGTATGAGTTCAGTAATCCGTATGCTTATTTCATTCATGCTTATTTTTTCAATTTCATTTATTTTAGTCGATAAAAGAGTAAATCACTTTATACTCTAAATTACAAAAAAAGTAAGAATACGTTCGAAGATTTTTATCCTAGGAAAAAATAATTGAGATTTCTAATTAGTTAAAATTTACCCAGTAAGGTTTATCTGTTTTTTCTCTAAAATCTGCTGCAGCTAAGTTGGATTGTGGAATAACTAAAACCCTATTGTGTTCTTCATCCAATTGAAATTTTACATTTTGATTAATACCAACACTATTTACAAGTTTCATAAAGATATGTTTTCCTTTATCTCCTTTCACTTTTTCTTTTGTAAACTTAAAACCAAACAATCCATCTGGATTAAAACTGCCATAAGAATCTTCATAATAATACACCACTTGTACTCCATTTGCGAGTGTTCCTAAATATCGGTATTCGCAGGATAGAAAATCGTGTCGGTTGATGGATGGATCTTCTGCATTTGCTGGTGTAAAACAATAATATTCAATTTTAGGATTTTCTTTGTTTTGATAAATATATGGGTCTGAGTTCATGTAAAAACGATTAGATTCATCGGAAGCAGTTAAATCTAACTCTCTAAAATAAGGAAATTCATCCGACATCCAACTAGTAAATTCACCAATTAGTAATGGATTAATGTAGGTTCCATTGTGTTTGAATGCTGTTACATTTTCATAGTTGGAATCGTAATAATCTTTTGTGACCAATGTTTTATATTCCGTTTTTAAAGGGAATTTACGTTTACAGGAAACTAGAAAGCTTATTGAAATTGCTATAAGTAATATATTTTTCATTGGTGAAAGTTGAATTGTTTATTTAAAATTTAGGTTGATTTCCTTTTAAAAAAATAGTCTTGAAAATTAGTTATATTTCATATAAAAGTTCTGTCAAATCTGTAATCCTGTGTTTAATTATTTCAATTTCGTAATAATCTTTAAATCTATCGGTCATTGATCCTGAAAAACCAATTAAATCAGGTGTTTTTAGATATCCCATTGCTTCTAGATAGGATTTAAACGAGGCTTCAGATTGTGCTAAGTACTTATCAAATCTTCTTTTATATTCCGCATTACAATATTCGGGAGATGTTTTACAGTCGTTCAAACATTTCATTTTTAACATGTAAACCAAATTATTCATTCTTTTTGTAACTCTTCTCAAATTTATTCTACCGATATAGTTAAGGGTAGCGTTACATCCATCGCCTGGTTCAATAAGATAGATTCCAATAGTTTTATCGAAAATTTCCTTACACTTCATCTCGTCGATTACGATTATTCTCTCTGAATTATTTAGTTCATTTATTGAATTGGTGTGATTGGCTTTTTTTTCTTCAGATATAACTTTAATAGTTTTAGGTTTACAAGCAACGCCAGTTATTAAAAGTGTTAATAGAATGTATAGGTGTTTCATTTGTAGTTAGTTAAGTTTATTTGTGAGTTGTAATTTTATTACAACTCACAAATAGGCAATTATTTTAGATTTTCATAAATACTCTTGAAAAATCCAGAACTTTTTTTCCCCATCGATTTAGATCTTTCAAAACCTGCGATTGAATCTGAAACAAGTTCCATATTTTTCGCGAAACTTCTTTTTTCAAAGGCATGTACGTTTTCTTTACGAATATTTAAGCGTTCAGAAATCACTTTCGGATCAAAATCCGCCCCCATAAACGTAAACGTCCAAGCGCCTGTTTTTTCTAATTTTTCAATTTTTTGAGCTACAAGTTCGTAGGTGTAAAGCGTGGAGTAATTTTCTTCCCCATCCGTTAATATGATAAATACGACGGATAGTTTTTCTTCCATCAACTCCTTTCCAAAAGTTTCTTGAATGGTATCAATAGCTCCACCTAATGCATCTAATAAAGCAGTCATTCCATCGGGAGTATACCTTTCCATGGTTAATGGTTTTACAGCTTCAATAGCACCAAAACTTATTTCTTTTTGAATTTCGCTGTCGAAATAGTTCACAGAAACAATGTAATTTTGTTCTGGATATTGAATTGCAAGTTCTTTTAATTTGGCTAACTGCATGTTAAATCCAGTGATTACTTGTTCTTCTGAACCTTGCATAGAAGTGCTTTTGTCTACAATAAAATTGTAAATTGTTTTAGTTGTTTTCATAGTTTTTGGTTTTTTAATGATTGTTTTTTATTTATATTCTACTACATCTGCGGTCATGGTATATCTGTTTGTAAATACTAAAGGGAATACCATCGTTTGTTTAACTCCAACTGTAATGTTTACCAGTGTTTGATTGTCTTTGATCTTATTTTTAGTAATCAAATCTTTTTTCGCTTCGGAGACTAATTCGTCTTTCCCTAAACCACCAAGACCTAGAAAGTAATTCGCTGCTGCTGTTCCGCTTACATCACGTTTCACATATACGAAATTATTGGATTGCAAGATTGCTGAACCTTGAATCATTCCTGTATGGAAGGCACAAGAAGATACTGAAAGGATTAAAGTTAATGCTACACTTAATTTGATTAATTGCTTTTTCATAGTTTCTAGTTTTTAATTGTTTCCGTAAAATGTTACTAAATATCCTAACTCATAATGCCATCCTTCTTTGAAGCGATTACTTTGGTTAAATGGCAACCACTTACGGTCGTAACATGACATGTTTTTTGCTTCTTCATAATTTGAACCCGTATCATTTGGTGTCATTCCATTTTTACGTTTGTATGTCCAAATCGACATGTACTGGCTATCTCCTTCTTTGTAGTAGCCTTCTTCTAAAAATTCTAATTTCATAGCTTTTTATTTAATTGGTTATTAAGCAAAAGTAGGGGATGCACTTTATGTCCATTGGTTTCCGCAACCTTGTTTTTTTTAATCAAATTTGATTTTCGAAATCGGTAAAGAAATCCTGTATTCTTCTGTTTCTGATTTAGCTATGTAATAACTTCTTGCTATTTTCTCTCCTAACAAATCAATTAACTGTTTTTTTATCTTGGAAATTTTCTCATCGAATGATTTACCACTAATATCCGTTAAGGAAGCAATACTTTGTTTCACTTTATCCAAATCTGATTTTTGAGTAATTTGCGAATAAATCGACTGTAATTCCTCGGTATGATCCATAATATCCGTGCGTTTTACCCCTTCGGTATGTTTTAAATAAAAAATATACAGTGTTTTCATCAATGGTTCTAATGGAATTTCTGTGAAATACTCATTCAACACGATTTGTTTATAATCTTTTGTAATGTGTAATTCACTAAATTGAGGAACTGGAATGTGGAAATGTTCAAACCAACCTCTGCGATGCGCAACCGGAGTAAGATTACCAGAGTAAATATCAATCAGCAAGCGTTTTAATAAGGTAGAAGGAGTTCCGTAAGCGATTTGATGTCGCTCTGGTGTTAGATACAGTTGGTCAGCATGACCCTCTAATACTTCCTCCACAGTAAATGTATATCGTTTTTCCTCAACGACCCAAGTGTACGATGGTTCGTTTTCTATTTGACCATCACCGATAAAATTGTGTTCCACAAAACGGATGAAATTTTTAAAGGCATAAAATAGTTGATTGTCTTTCTCAAAACAAACGTATACTCTTCCCCAGGTATTTTGTTGGAAGCAAGTTATGTGAACAGATTTTAGTTGCATAGGAATATTTGTTTTAAAATAATGACTTATTTAATTCTAAATAAACACATTTTAAGATTAAATTGTCTCCAAAAGGGGAAAAATATTAAGGTTGTAAGTATCAAAATTTGTAAAATGCAACTGAAATAGAGTTTTAAACAAATTTTTAATAGAATATAATAATAATCAATAATTAGTATTATAATTGACATTGATAAAATATTATTCTTTAAATATGAAAAGTAAAATAAAAATAATACTATTCACTATAATTTTGGTGTTTTTCTTTTTGGATCCCTTATTTTTATTTTGGAAACATGTTTTATTATTTTTTTGGGAGTATGTTATTCTACTATTTCTTTTACTATGTCTTTGGCTATTTGCCATAAAAGACTCAAGAAATTTTAAACTGTTTTTTAATAGAAATTCAATCGTATTATTTAAAAAAGTAAAGATTCAAAATTATACAAAGAAACTTGATTCAAAGAAAATACAATCTTTTCACAATTATATAAAAGAAGATAATCACCTTCAAAGATTAATTTTTGAAATTCTAAATAATCACTTTAAAAGTAATCAAGATATTTTAAACAAAAAGGATGATATTCTTTCAATTCTTGAATTATTAAATATAGCTAATGTTGAATATTATTTTAGCTCAAAATCCAGGATAGAATTAAATGAAAAATTTATAGATTTTGTTGATAAACATTTGATTTTAAACTTGAAATTAAATATTTTCACTTTAGATTTAAAACTAAAAAACTCACTTTCAAAAGAGTATATTGATAATTTTTTTCAGGATGTTATTCATGGTAAAATAACTTTAAAAGTTTCTTCTCCTTATCAAATTACATCGTTATTTGAAAATTTTAATTTAAGAGATTTATTTTTTGATAAAGACAATAAAAAAAATTCAGTTCCAATCCTTTTTAAATGTTTGTTTAGTAATAATTGTTTAGACTTAATAGAATATTTACCAAAAAGATTTTTAAATGAAAAAGTATTAACATATTCTGAATTATTATTTATTGAAAATAGCTCAATAGAAAAATCTGAATTTAATTTATTTGAATGTTTAAGATATTTTTTCGGTTATTTTGATTATGAAACAGATGCTAGATTAAATCCAAAAGGAACTAATAAGAATTTAAAGTTGTCAGATGAAAATTTAGATGATATTATAATATTCAAGTCTCCTTTTTCTAATTTGGATTTTCGTTTTTCAAATAAGGAACTTTTTATTACTAGAAAACATTTATATAATATTTTTCGATTGATGTTTTCGATTAATTATGAAGAGATAAGGGGTTACAAACTATCTAGGTTAAGCTCTTTTCAAGGCAATTTATTAGTAGAAAAAGATTTTTTTGAATTGATAGGTTATTATTCTTTAAACTTTGCGATTAAACGAAATAATTATAATTATTCTGAAATTTTATTGAGTAACTTTTTTTGTCAATATATGTTTCAAATTTTATGTAAACTTGATGACAGTAATTTATTAGAAACTTCAAATATAGATTATTCTAAAAATTACATTTATCCGCATGAGTATTTTGAAGAAGTGAAAAATTGGTCTAAACCTGAAAATGTTAACTCAGGTATTAATGATTTGAGGAGAGAAATTAATAGAAAGAGAGATGAAATATCAAGAAAAGTTGATCGCGGTAAAGGAATTTTCGAGAAAAAATATTGGCGAAATCCTAGTAGATACATTAATTATTTATATGAAAATCCACATGATGAAAAGTTGATAAATTACATTGCCAAAAATTACTCTAGTTTTTACAATTATGAATTGATTTTACAAAATTTTAGACATAATAGTGTAATTCATGTGTCTATAGGACTGATTTCATCTAAAGTTGATTCAAAGTTTCAAGAAGATATTTTAGATAGTTTTTTATTTGAAATAATAAATTATGCACCAAAATCGTATATTTATTTTAATATTGAATTTAAAATTAAATATGCAGAACAAGCAGTTCTAAGAGATGAAGAAAACTTTAAATTATTACCTGATAGTTTAAAAAATGATTCTTTGTTTTTTAGAAAAATATTAAAACAAAAAGGATATTTGTATTCTTATTTATCAAGCGAGATGAAAACTGACAAAAGTTTGATAATTAGCTTGATTCAAGATAATTATGAAGTTATTGATTATCTTGAAAACTATTCTGAATTTAGAGATTTAATAATTATTGAGGTTTTTAACAATATACAATTATTAAATTCAAATAGAGTAAAAAAAGAATTTGAAGACATCAACTTGTTAAATGATTTGATAGTAAAAACGAATGAATTTGAGTTTATTTTTAATTTCATTCCAAAATATTTATTAGATGACAATTTTTATTTAAATATTATTAATAATAGTGATGTAAATATCTTCGATAATAATATAAAATTTGAAATCCTTGAACGTAAAGATTTCATTGTAAAAATAATACAAATTAAAGGGTTAAAATATTTGAGAAAATTCTCATATAAAATAAGCAATGATATCCTTGAAGAAATTTATTTTGAGTATTTGATAACTCAATTTTTTGGAATTAAATCTTTAGAATCTATTATTCATTTTAATTCAAAAGAAAATTTTAAACGTGTCAGAGTTTTTGAAATCTGCTTTACAAATTTATTAGAAAAGAATAATATCAATTTCATATTGACAAGTATACTAAATGAAAAGCAAAGTTTTATTAAATTTCAAGATGTTTTAAATAGTGATTTTTATATTTTAGAAATAAAAGATGAAATTATTTCTATGAAGAGGGAAGTACTAAATCAAAATAAAGTCAATTTAATATTATTTCGTGAAAAGTTTGATTTTGAAAACAATTTAGAAACTGAAATTAAAATTGCACAAAATATTTTCTTTCGAGTATTATCTATTGATACAATTGAACTTAATAAATACGTGTTGAATTTAGAAAATGGAATTATTAGTATTGATTTACAATTTCTAAAATTTTAAAAACTAAATAGATTCTATGAATATTATTAAACAAAATCAAATTATTAAAAATGAGTTTGAAAAGTATCTAAATCAAAGAAGTATTAATAATTTAATTATTGATTTTGTTAGTCTTGAAAACGAAAAACTAATTTTATATTGCTATATTTTTTTTAACTCTTTAAGAGTTGGTATTTATTATGAAGTAATTGTTCAAAATGATGAATTAATAACAGTAATTAAAGAGATAACTGACCAAACTTTAAATTCTTCGGAACGTAAACAAATTGAAGATTTAGCGAAATTTGTATTGAATAGATTAAATGAAATTAATGAAAAGGAGGATTTGAAATTGCATAGAATGAAGTTAGTAAAGGCGATAACAAATAATGGATTTGAAATTTAAAAACATACATCACTCATGGATACCTTTTTTTTAAAAAAATGAAATGTTGATTGACTTAATTTTTAGTCAAATTGGAGAAGATTATACACCTTCTAAATCAAATATTTTCATCATTTTTCAAAAACCTAAAGAGTTGATTAAATTTGTAATTATTGGGCAAGATCCATACCCGCAAAAAGGAGAAGCAACAGGTCGTAGTTTTGAGCGGGAATTATTAATTTGGGATAATGTAAATGAATCTTTACAAGCAATATTATGTTCTATTCATTTTAATACTCATAAAGAATTTATTGATTTTCAAGATGTTTTAGTCAAAATTTCTAAGTCTGATTTTTTAGTTTTACCTCCGAATGTTTTGTTTAAAAATTGGGAGTCAGTAAAAGGTGTTTTTTTATTAAACACAAGTTTAACGACAAAAACAGGAAATAAAAATGCTCATAGAGATATATGGATGCCATTTACAAAAAAAATAATAGCAGAATTAACTAATCACTCAGAGATAACATGGTTTTTATGGGGGAATGAAGCTCAAAATCTTGAACCTTATATAAATTCTAACAATATATTTAAATCTACTCATCCTGCTTATTTCTCATATATAACAAATTCTGATTCTTCAAAAAAGGTGTTAAATGAATTCTGTAATAAAAGTGGAATAAATAAAATACTTAATTTTAATAATTGAATATTCACATTGAAAACAATAAATCTATTGACTTCTCTTTTTGTTTTTCATTGCTAATTGAAGATGATTTAATCACCCATGTATTTACACCTAAAAATCGCATTAAATTAGAAGATTTACAAAAGTTTGTTGAGCGAAATTAATAGTTGTAGCGAGGGGGCATTTTTTATTTTCTGTATTTATGGAGAAATATCAGAATGAAAATGCGAAATAGGAGTAGAGAGGTGAAGTTTTAACACAAAGACCCAGAGATTTTCACAAAGTGCACGGATTTTTTTTTATTAGCGCAGAGGTAAAGCGAGGTTCTTAACGTACTAGCGTTTTGGAGGTCGCAGAGAGATTTTTGACTATGTCAAATAACCAATTTTCTTTTTCATTCCAAAGGTAGAAAAACTCTGCGTCCTCAAAAATTTAGTCAACCTAGTCACAATTCTCTTTAGTCTCTGCGGAAATATTGCTTTTGAGCATCGCACCTTCTCGAGAAATAATAACAATCCGTAATCATGGAAAAACTATCAAAATAAAAATACCGAATAGGAGTAGCGTGGTGATAATTTAACCCAAAGCTTCGGAGATTTATACATAGGTCACAGAGTTTTTTTATTTGCGCAGAGTTAAATAGAGATTTTTTTTGTACGAAATAACGTTTTCGAGATCGCAGAGAAATCTTTGACTATTTCAAAAACAATTTGCTTTTTCAAGCTACAGGCAGAAAAAAAATCTCTGCGTCCTCAAAAATTGAGTCAACCTTGTCACAATTCTCTTGATTCTCTGCGAAAATATTCCTCCATACTATCCATGAACTTTACTCCCTTTCGCTTTTACGTCTAAGGTAAACACACTGAATTCTTCCATTCTAGTGGGTCGTGTGGTGTCGTATTATTACTTGTTTTTAGAACTGTTAAATCCAATTCTATTTCTATTTTGTTGATCGTTTATTTGCTTTTTGTTATTTTCTAATTCTTGAATGTACATAAAGATCATATTGATTTGTTCGCTTCTCTCTATGTCGTTTTCTTCTAATTTTTTA
>CANFHU010000042.1 GCA_947446925.1 Flavobacteriia bacterium
AATGAAACGCAAGCATTATGGGGTAAAATGCATGTAGCACAAATGTTAGCGCATTGCAGTGTAAGTTATGAAACTATCTATACTAACAAACACCCAAAACCAAACGCATTTGTTAAATTTATCTTGAAAAATTTCGTCAAGAAATATGTTGTAAATGAAAAACCTTACAAAAAAAGTAGTCAAACTGCACCTTATTTCATCATTGCAGACGAACGAGATTTTGAAACTGAAAAGAAAAAATTGATTGATTATATCCTTAAAACACAAGAATTAGGAGAAAATGCATTTGAAGGAAAAGAATCTGTTTCTTTTGGAACGATGACTAAAAATGAATGGAATAACATGCTTTACAAACATTTAGACCATCACCTAAGTCAATTTGGTGTTTAACCTAAACTCTATTGGATGTTCTAAAATTCCATAATTGAAAGAACATCCAATAGATAGTAATGAATATTATTCGAAGGTTATTGGAAAAATAGCCTCACTAAGGTTTACATCGTAAATATTGTAATTACACTGCATTTCATCCAACGTGATACCAGCCATCATTGCACGATTTAAGGCTTTGTAATATTGAAAATGCGTGTCATCATTAACAGTATTAATAGAAGCACCTAAATTAATTGGCTTAGTCCAACTAGCGCCAGTATTTTGCGTAACATACACATCATAACCACCCATCCCTTTATGACCGTCCGAACTAAAAAACAAAAATTTTCCATCTGGTGACAAAAATGGAGTCGTTTCTCTACGTAAAGAATTCACATGTGCAGGCATTGGAATTGCTTCCCCCCATTTTTTACCTTCTTTACGAACAATAAACAAATCCATAGAACTAGCCTCCCCATTTCTATCAGATACAAATACCATCATTGAACCATCTGCAGTCATTGTAGCGGAACCATCATAATAAGAAGTATTTATCGATTCATTAGTAATAAATTTTGGTTTGGACCATTTACCTGCTTTATAATCCACTTCACAGATATCGGAACTTTCTGTTTGCGTTTCTAAATCTGTTTGCGTAGTATTTAGCGTCAATAATGCATGGGTAGCATCCTCATTTACATACGTGAAAGTTTCAAACCCTGGACCGTTCAACTTATCAATTTTATTGGTAATACTATCCCACATTTTGAACTTTTCATTCCATCTAGCGCGATAGATATCTTCAAAAAACTGCTCGTCATCTGGGTTTTTCATCCCTCCAGTTGTATTATTCTTACGTGCTGCAAAAAATAACGTTGTACCATTTTGGGTCAACACTGGCGCATACTCATTGTATTCCGTGTTTACGTCTCCAGGTACTAATTTGCGCGCAATAGGTTTGTTTTTGGCCAACTCATTCGTAGCAAATTTACACTCTTCTATTTTATCCCACACATGCAATTCTTCTGCACGCTGTTTGGAAAACTCAGTTAATGCACGACCATAATTTGCAATTGCTGAATCCAATAATCCATTTTGATGATAACATCTACCTAACAATTCATGTAGATCGGCATCTACCTCCTTATCTTTTCTACGTGCTGACTCAATGTGCTTCAAAGCCATCGTGAAATTATTTAAACGAAAATAAGATAATGCAACCCAATAGGAAGCCTTCCAAGATTCTGGATCTTTTACCTCCGCTTGTTTAAACATCGCTAATGCCTCTTTAATATGCCCGTCAGAATAATAATGTTTTGCTTCTTCTACGATAAGGGTAGCAGCTGTTTTTTGTGCTAAATTAGAGGTAGTATCCGGTGGAATAACTGTAGAAAATGCAGAAACTGTTCCAATAATAAAAAATGAAAATAAAATTGCGTAAAACTTCATAAAATCGTGCTAATATTTTTGAAAGATAAAATTAGATAAAATAGCTAATAACTGACTGCTCATGGGTAGTTTGAAAGCAAGAAGTTATACACAAATAATTGCTTAAAACAGAAAACCGTAACAAGATGAATTTGTATCTTTGCATTTCAAATAATTAAAATAGTATGACTTTAAACGCATTAACAGCAATTTCTCCAGTAGATGGAAGATATAGATCTAAAACAGAAGAATTAGCCAAATATTTCTCCGAATTTGGATTAATTAAATACCGCGTACAAGTAGAAATTGAGTACTTTATTGCAATGGTGGAAGCGCAAGTTTCACCATTACAATCGTTCCCTTTAGATAAAATTCAAACCTTAAGAAATATTTACATAAACTTCACAGAAGAAGATGCTATTTGGATTAAAAATTCGGAAAAGATCACAAACCATGATGTAAAAGCAGTTGAATACTTTTTAAAAGAACAAATGTCTCAACTTGGTCTGGAGCAATACCTTGAATTTATTCATTTTGGATTAACATCACAAGACATAAACAACACAAGTATCCCGCTTTCCTTGAAAGAAGCATTAACGGACGTATATTTCCCTCTTTTAGAAAAAGTAATCGCAAAACTTAACACCCTAAAAGTAGAATGGAAAGACGTTTCCATGTTAGCCAAAACTCATGGTCAACCTGCTTCTCCAACAAGATTAGGGAAAGAGATTCAAGTTTTTTCTGAACGTTTAGAAAAACAACTTGCACAAGCGAATGCAGTTCCTTTTTCAGCAAAATTTGGAGGCGCTACGGGAAACCTAAATGCGCATCACATTGCTTTTCCAGGACATGACTGGATTGCTTTCTCGAACAATTTCGTTAACAACGTACTTGGTCTAGATAGAAGTCAAACGACTACTCAAATTGAGCATTACGACAATCTAGCAGCTTTATTTGATGCCTTAAAACGTATCAATACTATTATACTAGATTTAAATCGTGACATGTGGATGTATGTTTCCATGGATTATTTCAAACAAAAACTAAAAGAAGGTGAAATTGGATCCTCTGCAATGCCACACAAAGTAAACCCTATTGATTTTGAAAATTCAGAAGGTAACATTGGTATAGCAAATGCTTTGTTTGAACATCTAGCAGCTAAACTTCCTGTTTCTCGTTTACAACGTGACTTAACTGATTCTACGGTTCTACGTACCATCGGAGTACCTTTAGCACATGCATTAATCTCTATGAAATCTACCTTAGCTGGATTAGAAAAACTATTGTTAAATGAAGAAGCTTTTGCGCATGATTTAGAAAAAAACTGGGCGGTAGTTGCAGAAGCGATACAAACAATTCTTCGTCGCGAAGGTTTCCCTAAACCATACGAAGCATTGAAAGGCTTAACCCGTAAAAACGAAGCAACAACAAAAGCATCTGTGCATGCATTCATAGATACACTTTCTGTTTCAGAAGAATTAAAAATGGAATTGAAACATATTACACCACAGAATTATACAGGAATTCAATTGGTGAACGTTTAAATTTTTATTCTAAAAGAATTCGATCTGCACCATCAAATTCTGGTGCTTGTATCGAAAGAACTTTTAAGGGAATATCTGAGGTAACTGTAACTGAATGGGGAGTGTTTTCAGGAATGAATAACACATCCCCTTTTTTTATTTGATATTTTTTCTCTCCTAAACGCATTTCACCACTTCCTTCTAGTACATAAATCGTCTCGCTATGCACTTGATGCTTGTGTAATTTAACTTCTTTCTTAATTAGAATCAAAAAAGTAGAAGAATTCTTATCTGAGTTAATTTTTTTTACCAAGACATTCTCATAAACTTGTGTTACTTTGAACGTGTCTATAGCAATCACATTTTGCGCTTTGAAGAAAGAAGGATTAGCACAAATAAAAAACAGAAATAAATAAAAGAAAAATCGCAATACCATAAATCAGCTTTAAAAAAAATGAAAATTTTATATTTTTCGAAATATTAGACAAAAAAATAGCCACTATAAAAGTGGCTATTCAACTCTTTTTCTAAATTAAAATGGTAAATCGTCATCTGAACTTGAAGTAGTCATTTCTGGAGTAGCAGAAGCAACTGGATTCAAATTCATAGCAGATGGTCCATTTGCTGGAATACCTTGTGAAGCAGCACCTACTTTATCAATTCTCCAAGCATCCAATGAGTTAAAATATTTCACTTCTCCCTGAGGATTTGTCCACTCTCTTCCACGAAGATTAAAAGATACTTCGATTTGGTCATTAACATTTACACCATCTAACAAAGTACATTTATCTTGTGTTAATTGAAATAAAATATCTTGTGGATACATTCCTGAAGTGTCTGAAACTACAAACTCTCTTTTAGAGAATTTCTCTGATACCTGAACTGTAGGATTTACTACTTTTACTGTTCCTGCTAATTTGTACATACTTATTTGTTTATTCTATTAATTATTAAAAGCCAATAAGGTCATCCAAGCCTCATTCAATTTATTTTCAGCCAATAAAACTTGTGCGTGCTTATGCAACTCAAGTTCTAATTGACTAGGATTACTATCTAAAGTTACAAATAAATTATTTAATTCTACTAATTTATACTCGTTAACTTCTGTTTCATTCGGCAAATTTTCGATACCAGCCAACAAACCTAAGTCATTCTTTGTCAATACTTCCGACGCTAAAATATCTGCTGGCAAATGATCAAACCCAATTCCTATTGTTGTAATTGGCTTCACAACTTCAAACATAGAGTTCTCATTTGCGTGCACATACCAATTGCCCCCCATACGCGCAACCAAATTAATTTTATGTTGGTCAATCAATCCATTTTCGTCCAATACCGCCTCAGAAATATGAATTTTTACCACTTCACAAATAATTAAATTACCTGCTCCGCCTTGATCCCCTAACTCTATTACCTCATTCACCTTACATTCAAATTGAACAGGAGATTCCGCAACTCGTTTTGGTTTTACTAAATCGGAATCTAATGCTGTAAAACCTGCTTTTACAAATTCATCTACATTCGGAGCGTATGGTGAACTGCTCAAACTCATTTGTTGTACGATGTCGTAATTAACTATGTTAATGACTACTTCCGGTACAACTTTCACATTTTTGTACGTATCTTTTGTTTCATTCGTTCTCCCACTTCTAGCAGGTGAAAAAATTAAAATTGGCGGATTAGCACTAAAAACATTGAAAAAACTGAATGGAGACAAATTATGATTTCCTTCTGCATCAATAGTTGAAGCAAATGCTATTGGTCTTGGGCCAATAGCACCAAGTAATATCTGATGTAACTTAGGAATTGGTAATTCTTGCGGATTAATATCTATCATTTTACAAACGAATTAGATTGCAAAAATACATGGATTTCCGTTGTAATAATATGGAAGTTATCCATATTTATTAACAGAATCAGAAGTTTTAAGATTTACTCAGTTTCTAATTCTTTCTTGTTCGGAAAAGTGAAAGTAAATTCCGTACGTCGATTTATCTTGTGTAATTCTTCAGAACAAGAAATACCATCTAAACACTGATTTAACAATTTAGTTTCTCCAAAATTTGTCACCGTTAAGCGAGTTCTGTCTACCCCTTTTGAAACAATATAATGAAAACAACTTTCACTACGCTTTTTAGAAAGTTCCATGTTATATGATGCTTTTCCGCGAGAATCAGTATGGGAACTTATCTCCATATTTACCTCTTTATTTTCATTTAAAAAGGACGCTAATGTATCTAATTCAGCTTTTCCAAACTCACTTAATCCATAACTATTATATGCATATAAAATATTCTCTAAACGCATTGTAATCAAAGCTGGTGTTTTTCTTACTTCTATTTTCTCTTGAATTTGTTTCAGGGTATCGGAAGTTCTAAATTGCTTTACAGAAGGATCATACCCTAATTTAGTTGCTGTAATTTGGTAATTTACATTAAAAGGTAGATTTGCATGAATATTCCCATAAAAATCAGTAGTGAAAGAAATATTGTTTCCATTTTCAATGTTTTTTAATTCTACTGTGGCAACTGTAACTGGATAAGAAGTTTCATAGTCACTAACATTCAGGTTAAAGGAAACCATCGTTTCTTCAAGAGTGAAATTTTTATCCATCACCTCTGATTTTTTAATTCCATAAGTATTAAAATCAACTGCAAGCGGTTCATGATCTCCACTTCCAATTAAAAAAGTATACTGTTGGTCAGGCTTACTTTTAAACGTAAATTTTCCGTTTTCATCCGTATACAAAGTATCTATAATTCTATTCTTATTATTCATTACCAATACTCGCACACCGGAAATAACATTATGTGTACCTACATTTGAAAATACATACCCATTTAAATCTACCGTCACATCATTTAAAATAACGGAATATAATCGATCTTTTAAATCCCCTCTATTACTCGTAAAAAATCCATGTAAATGTGATTTATCTAATGCAATAGAATAATCATTCGCATTTGTATTTATTGGATAACCCGCATTTTTAACGTTTGCTACTTCTGTCACATTAACATTCGCGTAAAAAATATCAAACCCTCCAAAACCTGGGTGACCGTTACTTGTAAAATAAAGTTTACCATCACTTTCGAATGGAAACATTTCATCCAATTCCGTATTAATAATTGGACCGGCATTTATTGGTTCTGACCAGCGATTTTGTTCACGCGTACAATACCAAATATCTAAACCGCCTATTCCTCCTTCGCGATCTGATGCAAACCAAAAAACGTTATGGTCATTAGAAACATTAGGATGACTAGTAAAGGCAGACTTTTCGTTATATGAAAATTTACGCGCTTTTTTTTGTATCTCATCATACACAAAAATACCAACTGCGTTAACTGCCTCTTTTTTATTTTGCGCTAAATATTTAGAATAATACCATACCTTTTCAATACTATCGTAGAATGCAATCCCATCAAATTTATGCACCCCATTTCCTTTTATTCGCTTCCGTTTATTTAAACTATCACGATACAAATACGTAGGTAATAAAATCGTGTTTTCTAAAAGCCATGGATTTTTGTTTTTACTTTTTACGGTAGAAGTAAGTGCGATACCTTTCGGATAATATGCTGGATTAAAATCTCCTTTTTCAGAATTAAATGTCGCTAACTCCACTTTATATTTTAATGAATCTTGTCGTAATTCATCCAAATAAGTACCTGTAAAATAAACCTCTAACAAATTCAACCTAGAATCATTACTTCCAGTAACGACAGGATGCTCATACATTTTTTGAGCCTCGCGATTTGCACCAATATATACCATTAATTGGATGTAATTAAATGCATCCTCAAATGTAAATTGATCTGTTTTACTTAATTTCTCATAAAAATGCTTAGCCTCAGTGTATTTTTGAATATTAATGGAAGAAATTGCACCATTTCGGTACACATCTGGATATAGTTGTGGATCTAATGTATCTTTCTTAATCAATTTAGCATAAATCTTACTAGATACATCATAATGTTTCGCTTCAAATTCCTTCAGACCTTTTGCAATTCTACTTTCCTGGGCGAAAGAGAACATTTTTACAGAAAGAATTAACACAACTACTAACCAAAATCTATTCAATGTCATTTTATTCAAACTAAATATAATTACAATATTATGGATATTTTTTCACTAATCGGTTACACTTTTTTATAAACTGACTTTAATTTATAGAAACTAAATTATTTAATCAATTCAATATAACCACTTTCAACCGTGTCTCCATTCCCTTTATCAATCACATAAAAATACGTTCCAGTAGGTAGATAACCTTCACCAATTGTCAGTATATCTGTACTTGGTCGACCATCCCAATTATCCATATATGGTATAGCACTTGTGTAAACTTTTGAACCCCAGCGATTATAAATACTCACTTGCACATTTGGATATTTTTCGAAGTATTGTATGATCCAAGTATCATTTTTTCCATCTCCGTCTGGAGTTATTATTCTTGGAAGATTTATTTCCGTACAACCGATCATTTCTGTAACCGTATGTTTACATTGTTTAGCATCTGTAACTTCTATGGTGTACTCCCCTGTTTTCAAATTATTTGTTTTGAATGAACTACCTACGACAGTTCCATACTGGTCTTTCACTTTAATTGAAAATGGTGCATAACCCTGTATATTTTTTTCTTCAATCGTCAAGACACCAGTACCTTTGTCACAACTACTATTTTCTGGGTAAGAAAGAAATGCTACATTATAGAGATGAACATTAACGATCTCTTTTGAATTTGAATAACATTTTTTACCAGAAATTGGATCTACGGAATAAGCAGCTGCATAATAATTTTGCGCATATAATTGGTCTGTAGATTTAAGTGGATATAACATATTTGAATTACTAAACCATGCTATTTCATTTGATGTATAAGGAGTTGTAGGTAAGTTGGCTACTGTTTCATTAGCATCTTTACATGGTTCGTAAAAATGATCTTTTAATGTCACATTAGTTGGGGTTAAAATCAAATTTACTGTTACTTTCACACGATCTTTACTTTCACAAACTCCAGTCTGGTTCGGTTTATATGCAACATAAAACGTTTGTGACATTGGAGGAAAATTTATTTTATCTGTTATCGTAGCTGCTACGCCTCCTTTATTTAACGTATACCATAACAAACCATTACTCACACCAACTTCTTTGGATAAATCTGCAAACGTGATATTATTACTTGAGCAAATTGCAGGAACTGTTGTAGTTAAAACAGGTAAAGTTCCATTGGATATATTCACTGTTATTTTTTGTCTTGCAGAACTTTTACATCCTGCACTATCCGCCAAGTAGTAATAATCTTTAGCAACTAGAGTATCAAAAAGTGCTAATGATTTTCCTCCAGAACTTACATCAAAAATTGCAAGTGTTGAATTTGTTGAACCAATTTTCTTAACTAAATCATTTATCTTGTTATAATCAGAAGCACAATAATTCACTGGTGAAATACTTGGGAATTTTGGTCCAACATTTAATTTCACACTCACCTTTACACGTTCGCTTTCACAACCATTCACATTTTGGGAAATATAATAACTCCCATTTTGAGTTAGTAACTCATCCAGTGTATATACATCGACAGTAGTTGCGTTTTTATACCATACAGGAGATGTTGCACTGGAAGTACTTAGGTTTGAAACTTTTGGATTATCACTTAAACAAAACGTTTGTGGTGATTGAATTGTAGGAGCACTTGGTTTTCCAAAATACTTTTTCACATTCAGCGGATTAGAATTAGATGAAGAACAACCATTTGAATCTGTAACAATAAATGTGTACGTAGTATTATCTTTTAAATTAGAAATTAATTGTGAACCACCATTACCGTTAATTGTAGTTGTTTGAGGTGTACTTGTTACAATCCATTTTCCCAATGGTAAAGTGGTTAACAAAACCGAACCTGTATTAACATCACAACTTGGTTGTACAATACCAGTTAATATTGGCGGAGATGGTGGTACTAATTTTGAATTAATTTTGACTTGTATAGTATCCGAAAAACAACCAAGGTCATTTTGCACAGAAATTGAATACGTTGTAGATGGATTTAAATCTAATAAATCATATGTATTTCCAAAACCATTTATTACACTTCCAATGGAAGGAATTGTATTGATTTTCCAATTACTGCTTGGTAAATTGGATAATTTTACATTACCATACGCTACAAAACATGTTGGCTGCGCTAGTTGACTCACAGACAATTTAGATGGTTTTAGTTCAAAGGTTAGTGTAGTATCTAAAATATCTGAAACACAACCTGACATTACTATACTTGCTCCATAAATCCCTCCATCTTTTACCCAAATACTTTGTGATGTTTGTTTTAAAGTATCCAAATTATCCTTTATCCAAATATAACTTGAAGGCGTATCTTCCTCAAACTTTACGGTTAATTGGATAGAATCTCCAGAACAAACCGGCGCAACTTTATTTGAAATTAACGCAGAAGGCGGTATAGGATTACTAGGTTCTGAAACAGTTGCTGGGAACTGATAAATGCAAATATGATTATCAAAAGTAACATTATATGTTCCTGATTTCAATTTATTAATAATAAATGGTGAATTTGGAATTGTTTGCAAAACAACGTTTTGAGAATCTCCAACAAGGTCCGCACCCAGTTTCCAAACGATATCTCCTTTCGCATCTCCCTTCATTGTAATGGAGCCATCCGAACCATTACAAGTAAGTGTAGATTCAGCGGTAACCTTTAATGGATTAGCACGCACAACTGCAGTTATTTTATTAGAAACAACCGTTAAAGGACTAGCACAAATTTGGCTAGAGGTTAAAATAAGACTTATAGAATCTTTGTCCTTTATTTTTCCTGAAGAATAGGAATCCGAATCCAATCCTACCTTACTTTTATTTACTATCCATTGAAAAATTGGTTTTGCACCTGCATTAAGAGCAGTTGCTTTAAATACCACATTATCATCCGGACATAATGTTACAGTGTCTTTGGTGGAATTCATTGGCATATTTGTCACCTCAATAAATACACTTGGTTGAACTACAGGATACACATTTAAATTTACAGAAATAGGTAATCCGACACACGTATTTGCAGATGGGGTAATAGTATATTTAACAGACCCTACTAAATTATCAGACAATTTGAGTAATTGATTTATATTTGATCCATTCCCATCAACCGCTCCAATAACATTAGCTGATGGTGTTGCAACCCAAGAATAGTCTGTATTAATTACTGAACTTGATAATTTGATGTCAGTTGCTGAATTATCGCAAACATTATTAGTAGTAACAATTGAATTTACAACTGGTAAAGAGTTAACAACCAACGTTAATTCTTTCGTAGTGTAACAACTTAAAACAGTAGGTGTAAATGTATACTTTGTAGTATTTTTTAAATTCATTTTTGGAGTCCAAACTCCTATTACTCCTTCATTAGAAACAGTTGGCAACATATAATTTTCATCTTCACATATCTCACTTTTTATATCGAAAGTTGGAATTAAATTTGTTCCAATTGTTATTGGTATTGTGTTTGAAATGGATATCGAAGAAGAAATACATTTCAAATTGGAATTCATTTCAACCGTTATTTTATCTCCATCGATTAAGTTTGAACTAGTAAATGTTATTTTATTCTCACCTATAATTGCTGAACCATTGATTTTCCATTGATACATAGGTGACGAACCACCATTTACGGGGTGAGCAGTAAAAGTCACACTAGACCCAGAACATATTATATTGTCAGCATCTGAAGATGTTATAGAAACCGAAGGAATTAATTGCTCTTCCACAATTATTTGTCCGATAGCAGAATCTTTACCACATCCTCCAGTTGGTTTTATCACAAAATCAAAAGTTCCAATTTCGGTTGGTGCACCAGATAAAATTACCTTATTTGCAACAATATTAACTGAAATACCTGCTGGAAGATTGTGAACTGTCGCTTTTGTTACACCCTCTAAAGTATATTCAATTGCTCCTATTGCGGTATTTAAACAAACTTTCTGTGAATCAGAAGCCAAATCAGATGTAAGTGATATTTTATAATTTTCAACGATATCCACTTTTAATGTCGCTGTCGAAGCACATTCTCCTAAATCAGGTGTGAAAGTATAAATTGTCGATACTGTACTATTAATAACTGGACTCCAACTTCCTTTTATATTATTAACTGAAATTAATGGTAAAGAAAAAGTATCCCCATAACATATTGGAGAAATTGCTGTAAATATTGGTTTTGTTAAAGCAGTTACATCAAAATAAATGGTTGCACTTGCATTGGCAACACATCCATTTGCATCCGTGACACTATAAGTATACGTTCCTGCTAATAAATTCGTGGTAGCATCTCCTCCATATACCAATGGTGCTGCTCCGGTAGAACTCAAGGAAACACTTCCTGTTCCGCCATTACATACAATCTGGGTTGGGGTCGCTGTTAAGGTAATTGCTGCCGTAACGTTAATTGTTCCTGTCGCATTTACACTACCACACCCCCATGTTAAAGGAATACTATAGGAATA
>CANFHU010000043.1 GCA_947446925.1 Flavobacteriia bacterium
GCAAATAAAATGTTTTTTATCGCGTAAGTCATGCCAACTTTTAGTGGACTAACATCCATATCTATACTTCGGATGACCATGGAAGTAGCTGCTGCACCATCCAAAATGGAATTATCGGCTTCCGAAGTTAAATTTTCTGCTGGAGTTTGTAATGCTACTCCATCAAGCATATTGTTTTCTTCTTGTGCTTTTTTAGTGTTTAATGTATCTGTATTAGAAGTTTCATCGTTTTTAACCGAAGATTGTATTGCTGTTACTTTTGGCTCACTCGCTACTGGTGTATGATGACTTGTTGCTACTTTGGTATGTAAATAGTCTTTATGATTCACCGTGAGTTGCACTGTATCTTTGTGAGTAGAATGTTTAGTGAGTACATCTTCCTCTTTTTTATGCTCCTTTTTTTCACCTGTAACAAAGGCTTTTATTTTTTCGATCTCCTTTTTTGTAATCATTTTGGTATCAAATGAATGCCCTTCTTTTTTTACCGTTATTGCCACATCTTGCGGATTATCAATTCGTACAATGGCTGCATACTTACCATCATGCCCATTTACTTTTACTTTTTCGGTTTCACCAGTAGCTCCATAGGCAATTTCAATGGTAGCTCCGTCAATTGGATTACCAGAATCGTCTTTTAAATCCCCTTTTATCAAGGCAACTGGATGCGGTCTAGCTTCTTTGTATAAGTCAAACTGATAGATATTCCAATCTCCTTCATGTTTCGAAGAATAATACGCTAATTTCCCATCCGTTGACACAAAAATTCCTACCTCATCGTCCTTGGTATTGATTGGATATCCAATATTCTTAGGCTTGGACCAAATTTCTTGTCCGTCCGGACCTTTCTTAATTCTACCTTTTTCATCCCGTTCTACTCGTGTATAAAAAATATCTGTTCCTCCTACTCCTCTTCTTGTGTCTGAAGAAGAAGATACAAAATACAAGGTTTCAGAGTCTTGGTGTAAAAATGGACTTTTATCTTTTCCTGCTGTATTTAATTGATTCATAGGAACTGCATTCGACCATTTACCATTCGTCATACGGTGCGAAATATACAAATCGTTGTCTTGGGTATTGGGACCTGCCTTTGTGAAAATCAAGGTATTTCCATCTGCAGATAAGGTAGGTTGTGCTTCCCAACTGGTTGTTCCATTGATACCAGGACCTAAATTTTCAAACTTAGTCCAAGAAAAATCATTACCTCCTGCTCCAGAACGTTCATAACGTGTTATATACAAATCACAATTGCGGTATTTCTGACCCTGACTCATAATATCTTTACATGCACAAAAAATCATTTCTTTATTATCTACTGCCATCGTAGCCGCTCCATATCCATCAAAGTATCCATCGTTAAATGGAGATGTAAATGGCAATCCAGCAGAAAACGATTCGGTATTCGTTGGCCTTTGTGAAAACGTAAATTGCTCCGTATGGTACAAATTAGGATCGCCTGCAATTCGTTTTTCCACCCGACGTGTATAAAACATAACTTCATTGTCCGGTGAAATCATCGGTATATAATCGTCTATTTCGGAACTAACATTTGGAACTTTCACAGGTTTGAATGGTACCGGATTATTGTAAAGCGCTACTTCATCTTCTAACTGTGAAACAATATCTTTAATTTCTTTTAATTTTTGATCGTGATCAGCAGCATAACGCTCAACCTCTTTGGATTCATAATTTTGAAATTCTTTTAAATACTTAAGCGCGTTAATATTATCTTTTTGAAAGTAATTGATAACCCCTAAATAATAAAAACAATTTGCATTGTAATCCGAACAAAAAGACAAGGCTTTCAAAAACAATTCTTCTGCTTTCTCCATACTCTTATCCCCTGCAATATCCCCTGCATCTGTCCCTTTTGCATACAAACGGTCTGCATCCTCAAAAGCATATACACCAAATTCATAGTACGCTAGCGCATAAGTTGGCGCTAATACAATCGCCTCATTAAAAGCCATAACTTTCTCACTACCAACAGTTATTTCTTTTGCTTTTTGAATAAGTTTAAATGCTTTTTTAGGTGGTTTACCACAAGAAATATTTGGTTCTTGTGCAAAGAATGCATTACTTAAAACAAGAATAAAACAGAAAATTGTAAACTTTAACATCCTAGACGTTTTTATGGTTATTCTTTCTAACGTAAAAAACGTCTAAAATGTTTTATACTAAATGAAATAATTTCAAGTTATTTAATTTCGATAAAATCCGTCACTTTTTCAGTTAACAAAGCGATATCCAACACTTCTTTCATCGTTTTGACATAATGAAAAGTTAATCCCTTCAAATAATTTGCTTTGATTTCTTCAATATCTTTTCGGTTCTTTTCGCACAAAATAATCTCTGTGATGGAAGCACGTTTTGCAGCAAGGACTTTTTCTTTTATCCCTCCAACAGGTAACACTTCTCCACGTAAGGTAATTTCGCCCGTCATTGCCAACTGTTTCTTAACTTTTCGTTGCGTAAACAAAGACGCTAAGGAGGTTAACATGGTAATCCCAGCACTTGGCCCATCTTTTGGTGTAGCTCCTTCTGGTACGTGTATATGCACGTTGTAATTTTCAAAAATTTCTTGTTCTAATTCTAAGAAATGGCTATGTGCTTTTAAATATTCTAAAGCAATTACAGCAGACTCTTTCATGACGTCTCCCAAATTACCTGTTAATGTTAATTTACCTTTCCCTTTCGTTATAGAGGATTCGATAAACAAAATATCCCCACCAACACTTGTCCAAGCTAAGCCGGTTACAACGCCAGCAACATCGTTATTTAAATACTTTGTACGCACTCTTCCTACCCCTAGCACTGTATTTAAATCTTCCGCTGCAATTTTTACAGAAAACTCCTCTTCCAAAGCGATTTGTCTTGCGCGATTTCGAACTAATTTAGCTACTTGTTTGTTCAATCCACGTACGCCAGATTCATTCGTATATTCCTCAATTAGTTTTTCTAATACTTTTTTATCTATGGAAATATCTTTTTTAGTTATTCCGTGTTCTTTAATTTGTTTTGGGATCAAGTGATTCTTTGCGATTTCAATTTTTTCTTCAATCGTATAACCATTTACCTCAATGATTTCCATACGATCGCGCAAAGGACCTTGAATTTCTGCTAATGAATTTGCTGTAGCGATAAACATCACTTTAGATAGATCAAACTCCGTTTCAATGTAATTATCGTAAAAAGCATTATTTTGCTCTGGATCCATTACCTCTAATAAAGCAGAAGAAGGGTCTCCGTGATTGCTTCGACCTAATTTGTCTATTTCATCTAAAACAAAAACAGGATTGGCTGTCTCTGCTTTTTTCAAGTTTTGAATAATTCTTCCAGGCATCGCACCAATATACGTTTTTCTATGCCCCCGAATTTCAGATTCATCGTGCAAACCACCTAGTGACATTCGCACATATTTTCTTCCTAAAGCATCCGCAATAGACTTCCCTAAAGATGTTTTTCCTACACCTGGAGGTCCATAAAAACAAAGAATTGGCGACTTCATGTCCCCTTTCAATTTTAACACGGCTAAATATTCTAAAATACGACGTTTCACATCTTCTAACCCGAAATGATCACGATCTAATATTTTCTCTGCAATTTTCAAATCCAAGATATCTTCAGAAAATTCTCCCCAAGGCAAATCAATCAACATTTCTAAAAAGTTTAATTGAACTGTATATTCTGCGCCTTGTGGATTCATACGTTGAAATTTATTCAACTCTTTCGCGAAAATTTTAGCCACTTTTTCATCCCACTTCTTCAATTTTGCACGTTCTTGTAAGTCTTGCACTTCTTGTTCTTGTGGGTTATCTCCTAACTCATCTTGAATCGTTCTAATTTGTTGATTTAAGAAATATTCGCGTTGTTGCTTATCGATATCATGACGCACTTTGGACTGAATTTCATTACGAATTTTAAGTACCTCCGTTTCCATAGACAAATGTTCTAACACCATATAAGAACGCTTTTTGATGTCTAATTGTTCTAATAGTTGCTGTTTCTTAGCAACATCTGCATTCATATTTGAACAAATGAAATTCACTAAAAATGTTGGGCTATCAATATTACCAATCGCAAAAGATGCTTCAGAAGGAATATTTGGACTTTGACGAATGATTTCCAACGCATTTTCTTTTATAGAAGCAAAAACTGCCTCCATCTCTTTGGATTTTTTATCGTATGGTTTTTCTTCTAATAACTTGACATTTGATTTTAAATAAGGTTCATTTTGCGTTTCTTTTACCAACTTAAACCTCCTTCTACCTTGAAGTATTACAGTGGTACTTCCATCCGGCATTTTAAGCATGCGAATAATTTGCGCAACGGTACCAACTTTATGTAAATCTTTCCACTCCGGACTTTCTACTTCTTGGTCCTTTTGAGAAACAACACCGATAATTTTATCGCCTTTATTGGCATCTTGAATTAAACGTATCGATTTATCACGACCAACTGTAATTGGAATAACTACCCCTGGAAACAAAACGTTATTTCGTAGCGGTAATATGGGCAATTCAGAAGGGAAATCTTGTTTATTCATCGACTCTTCTTCTTCTTGTGTAATTAACGGAATAAATTCAGCCTCACTTTCAATATCCGAAGAAAACTGTACTAATGGTAATTCAAAATTGTCGTAATTCATAATATATTGTGTCAAATTGTCATATGTTTCAACTAAAATTTTGTATTCTTTCGAAAGAAAACAAAACTTTTTGGCGTGCTATCTATTGGACAAACAACATGCCATTATTAACAAACGACATTATGAAGTTTACTTCCATTATCTCAATCAAATTCTTTAAATTTGTACTTATGATAAAGCAATATTGATTCAATTTTCTTTTTGTCTATTAGTTTCAAAAAAAGAATGAATGAATAAAGCCTAAATAAACCCTAATAAACCCTACATGCAAGATTACTTTTTAAAATACCGTAAAGGTATTATTGGAATAGATACGTCTATCCCATCTCCAAACGGAGAAAATTTACCTATTGTATACGCAGATTGGACAGCAAGTGGTCGTTGTTTTTCACCGATCGAAGAACGCTTGCAACACGAAATAATGCCATTTGTCGCTAATACTCATACAGAAACTAGTGCAACTGGTATGGCTATGACGTATGCATATCACCAAGCAAGAACAAACATAAAAAAACATGTTAACGCAAATGCAAATGACATGATTGTTACTACTGGATCTGGTATGACAGGTATCGTAAATAAATTTCAACGTATTCTTGGACTTCGAGTACATGGTAAATTAGCAGAACTTCCTAAAGAAGAAGATAGACCTGTCATT
Source organism: Flavobacteriia bacterium (assembly GCA_947446925.1). Classification (GTDB taxonomy): domain Bacteria; phylum Bacteroidota; class Bacteroidia; order Flavobacteriales_D; family Crocinitomicaceae; genus CANHVK01. Next base: position 5,304 of record CANFHU010000043.1, read on the forward strand.
TTTATCAGCCATATGGAACACCATTCCAACCATACCAGCTGGCTGGAAACAATGGCTATCATCGAAATTATTGAACCAACTTCAGACGGCTTAATCAATTTAGATCATCTGAGTATATTACTCCAAAAACATGCGCACCGAACGATGAAAATAGCATCTATTACCGCATGTTCCAATGTAACCGGTATCCGAACACCTTACCATCAAATCGCCAAAATAATGCACCAAGCAAATGGAGTTATTTTTGTAGATTTCGCATGTTCTGCACCCTATGTTTCTATAAATATGCACCCGGAAGATGCAGGGGAACATCTAGACGCAATCTTTTTTTCTCCACATAAATTTTTAGGTGGTCCAGGTGCTTCTGGTGTACTTGTTTTTAACAAATCGCTCTACAACAATACGATTCCGGATGATTCAGGTGGTGGCACAGTAGACTGGACGAACCCTTGGGGACAACATAAATATGTGGATGATATTGAAGCAAGAGAAGACGGAGGTACTCCCGCATTTTTACAAACCATAAAAACTGCAATGTGTATTGCTTTAAAAGAGCAAATGGGGGTTGACAACATACTAAAACGCGAACACGAAGTGTTAGATATCCTTTGGAAGAAATTAGAAAACATTCCAAACCTACACATTTTAGCACCTCAACACAAAGACCGCTTGGCTATCGTCTCTTTTTATATTGAAGATATGCACTATAATCTTGGTGTACGTTTATTGAATGATAAATTCGGTATTCAAAGCAGAGGTGGTTGTTCTTGTGCTGGTACCTATGGCCATTACTTATTAAATGTGGATCAAGAAACATCGCGAAAAATTACGGACCTCATCAATCAAGGTGATTTCTCCAATAAACCAGGTTGGATACGTGTATCTCTTCACCCAACAATGACAAACGAAGAAGTTTCATTTGTAGGCGAATCCATTCAAGCGTTAGCAAAAAACTTTAAGGAATGGGGGAAGGATTATGATTTTACACCATGCCAAAACACGCTAGAGTTTAAAGAAGTATCTACGGAAGATCTGATTAAAACAAAAATGGATGAAGCATTAACACGTACTTTTTGTTAATTTACGATTAGAAACAACCAGATAAACCAATGCAATAGAGGAGGTTATTATTCCTATAAAAAAAGAGTGACTTGCAGAAGCATATGTATTTTTATAGGTAACTAAAGTGCAAATGGAACCAAACATGATGCCCAACTCTAAGGCTATAAACATGGTTCCTGCACCTACTCCTTTTCGCTCCGGATGTGACAAATCTGCCGTCCAAGCAAATAAAGAAGGGCTATTAATTCCCGTGGCAAGTCCAAAAACGATGGAAGAAAGTGTATAAGTGAAAACAGTAGTAGCATTAACCAAGAGTACCATACTAATAAATAACAAACTTACTCCAATTATTAAAGACTTAACGCGACCAATAGTATCGGATAAACGTCCGGTAAACAAACGCACTAAGATAGTTACTGCCACATAAAAAAAGAAAAACCAACCTTTATTTTCAATCCCAAGATACGCTGAAATATCGGGCGTAAGAACAAAGACACACCCAGAACACGCAGAAGTTAAAAACATTACAAAAGCAGATGGTAAGACACTCGGTTCAAATACATCTTGTTTTTTAATTTTCAAAAAATGGCTTTTCATCGCTTTTGGACTTTCTAAAGTCTCAACGCTAAAGGGAAGTAAAATCAAAGAAATTACATTTAAAGTTAGAGATAGATAAAAAAGCGCATTAATTCCTACTAAAGCAGCTATAGGGGTACCTAAAACCTGTCCTATTCCTATTCCTAAAGAAATAAACGTACCCCAAATCCCCATTCCAACTCCTCTTTTGTCTATCGGTAAGATATCGGTAATCATTGCTGTAGCGCCCGTTGGTGTAAAACCTACGGTAAAGCCATGAATAAATCGTACCACCAAAAACAAAAAGACGGAATGGGTAAATGGATATAACAAATTGACAATTACACACAAAATCAATCCAAGATACATTACTTTTTTCCGACCAATATAATCAGAAAGTTTTCCGGAAAACGGCCTAGAAATAGCAGCAGAAATGGTAAAAACAGTAATAATCAAACCTTTCCATTTATTCCCACCTAAATCCGACAGGATCCCATTAAGTTCTGGCATGATTAAGTTGAAACTAATCATGAACAACAGCATGGAAATACAAACAATCCAAAAATTACGATTATATTTTTTCATTCTATCATTAAAAAAGGCTGCTTCAATTGTTGAAACAGCCTTGTTTTGTTAGTGAGATTCTTTTGCATGCTCCTCTTCTTCTGGATCCGGAGGAAACAATTTAGGTGCGTCTTTTTTACCTTGATAATGATCTAACATATCTTCTAACTGAGAGATAGATAAACCTTTCGCAACAATTTTCTTGTCTTTATCCAATACAAATATTTTTGGTGTGGAATAAATATCATATGTTTCCTGGTAATTTAAAGCTTCTACAGTTGTAAATTTTGGAACAAATTGTCTAGCGTCATCTAATGCCGCTTTATATAATTTATCTGTCAATGCCACATTGATGAAGGTAAGGTTATTTTCCTTAATGAATTTTTTCCATTTCACATAATCTTCCCCAACTGCTTTTCCAATGGCAAAAACTTCCACATTACGATTTTTCAATTTCTTTAAATACAATTCACCCAATTTAGGTGTCGTTTTTTTACAATGTCCACACTCTGGATCCCAAAAATATAAAATGGTATATTCTGCTTTCAAACTGTAAAAATCTCTCCAACGTGAATCGGTTGTATCTACTAACGAAATATTAGGTGGAATTTCTCCCTGTACTAAATTTTTGTTAATTTCCACCTTTTTACACAACTCTTCCAATTTCGTAGAATCCATCCAAGTGATATTCGAAGAACCTTGTAACTTTCCTTTGTAATTTTTTACACAATAATAACGTTGTCCCATTTTAACAAACACCTTATCCATCCCCATGATATTGGACTTCTCATAATTAGAAGTAATGTGCGTAACACAATATTTAAACATCTCCGATTTAACATTTAAATTATCGCAAAAACGGAAAGCAAATTTCACTATCGTATCCGGGATCGGAGGTAACATGTTATTACTAAAATAAAAATCTAGTTTATTATGAAAAACAGGAGTACTCAATAAACGATCGTCATTTAAATCAATATTATCAAAATAATGATCTCGAAAATAATGATAGGCAAAATTAGAATCAATTAATGTACCATTTGCATTTCTTGGTGACTCTGGAACTTCAACATCCATTGACATTTTAACAATTTTGCTTACCAAAGAAGAAGGATTATCCGCTACCAATTTCTTTTGAAAAGCAACAACTTCTTTTGAAATCACTTCTAATTCTTTTCCAATAGATTTATATTCCGCTGATTCCTTCCCTAATTTCTCACGTTTATCGGACAATTGCTTTGCTTTTGTTCGACTTTCATTCATAAACTTGATATACGCCAAGAATATAGTGTTTTCTTTAGAAGTTTTAACAAGCATCGATTGAATATAATCCGGTCCTGAGGTTTCAATACTAATATCTTCACCAGCATAGATAAAATCAAAATATTTTTGACCCGGCAATAACAAGGCTAAAACACCTGGCTTTTGTTTAGAACCTTTAAACTCTACAATTCCTTTTTTCATTTCAGCCGTGTCCGCATAATACATTCCTTTTCCATAGTATTTCACTAAAAAAACGGTGGTATCTTTCTCTCCAGATATTTTAAGTTTAATTTTTTGTGAAAACCCTGTAAGGGACAGTAATGTACATAAAATAAAAACTATTTTTTTCATAAATTTATTGGTTAAAGTTGCTCCAAAATTAGAAATTTTAAGTCGAAAGTGATTGTTAATTCTTCCTAAAATTCATTCACAATCGATCTTTTACTACTTATAAAAGTCAATACAAAAAATAAGACGAACGAAAATCCTAAAGTTGCCCAACTATATAAAGTATAATGAAAATCAATATAAATCCCTGTACTGTGTAAACTTTCATCTAAATAGGATTTGATCACAATAAAAAATAAGGATCCGAGGAAACATAATACACCAAAAAGCGAAACAAAATAAATGATAAACACCTTGGACAAAGAATTGGTGGTATACCCTAACCTTAGTAACGTTCTTACTTCGAATGCATTTTTTGAGATCAGCAATTGAATATATTGTATCAATACAAAAGAAGAAAACAACAAGGTTAGAAAGGATATGAAAGCAATAACCATTAATAAACTACTCACCACACTTTTTAATCTACCTGTAACTAGTTGTGCATTTTTAGACTCATAATGTTGTTGATTTAAAAATTTCTCCAACAAACCAAATTCTTTTTCTTTTCCAGAAATCATTAATTGGGTTATTTTTTCTTGGGATTTGGTTCCAAAAGTATTTTTCCCATATCGCATAAATGATTCGGGCACTAAAATCGCTGAAACCTCATTGGTAAACCCAATAATTTTAGCATTAAATTTTTGGTCCATTTGATTATTTGACAAGCGTAAACTGAATTGAACCTCTTTTGCAAGTTCATCCGAAATCTGCGGTATACCCGAAGAACTCATAAACGTGTTGAGCATTACCATAAAATCACGCGGTAAAATAATTGGAACAAAAGCAGATTTTTCATCCCATCTCCATGCTTTTGATTTAACATCTAAAAAACGAGTTTCAATGGATTGAATAAAAACATCCGAACGAAAATAAGGCAACATTGGATCCGAAGTAGCAAATTCAACCCCAAAATTGTTACTCATGACTGGTTGAGCATCCGCCACAAAAGATTTGTTTTGGATAGATTGAATTTCATGTGCTGAAAATGTACTGGATGCTAATTGTAAAGTCGTAGTAGTAGATACTTTTTTCTGAACCACTAATGTATTTGGCCCTAACATTTCGGAACCTTTCCCAAACTCCGTCACTTTAATGAAATAATGAACCGATACGAGTAAAAAAACCACACCTAAAAACGCACCAAACAATGCAATTATCAATTGTAAAAAAGACTGATTTCGTAATACTATTTTTCGTAACATTAAATGGAAATTAATTGATCGAAAGTACATGTAACATCTTTACCTAAAGTTGTCAAAACCCAACCTACCTGCTGATTTTCGCATGCTTTATTTATTAAACCCATACAAATCTCCGCGTTTTTAGTATCTAGATGAGAAAATGGTTCGTCCAACAATAACCACGAAAACGGCTGACAAATAGCACGAATTATAGCTACTCGTTGTTGTTGTCCCATGGACAAATTCCCACATTTTACATTTAATTTTTCA
>CANFHU010000044.1 GCA_947446925.1 Flavobacteriia bacterium
TGGCAAATTGTCCCTACATGTCTTTCTAAATTAATTGCAGAAAAAGGTGAAGTGGTAATTGCAGCGTTCATGAAAATGCAAAAATTTGATATAAAAACGTTGGAAGAAGCGTAACTTCGAGAACCTCAGTTAACGAGACGTGTGAAGGAGATGAGTGACGTCTTTCGACATGCTCGGGATGAAAGTGATGCGTGATGAAAAATAATAGTAAAGATTAAATTAAGTTAGACAATTAAAAAATATAAAAACGATGAAAACAGCATTAATCACAGGAGCATCCAGTGGAATTGGATTAGAACTAGCAAAAATTCACGCTTCAAAAGGTGGAGATTTGGTAATTGTTGCTAGAAGCAAAGACAAATTAAATGAGTTAAAAATTGAATTAGAAAAAGAGTTTGGAATTAAGGTTTTAGTTATTGAAAAAGACCTTGCCACTCCAAATGCAGCAATCGAAGTATTTACCGAAACAGAATCACATGGGATTCAAGTCGATTACCTCATAAATAACGCTGGTTTTGGATTGTATGGAAAATTCGAGGATTCGGATTGGGAAGCGGAAAACGATATGATTCAAGTGAATATCACTGCGCTTACACAATTTACCAAACTTTATTTACCGGGAATGATTGCTCGGAAAAACGGAAAAATCATGAACGTAGCATCAACTGCTGCATTTGTCCCAGGACCAACCATGGCGGTTTACTGTGCAACAAAACCGTATGTGCTTAGTTTTTCAGAAGCAGTAAACAACGAAGTGAGTCATCACGGAATTAGCATAACAGCATTATGTCCAGGAGCAACTGCAAGTGGGTTTAGTAAAACAGCAAAAGCGGATAAAAGCGCTTTATTCAGCAAAACTAAACTAGCTACCTCGGAAGAAGTTGCTCAATTTGGATATGCAGCGATGTTAAAAGGGAAACAAGTCGCGATTCATGGTTTTATGAATCAATTTTTAGCATTCATTGTTCGATTTACACCAAGAAGTCTCGTTGTAAAAATAAGCAGAAAAGTAATCGATCAATAAATTACGATTTTAACTCCGTATCCATTTCTTTGTTGTAACGCACGAAAAAATTTAACCAAATTAATCGGGCTGTTCTAAATACCACGGTCATTAAACCAACTAATGACACAACTACTGCTATAATAAACGTTGTGGTAGAAAGATTTAAAAACCACAAATTAAGCACCCAAACAGTAACAAATATAGCCACCGTTAATGCATAACTCACATACATAGCACCGTAGAAAAAACCTGGTTCTTTCTCATATTTCAAATGGCAAGTGGAACAATGTGTATGCATTTGATCAAATCCTTTTTTGAATGCATGCCCATGTACGAAGACATCTCCTTGGTGACAACGAGGACATTTATTTTTGGATACAGAATATATAATAGGATTCATACGATTTGTTTTAGACAAAGGTAACTTTAGATTTAAATACATAGAGTAACTTTAGTTACATAAGCAGGATAAATTAACTTTTAGAAAGTATTTTTTAAACATAAATATGTAACTTTCTTGCAAAATTCAATCTAACAAAATGTCCACTTCTATTCCTTCTAGTGTCTTTCAATTTTTACAAGACATTACAAAAAACAATAATCGCGATTGGTTTACTGAACACAAACCAAAATACCAAGAAGCACATGAATCGCTCGTTAAATTTGCAGATGAGATCATTCATGGCATGAACCAAACAGACACTATCGAAACCCCCTCTGGAAAAAAAGCAATTTTCAGAATCTATAAGGATGTGCGATTTTCAAAAGATAAATCTCCTTACAAAACCCATTTCGGCGGACATTTATCTCGCGCTACCAAATTACTTCGCGGTGGATATTATTTCCACATCGAACCAGAAAATTGTTTTGTTGGAGGTGGATTTTGGAACCCTTCCTCGGAAGACTTAAAACAGATACGTGAACAAATCGCAGCAGACCCAAAACCGCTTCTTGACATCATTCATTCAGCAGATTTTAAAAAACATTTTGGCACTCTAGAAGGCGAAAAATTAAAAACCGCGCCAAAAGGATTTGATAAAAATCATCCTGCAATAGAATTACTCAATTACAAACAATTTTTACTCTCAAAATCATTCACAGACAAAGAAGCACAAGCGGAAAATTACGCACAAAAAATCATCGAAACATTCCAAGCAATGCGTCCATTTTTTGATTACATGAGTGAGATTTTAACCACCGATTTAAATGGTGAATTAATTGTTTAATTTATAGTTAATAACATTTTGACGTTAAAAACCTTATTTATCATTACCTAAATTTAAAAACAAACTAAAAATGCTCAATTTCGAATTCAAAAATCCAACCAAAATTATCTTTGGAAAAGATACCATCCAACAAGTAGCAACACAAATACCAACTAACGCAAAAGTGCTACTTATTTACGGCGGTGGTAGCATCAAAAAAAACGGAATTTACGACGCAGCGAAAGTTGCTTTATCAAATTTTGAAGTATTCGAATTCGGAGGAATTCCTGCAAATCCAGAATACGAAATCCTGGTTCAAGCATTAGAAATAATCAAAAAAGAAAACATTACTTTCCTTCTTGCCGTAGGTGGCGGATCCGTTATTGACGGAACAAAATTTTTATCCTCTGCCGCACTATATTCAGGCGACAATCCATGGAACATTCTTGAAAAAGGAATCAGAACAGATATAGGATTACCTTTCGGAACAATCTTAACACTTCCTGCAACTGGTTCAGAAATGAACTCCGGAGCAGTCATTTCTAGAAGAAGCACACAACAAAAATTAGGTATGGGCGGACCTGGATTATTCCCTCAATTCTCCATCCTAGACCCAAATGTCATTCAATCCATTCCAAAAAATCAAATAGCAAATGGTATAGTCGACGCATTCACCCATGTACTCGAACAATACATGACCTACCCTTCCAATGCAAACTTACAAGATCGTTTTGCAGAAAGCATTTTACAAACACTATTAGAAGTCGGACCAATTGTTCAAGAAAATCCATTCTACTTCGAAGCAGCAGCAGACTTCATGTGGTCTTGCACCATGGCATTAAACGGCCTGATACAAAAAGGCGTTCCAACCGATTGGGCAGTACACGCAATTGGTCACGAATTAACCGTATTCTTTGGCATTGATCACGCACGAACCTTAGCAATCATCGCGCCGAGTCATTACCGTTACAACTTCGAAGCAAAAAAAGCAAAATTAGCGCAATGCGCAGAACGCGTTTTCAACATACAAACTGGCACTATCGAAGAAAAAGCAGTGGTATGCATCGAACAATTCGAACAATTCTTCCACAAACTGGGAATTAAAACTAAACTTTCTGAATACACAGAAGAGTATTTAGGAACAGCAGAACGCATCGAAGCAAGATTTACCGAAAGAGGAATGCTTGGATTAGGAGAGCATAAAAACATTACTCCAAGCGACGTTAGACAAATTGTAAGTATGAGCTATTAAGTGACGAGTGACGATCCTTCGACAAGGTTAAGATTTAATGAAATCACTTACTAAGTAAGCTAAAGCTTTACCTACAATCGCTTCTTCACGTTCATTTTTAGGAGCAGCTTCCGGCAAATGCAGGTAAGCTGCTTTTTTTGATTTTGCACATTTTATGACATATTTTCTCACCTCCTCCAAACTAAAGCCAGACGGGGTAAACGCACTTGACGGCATACCTATTATAGCATCCATATCCAATTCCACCCCCAAAGACACATCTGAAACTTGTCGCAACACATCATCAACATCCGCCAAAAAATCGCGCTGACCAGTTAGATACTCTTCAAAAAACGTCACATAACATTCTTCCTCAGCCAAACGATCCAACATCGACTGACTATTATATTGTTGATGCAATCCTAGCACCGCATAATTTGCCAACCACCCTTCTCGCATTGCATACGAAAAAGAATTACCACTATGCCTACCTTCCAACGCCCTAAAATCAGCATGCGGATCACAATTAACCACATCCATCGCTTTACTTTGAACCATTGAACACGCCTTTATTAAGGGATATGCATTATTGTGACCACCACCTATTAAAATAGGAATCAATCCTTTTTCATAAATCGGCACCAAAATCGAAACCAACAAATCATCCAATTCCGCCACTCCACTTCTCAAATCATCCAGTTCAGTAATCTCAGTATTAACAAGCACCTCCCCCAACAACAATACTTCTTCTCCAGAAAAAAAAGAATTCGACTGCATATTTAAAAAACGCTTCAAAAAACAAGCATACCCTGCATCAGAACCAGACAATCCTAGATTTGCACGTGGACCAACATCTTCTTTCACCCCCAAGACTACATATTTTCCAGTAAAATTTTCCAAATCGCTATAAACAGCAACTTTTTCTCCCAATTTCACTTCCCCCTCACGTTGTGAAACACAAGAAAGAACCATATCTTTAGTAGATTCTTGAAATGTAAAAATTGAATTTGAACTATTCATGCTATGTTTTATTAAAATTCAGAACAAAATTAACCATTAAGAAGTTTAGAATAAATAAACCAAACTTAAAGTAAATCAAGCTATTTATCCACACCCACACTTATCCCTTAATTTCTAAACGGTAAAAAAACTACACCTTATATTCTTCCATCAATTTTAAAAACGCCTCCGGTGGCGCAATTGGTCGCATCGTCTCTTTAGAAACAAACACCAACGTAGTAGTAGCAACCGAAATTAACTTTCCTTCTTCATTATTTATTTCGTACTCAAAATAAAGTCTCGGTCCTTTTAGTAAAACAATTTTAGTTGTAATTGTTAATAAGTCATCATAATACGCAGGAGACAAATAACGCACTTGAAAATCTAACACAGGCAACATAAACCCATCATTTTCCATTTCTCTGTAACTCATACCGAAATCTCGCAACGCTTCCACGCGACCAACCTCAAAATATTGCGCATAATTTCCATAATAACAATATCCCATTTGATCTGTTTCTCCGTATCTTACACGAATATTAGTACTCTGTGAAAATTTGATCTCCATAAATTGAAATAATTTTAACCGAAATTAATAATGCTTAAAATTAAAATTACCAAACAAAACGAAGTATAAATTTAGTTTGAGAAATTAAATAATTAGAAGTAAAAAAAAGTTAAAAGTCAATAGCAAAATGATTTTTTTTTAAACTTTATTATCCCAATCTTTGTATTGTGAGAAATCACTCAAACTATTTATCTGAAAAACAATCATTTACAAAGATAAAAAGTTTTAAACAACAAAAAGTAAAAACCTACACTAAATTCATACAATGAACACAGATCACGAAGGGGCTTGGGGAAAATGTTTAAAGGTTATTAAGGATAATATTGCATTAAATTCTTACAATACTTGGTTCGTTCCAATCGTACCAGTTAAGTTAGACAACGATGTATTGACTATTCAAGTACCTTCTCATTTTTTCTACGAGTGGCTAGAAGAGCATTATATTGTTTTATTGAAAAAAGTAATCAAACGCGTGATCGGAAACGAAGGTCGTTTGGAGTACTCGATTGTTATGGAAAATAACAAGGGTAACAAAAATCCTTACACCGTTAAACTTCCAACTGCTAATAATACGTCGGTTAAAAATTCACCAGTTAGTGTTCCTCTAAACATTAATGAAAATCAAATTCGCAATCCTTTTATCATTCCAGGATTAAAGAAATTGAATGTAGAATCCAACTTAAATCCAGCATATTCTTTCGAGAATTTCGTTGAAGGAGATTGTAACCGTTTAGCACGTTCCGCAGGTTATGCAGTAGCTAACAAACCTGGAGGTACCGCTTTCAATCCATTATTAATTTACGGTGGTGTTGGCTTAGGAAAAACGCATTTAGCGCATGCAATTGGTATTAGCATTAAAGAAAAATACCCAAACAAAACGGTATTGTATGTTGGTTCTGAGAAATTTGCACACCAATTTATTGATGCTATTAAACAAGAATCTATCAACGATTTTATCCACTTCTATCAAATGGTAGATGTGTTGATTATCGATGATGTACAATTCTTCGCTGGTAAAACGAAAACAATGGATGTATTCTTCTCTGTTTTCAACCATCTACATCAAAACGGTAAACAAATTATCTTAACATCCGATAAACCACCTGTAGAAATGCAAGACATGGAACAACGCCTTCTTTCTCGCTTCAAATGGGGATTATCTGCGGATTTATCTACACCAGATTTAGAAACGCGTATCGCGATCTTACAGAAAAAAATGTACGGTAATGGTATCGAACTTCCAAACGAAGTGGTAGAATACTTAGCATATAGCATCAATACAAACATCCGTGAAATGGAAGGTGCTTGGACTTCGTTATTAGCACAAGCTTCTTTAAACAAAAAAGCAATTACCTTGGATCTTGCGAAACAAATGATTGACAAATTTGTTAAAAACACTTCCCGTGAAATTTCGATTGACTACATCCAAAAAGTGGTATGTGACTATTTCAACCTTCCTATGGAAATCTTGAAATCTAAAACACGTAAACGCGAAGTGGTTCAAGCAAGACAAATCTCTATGTTCTTCTCTAAAAAGATGACAAAGGCTTCTCTTGCAAGTATCGGAGCACATTGTGGCGGAAAAGATCACGCAACGGTACTTCACGCATGCAGAACGGTAACCAACCTTTCTGAAACAGACAAACAATTCAAAGTTTACCTCGCTGATTTAGAGAAAAAACTTTCTATTCAATAATACTAAAACCACCTTTCGAGGTGGTTTTCTTTTATACACCTAGTTGTGCATAATCCACACTCATACCAAACACTCGAAACGCTTTCGGAAGGACTCTACAAAGAAAAAGGCTCCAAATTTATTGGTTATGCTGTTCCTTGTCGTACCGAAGAAGAAGCGAAACAACACCTCAACGAGTGGAAAAAAATGCACCACCAAGCGCGACATCTCTGTTATGCCTATCGTTTTGGCATTGGAAACTATGTCACACGGGCTAACGATGATGGCGAACCAAATAATAGCGCAGGTGCACCAATTTTAGGTCAAATTCAATCCTTTGAACTCACCAACATACTAATTGGTGTGATTCGTTATTTTGGCGGAACAAAATTAGGGGTCGGTGGACTCATACACGCCTACCGTGCAGCAGCAAAAGAAGCGATTGAAGCAGGAAACATCATCCAAAAAGAATTGGAAGAAACCCTACAAATCACTTTCAACTATCCGCAATTACCAGCAATTATGGGTTTAATCAAAACAACCAATGCTAAAATAATATTACAAGACTTTCAATTAGATTGTAACCTGGAAATTTGTATCCCTTTAGCACAAAGCGAAAAATTGAAAGTACTTTTACACGAAATCGAAAACACCGAAATACATTCAAAAGGAATCTATTAATGAAACTATTAAAACAATTAACCGCCATTCAAGGTGCCTCAAGCGACGAAAGTAAAATCGCGAAATTCATCTTAAATTATATCGACAAAAACCAAGCAGACTGGAAAGTACAACCTACCATTTATGCGGATGAACAATTCCAAGACAATATCATCCTTGTTTTCGGCAAGCCACGAACTGCAATTTACGCGCACATGGACACGATTGGATTTAGCGTAAGTTATGACAACCAACTCGTTAAAATCGGCGGCCCAGACATTGAAGACGGAATGCAATTAGTAGGAAGTGATAGCCAAGGGAAAATTGAAACCGAATTGATGCTCATCGAACAAGAAAACGCACGACCAATCTACAAATGTGTGTTTTCACGCACCATCGACAGAGGAACTATCTTAACATTCAAACCAAACTTTAGAGAAACCGACACCACCGTTCAATCCCCTTATTTAGATAATCGCTTAGGTGTTTGGTCAGCCTTGAGAGTCGCTGAAACCATAGAAAACGGAGCAATCGTCTTTGGAACCTACGAAGAACATGGCGGTAATTCCGTTGGGTTTTGCGCGAAATTTTTATACGATAATTACCAAGTACGTCAAGCGTTAATTTCAGACATTACTTGGGTAACTGACTATGTTCAACCAGGGAATGGTGTAGCCATTTCCATGCGCGACAGTATGTTACCACGAAGATCCTACCTCAACAAAATCATTGACCTCGCAAAAAAATCGAAGATTGATTTTCAATTAGAAGTAGAATCTGCCGGAGGAAGCGATGGAAGTTCACTTCAAAAATCAGACTTGTTAATTGACTGGTGTTTTATTGGAGCTGCAGAAGATAATGTCCATACACCCAATGAAATCGTCGCGAAGTACGATATTATGTGCATGGTGGAATTGTACAGGTATTTGATGAGAAAGTTGTAGTAAAGATTATATCATACACTTTTTTTTCAAGCCCACCACCTCAAATACACTCCACGTAAAACATAGTATTTATACGCAATTTTAATTCAACGCTTGACTTTAATTCAAATAGTAGATAAATTTATTAACATAAATGACTATCTCATTTGTAAAAAATTAGAAAGCAAGTAAAAAAGGATGGAGGAAAAAATAACGGAAGAAATAGATACGCAAAACAATATCATACAAAGTAAAATCTATTTTATCAGAGGTCAAAAAGTTATGTTAGACAGAGATCTTGCTAAATTGTATGATATAAAACCAATACGACTAAGGGAACAAGTAAAAAGGAATCTACAAAAATTTCCTACAAACTTCATGTTTCAATTAACTGAAAATGAAATTGATTTAATGGTATCGCAAAATGCGATACCTTCCAGACAATATTTAGGAGGACATCTGCCATACGTATTTACAGAATATGGAGCACTACAATTAGCGAACGTAATTAAAAGCGATAGAGCTACACAAGTAAGCATTCAAATTATTGAGATATTTATTAAAATGAGAGAATTGATTTCCACAAACCATGAAATATTATCCAAACTTAAAAAATTAGAAGAAAACGACATAGAGAGAAGCGAACAAATCAATATGATCTTTATGTACATTCAAGAATTAGAAAATAACAAAAAGCAAATAAACGATCAACAAAATAGAAATAGAATTGGATTTAACAGTTCTAAAAA
>CANFHU010000045.1 GCA_947446925.1 Flavobacteriia bacterium
ACACAGAGAAACACAAAGAAAACATACACTGGTTAGACACGAAGGTTCTCTAAGATCTGACTTTGTGGACTAAGTCTTATTCTTGGTGTGCTTTGTGAAAAACTTTGTGACTTTGTGTTAAATTAAATATGTTGTTATTTATAACACGAAGTACTCAAAGACACAGAGAAACACAAAGAAAACATACACTGGTTAGACACGAAGGTTCTCTAAGATCTGACTTTGTGGACTAAGTCTTATTCTTGGTGTGCTTTGTGAAAAACTTTGTGACTTTGTGTTAAATTAAATAAGGAGTATTTTTTTACACAGAGGAAATAAGAGTCATTAACATTGATGACGGAATTTTTGAGGTCGCAGAGATTTAATCTAACTACGTTAAATTTGAAACCAAAAATTTTGACGAAGTAAAGAAACTCTGCGATCTCGAAAACGCAAATACGTCAAAAATCTCAAAAAAAATCTCTGCGCTAAAAAACACAAAAGAAATATGTTACCTACATTTATCGTATGAAAATCCCAAACCTCATCGGCTACCAAACTTCATCAGAAGGAACTAACACCTATCAAACTATTAACCCAATTACGGATCAATTGCATCCTGCACTTTTTGTGGAAGCAACGCAAGAAGAAGTTGATCGAAGTGCAACATTAGCGAACACTGCTTATCGAATATTTTCGAGAACTTCACCGATGGAGCGTGCTCGATTTTTAAGTGCCATTGTTACGGAATTAGAACTAAACAAATTGCTATTAATAGCTACGTATTGCGGAGAATCAGTCTTAAACGAACAACGTGCTGAGGTTGAATTTGCACGAACTATTTTTCAATTAACTTCCTTTGCAGACTTGCTTTTTCAAGAAAATTGGGAAATTAAACATATTGATTTCCCTGAACCAAACAGAACACCTACCCCTAAACCACAACTGACTAAATATAAATTAGGCATTGGTCCAGTAGTGGTCTTTGGTGCTAGTAATTTTCCGTTTGCCTATTCTACGGTTGGAGGAGACACTGCTGCTGCATTGGCTGCAGGTTGTCCTGTTATCGTAAAGAGTCATCCATTTCATGCCCATACGAGCTATCAGGTCGCGAAATTAGTGGTTAAAGTAGCCGAAGAACTTGGTTTACCAGAAGGTGTATTTTCTCATGTAAACGCGATCGGATACGAGGTTGGTAAACAATTAGTACAACATCCCTTTGTTCAGGGAGTAGGTTTTACAGGAAGTATTCCAGGTGGTTTGGCGTTACAACAATTAGCGCAACAACGCGAAGTTCCAATTCCTGTATTTGCTGAAATGGGGAGTTTAAATCCAGTAGTAATTTTACCTTCAGCTCTTTCTTCGAATTCAGAAGACATTGCTAATAGACTTGCTTTATCCATCACCAAAGACTCAGGACAATTTTGCACGAAACCTGGTGCGCTATTTTTACTAGCATGCACTGAAACAGATCGTTTCTTAGAAACTTTCAAACCTATCTTTGAGCAACAAGCAAGTTATTCGATGGTGCATCCGACTATTGCTTGTACATACACTCAACGAGCAAAACAAGTAATAGATCAATCGAATGTTCACTTATTTGCTCAAGGAACTACAACAACTTCCTGTAATTTAGGAATACCTCAATTATCTCTTACGGATGGACAAACGTTTGACACCAACAAGCTCCTTCAAGAAGAAGTTTTTGGTCCTCATGCCTTGCTCGTTATTTGTAAAGATCAACACGAATTGGAGCAGATTTTAGAAAACATTTCTGGTCAATTGACGTTTTCCATTTTTCACAACGAAGAAAACATACAAACAAGCAATTTATTTTACATCGCGCAAGAAAAAGCTGGACGGGTGATATTGAATGGTGTTCCAACAGGAGTTGAGGTAAGTCCTGCAATGCAACACGGTGGACCTTTTCCTTCCTCTTCGGATAGTCGCTTTACAGCGGTGGGGACTGATTCAATTGAACGATTTTTGCGAGGTGTTACAGTTCAAAAATGATAATTATATCTTTTGCAAGAGATAAAAATTATTAAAAACATCTTTTAAAAGAGATAAAAAAGATATTAAATATCTTTTAAATAAGATAAAAAAACAGTATATTTACACTATACGAAGTGTAATTCATGCGAGAAATATTCAAACAAATCATCATTCAGCGCCAAGATTGGCTCCGAAAAATCGATGTACAAGCAAGGAATGTCGAACTAGAAGCAAATGCAAACTATGTGTTTACTGGGTTACGACGCGCGGGTAAGACTTACTACTTATATCAAATCATCCAATCGCTCGTTAAGAAAAACAATTTTGACGCTATCCTTTTCATCAATTTTGAAGATGAGCGATTGATTGGGATGACCCATCTTCATTTTAACGAGATACTAGAAGCTTACAAGGAATTATTCAGCCAACAACCCATTATCTTTTTAGATGAAGTACAAAACATTGAACATTGGCAAAAATTCGCACGACGCTTAGCGGATGAAGGATATCGCGTATGTGTAACTGGAAGTAATGCAGAGATGTTGAGTAGTGAAATTGCTACCACTTTAGGAGGTCGTTATATTAATAAAGAAATTTTACCCTTATCATTTAGCGAATATTTGTCCTTTCAAAAACTAAAGTTTTCTGCAAATGCCTTGTACTCCGAAGAACGCTTTGAGTTAAAGAAACAATATGTAGAATATTTACAATATGGTGGGTTTCCTGAACTTCTTCACCTGGATAATAAACGTGATTTTTTATCCTCCGTGTATCAAAAACTATTTTATGGAGATTTAATAGCTCGTTACAAAATTTCGAATCCGAACTTATTAAAATTCTTAATCAAAAAACTTGCAGAAAGCGTCAATAATGAGACATCTGTAAATCGCATTAAGAATTTGATAAAATCGACTGGGGTAAGTATCGGTAGTAATACCTTGTTCGATTATTTAAATCATTTGGAAGCCTCTTTTTTGATTGCTCCGATTACTAACTTTTACAGCAAGTTTGTAGAAAAAGAAACCAATAAAAAGTATTACTTTTTAGATACTGGAATTCTAATGTTGTTTTTAAACGATCAAGACACTAAGTTATTGGAAAACCAGGTCTACATCGAACTGAGAAGAAGAGGTTACGCTCCTTATTTCTTGAAAAGCAAATTGGAAGTTGACTTTTATGTGCCCGAAGCTAATTTGTTAATTCAAGTTTCGTATAGCATCTCAGACATCGAAACACGCAAACGTGAAGTAAAAGCGTTGGATGTAGCCATGAAATCATTGGAAATTAAAGAAAGTTGGATTATAACCATGGATGAACGAGAAATCATCGAAACGGAAAATGGAAAAATTCGTGTTATACCAGCATTTGAGTGGTTGAGGAAGGAGGAAGGAGTTTAATGTATAAATGAAATGAAATGCAAAAAAACAAAAAAGTTTAATCTATACATTAAATAAAACCAAAACAAATACATACTTTAATGTATACATTAAGAAATTTATTAAATTTGAATAAGTTTAATCTATACATTAAATATGAATCTGACATACATTGCAAGAAATGAATACATTCATCGTATTCAACCATTTATTGGTAAAAACATCATTAAAGTATTAGTTGGACAGAGGCGTGTAGGTAAGAGTTATCTACTTATTCAACTGATGGATGAGGTAAAAAAAATAGATCCAGACGTTCATTGTATTTTTATAAATAAAGAATCGTTAGAATTTGACACGATAAAAGATTACAAAGATGTGTTAGAATATGTAAATCAACACAAGAAATCTGGAGGTAAAAATGCCTTATTCATTGATGAAATTCAAGATATTTCAGAATTTGAAAAAGCGTTGAGACATTTTGGGTTAGAAACGAATTTTGATATTTACTGTACAGGAAGCAATGCAAATTTACTTTCTGGAGAATTAGCCACGTTTTTAAGCGGAAGATATATCGAATTCAATGTATATAGTCTTTCATATTTAGAATTTTTAGATTTCCATCAATTAGAAAACAATTCAGCAAGCTTGAAATCTTTTCTAACGTATGGCGGTATGCCTTTTTTAAAGAACTTAGTAAAAGAAGATCAAGTTTTTACAGAATATTTAAAAAACATCTACGCCACAATTTTATACAAAGACATCATTTCACGTTTTCAAATTAGAAATACCCAATTTTTAGAAAATTTAGTTCAATTTCTATCCAACAACATTGGAAATATTATTTCAGCAAACAAAATAAGTGAATACTTAAAATCTCAAAAATTAAAAATATCTCCGCAAGTAGTCATCAATTATCTAAATTACCTAAGCCAAGCATTTTTGATTTTCCAAGTAAAGCGAAATAATATCTTAGGAAAAAAGATGTTTGAAATTCATGAAAAATACTATTTTGAAGATTGGGGAATTGTAAATGCAATGTTGGGTTTTCAAAACATGGACATCGGTAAAATAATGGAGAACGTTGTATTTATGCACCTTAAAATTCAAGGATTCAAAATTCAAGTTGGTGTAATCGGGGATAAAGAAATAGATTTTGTAGCAGAAAAAAATGGCACCAAAATATACCTGCAAGTTTGTTATTTATTGAGTGATGAGAAGGTTAAAGAACGCGAATTTGGAAACTTATCCCTTATTGATGATAATTATCCCAAATATGTAGTTTCACTGGACGAGTTTGCACCGGCGGATTTAAATGGTATCAAACATATTCATCTTAGGGAATTATTGAGTGGAGGAAGTTTGGTGTAAAAAAAAATCCTGCGACCGATTGGCGCAGGATTTGTTGTTTATTTGAACAAAGTTATGGTTTCGTTACTTGTAATGGCCTCTTAAGGAATAAATCACAACCGAATAATCAATAACTTTATAATACAAAACTTTCATTTTACTAAACTTTAAATACGTTCAAATTTTCTTCAATTCTTTTACTTAAATCCATTCTTACACCTGCAATTTTGGAGTAATGATGCCAAGATGTAATAACGGAAATAATTTCTTCTATAATATTTGATCCTTTTTTGATATTATTTTCTTTTGCGATTTTTAATAAATCTTGTTTGCTTATACCCTCTTTTTTTCCATTTACACTTAAGGTTTGCTTCGTTACCCAAAAATTTGTTTCATCAAACGAAAAACACACATCGTATGCTGGCGCTAATCTCCATGACTCATCCTTTTTTAATAGGAAAGAGAAATTTTTGGTATGATCATCATAATTTGTAGCTAACACATTAAACACCATTCTCCTAAACATTTGCTCTGCTTCGGGATATGTTAATTTCAATATACGCATTGTTTGGAAAACTTGTTCGTAACTATACCCATCCATATCGTTAAAGTCATAATGCTGAATCCCACACAAGGTTTGGACATGATGTTTTATATTTCCTTCACGATCAAATCTTTTCGTCATAAAATGGGCACGCCCATTCTCTTCTAACAATTGACATTCACTTATGTCGATAGCACATTCTTTTGCCATTAAATAATAGGCATATTCAACCCTTCCCCAACCTGAACTTTCTCCAAATTGCTCACCACTTACTCCATCTAATTTCAACAACCAATGTTCAAAACCACTTGAAATATCCCCTTGACCAGATCGAATTTCTTTCGTAATCGGATTGAATGCAATTAATGCTTTCGGACGTGCACCACCAGCAGAAGTTCCAATCTTTAAAATAGCTAACATTGCTTTTTCCTCTTCTTTACTTAAGGAAACTGAAAAATTATTGCGATCATCGATCATTTTTTTTGCAATTTCTATTAACTCTGCAATCTCTATTGAAAAACTATTTTTTTCTGATTTTAACTGTGCTGGTTCAAATTCTAACGCCCCCATCCCTCTCGCACCTATAAAACAAAGCTTTTCTACTGGATTCATACTGTTTTCTGACCTACCTTGTTGCGCTAACCATGCATTAATCAATTTGCTTCCATATTTATCGGGAAGTGCATCCGCAAGTAAACCTGGCAAACCTTTGAACGTATCTTCTGTTTCATTTCTTCCTCTTCTTAATTCAGGAAAACTATAAATTCTATCACCCGCTGAAATCGGCATTTTGATTGGGGAAAGATTCCAACCTTTCTTTAGAAAAGCTGGGGCAAATTGAAAATAAGCTAACTTTTGTGCACTATCCCAACGAACGGCTCCAACGTATTCACCCCATATTTTAACTTCTGCAGCATCTACCATTCTAATTCATTTTTTTGATCCGAAGATTTAAGTGTATTCGAAGCACGTTTTCTTTGCTTCTTTTTGAGTTTAATATATGCCAAGGGACTAATTTGTTCCTGCGTTTTAAAAACATCAAATACATACAACACATCCAGTACACGCAATACTTGTATCAAGCAAACTATACTTACAGTATCTCCTTTCTCCATAAGACTTAATGTAGAACGACTTATACCAGCTTCTTTTGCAACCTGCTCTTGTGTTTTGTTCTGATTTAAACGATGCCATTTCACAAAGTCAGCCAAGCGTTTAATTAACGCATTATCCGAAAAAGAATTTAAATTTACGTCTGAATTTTCATTCATAATATTTCAAAATAATAATTTACGTATCGTATTTCATACAAAAATACGTGATTTATACATGTAAAAATAATAATGAATGAAATAAACTACATTAAGACTTAAAAACAATTAATATGTGTGAAATCTCATACATAATATAGATATAAAACAAAGCAGTAAATCCAGAGATTGATAAAAAAATGTTTTTGAAATCCGTACAAATCCTCCAATTGATTACCTAATTTGTACCGATTTTTTATTATGTTCACTAAAAAAACATTCCAGAAAACAAACAATCCTGCGACTGATAGACGCAGGATTTCTTGTTTATTTGAACAAAGTTATGATTTCGTTACTTATAATGACCTCTTAAGGAATAAATCACAACCGAATAATCAATAACTTTATAAATCAATCGATGTTCACGGTTAATTCGTCTAGACCAATATCCTGACAATTCATGTTTTAATGCTTCAGGTTTACCAACACCAGAAAATGGTGTGTCTAAAATTTCTTGTAATAAAGAATTTAATTTTTAAAAACTATTTATTGCGAGGTTTTTTTGAAGAATTCAACATCTTCTTTTGCTTTGTCCATAAAACCTAAGACATAGCCCATTTTACAAACCTAAAAATTCTTTCAAATCTTCTTTTTTAACAGTTGTATAGCTCCCATCTTTATATTGCTGTTCACTTTCTGCAATCTTGGCAACAAACTCTGAATTATAAGGAACTTCCTCCTTGCCAACCTCAAACTTAATTTTAAACGCTTTCAAAGCATTTACTTGCTCTTTATTTTCTGTACGGATGGTAAAAGTTGTCATGGTAAATTCATTTATATATGAAATTTACAAAAAATACAAATTACATCAAAATGTAACTGATGACAAAGCAAAAAAAATCCTGCGACCGATTGGCGTAGGATTTCTTGGTTATTTGAAAAAAGTTGTAATTACATTACTTATAATGTCCTTTGAATGCGTATATATTAACTATATTTTCACTTACCTCATAAACAATTCTATGTTCACGATCTATACGTCTAGACCAACATCCTGCATATTCATGCTTTAAAGGTTCAGGTTTCCCAATACCTTCGAATGGTGTTTCAATAATTGACAATAATAGGGCTGAAATTTTCTTTTGGATACTTTTGTTTCCTGATTTTCTCCAATAGTCCAAATCATTTTTAGCGGTAGGAGAATAAATTATTTCCATAAATTATCAATGTCTTTTACTGTCATTGAAATTCCTTTACCAGCTTTAATCTCGTTTCTACTCTCCGTAATTTTAGCAACAAACGCTGGATTATATGGAGTTTCTTCTTTTCCAACCTCAAACTTAATTTTAAGTGCTTTCATAAACGCTTTCAATGCATTTACTTGCTCTTTATTTTCGGTATGGATGGTAAAAGTTGTCATTGTATTTTGATTTATATATCAAATTTACAAAAAATACAAATTACATCAAAATGTAACTGATGACAAAGCAAAAAAAAATCCTGCGACAGATTGGCGCAGGATTTCTTGTTAATTAAAAAAATCGAGAAGGTTATTCTAAAACTATTTTATTTTCGCTTACAGATATATTATTCGCATCCACAACATGTAAAACATACGTGCCTTTTGCTCCTAACGTTTTTAAAGAGATTTCTGTTTTAGAAGAAATAACTAACGCGTTATATACTTCTTTACCTAATACATCTAATATTCTGTATCTGTA
>CANFHU010000046.1 GCA_947446925.1 Flavobacteriia bacterium
TCTGACATCGAATTATCGAATGAATTAGACGAAGAAGATACGGATGATGAGGAGGATACCGAGGAAGATAATGAAAAAGAAACTTCGGAAAAAGACATTTTTTTCACTTCAATCCAAATTATTTGTTCAGCAACAAAAAACAAATTAACTCCCAATAAAACAAAATATTACTATAAAAACCAACATTATTTAACACCCAATTTACAACGTTTTTTCGCCCCTCCTGACATGCTAAGTTTATCCTGATTTACTTGAACAGTTACTGTTCAAAAAACGTTTAAACTTACTTTATGGAAAATTTCTATCATCAATTACTTGAGAATAACAAGGATTGGGTTGCAGAAAAACTTGCTATCAACCCACACTATTTTGAAAAATTAGCAGCAGGACAAAAGCCACCCGTACTTTGGATCGGTTGTTCTGATTCGCGCGTACCAGCCAATGAAATTATTGGTGCTGAACCAGGTGAAGTTTTCGTACATCGAAATATTGCAAACATGGTCATTCATTCCGACATGAACATGCTAAGTGTGCTAGATTATGCTGTAAATGTACTCGAAGTAAAACACATTATTGTCTGTGGACACTACGGTTGTGGTGGTATTCAAACTGCCATGAAAAATCAACATATTGGCATCATAGATAACTGGATTCGTCATATCAAAGACGTGTATCGCTTAAACGATGATGAATTAAATGCTATTGAAAATGAGCAAGATCGATTTAACCGTTTTGTTGAACTCAATGTAAAAGAACAAGTTAATGATTTAGCAAAAACTTCCATCGTGCAAAAAGCGTGGGAAAATGGACAAGAATTAGGCATTCATGGATGGGTGTATGGATTGAATAATGGGCTAATCAAAGACCTGAAAATTTCCATGTGGGATAATTCGAATTTACCTTACGTTTACAAATTAGACTTTTAAATATGTTTACATTAGATAATCTAAAAAAAGATTTACCTGCTGGATTAGTGGTATTTCTTGTTGCGCTTCCTTTGTGTCTCGGTGTAGCACTTGCAAGTGGCGCACCGATTATTTCCGGAATTATTTCTGGGGTTATTGGCGGAATCGTAGTAGGATTAATTAGTCGCTCGCATATCAGTGTTAGCGGTCCTGCAGCAGGACTTACGGCAGTGGTATTTTCTGCCATCCATCAACTCGGAAGTTTCGAAACCTTTTTAATGGCGGTTGTCATTGCAGGCGTACTACAAATTATTGGTGCTTATTTACGCGCTGGTATCATCGCAAATTATATTCCCACGAACGTTATAAATGGTTTAATTTCATCCATCGGAATCATTTTGATTTTAAAACAAATTCCGCATGCCTTTGGATATGATGCAGTTGCAGAAGAAGATTTCTCTTTTATTCAAAAGGATAACCAAAACACCTTTTCAGAACTATTTAATATTTTAAATTACTTCTCTTACGGTGCAATAATTACAAGTATTCTTTCTTTACTCATTCTCATTTATTGGAAGAAAATTCCACTAAAATGGGTACAAACAATTCCAGCATCCTTATTTGTGGTAGTTTTTGGAATACTATTAAATGTGATTTTCAGTCATTATTTTCCATTCCTAACAATTGAAAAAAAACACCTTGTTTCCATCCCGCCGATTCATGGTTTAAATGAACTATTTACATTTCCATCCTTTACATCCTTAGCAAATAAACATGTATGGATTGTTGGTGTTACAATCGCCATTATAGCATCCTTAGAATCCTTGTTAAATTTAGAAGCGGTATCCAAAATTGACCCTTTAAAAAGAAAAGTTTCCTCCAACCGCGAATTATTAGCACAAGGCTATGGAAACTTAATCTCTGGACTCATTGGCGGAATTCCTGTTACTTCGGTTATCGTTCGAAGTTCTGTAAACATAAACGCAGGTGCAAAAACAAAAATGTCTACCATTTTCCACGGAATACTATTAACCATAAGTATTTTATTCTTAACGCCTTATTTAAATTTAATTCCACTAGCATCTTTAGCAGCAATATTACTGTTAACAGGATATAAATTAGTGGATCCAAGTACTTTTAAAGAAAAATACAGAAAAGGGTGGAATCAATTTATACCATTTATTGCTACAGTAATCGCCATATTCTTTACCGACTTATTAATTGGAACCATTATTGGACTCACGGTCAGTATTTTGTTTTTATTGAAAAGTAATTACAAAAACCCGTTTAAAATTAAAACGGAAAAAATGAATGTGAAAGAAACGATTACGATTGAATTGCCTAATCAAGTTTCCTTTTTAAACAAAGCATCCATAAAAAACACCTTATGGAATCTTCCGAAGAATTCCAATGTAATTATAGAAGCAAAAAACAGCGACTATATCGATGAGGACATCTTGGAAATTTTCGAAACATTTAAAAATACAGTTGCGATTGAAAACAATATTCAATTAAACATTTTTGGATTTAAGAACAAATTTCACATTCAAGATCAAGTACAATTTAGTACGGTTATAGGCAAAGAAGAACAACAAAATTTAACTTCCCATGAGGTGTTAGACATATTAATGACTGGAAATAAACGTTTTGCAGATGGGAATTTCACCGAAAAATATCTT
The DNA here is from genome assembly GCA_947446925.1 of Flavobacteriia bacterium. GTDB lineage: Bacteria > Bacteroidota > Bacteroidia > Flavobacteriales_D > Crocinitomicaceae > CANHVK01. The sequence continues at coordinate 2,585 of CANFHU010000046.1, forward strand.
ACGGAACAAGTACAGGCTACTTCTCATCACCAAAATCCAATCGCAGTTATTGTTTCCTGTATTGACTCCAGAACAAGTCCAGAATTAATTTTCGATTTAGGTATTGGAGATTTGATTTCGATTCGAATCGCTGGAAATATTATCAATCAAGAAATTATTGAAAGTATTGAATTTGCCTGTCAAAAAATTGGGACCAAATTGATTGTTGTACTGGGTCATTCCAACTGTGGGGCAGTGACGTATGCTGTGGAATCTGGTACTGAAAAATATACTTCTATCACCTCCAAAATTCAAAACTCTATCGAAATTTGTGGTTGTAGTGCTGATAAAATGAAAGACGAACCAGCACTTTTGGACAAAGTGATCAAACTCAATACAAATAATTCGATTACAGATATTTTAATGCATAGTGCATTTATAAAATCAGAAACAGAAAAACAGACAATTACAATTGTATCTGGTTTTTACGATACACGCAACGGATTGGTGGAATTTGTGGAATTTTGATTTTTTGTTTTGTTTTTCGTTTTTTTTGTAGAGACGCAATGCATTGCGTCTCTACAAAAAAAACGAATTTATATTGCATCCATTTCCTCTACTTGTGTTTCCCAAATGGAAACAACCCTATCTAATTCCTTTTTAATTGTATCATAATCTGCTAAAACCTTATCCGCATTAGCCTTATTGGTATAATCCAAATGCAAAATCACCTCATCCATTGCTTTGACCTTATTTTCCAATGTTTCAATCTGTTCTTCCGATTTTCTAATTTGATTTTGAAGTGAATTTTTCTTACGTTTTGCTTCTTTTTGCTCTTCTTGAGACAATTCCTTCTTCACCTCCTGAACAACTACCTTCGCTTCGTCACTCTTCACTTTCTTTGCGCCGTCGCTCGTAACTCGTAACTCGTCGCTCTCTACTGCCATTTTCTTCGCCAAATATTCCTTCACATCATAGTGGTAAATTTTCAAGGTTTTGTCTTGAATATCCCAAATACGATTGGTTAATCCATCCAAAAATTCACGGTCATGCGATACCACAATAAACGTTCCTTCATAATTAATTAAAGCGCGTTTTAACACCTCTTTGGATTGAATATCCAAGTGATTTGTAGGTTCATCCAGAATCAAGAAGTTACATGGACTCAATAATAACTGACATAAAGCCAAACGCGTACGCTCTCCTCCAGAAAGTACACCCACTTTTTTATCTACCTCTTCACCGGTAAATAAGAACGTTCCTAAAATAGAACGTAAATCTTTTCGAATTTCCCCTTCGGCGATATCATCTACCGTTTCGTAGATTGTTTTGTTTACATCTAATTTTTCCGCTTGATCTTGCGCGAAATAGGTGATTTTCACATTATGACCATAATTCACAATACCATCCCCGTCCAAGGTTCCCATAATACGTTTTAACAACGTAGATTTACCTACACCATTCGGACCTAATAGCGCGATTTTCTCCCCACGACCAACCGTGATACTAATATCTCTGAAAAGCACTTTATCGTTAAATGTTTTTCCCATGCGCTCCATTTCCAAAATCCATTTCCCAGGTTGTAAACTCAAGGGAAAAGAAACCTTCATTTTTGCAACTGCATCGTTCTCTACCTCAATGATTTCTGTTTTATCCAACTTCTTCATTAACGATTGAGCAAATGCCGCTTTACTTGCTTTCGCACGGAATTTATCAATTAACTCTTTGGTATGTTTGATGTCTTTTTCTTGTTGTTTTTTCGCATTCGTCATCAAAGCCAACTCCTCTTCCCGACGGATTTTATATAAAGAATATGGTAACGGATAATCATTCACTTTACCTTGAGAAATTTCCAAGGTACGTTTTGTAACATTATCTAAAAATAAACGGTCGTGCGAAATCACAATTACGATTCCTTCAAACTTAGTCAAGTAATTTTCCAACCACGAAATCGAAATGATGTCCAAGTGATTGGTAGGCTCATCGAGTAAAATTACGTCTGGTTTATTCACCAAGATTCTTGCTAATTCAGCACGCATTTTCCAACCTCCTGAAAACGTGCTTAATTCGCGATTAAATTCTTCTGTTTCAAATCCTAGACCAACTAAAATCGAGGCAATTTTCTCTTCCCATTGAAATCCTTCATGAAATGCAAATAAGTCGTTTAGTTCCGTTAATTCATCCAACAAACCTAAATACGAATCTGTTTCATAATCGGTACGCGTCACTAAATCATGATTAATTTCATCCAAACGTGTTCTCACGCGATTCAACAACTCATTCGAATAGTACAAATAATCGTATACTGTTTTGGTTGTATCAATTTTAATATCTTGCGTTAAAAATCCTATCGTCGTATCTTTTGGAGTATGGATTCTTCCCTCAGAAGGCTTTTCCATTCCAGACAATAACTTCAACATCGTCGATTTACCAGCACCATTTTTTCCTGCTAAACCAATTTTATCCCCACGGTTAATTTGTAAGGTAATGTCTTTAAATAAATGTCCTTGCGGGAGGTAAACTCCAAGTTGTTCTAAATTAATCATGGTGCAAAGATAGGGATTTCATTTTGGAGGGGAAAATTGATTTTACAACTTGAAATTATAAAAAATAATGAAAAACATAAACCAATCCACAAACTAATCAAAAACAACAAATTAAACAATTTAAACTTTGGATTATCATGACAATACAAACCAACACTTTGGATTATCATGATAATTATGTATTTTTGATTAAAATATAGGTCATGAATTTAGTCAGAAAACAAGTTTTTATAGATAATGATGGTCAGAGTATCTTTTTTTGGGGAGCTCGGCAAACTGGTAAAAGCACCTTACTAAAAGAAATGTTTCCGGAAGCGTTACTCTTCGACCTCTTACTATCAGATGTATACAAGCGATTAATGACAAATCCGGAGTACTTGCGGGAAACCATTTTGGCACAAAACAAAAAGCAAGTTATCATCGATGAAATCCAACGCATTCCCATCTTATTAAACGAAGTTCATTGGTTGATTGTAAACCACAACATACAATTTATCCTAAGTGGCTCAAGCCCTCGAAAAATTCTACGTTCTGGAGAAAACTTACTCGGAGGTAGGGCGTTAAAGTACTCTCTCTATCCGCTGACCTACGCTGAAATCCCAAATTTCGACTTAGAAAGAGCATTGAATCATGGATTATTACCTCGGCATTACTTGTCCGAAAATCCAAAACGACTAATCGCTTCCTACATCGGAAACTATTTACAAGATGAAATTGTGGCAGAAGCAAAAATCAGAAATGTAGATGTATTCGCACGATTTTTACATGCAGCAGCATTTAGTCAAAGTGAAATGGTAAACTTCACGGCTATTGCAACAGATTGTGGCGTTTCTGCCATTACAATTAAAGAATATTTCCAGATTTTAGAAGACACCCTAATCGGTTACTTTATTCCAGTTTATCAAAAAAAACCAAAAAGACGTGTTATCAAAGCTCCAAAGTTTTACTTCTTTGATGTAGGTATTGTCAACCATTTGTTGCATCGTGGGAAAATTGAAAAAGGAAGTGAATTATTTGGTCACGCCTTTGAATCTTTCATCTTTCAAGAATTAATGGCTCATAAACATTACTCTGGACTTGAATATCTGATTTCTTATTGGAGAACTGCCTCTCAACTCGAGGTTGACTTTATTTTGGGTAACAATGAAGTTGCCATCGAAGTCAAATCATCTAGCAAAATCAGTAACAAACATGTATCTGGACTAAAAGCGTTTATGGAAGAATACGAAGTTAAAAAAGCAATTGTTGTATGTACCGAACCCATGGCGAGAATTAGCGATGGAATTCATATTTTGCCTTGGAAAGATTTTTTAGAACAATTGTGGAGAGGGGGGATAATTACCAGATAATATTTTTTTTTATACACTTACTATATAATCAAAAGAAAATGATTTTATTTGATAAACAGTTAATTACAAACAATTATCACCTCTCTTAAATCTTAGATATAGGTTGAAAGTTGTAGAATATTTGTACTATTTACAGAAATTATAATCCAGTGAGTCTAAACTCCTTTATTTCATCTCAAATCAATTGGTTTATAGAAGATGCCTCCTACACTTCACATAGTTTGTTGGTATTTGGCTATTTTCTTGTGTTATATTTTATCGTAGGCAATCTTTTCTTATACAGTTGTAAAATACTCGAAAGCAAAAAATTCATTCAAAAAATTGTAACCGAAACTGTTCCTAAAAAACAAATTCTATTTGAAATTAAACATTCGTTGATGTCCATCGTTATTTTTGCTTTTTCAGGATGGCCTATCATTTACTTCGTTCGAAATGGATCTATTTCCCTTGAAAAAACTACGATTCTGACCGTGCTATTTGGCGTATTTGTTTTAAATATTTGGAACGAAATTCATTTTTTTATTGTCCATCGAATTATGCACACGCCTTGGTTTATGAAAAACATCCATATTATTCACCATCGCTCGCGTATTCCGACTGTTTTTTCTGTGTATAGTTTTCACCCGCTAGAAGCTGTACTTTTGAGTACGGTTCCTTTGACTCTAATACTTTGGTTACCCTTATCCCCTTTAGCAATTGCTATCTATCCGTTTACAAGCATAGTGTTAAACTTAATAGGTCATTGTAATTACAGGATTTGGGGAAAACCAGGACCTTCTTGGTTTAGACTCGCAACGTCACACAATGAACACCATGTCATCGGCAAACAAAACTTTGGCTTTGCCAGTCCACTTTTAGACAACTTATTAAAACGAAAAAAATGAAAAAAGTATATATCACCGCGATGGGAGTATACCTTCCGGGACCAGCAGTCAACAATGAGGAAATGGAAGACTATTTAGGAAAAATAAATAACGAACCTAGTAAACTAAAACATAGAATTCTAAAACAAAATGGTATACAATCTAGGCATTATGCCATTGACAAAAATCAACAAACTTACATCAACAATGCATCGATGGCTGCAATTTCAGTTCACAATGCAATCGATAAATCAACTGTTCGACTGGATAAAATTCAATTATTAGCAACCGGAACAACACAAGCAGATTTACCCATCCCTGGATTTGGCAGTATGGTACACGCTAAACTCCCTGTAAACAAATGTGAAATTGCCAGTTTTCAAAGTGTCTGCGCAAGTGGTGTTATGGCATTAAACACTGCTTACCTAAACATCGCGAGTGGAAAAAAAGAAAATGCAGTTGCCCTAGGATCTGAATTAGCTTCCCGCCTATTTAAAAGTTCTCGTTTTGATGGTCAGGGAATGAAAGATGTTCCTTTTGACACAGAATTTCTTCGTTGGATGTTATCCGATGGAGCTGGAGCTGCTGTATTACAAGACAAACCACATGAAAATCAA
>CANFHU010000047.1 GCA_947446925.1 Flavobacteriia bacterium
ATGCGGCTGCGGATTCTTCATCTTGGAGCGAAATGAATAAATTTTTTACTACAATTTTTAAATAGCCAAGTAGATTCATAAAACGATAAAACCCACGAATATCGTGGGTTTTATCGTTTATCAGTACTCCTAGGAGGACAATTATCTAACCAAGTGGTGATGGATATGATTCATTTTTCAACTATTTAACCGATGAATCAATCGCTTTCTCCAAATCCTCAATAGTTGAAGGCCCTAAGCCATTAACCGAAAAAGTTACAATTGAGTTTTTATCAATTACAATATGCATGGGAAATGAGGTTACACCATATGTACCAACAACATCTTTAGCATCAGCAACAATATTGTATTTGTATTGAGTTGTTTTCAAAAACGTTTCAATCTTGTCTATTTGATTGATGGCCAAGCCTAAGAATACAACTTCTTTATTTTTATACTTCTCAACAATCTTATTCAGCTCCGGCATTTCCATAACACATGGCTTACATTCCACAAACCAGAAATTGATAACAACCACTTTCCCTTTCAAACTTTCAAGAGAATAGTTATTACCGTTGATATCAGTAACTGAAAAAGGCAAAGCCGGTTTACCCAACAAATCAGACTTGCCAGGCATTTCCGAATCTGTTTTCATTTTTACCATCTTACTTTTCTCAAGATCAGTTGCTTTTCTGATTACATAGGCTTTTACTTCCTTGTTGCTGTCGATATAGACATCAAATAAATTATCACCATTGCTCATCAATTGCATAAAATCATCACTTTCTACCTGCGTAAGATTTTCGGTATACATCGGCGTTGATACCCGATCCAGCATCAATGGCTTTGAAGGATCAAGGTCAGTAGAATTGGCTTTTCTTAGTCCTTGCAATGGATTTACATTTTTTGCAGGCAGATTTTCTTTTGTTGTTTGACTTACTTGAGCATAATTGTAAGAGATACCCACAACCAAGGTAAATAGTAACATCGAAATCTTCTTCATTGTTGTTTTTTTTTAAAATTTTACATAATATATCAAATAATGAACAAATAGTACAAAATCACTTAATCCTTATCAGCACGTTAAAAAGCACGAAGAAGGCATCACTGAGTTTTGATAAGTTTACCCTGAACATCCATGATACGTACCTTAACTCTTTCTATAGAAAATCCGACAACCAAAGGATTCTGTTTTGGGTACAGATACTTTTTTATTATTGAGTAACTGTTCTACAGCTTCAGATAAATAGGAATGAGCTTTTTCAGGATGTTCACCATCGTTATCTATTACCCCTTCATATTCTATAACCCAATTATTTATTTCTTTCCATATTACATAGGCCTTAGGAGTGTGTTGAGCCTCAAAGTTTTTACCAACTTTTTGAGTTGCATCTTGCAAATAAGGGAAATTATATTTTTCTTTTTTAGCGATCTGTTGCATCAATTCAAAAGACTCTTCTTTGTATAAGAATGAATCCATCGAATTTATTGCTAAAAGTGGGACACCTTTTTTTTTGTATTTTTTATTTAATTCATTCAACCGTTTAGAATACAATTTAGCAAAAGGACAATGATTGCATGTGAATATCACCATGAAACCTTTCGCCTGCTTTATGCCATTGATTGAAATCAACGAATGATCGATGTTTTTTAAAGTAAACGGTTGGATTTTTTTACCGATTAAGCTTGTCGACTGTGCGAACAATTCAGCAGTTCCTATTAGAAAAATAATAAGTATCAAGAATCTTAATACTTTTGATTTCATTGCCATATTCTAATTATTTTTTAAGGAACTTCTTTGTAACTTCAGACTTGTTCTCCTTATCCATAATCTTGAGATAATAATATCCTTTTGAAAGCTGAGAGACGTTGATTCCATTAGACAAATCAGGCTGTGGCAGCATTCGAACCGTTCTGCCCAGTTCATCATAAATCCATACATAATAGGCCACTGCATCCGGTTGAATAAATAAAACTTGTAAGATGTCTTTTACCGGATTGGGGGCTATTACAAAATCAAACACTGAATTGACTGGCAATACATTCATATCAAGCGAACAGGTCTGACCACCAAAATCTAGAAGAAAACTTGCTACTCCTGAAGATGCAGGTGTACCTGTTATTGTAAAAGTTAGGTTGCCACTGCCATTGAATAATGTGCCGGGATGCAATACGGCTGTTAATCCAGTAACGCCGGTAGATGACACCGCAGGGCCCGGTAGAGGATAAGTAGCTCCATTTCCTCCTGTATAAGGCACATTGACTGTACTACTAAAGATAGTATTTGCATATGCTGTTCCAGAAAACGTAGCTTGGTTGCACAGCAAACTTACCACAGCAGGCAATACAGGACCTATATCATTAATCGTCAAACTCAATGTACAAGATTGTCCCCCTGCACTGATGGCAAAATTGGCAATACCTGTCGATGTCGGAGTACCCACTACCGCGTAGGTTAGGGTGCCCGATCCATTAGCAAGTGTTCCGGGCTGAAGCGTGGCTGTCAAGCCTATCACACCCGTAGAAGCGATGGCGGAACCTGTCGTGTAGGCCAATCCGTTAGCTCCCGTGTATGGAACAATAGCTGTTCCAGAATAAGATGTATTGACGGTAGCTGAATTGGAAAAAGTAGCTGTATTACAAGACAAATTCGTCACCGTAGGAACTGTTGGGACAGTGTTGTTGACCGTCATACTCAAGGTGCAGCTTTGTCCTCCAAGTGTAATGGCAAAATTGGCTGTGCCTGAATTTACTGGGGTGCCAGTAATTGTATAAATGGCTGTTCCTGCCCCATTGGCAAGAGTGCCCGCAACCAGTGTAGCAGTCAAACCTGTTACGCCCGTTGAACTGATGGCCAAACCTGCCGAACACGCTACCCCATTTCCACCGGCGTAGGGAACGTTTGCCGATCCTGTGTAAGCTGCATTGACGGTAGCAGAAGCAGAAAAAGAGGCTCCGGCACAATTCAATGAAGTAACAGTAGGTGAAACAACTGGGCCGTTCACTACGAATTGACCCATCATGCCATCGTCTTCATGATTGGAAAAATGACAATGGTACATGTACGGATGAATCGCATCTGAATAATCATCAAATTTTGCGACAAAGGATACGCTTTCACTTTTTGGTACATATATCACATCTTTCCAACCCGATTCATAATCCCCCACCCCTGCTGCACTTCCATTTCTGGCTACAATCTTAAACTGAACATCATGAATATGGAATGTATGCCCGAAGACATTACTATTGGTGATAGTCCATTTTTCAATATCATTTAAATTAACCGTCTTGTTTATAGTATTCAGAACAAATGGAGCATTGTCAAAGTTGAAAGGGATATTGGATCCAGCGTTTCCACCTGCTATGGCAAGGTTTCTTGAAACAGTTGCATCAGTAGCTGTCCAATAAACGTTATTGGCCAAGACCGAAGGCACTGCGGTAATAGGATTACTGGTAGTTGCGATAATATTCATGTGCAAAACTGTAAAATCAATGTTGTTTAGCAAACTTCCAAATGGACCCGAACTGTTTGGCTCCCCTCCTGGAAATCCAAAAGCCTGGTTGGAATTGTAAGCTTTTAAATCCAAAGAACTACCAACTGCATCATTTCCTAAATTCACCATTATTTCAATTCTTTCACCTACTAATAATTTCACTCTTGTTCTGGCAACCGGAGCATTCAATAAACCTCCGTCATTTGCAATTACATAGAATGTTCTGTTATCGCTAAAGCCCAGATCATATCCTCTTTCAATCTCAGCATTTAGGATTCTTAATCGTACAAATTGTTTAGGCAAACTTACCTGTGCATTCGGGACACCATTGGTCAGCATATAATCTCCATAGGTAATATTCGTAACTGCAAATTGATTATTGGCAGTATAGCTTCTGCTAGTCAACACAATTGGAATGTCATCAACTCCATATTTTCTTGGTAAAGCTAAATTAGATTCTACACCATCTCTTACAATAATAAATCCTCCAATGCCCTTTGTCATTTGTTCTAAAGTCATTTCATGTAAATGCGGATGATACCAATAAGTTCCGGCTTGGTTGGTTACTGTCCAAAATGGTTGCCATAAAGTTCCTGGCGGAATTACCTGATGTGGACCACCATCCATTACTGCAGGCAAATGCATTCCATGCCAATGTAAAGTGGTTGTATCATTTAATTGGTTAGTCACATTCATGTGAACGGTTTCTCCTTTGTTGAAAATCAATGTTGGCCCCCAGAAAGAACTATTGTTTATACCACCAGTAATGGTTTGTTGCCCAGTTCGAATCTGTTTAAATGTATCCTTGATAGCAAGATTAAAATTCGTACCGGATAATGTATCAGGAATCCATAAATTATTATATTGAGCAAACAGATAGTTGCAAGTAAAAATGCAAAAAGCTACAACAAAAACTAGAAACTTATTTTTCATGTATTTTTTGATTTAAAAATTAAAAAAATTGTAGTTTAATCTTTATATACAAATAGTTTCAAAACCCCTCGAAATATCTCTTCATTTTACACTCTATTTGTAATGATAAAACAAGACTGATTGTTTGATATTTTTTAAGCCAAAACCATTAATCTGTACATTATCATTTTATAAAAATATCCATCACCAAATAAAACAAACACACCAGTATTGCGATAATAACTATGGCTGCTCCGAAATAATCTAATTTGGAAAAATTCTCCTTTTTTTTCTTTTTTCTTTTGTTAAACATCATTCTAAAAAAATTCAGGGATATTTTATTTTAAAATAAAAAACCAGTTCATGATGATTTGAATGAGTATCATCAAGTTCAATTATTGGATCTTGATAATTGTAACCAATTGTAAAAACTGGGCAAGTCAACAAAATGAAGATGAAGTAATTTGGTGATTTGATAATATAAATGGACAATATTATCAAACCACCAAACAGATAAGCCTAATTCCTATTTATGAAATTGAAAAGGCCTAATACTTCACCACTCTAACTACCTTCCGATTGCTACCATCATTGATTTCCAGCATATATACACCGGATTTCAATTCAGCACCAAGAGATATATTTTCATTAGGATATATATTAATTGTTTTAATCAATCTTCCTTGCACATCCAAAATTCTAACACTCACTTGTTTAATTTCGGCAGTTGTTACTTGTAAATTAAACATTGAAGTGGTTGGATTAGGGAATACTTTCACATCCATTATTAAAGGCTCGTTATTGTTTATACCTTTAGTCAAGTTTGCTCCTGGAACTGAAGGACATGGAGCTAATCTTACAATCGTATATTTAAAACTGCTGGTTCCACAATTGTTTATTCCTCTTACAAATACTTTACCATCAATAACTCCTGAAGCATAAGTTACCGTAATACTTGTGGTTCCTTGACCATTTATAATGGTACCTCCAACTGGAACTGTCCACTCAGTTGAGATGGCATTTCCAGGCATTGATGCTATTGAGTAAGTATAAACTCTATTTGGACAACCGCTAATATTCACCACATCAATATTACCAGGTGTAGCTGGTGATAGTCTGCTAATCACCAGATTTCTCGGCACGCCTGTTCCACAGCCATTAGTTGCGGTTACTGATATCGATCCTCCAGTAAAGGTTGAAGGATATCTGAATGAAATGATGTTAGTTCCTTGACCGCTAACATTCGTAACGCCCGCAGGCAATGTCCATGTGTAAAAATTAACAGTTGGTGAAGCTGGAACTGAATAAACAGCATCCACACCTGTATCCCCGAGATATTCACAAGCGTTGGTTGGGCCACTAATCAAACCTGGTGCAGAAGGATTATTACGATAAATAAAATAGCTTCTGGCTGGGCTTAATCCACATTGATTGATAGCCTGAACCGTTAAATTGCTTGAAGTGAAATTATTAGCAAATGTTATAGCAATAGATGTATCGTATTCGCTTACATTACTAAGATGGGTAATGGTAGTTGTTCCGCTTTGAGCTGTCCATAAATAAGATGACGCCATGATGGAATTATTACCCGCTTCGGCAACTCTCGGTATCGTGAAGATTATAGGAACATTTGTTCCAATACTTGGACAAACATTAGCAGTTGATGCTATGATAGTTGCTGGTGTAACAGGAGTTTGAGCCAAAGTATAAAAGACTTTTATAGGACTTGCTCCGCATGGAGAGGATGCCACTATTCTGATTTGTTTGTTCGCGTTAGCAGCAAATCCAGGAAGGAATTTAACTGAAATATTTGCTGTTCCCTGACCGCTTACCAATATTGTATTTGGTGGTAATGTCCATGCATATGAAGTAGCACCAATACAACTTGCAGTGTAAGTAACTGGAGTATTTGTTCCAATGTAAGCACAAACATTCTTTGTACCTATTACGGTTGTGGCATTCAAATTAGCAACTGTAGTGATGGTTAAATGTAAGGTCACTACAGAATCACAACCTGCAGACGTGGTAAATGTTTTCACATTATCTCCACTAGTTGTATATGTAGTACCGCTCCATGTATAACTATTACATGCTATTATTGATGTATCTCTAGCAACAGAATAATTAACCCTCAAATGAAGTGTATCTGCAGAAGGACTGCCATAACTGTTATTGTAGTTGTACACATAATTACCGCTGGTTGTATATGTTGTACCATGCCATGTATACGAGTTACATGCCACTTGTGTAGTTGAAGTGAATGTAC
>CANFHU010000048.1 GCA_947446925.1 Flavobacteriia bacterium
AATTTCTGTCTGATTACGATCTTTTCCTAGAATGAATTTCATAGTTAAAGATACTAAAAACCAATGATTTGAGCAAATGAAATAACGATATGTTATTGACAGTAAGGCTGTTGATTAAGTTGGGGTTTTTAGACAGTTTGACGGTTTGCAGCTAAAAGAAGTGGCGGTTTTGGAACACCAAACTGTCTATACCCACCAAACTTTATTAGTTGCACAAATGTTTGTATTCGCACTTCACCCGCCATTTTTTTTAGGTGCTGTTATAGGGCGTTTTTTATTCATCCTTGTCGTTTTCAATGGTCCCTTTCCAACTTTCACCGTCAATGAGTTCTTTTAATTTTCTATACATTTCTTTGTCGTCTTCGTAGTCTGTTGCTTCGCTGTCAAGGAGCTTTAACCCTAATTCATAATAGGATTTTGATTTACTAATTTGTCCTAAGTCGCAATGCAATTGAGAAAGAAAACCGATAAGATATTGAATCCCTGATTTGTCGTTTGAATAATAACTTAAGTCAAAAGCAAACTTACCGTCCGAAATAGCACTATGTAAAAGTCCTTGTTTTGCTTGAGCCATTGCACGCTCAAAGAATATTTCCGCTTGGTCAAAATATTGTTCGCCAAATTTTTCAACGATTTGGTTTTTGAACGTTAGAAAGTCAGCGTTTATATTTATTTCGTTCTCCATATTGCTTGTTAAAATGAAAAATTGCTGTCATTTTGAGAATAATTTACCTCTTCAACGTCTGAATATTCTTGAAGTCTTGCCTTTCCTGTTGTATTTGGCCAAACTGCAATTTTCCTTATGCTACCATTCCATTTTTGATTAGTGTATAAAAAAACAAGTTGATGAAAGAATTCTGTCTCATTCTTTACTACTTTTTCAAATTCAATTGTTTGTTTTTTAACTTCATTAACTCTTGAATATTTAAGTTCAATTATACATAAGTTATTGTCATTGTCTATTGCCAAAATATCATTCCGAATATCTCTATTTGGTTTTGATAATTGGTACTCTTCTTTATTTGCGAAAACTAATTCAGATGTTATAAACGTCAAATTTTCTTTAAAAGGAAGTTTTCCTTTATTACGCATTGCATCTAATATTATCCAGGCTTGTAGTACTTTTTCAGGGGTATCTCTTTTAGGTTCTTCTAAAATTATTTGATTATGAAGAATGCTTTTAGCTTTCTCTTTTTCCTTAATATTTGGAACGCCTTTTTCCGCAGTTTCTTTTGCAAGTGAGATTAAGGAAACAGAATTTTTATTCCCACGAAAATGAAGTTTTTTTTCAACCAACAAATCATGATGTTCGTCATTTAACTCTTTGGCGAGTTTAAAATATTTTAATTCTTCGTCTAACATAATTTCAAGTTTAAATTGAATATTCTAATCCGTCTTCCCAAAGTTGAATATTATTAAATCCGTTTTCTTCAAACTGTTTTTTGAATATTTCCGGAAAGGCGGTATGAATTGGGGTGATTTTATTTGAATTAATTGCCTTTGCAAATTTCATTAAGTCAGGGACAACTGCGTGTCCGCTTGTATGTATTGAATGATAAATAATATCGCTATCTTGTTTAAGAGCGTTAATATTGTCAGTGAAATATTGTTTGTACTCGTCTTTTAAATATCCTTCCCATTGCGAGTAAATAATATTTATTTTACCGTGTTTCCTTAATTCATTAACTAATTTCATGCTTGGGTTACGAACGAAATATATAAAGGCAGAAGGTGTTTTAAAAATAGTTGTTCCAATTTTATTTGCTATTATTCTTGCACGAAACTCGTCAAATGATTTATCAGATATTTTTTCCATTTGGCTGGGATGGTCAAAGACTTTAACTTCTTCCCATTCCATTGTTGGAACATTGCTTGACTGTTTGTGTAAAATTTCCAATAACCAAGCAGTGTAAACGTCAATTACAACTTTCTTTCCCGTTTTTTTGCATGCCCGAATTATTGAAATCAAACGGTCAATGTTTTGAGCGGAACTTATTACAAAAGAAACATTTTTTTGATTTTTAATTATATTGTAAATCCCTTCTTCAACACTTTCTTCAGTTAAATAAATATGGTTTGCTCGTTCCACCATAGTTCCCTCAATCAAAAGCAAATCAATATTTTTAGGTGGTGCTTCAACGATTTTGTCAAAGACCATTTTCTTTCTGCCAGTCGCTCTAAAGTCTCCACTATAAAAAACTCTTTTTCCATCCGCTTCAATTATAAACGAAAAAGACTCTGGTGTTGAATGGTCGGTTAAAAAGGATTGTATTTTGAAAGTTTCGGCAATTGTAAAAGTCTGCCAAGGTTTTATTGTTTTGTAATTTCCTTTTAGCAGTGGAAGGTCTATAAATATTTTGGTTGCATTTATAAAATCAAAAGCCACTTCGCCAATGTAAATGGGGACGTCAGTCCCCACTTTTTCCATTAGTCCAAAGTGGTCTTGGTGAGGATGTGAAATTAATAAAGCATCTAACTTATTATTAGCATAATCAATATTCGGGTTTTTGTCGTCAAGTGGTGCTCCAAGGTCAACCCAAAGGATTTTACCATTGTCTGCCGTTAACTCAACACAAGTTCCGCCAATTTCTTTTGTCCCCCGATAAATTTTTGCTTTCATATTGTCGTTCTTGTCTAAATGTTAGTTTGTCGCTTGTTCGGTCGTCCTAAATGCCCTATAACGTTTTGCGCCTTTAGCGATGGGCGATACCGAGGCAAAACACCCAAAACCCGAAGCGAGATTTATTTCAAAAGTAGTAAATATTTATTCGAAGTGGGGCATAGGAGCCTATCTCTAAGGCGCTGTTAGCAACTGTATTTCGTCTACCAAATTGTCCTGTCGTCATAGTCTGGTTTGTCAAGATATTCCATTACAAAGTCACTCATTTGCGGTTTAAGCTCATTGTATAAGTTGTAGTAAATTGGTGACTGGTATTTATGCATTGCAGTAAAAACGTATTCTTTAATATATGGCAAATACCAAGAGTCCGGATAAGTTTCCTTTTTTGTTAGGGCCGTCAGTATTTCTAAGCTTCTTGTATTCTTGAACATTGCAACAGCTAAGCAATAATATTTTAAATCATTGTAGCTGTCTTGTTTGTTCTTTTTGATTTCAGTTTCAAAATACTTTGTTAATAGTGGAAAGAAAGCTGTGTCAGGAAAAGCTATGAAAGATTGAAAAATATAAGTGTTGCAATACGAGTTGTCGGTATATTGGCCAAAATTACTTTTGATTAATGGAATATCTTCCTGTCGTCTAAATTTTGCCAACGCATATGTTAATCTTAAATGATGGCAGTCTTCAGATTTTTTCCGACATTGAGTTTTAATGATTGAATAAAATTTTTCTTGGGGCTTAATATCTTTCATCATTTGAACAGCAACATCCAAGTATATGTGGTTATTCAACACTTTTTCAACAAGGGTGTTCTTTTGTCTTGGTGAAAGATAGCGTTCCGCACTTCCAATCATTAAGTCCGAAACCGTAAAGTCTCCGCCCGCATCATCAAAATACCACCACATAACCTTTGCTGTGTCGTCAAGATGATTTAGTAAAATACGAAAATAATCGGGCTCTTTTCGATTAACAATTGCTTTAAAAGCTGTTATTCGAAGTATTGGATTTTCACTGGATAAAAGTTTGGTCAATTCATCTTTAGTACAACTGTCACGAAAAAAATTGTCGGCTAAAGTGTCACAGGAAGAAGAGATTTCACCTCTAGAGACAATTTTGTCAAGGTACTTTTTGAGTTCAGGTTTAAAGTCTGATGTTTTATACGGATATTTTTTCTCTTGTCCGCAACCAAACAAGGTCAATGTCGCTAAGATTAATATGGATATGTATTGTCTCATAATATAGCTGCTAACGGTTCTCAACTAGGAGACGCGGGCCTATCGGTTGTGGTTGTTCAACCCGTGGCTTTTAGTTGATGTTAGCATTATTCATTTTTTAATGTTCCAAAATAGCGTTGATTCATGGTTTCGATATACTCTGAAATTGTGACTAATCCGACTTCTTTTCTTCTTTCATCAAGCTTTTCTGGTTCAACAACGGGTTTTGGTTCATATGATGATGAATCAGCATTTAATTGCATTTGAGTTCCATAAATCTGCAACTCACCAGAATTCACTTTCACACGATCAATTAAATAGGCAAAGTACAATTTCGAAGCATTATTTCTTTCACATTCGATTTTCATTTTTTCGAGCACTTTTTTTTGAAATTCAAGATTGTTGTCCTGATGCTGAATAATGTTCCAAAATGAATTGGAATAATCTTCACCTACTAAATTAAATCCAGGAAATCCATATTCGTTAATAATGTCTCTTAACTTAAAATAATTTAGACTATCTGTAATGTGAATATTTAATGTGATATTGGTTAAGCTGTATTCGTTTGTATCTAGTTCATTGTTTTGGTACTTTCTTAATTGTGCTCGACATTCTTGATCAGTTTTATAAATCTCATAGATACGACTTTGTAATTCAATATTTAATGAATCTTGCCCAAAAGAGTTTATTGCTATTAGTAAGAGTATGAATATTCGCATGTTGTTCTTTATTAATGCTAACTAGTTTATCACCGTTAAAAATACATTTATTTTTTGTAATTCATAGTTTGCTAAGCGCTAATTATATGAGTTGTTTTAAATAGTAAAAATGACCTTCTTACAAATCATCAAACGGACTTCGAATCTGTTGTATATTCTTTGTACTTACATGCGTATAAATCTCTGTGGTCTTTGAACTTGCATGTCCCAATAACTCTTGGATATACCTTAAATCTGTCCCGCTCTCCAATAAATGTGTTGCATACGAATGTCTAAACCAATGTAAGGTGACAGGCTTATTAATCTTAACTTTCTTGACCGCTTGTTGAATCACCTGCTGAAAACTGCGTTCGGAATATTTTGTTCCAGCTATTTGACCTTCAAAAAGCCATCGGGTAGGTCTGAAAATCTTATAATATTCACGGAGCATAGCAATGATTTTGGGACTGATTGTTACAATACGATCTTTTTTTCCTTTCGCTTGTTTGACAATTAACAAATTTCGATCTGCATGTATATCTTTGAAAGTAAGGTTTAATACTTCTCCAGCTCGTAAACCACACGCGTAGGTGAGTGATAACATGGTGCGGTGTTTCACATTTGTCGGCGCCTCTATAATTAGTTTTACTTCTTCTTTGGATAATACATTAGGCAATTTTTTCTCCCGACGCGGACGATTAATTAGGTCGATGTGCATTCGACGGTCGTGTATCACTTGGTAAAATAATTTTAATCCATTGACGACCTGATTCTGAAAACTCGCAGAAAGTCGATGCTTGATGATGTACTCATTGTTAAACAAAATAACATCGCTGTTGTCAATTTCAGAAACCGATTTATCACTGAAAAATCGTAAAAATGTCGAAACCGAATCGTAATAGGATTGAATGGTACTTGGACTGTAACGGCGTGCATTTAGATAATTTCGAAAAGTTCGCAAATGTTCTAATTGTTCCTCATTCAATTTTTCTAAAGAATTGGACGCATTTTTTGTGCTTAAATCAGCTTGATAATTTACACTTTTAAGTTCCGAACTCGAATAATCTAACCAATACCTTCCTCTAACAAGTTGAAATAATTCGCTCTTCAATTTAGGGTAATAGGGGGCTGACCAACACCTTTTTGTTTCGTTCCATGCGAATTCAGGAATTAAACTTTTTAATTTACGTGTAAGATCCTCGTTTGGTTCATAATAAAATTTTAGGATAGCCTTCTCATTTTGAATGTCTTGAAAGATTTTTATTGATTTCATTTTTCTACTTTCTTATATAAGTTAATGAAAAAGTTCACTTCAATCAACTTTTCACCTCCATTTGACGCAGTCAAATCATCCACATCAAATCTAACGAAGTTAGATCCCCTGTGCCCTCTATCAATTCCATTCGTCAAAAAAATCTCCGAGTACTCTGTGTTAAATTCCCATAAACCTCAACACAATCGCCATCTTTCCACCTTTCCCATGACCGCAGGTCTCTCAATATCCCTACCAACCCTCACCATTTCCCCTTAATTTCTCAACTTCTAAATGGTAAATCACCATCTATCTTTATTCCCACTTTCCACTTTCACTCTCTAGTAATTTTCAAATTCCCCCCCCCAAAAAATCTAACACAGTTAGATCCCTCTGTGCCCTCTATCAATTCCATTCGTTCAAAAAATCTCCGAGTACTTTGTGTTAAATTCCCCTAAAACCTCAACACAATTGCTATCCTTCCACTTTTCCCAAGACCGCAGGTCTCTCAATATCTCTTCCAACCCTCACCATTTCCCCTTAATTTCTCAACTTCTAAATGGTAAATCCCCATCTATCTTTATTCCCACTTTCCACTTTCACTCTCTCTAGTAATTTTCAAATTCCCCCCCAAAAAA
>CANFHU010000049.1 GCA_947446925.1 Flavobacteriia bacterium
ACCTTGAAATTTTGAAGTCAAACTTCAAAATTTCAAGGTTATTTCATATTTTTTGCATGTGACTTATATTCCTTAAAAGAGTTACTCCATCTATCCATCTAATAAACAAAAAAAACGTTCTTGAAATTAATCAAGAACGTTTAATCTTTATCTACTAGTCTAATATCTAAAGTCTTTTGTCTTTTGTCTAAAGTCTATTGTCTTTTGTCTAAAGTCTAATGTCTTTTATCTATTAGTCTTAGATCTAGAAATTAAGCATCAATCTTAGCGTATTTCGCGTTTTTCTCAATAAACTCACGTCTTGGTGGAACTTCATCCCCCATCAACATAGAGAAAATTTGATCACATTCCGCTGCATTTTCGATAGTTACTTGACGAAGTGTACGTTGCTCTGGATTCATGGTTGTTTCCCAAAGTTGAATCGCATTCATCTCTCCAAGACCTTTATAACGTTGAACGTTCACAGATGATTCTGCTCCTGCTCCTTTAAAATCTTGAATCAAAGCATCGCGTTGGTCCTCGTTCCAAGCGTAATCGGAACGTTGTCCTTTTTTAACTTGGTATAATGGAGGCGTAGCGATATAGATGTATCCGTTTTCAATCAATTCTTTCATATAACGGAATAAGAATGTTAAGATTAAGGTTTCGATATGCGAACCATCTACATCGGCATCACACATGATGATGATCTTATGATATCTTAACTTTTCTAAATTCAATGCTTTGGAATCATCTTCTGTTCCGATACGAACACCTAAAGCAGTGTAAATATTTTTAATCTCTTCGTTTTCAAAGATTTTATGTTGCATCGCTTTCTCCACGTTCAAGATTTTACCACGTAATGGCATAATTGCTTGGAAGTGTCTATCGCGACCCATTTTTGCAGTTCCACCCGCCGAATCTCCCTCGACAAAGTAAATCTCACACATTGCTGGATCTTTCTCCGAGCAATCTGCTAATTTACCTGGTAAACCAGAACCTGTAAGTACATTTTTACGTTGTACCATCTCACGTGCCTTACGAGCAGCATGACGTGCACGCGCAGCCAACAATACTTTCTCAACGATTAGTTTGGCTTCCGCTGGATGCTCTTCTAAATAAATGGAAAGCATTTCAGAAACCCCTTGAGATACTGGAGCAGTAACTTCACGGTTACCTAATTTTGTCTTCGTCTGACCTTCGAATTGTGGTTCTTGTACCTTAACTGAAACTACAGCAGTCAATCCTTCACGGAAATCATCTCCATCAATTTCAATTTTTTCTTTCGCTAAGATTCCTGAATCTGTTGCGTATTTTTTTAAGGTATTTGTCAATCCACGACGGAAACCAGAAAGGTGAGTACCTCCTTCATGTGTATTGATGTTGTTTACATACGCTTGAATGTTTTCCGTGTAAGAAGTGTTGTAAGTCAAAGCAACTTCTACTGGAATCCCATCACGTTCTCCTTCGAAATAAATCACATCTGCAATTAATGCTTCTCTATTTCTATCCAAGTATTGTGCAAATTCTTTCAATCCTCCTTCAGAGAAGAATTTATTAGAAATTGGCAAGCCTTTTTCATCAAAATGACGTAAATCCGTTAAATAAATGGTAATTCCTTTATTTAAGAATGCTAATTCACGTAAACGTGCAGCAATCGTATCGTAATTATAAGTCGTAAATTCAAAAATAGATCCGTCTGGTTTAAAAGTAACCTGCGTTCCATGTTCTTTGGATTCCCCAATCACACGTACATCGTACAATGGTTTACCAATGGAATATTCTTGTTCAAAAATCTGACCATCGCGGTGAACTTCTGCACGCAAATGCGTAGATAATGCATTCACACAGGATACACCTACACCGTGTAAACCTCCAGAAACCTTATAGGTGTCTTTGTCAAATTTACCACCTGCATGTAATACCGTCATTACAATCTCTAATGCTGATTTTTTCTCTTTTGCAGTTAAACCAGTCGGAATTCCTCGACCATTATCTTTAACTGTAACAGAATTGTCTTCATTAATAAATACTTGAATAGTATCACAGTGACCTGCTAACGCCTCATCAATCGAGTTGTCAACTACTTCATATACTAAGTGATGTAAACCTTTGATGCCGACATCTCCAATGTACATCGCCGGTCTTTTTCTTACCGCCTCTAATCCTTCTAATACCTGGATATTATCCGCTGAATAGTCATTTACTTTTAAATCTTCACTCATAGTGTTTCCTTTGGAAATAATTCGTTTTTGATAGGTAGCAAATATACGAAAAAGCGAAGAATTATTGGAGCGAAAGGGTAGGGTAGAAACGGGTATTTATCAACAAAAAAGCGGGTTGAATGTTGAAAAATTACTTTCCTCTAATCCATTCTAGGATGCTCATATCCATAGGCTTAACGCGGGGGCCTACTACACGAACTAACTGACCTTGTTCATTAATCAAATATTTTTGAAAATTCCATTTGACTTCGTTGTCTTCTAATCCGTTTTTAGACTTATTTGTTAAGAATTGATACAAAGGCTCTATCGAGTCACCTTTCACCTTTATTTTTGCCATCATTGGGAATGTGACGCCATAATTCTTTACACAAAACGATTGAATCTCATCATTGGACCCCGGATCTTGTTGGTAAAAATCATTTGTTGGAAAACCAACGATAACAAAATTACTATCTTTAAATTGGGTGTATAATTGTTGAAGTTGCTCAAATTGAGGAGTTAATCCACATTTAGAAGCAGTGTTTACAAGCATCACTTTTTTTCCTTTTAAAGAAGATAAATTAAATGGCTTTCCTTCAATATCCATTACCTTATAATCATAGATGGTTTGTGCTTGAATAGTAATGCTTAGTATTAAACTAATTATTAGTGCTAGTTTTTTCATTTTATTTCATTTTCGTTTCAAACAAATATAACCTTTAAATTGTAACAATTTTATAAAATGATCGTTTAAGATTCGTATGAAGTTGTTTGCTTTTATTTTGCTTTTTTTTTCGATAATGAATGCGTTTTCACAGGTGAAAATGGATGGTATTTGGCAAGGGGTAATGGTGCGTGATGGAGCAAAACTATCGGAAGCATCGGTCTTATTTCTAGAAATTATTACTGCAGATAAAAATTTAACAGGTCGTACACGAGAAGAAGTAACAAAGTCAGATTGTTACATGATTCAAAAAATAAAAGGAACAATCACGGATAGCATTTCGATAAAATTTAAACAATACGTGACGGAAACAAAGAAAACGAATCCAAAAATCACATGGATTCCTTTCGAAGCAAAACTTTCTTTTGATACAATTACAGGGTATCTATCAGGTACATTCTTGCAACTAGCAGGTAGAAAAACTACAGGGAAAATTACAATGTATCGTTCAACTGCAGAATTTTCGAATTCAGAAATGATTATGTTGCATCAAAGTTGGCGCGATGTGTTCATCCAAGATTTGAACCAAAAACGAAAAGCTCCTGCAATTCGAGAATGGGAACGTAAAAACTTCGTGTTTGAACCTATCTATTTTGATTACGATAAAGACAGTCTTAAAGTAGAATATCATGCCTATTTAAAAGAAATGGTACGTGTAGTATTAGATCATACAGATTTACGCATAAAAATCACAGGACATACTGATGCAGATGGTTCAAATGCCTATAATAAAGATTTGTCGGAACGTAGAGCGAAATCGATCCAAGATTTTTTTGTGAAATGTGGCTTGCCACCGCACAAGGTAGTTACGGATTTTAAAGGGGAAGAAGAACCTGTAGATAATAACAAAACAGACAACGGTAAACAACGAAACCGTAGGGTTGATTTTACGTTTATTTAGTGGAACTGAAAGAAACCAAGATTCCCTTTGTTTAACACTGGAACTTTAAAAAAGAATCCAGGAGCAAAATAGTTCGTAGCATTTATGCGTCGATAGCGCATGTCAGTTCCTAAAAAAAGTGCTGCCCATACCGAACTTTGAAAACCTATCGCTTGCGTTTCACGTGTTAATTCAACAACTGGTCCCGCAGACAATCCTAATAAAGCTCCAGTTTGTAATTCCGCGTATATGCGGCATCTATCCCTTTCGAATTCAAAACCAAAATCCACACCAAACGGAATTTGTGAATTGTTAAAGGTCCAAGCAGATGCCTCAAGTCCACCGCTAAAACGATGTTCTCCATTCCCAATATTGAAATTAAATTTTGGACCTACTAAAATAAACGCGTTGGAAATTTGTGCTTGAGCAGTTAAATTGCTGGCAAAAATTAAAAATAATAAGATGTATTTCATTTTATAGGATTAAATTTTTTCTTTGTTATAAACAATTTAAAATTAAAGTATTATTTAATTAAATTTTCTATTCGACTTATTTTATGCAACCTTTCTAAAGAATATGTATTAGTTCTCGAATCTACATAGTTTAATAATACTAAACTTTTTTGTAGGCATAAGTCTGCTTTAAGTTTTGAAGTGCTTTTACCTAATAAGTAAAATAATTCAGCAATTTTTTCAATATTATTAGTGTCAAAATGATTTTCTATAGTTAAAAGTGCAATAAGTTCATTTTCATTCAGATCTAATAAAACATCTAATTCTAAATTTAATTCTTTCTTTAGATTTTCGCTAACAAACTGGTAAACATCAAAAATTTCTGAATTATTTTTAATGTTTAATAGGTCGCTAATGATTTTACCTGTTATTTTACCTAATAAGTCAATTTGTTTTAGGACAAAATCATCTTGTTTCATAGAATTTGTTTATTTGAAATATTTTATGTCTCTCAAATCTTTTTCACTCATTTCCGGAAGGAAAGTAACTTGTAACTTTCCCTAACCATTCCAATGTCTCCGCTTCTTCACTTCCTGCTACTGCTTCATACTGATATTCCCAATTTGCTATTGGAGGAAGAGACATGAGGATAGATTCAGTTCTACCGCCGGAAAATAAACCGAATTTTGTTCCGCGATCATGTACTAAGTTAAATTCAACATACCTGCCACGACGTAAATTTCTCCAGGCAAGGTGATGAGGTTCTATTTGCTTTGTGCGTCCTAATTCTGCCTGTTCTGCATAGATGGATACAAAGGAACTTGCTAATTCGGAACAATAAGCAAACAACGCTTCTTTAGTTAATGTAGTGTTGTTCTCGGATAAATGATCAAAGAAGATACCTCCGATACCGCGCGATTCATTACGATGTGGAATATGAAAATAGGTGTCTGCCCAAGGTTTATGTTTCCCATAAAAACTGGTGTCATGCTTATCGCAGATCGTTTTTAAACGCTGATGAAAAAGTGTTGCTTGTGCGGGGATTATATAGTGTGGTGTTAAGTCAATACCTCCGCCAAACCAATACGTTCCATTATCTAATTCAAAATAACGAACATTCATGTGAATAATCGGAACATGCGGACTATGTGGGTGTAAAACAATCGAAATTCCAGTAGCGAAAAAAGA
>CANFHU010000050.1 GCA_947446925.1 Flavobacteriia bacterium
TTGATAACGGATAATGATAAATCAGCAACATCTTTTCCAGAAACAGGATCTTTTACTGTAGGTAAACCACCTAAGTTCACACCAACTGGTTTATAAGAAGTAGAGTATGTTGCATACGCATTAAACTTTTCGTTCAATTTATACGCTAACGTTAAATTTCCAGACAAATTCGTGTTTTCTGTATTCGCAGTAAATGCTTGATTAGAATACACTGCATTTTTAATTGCTATCAATTTCGCATTCGTAGTTTGAAGTCCACCATAGGTTTCTCTTCTGTAATCCAAATCTTTTTTATCGTAGTTAAAACGAAGACCTCCAATGATATGTAACCCTTTAAATACATCCCAATCTAATTGACCGTATGCTGCAGAACTTTGTGTGTTTAATTTAGAATAAGTTCTAATACCATAGCCATTTAACAATTGTCTGTTTTCGATTTTAGTTAATAAAGAATCCTTTACTGGATCAGATGCTTGGAATCTCCATTGATCTGGACCAACTTCTTCCGTTTGGTATGGATCCGATTTCAAATTTTGATTTAAGTAATATACACCAACAACACCCGATAATTTATCTAAAATATTACCAGAATATCTTAATTCTTGAGAAAATTGCTCGTGGTGTGAGTTACCTTGCGATTTTGTTAATGCTGCAACTTGTGTAAAATCACGATCGTTTACTGGATCCCAGTTCCAAAATCTCCAAGCAGTAGTTGAAGTTAATGTCCCTTTTCCAATTTTATACTCACCGTTTAAAGAAACACCACCTAAATCTTGATCATGACGGTATGGTGTGTTTGTATAAATTTTACGTGCAAATGGATCTACAACAGGAAGTTCATACCCCAAATCTTTAATAATTGCATCGTATTGACGGTAAGCACTTCTTTTAGTTTTTGTGATACCAGCAACAACTAACGAAGAACCATCCGGTTTTTGGTTGTTATAATCTCCAATTAATTGGAATGATAATTTCTCGGTTGGTGTCCAATATAATTGACCTTTAACACCAATATTATTTAAACCATTGTAGCGTTGTTGATCATTTACGTTGAAAATTGTACCTGAACGTTGTGTCCCACTGAAAGAAATACGTGTAGATAAGTTTTTAGCTACTTTACCTGTTACAGAAGCTTTTGCTTGTAAATAGTTGTAGTTACCATAGGAAAGTTCCACTTTAGCACCTGGTATATCACTTGGTTTTTTTGTTGTAATATTGAAAGCACCTGCCGTCGTATTTTTACCAAATAAAGTTCCTTGTGGTCCTCTTAAAATCTCAATCTGATCAATATCTACGAAATCTAAAGAAGTAGCAGCTGGACGAGCATGGTACACACCATCAATATAGAATCCAACCCCTGGATCAATTCCATCATTTGTTAGACCAAACGTAGAACCTAAACCACGAATATTCAAAGTTGTATTACGTGCATTGGAAGAATATAATTGTACAGAAGGAACTAATTCTTTCAATCTATTTACGTTAAATGCACCAGCATCTTCTGCTCTTTGACCACCGATTACCGTAATTGGAATTGGAATTTCTTGCGCAACTTCTTGTCTTCTTCGTGAAGTAACAACCGCTTCCCCTAAAGCAACTTCCGAACTTAAAATAATGCTAATCGGATTTGCAGCAATTTGGTTTAATTTAATTTGTTCTGCGAAATAACCTTTCGATTCCACTTGAATCCAAAGTGGCAATGGTTCGTTCGTATTTAATGTAAAGTACCCCAAAGAATCTGTAACAACTACAACATCCGTTCCTTTTACATTAATTTTAGCTCCCGTTACGACCCTACCTCGCACATCTTTAATACTTCCTTTTACTATTTGTTGTGAGAAAACAAAGTTTCCAACAAACAGAACAGGTATAATTATTTTATAAATTTTCTTCATTTTTTTATATTCAATATTTTCTATTACTTTTTAATTTCTTTTCTAATGATTTGCATTAGCCATCCTACACTTTTCAACTAACCTTTACATATTCTTCCTCATACATCTACCAATTTTAAAGTTTCACGGCACAAATATAAAACATAAAATCAT
The DNA here is from genome assembly GCA_947446925.1 of Flavobacteriia bacterium. Taxonomy (GTDB): domain Bacteria; phylum Bacteroidota; class Bacteroidia; order Flavobacteriales_D; family Crocinitomicaceae; genus CANHVK01. Next base: position 2,049 of record CANFHU010000050.1, read on the forward strand.
ACATATCCTATAATTTTAGTAGTATATAAGTGAGTAAATTTAAAATTTATATTTAAATAATTGTTTTTCAAGATATTAAAATAAAAATAAAATATAAAAAATGTTAAATAAAAACATATTAATATAAATAATAAAAGAATAAAACTACAAAAAACATAGAATATATAGTATAAAAAACATTTCAAAAAACGTATATCCTACCAATAAAAAATATTTATAAACAACTGAAAAACAAAATAATACATATAAAAATTACAATATTAAAATCTAAAAAAATAAAAACACACATCTAACACACTAAAAACTAAACACTAAAAAAGAATACCAAAATAATAGGATATAAATATTTTTTAAGTATATTTGTCTCACAATTACTTCTAGCAATACTAGATTGATTTATAAAGAAGAGGGGAAAGATTAGGCTTTGCGATCCTCTGGCAACCAACTATAAGTTTGACTATACAAATTGGAAAATCGGTGCCAAATCCTAACCCAATAGTGGGAATATAAATTAAAATGAAAAAAGATGAAAAAACGAATGTGCTGTTGTTGTTACGAAAAATGAAAAATCGCCCTAGCGAAAACAAAAGAAACGTATAACCTACTAACAACAAAAAAATGAGAACTCTAAAAAACATCGATTTCCTAATCGAAAAAGCATATAAAAACACGATTACGAAACCAGAAGATGTACAACAAAATGTCTTAGAACACGAAAACATTTTATACATCAAAGACAAACAAACTGGTTTAAGAGCAGTAATTGCAATCCACGACACGACCTTAGGCCCCGCTTTTGGAACTGTGAATATCCAAAAATACGACCACATAAATAAAGCCTTCGAAGCTGTCGTTAAATACTCCAGAACTGCAACCTATAAAGCTGCAATGGCTGGATTAAGTATTGGTGGCGCCCATGCAATTTTACTTGCAAATGAAAACGAAACCGTTACACCGGATCAATTACGTAAATTTGGAATATACATTAATATTTTAAAAGGGAAATTTATCGCTACTCCAAGCGCAACTATTACTACCACTGATTTTAATTACATCAAAGAAACAACTGCGCATACGATTAGTTTCCAACGCAAAACTTTGAACCTTGCTACCTTTACCGCATATGGTGTTTTGGAAGGATTAAAAGCATCTGCATTTTACCTTTGGGGAACTGAAGAATTAAAACGTCGTACAATCGTCGTTCAAGGAGTTGGAAATGTAGGTACACAAATTGTTGAATTCTTACTCAAAGACGGCGCAGAAATTTTCATTGCAGATAATGACCACGAAAAAGTGGAAGCCTTAGTACAACGCTTTCCGCAATTAAACGCTATTGCTCCAGAAGATGTTATTACATACGATGCAGACATCCTTATTCCGGCTGCTACCAGTGGGGTAATCAACGAATTTAACATTCATTCATTACGCTACAAATTAATCGCTGGTCCAGCAGAAAACCAATTAAACAACGAAGAAGCAGATGGTAAATTATTGGAAGAACATGGAATCCTTTTCACACCGGACTTCTTAATAAATGCAGGAAGTTTAATTACCAATTATTTTGAATACGTACAGGCGGATAAAGAGCATCTACAAGCAAAAATCGAGAAAATATACATGAATACTTTGGAAACTTTCTTCTATGCAAAACAACATAATATTGCACCAATTGTAGCCGCAAAAAAACTCGTAAAAACCTACCTAAATCAAGTACAGATTCGGAAAAATTAATTTAGTGTACGGAATAAATTAATAGGTTTATTACACCAAAAGGCTGTCTGAAAAGATGGCCTTTTAAATTTACAACTTATTCATTGTCAATTTATTTATTGAATAATCTTAAAATAGAACCACTTCTCTCAATAAATAGGAGACCTATTGCGCTCAATTCTTTCCTTTGCTTCCACCAACAACTGATGTAATTTAGTTTCTAGTTCTTTTTTCGAAGGCATTACAGTTAAATATTCTGCTACCATTATTCCATCTTTGTGCATTTCAAGTAATTCCACTTGTTCTTTATTACTTTCAGCACATAAAATCAAACCGATAGGTTCGTTTTCACCTTCTTGTTTTTCGTATTTATTAAGCCATTTTAAATACAATTCCATTTGCCCCTTATGAGATGCTTCAAACTTCCCCAACTTTAATTCAATGGCAACCAAGCGTTTTAATGTTCTGTTATAAAATAATAAATCCAAATAAAAATCATCCCCATCAATAACCATTCGTTTTTGACGTTCCATAAAAGCAAATCCTCTACCTAATTCCAAAACAAAGGTTTCTAATTCTTGTAAGATGGTTTTTTCTAAATCATTTTCTAAATAGGTGTTTTTCAAATTCAAAAAATCCAATACATAAGGATCTTTAAATGTGTTCATCAAATCAGGCTGTGAATTTAAAAATTGTATGTTTGCTAATTCAGTGCGCTCAAATGCTTTTCGTTGAATTTGATTGCGAAGTTCTCGTTTACCCCAATTTTGATCCATGCAATTTTGCGCATAATATAACTTTGCTTCCTTTGATTTTAAAGGAATTAATATTAAAAAATGAGACCAACTCAATTGTGCCACCAGTGGTGGCAAAATGTTGTAGTCCGAAAACTCCTGTGCAAAACGCATCATTCTTCGTACATTTTTCTCTGTGAAATTTCGTCCATATTTTAATTCCAATTGTCGTGCCACTGTCCCGACAATTTGCTTTCCATATTCAGCACGTTCATTTTTAAGTACTTCTTCTTGAATACGTTTTCCAACATGCCAAAAAAGTAAGGTCAATGTACTATTTGCAACTTTAGCAACTTGTTGTTTGCTTTCTTCTATCAAGGAAGAAAGTTCTATTACGAGATTCGAGGTGTTGAGTTTGTTTTTTTCTAATCCTGACATTTTATTTTGATTAATTATTAATCTAATTTAACGATTAAAA